>NZ_JACMYK010000019.1 GCF_020889785.1 Bradyrhizobium acaciae
CGGCGGCGCGCGGCGCAGGATCGCGCCGATAGTGCCGTTCGGGTGCACGATGTCGAACGTCCAGGTCTCCTGGCTGGCGCCGCCGGAGAGCTTGGCGGCGCCGGTGACGCCCGTTGCGCTCGGATGAAACGCGGCGACGCAGCGCCCGAGTTCGGTCTCGATCATTTGCCCTTGAACTTCGCCGGCCGCTTCTCGAGGAATGCGGTGACACCCTCCTTGAAATCCTCCGCGCCGCCCGCAATTCGCTGCGACTCGAATTCCAGATTGAGCTGATCCTCGAGCGTGTTTTCCGGGCTGTCCCAGTAGAGCTTGCGGATCAGCGACAGCGCCACCGTCGGGCCGTTGGCGAGATCGTGCGCCATCTTCATCGTCTCTTCCATCAGCGCGCCGTCGTCATAGACACGGTTGACGAGGCCCCATTCCAGCGCCTTCTCGGCCGGCAGCCGCTCGCCGAGCAGCGACAGCTCGACCGAACGCGCCTTGCCGATCAGCCGCGGCAGTAGCCAGGTCGAGCCGCAATCCGGCACCAGGCCGATGCGGCGGAACGCCTGCAGGAAATAGGACGAGCGCGCGCACAGGATGAGGTCGCCCATCAATGCGAAGCTCATCCCGGCGCCGGCGGCCGGACCGTTCACCGCCGTCACGATCGGACAGTGCAGCTTACGCAATCGGCGCAGGAACGGATGGAACGCGGTCTCCAGTGCCGCGCCGGCGTTGCTCTTGCCGGGCTTCTGCTGCTGGTTGCGGCCCTGCAGATTGGCTCCGGTGCAGAAGGCCCTGCCCGCACCGGTGATCACCAGGCAGCGCACCTCGTCGCGCTTGTCGTCGATCGCATCGAGCGCCTCGGCAAGGCCGCCGAGCATGTCGATCGACACCGCGTTCATGACTTCCTGATGGTCGAGCCTGAGGATCGCGACCGATCCGTCGAAGTCGAGCGTGACGTGTTTGAACTGCATGGTTTCCTCGTTACGTTGTCTTGCTTGCGTTGTCTTGGCGGTTGGTACCGCGGTAGGTCGATGGGTCGACCTTTATTTGGACCCATATTTGATTTTTGTGCCGGGCTTGTCCATGGTCGATGGCAAGCCCATCCGTGAACGCGTGATTAGCGCGCACCAAACCAAATGGAAACCCCAATGAGTGGCATCTTCGATCTCACCGGCCGCGTCGCTGTCATCACCGGCGGCAATGGCGGCATCGGCCTCGGCATCGCGCAGGCGTTGAACGCCGCCGGCTGCAACGTCGCGATCTGGGGCCGCAACGCGGAAAAAAACGCCAACGCCGCGGCTTCGATGAAGGCCGGGCCGGGCAAGGTCTCGACGCAATTCTGCGACGTCAGCGATCCCGGCTCGGTCAAGACCGCGATGAAGGCAACGCTCGACACGTTCGGCCGCGTCGACGGCTGCTTCGCCAATGCCGGCATCGGCGGCGGCGGACGCCGTTCCTTCATCGACCGCACCGAGGAGGAATGGCGCAAGATGTTCGCGACCAATCTCGACGGCGTGTTTCATGTATTCCAGGCTGCGGCACGCCACATGACCGAGCGGTCTGAAGCGGGCGACAAGTTCGGCCGGCTGGTCGCGACCTCGAGCCTCGCTTCGCTGTTCGGCACCGCGCGCAACGAGCACTATGCCGGCACCAAGGCCGCGCTGAATGCGCTGTGCCGGGCGCTCGGCGTCGAGCTCGCCCGCCACGGCGTGACCGCAAATGCGATCCTGCCGGGCTGGATCAAGAGCAACATGACCGCCGGCATCATGGCCAACGACAAGTTCGTCGCCAACGTGATGCCGCGCATCCCGGTGCGCCGCTTCGGCGAGCCGAGCGATTTCGGCGGCATCGCCGTCTATCTCATGAGCAAGGCATCGTCCTATCATACAGCGGACTGTTTTGTGATCGACGGCGGGTACACGGCGTTTTGAGTTTTCGCTGCCACCACGTTTACCGCTGTCGTCCCTGCGAAAGCAGGGACCCGTACCCCGCGGCGGATGTTGTGAACGGGACTCGCCGTTCCAACCACATGTAACAATGCAAGGTCGTGGTTATGGCTCCCTGCTTTCGCAGGGACGACAGTGAGTTTTGTGATAGCGGTGCGACGTTTCTCCCTCGTCATTCCGGGGCGTGCCCCTTGGCGCGAGCCCCGGAATGACGCGAGTGAATCGCTTCAGAACAGTGCGCGACGGTGCGTCGCTTCCGTCGCGACAAAACTGCTGCTAGCGTTCCTGCCGTAAGGACGCACAAGGCGACTTTTCACAAACAAGCAGGGAGGATATTTCAGATGTTTTCACACGTGATGGTCGGCACCAACGATCTGGACAAGGCCAAGACGTTTTACGATGCGCTGCTCGGCACGCTCGATGTCCGGCCGGCCCGGGTCGACGGTCACCGCATCATGTACCTGACCAAGGCAGGCATTTTCATGGTGTCCAAGCCGATCAACGGCGAGCCGGCGACGCACGCCAATGGCGGCACGATCGGCTTTGCCTGCTCTTCGCCTGAGCAGGTCCATGCCTGGCACGCGGCCGGCGTCGCCAATGGCGGCAAGCCCTGCGAGGACCCGCCGGGTGTCCGCGAAGGAGGCGGCATCAAGCTCTACCTCGCCTACTTGCGCGATCTCGACGGCAACAAGATCTGCGCAATGCACCGGATGACATAGCCGGCGCCCGCCGGAGTCTTTTTCACGCTGCATGCGGCGGCGGCGTTCAAACAACGTTTGAAACGCCGTCGCCAAAATTCCGCGATGCGGTAGAGATCCTGCAAAAATCGGTGCTCGCGCTTCGCGTCGCACGCGTCTATTGTCCGCCGCGAAACGCGCCTTCGCGAGGGAGAAAAGACAATGAAGCATGCCTATGTGCCGCGCACCACGAACTACACACTCAATCCGGGCGACGAGCTCAACGACCTCCGGATGTCGGACAAGGTCCGCCCGCTCTACGATCATGTGAAGCAGTTCATCCGCGACACCGTCGACCCGATGTCGGTCGAGTTCTATCGCGCCGGCGAGAAGAAGACCAACCGCTGGAGCTTCACCGACGAACAGCTCGCGATCCTGCAGAAGGCCAAGGACAAGGCCAAGGAAGTCGGTCTCTGGAACTTCTTCCTGCCCGACGCCGAAACCGGCGACGGCCTCAACAACCTCGACTACGCCTATATCGCCGCTGAGCTCGGCAAGAGCCCGCTGGCCTCCGAGACCATGAACTGCTCGGCGCCCGATACCGGCAACATGGAGGTGCTGGAGCGCGTCGGTACCAAGGCGCAGAAGGAGAAGTGGCTGAAGCCGCTACTCAACGGCGAGATCCGCTCGGCCTATGCGATGACCGAGCCGAACGTCGCCTCCTCCGACGCCAAGAACATCTCGACCACCGCAAAGCTCGTCGGCGACGAGTGGGTGATCAACGGCGAGAAGTATTACATCTCCGGCGCCGGCGATCCGCGCTGCAAGATCATGATCGTGATGGTGAAGACCAACCCCGATGCGGCGCCGAGCAAGCAGCAGTCGCAGATCCTGGTCCCGATCGACACTCCCGGCGTCGAGATCCTCGGCCCGATGCACGTGTTCGGCCATGACCATGCGCCGCGCGGCCACATGCATCTGCGCTTCAACAATTGCAAGGTGCCGAAGGAAAACATGCTGCTCGGTGAAGGCCGCGGCTTCGAGATCTCGCAGGTCCGCCTCGGACCGGGCCGCATCCATCACTGCATGCGCACCATCGGCAAGGCCGAGAAGGCGCTCGACATGATGGTGCAGCGTGGCCTGACCCGTGAAGCGTTCGGCAAGAAGATCGCTCACCTCGGCGGCAACATGCAGATCATCGCCCAGGCGCGCTGCGAAATCGAAGCGATGCGGCTGATGGTGCTGAAGGCGGCCAAGGCGATGGACGTGCTCGGCAACAAGGAAGCCCGCGTCTGGGTCTCGATGGTCAAGGCCATGGTCCCCGAGCGCGCCTGCAAGGTGATCGACCAGGCGATCCAGATGCACGGCGCCACCGGCATCTCGCAGTGGTCGCCGCTCGGCGAAATGTACCAGGACGTCCGCCATCTGCGCTTCGCCGACGGTCCGGACGAGGTGCACTGGATGGTGGTCGGCCGTCATGAACTGAGCATGACGTAGTTGCTACGCCTCCCTCTCCCCGCGCTTCGCGGGGGGAGGGCTGCCTCCGCAGGGGCGCTCTGCCAAAATATCGAAAACAACCCCATGCAAAGGAGCCGGCCGGCGTTCGACACGGCAACTTGACATGTCGGGCAACTCAGCGGCATAATTCTATTATTCGGAATTTTGCCAGGAATCGTAAGGCGGGTTAGCGCAAGCGTAACCCGCCTTTTACTTTGCGGCCCGTCAGCGGCGGGTTACGCTTCCGCCTTCGCTCTTGGAGCTACGGCAGACAAGTCGCTAACCCATCCCACATTTCGGATCATCTCCATGGAATACGCCGCAAGCGACCTCACCCAGCGCGAACGCTACAAGGTGCTGACCTCCTTCGTGCTGCCGCGGCCGATCGCATGGGTGACGAGCCAAAACGCCGATGGCGTGGTCAATGCGGCGCCGTTCTCGTTCTTCAACGTGTTCTGCGAGGACCCGCCGCTCTGCATGTTCGCGGTCAACCGCCGGCCCGACGGCCGCGAGAAGGACACGATGCTCAACATCCAACGATCAGGCGAATTCGTGGTGAACCTGACCGACGAGCCGCTGGCGCGCGCGATGCACGAGAGCTCGGGCGACTTCCCGCCTGAGATCGGCGAGCCCGATTATCTCGGCCTGAAACTCGCGCCATCCAGCAAGATCGCGGTGCCCCGGCTTGCCGACGCGCCGTTCGCGATGGAGTGCAAGACCTGGAAGCTGATCGACGTCAACGGCGACCGCGAACTCATCATGGGCGAAGGCATTCACTTCCACATCCGCGACGAATTGTGGGATCGCGAAGCGATGCGCGTCCACATGGACCGCTACCACCCGATCGGCCGCATGTTCGCCGATCGCTACTGCCGCACCGACGACCGCGTGGTGTTTCCCGCAGCCGAAGGGGCAAAGACGAAATAGCCGAGGACAAGACAATGAGTGAAGCATTCCGCGACAACGAGGCGCAGAGCCGGTTCGAACTCGCCGTCGACGGCGCCACCGCCTTCGTGGTCTACCGCAAGACGCCGGACACCATCACGTTGGTGCATACCGAAGTGCCGCCGGAGCTCGGCGGCCGCGGCATCGGCTCCAAGATCGCCCGCGCCACGCTCGACGCCGTCCGCGCGCAGGGCATCAAGCTCATCGTGAAGTGCGAGTTCATCCAGGGCTTCATGAAGAAGCATCCGGAGTATGACGATCTGTTGGGGTAAGGCACCGATGCCTAGAGCGGGTCGTCACACCGTCTTTCCCGCCAGCCCTGTGAGACCGCGAACGAATCAAACCGTCATTGCGAGCCAAGCGAAGCAATCCATCTGTCCGCGAATGCGGTTCGATGGATTGCTTCGTCGCTATCGCTCCTCGCAATGACGATGGAGACAGACTCGTGACACAGTAAGACTAATCCGTCCTACGCAATCACGACGCCGCCTGCTCGATCTTGTCCTGCGTCTTGGTCTCGAAATCGCCGGCGTCATGGCGCTCGTGGAGCTGGCTCGACGGCTCGCCCCAGGTGCGGTTGACCATGCGGCCGCGCTTCACCGCGGGCCGCGCCGCGATCGCATCGGTCCAGCGCTGCACGTTCTTGTAGTCCTGCACCGAGAGGAATTCGCCGCCACCATAAAGCAGGCCCTTGGCCAGTCCGCCGTACCAGGGCCACACCGCCATGTCGGCGATCGTGTAGACATCGCCTGCGAGATATTCGTTGTCGGCGAGCCTGCGGTCGAGCACGTCGAGCTGACGCTTCACCTCCATCGCAAAGCGGTCGATGGCGTATTCGATCTTGGTCGGCGCATAGGCGTAGAAATGCCCGAAGCCCCCGCCGAGATACGGCGCCGAGCCCATCTGCCAGAACAGCCAGGAGAAGGTTTCGGCGCGCCTCTTGGTGTCGGTCGGCAGGAAGGCGCCGAATTTCTCTGCGAGGTAGACCAGGATCGAACCCGACTCGAACACCCGAATCGGCTCGGGCCCGCTGCGGTCCATCAGCGCCGGGATCTTCGAGTTCGGATTGACCGCGACAAAGCCGCTGCCGAACTGATTGCCGTCGATCTTGATCAGCCAGGCGTCGTATTCCGCCCCCTTGTGGCCCGCGGCCAGCAGCTCTTCCAGCATCACGGTGACCTTCACGCCGTTCGGCGTCGCCAGCGAGTAGAGTTGCAGCGGATGGCGGCCGACCGGCAGCTCCTTGTCATGGGTGGGGCCGGCGATCGGCCGGTTGATGCTGGCGAAGCGCCCGCCGCTCTCCTTGTTCCAGGTCCAGACTTTCGGCGGCTCGTAGGCAGGGGTGTCAGTCACGTCGTTGGCTCCCGGTTTTCGTTTTTCCATGGTGCGGCGACCGCCGCGCCCATCCGCATGCCCGCACTAGATGGTGGGCACGCCCGGCTTTGCCCACCCCCGCCGGATCGCATTTTCTATCCAGCGGAATGCACTGAGGGCGATGCAGCCAAGCAGCGCCTGCACGCAAGATCGACGCGGCCGAAACCCGCTTGGCTTCGTCGACCGTGATGCGCTAGCGTTGCAGGCGCCGATGCCAACGAGCACAAGAAGCAGCCGCCGGGAGAAAACCAACTCATGAAATCACCGATCTGCGACATGCTGGGAATTGAATTCCCCCTGCTCGCTTTCAGCCATTGCCGCGACGTGGTGGCGGCAGTCAGCCGCGCCGGCGGCTTCGGCGTGTTCGGCGCGACCCGGTACTTGCCGGAGACGCTGGAGCAGGAGCTGAAATGGATCGACGCACATGTCGACGGCAAGCCCTACGGCATCGACGTGCTGATCCCGGAAAACATCTCGACCGCAGGTGAGAAGAACGTCACCTGGAGGAGCCTGGAGAAACGCGTCTCACAGGAGCACCGCGATTTCACCCGCAATCTGCTGAAGAAATACAACATCGAGCTCACGACGCAGAGCGTCGCCGACAACCAGCCGCAGCCGTTCGATGCGGAGACCGCGCTGCAACTGCTCGAGGTCTCGTTCCGCCATCCGATCCGGCTGATCGCGAACGCGCTCGGCGTGCCGCCGAAGGCGATGATCGAGATGGGCCGCAAGCACGGCGTACCGGTGGCGGCGCTGGTCGGCTCCAAGGAGCATGCGCTGCGTCAGGTCGCGGCCGGCGTCGACATCCTCGTCGCGCAGGGCACCGAGGCCGGCGGCCATTGCGGCGAGGTCTCGACCATGGTGCTGGTGCCCGAGGTGATCAAGGCGATCAAGAAGATCCGCGACGTGCCGGTGCTCGCCGCCGGTGGCATCATGACCGGCAGCCAGATGGCGGCCTGCATGGCGATGGGCGCGGCCGGCGCGTGGACCGGCTCGGTGTGGCTTGCCACGGTGGAATCGGAGACCTCGCAGATTTTCCGCGAGAAGATGATCGCCGCCTCCTCCCGCGACGCCATCCGCTCGAAGGGCCGCACCGGCAAGCCGGCACGGCAGCTCCGTTCGGTGTGGACCGACGCCTGGGACCGCTCGCCGGACAGCCCCGGCGCGCTGCCGATGCCGCTACAAAGCATCATCAGCCGCGACGCCTTCAACGCGATCGACCGCGCCGCCGCTGGTGGTAACGAGAAGGCCCGCGATCTCGTGAGCTATTTCGTCGGCCAGGGTGTCGGCCTGGTCGACAGCGTGAAGTCCGCGGGCGCCGTGGTGCAGGAGTTCAAGGAAGATTTCGTCGAGGCCGTCGAGCACATGAACGCACTGATGGCGGAGTGATCGAATACGTGGCCCATCCTTCGAGGCTCGCCCAGCGGCGCTGACGCGCCGCAAGGCTCGCACCTCAGGATGACGCCGTCCCCGTAGCCGTCACCCTGAGGCGCCGTAGCGCAGCGGAGGCCTCGAAGGGCGACGGCGTGATAAAATCGAGAAAGTAAAGCTAGAACAAAATGTCGAACAGCATCCCCGAAGACCGCATTCCCGTCATCGTCGGCGTCGGTGAGATCGTCGATCGTCCGAAGGACATCGCCGCCGGCCTCGAGCCGCTCACCCTGCTGGAACAGGCGCTGAAGCGCGCCGAGGCGGACAGCGGCGCAAAGCTGCTCTCCGACGTGCAGTCGCTCGACGTCGTCAATTTCCTGAGCTGGCGCTATCGCGATCCCGAGAAGCAGCTCGCCGCACGGCTCGGCATTCAGCCTTCGCATCTCTATTACGGCCCGGTCGGCGGCGAGAGCCCGATCCGCTATCTGCACGAGGCGGCGCAGCGCATTGCGCGCGGCGAATGCAGCGTCGCGGCGGTGTGCGGCGCGGAGGCGCAGTCGACCGCGACGAAGGCGCAGCGCGCCGGCGTCGAATTGCCGTGGACGCCGTTCGCCCATGACGTCGAGGAGCCGAAGCGCGGCGCTGCGTTCCAGAAGCCGATGGCCGTGACGCTTGGTGTGTTCAGGCCGATCACGGTCTATCCGCTCTATGAGTCCGCGACCTCGGCGCACTGGGGGCAGACGCCGCGCGAGGCGCTGAAGGAATCCGGCGACCTGTGGTCGACCTACGCACGCGTTGCCGCGGACAATCCGAACTCATGGCTGAAGAAGCGCTTCACCGGCGACGAGATCACCACCGCAACCCCCGACAACCGGATGATCGCCTGGCCGTATACCAAGCTGATGGTGGCGAACCCGACGGTGAACATGGGCGGCGCGCTGATCCTGACCAGCCTTGCCAAGGCGCGGGCCGCCGGCGTGCCGGAGGACAAGCTGATCTATCCGCTCGGCGGCGCCTCGGCGGAAGAGCCGCGCGATTATCTGACCCGCGATCAGTTCGTCGAAAGCCACGCGCAGACCGCGGTGTTGAAGGCAGTGATGGATCTTGTCGGCGGCGACGGCAGGAAGTTCGACGCGATCGAGCTCTATAGCTGCTTCCCCTGCGTGCCCAAGATGGCGCGCCGGACGCTTGGCCTCGGTGCCGACGTGCAGCCGACTGTGACGGGCGGCCTCACCTTCTTCGGCGCGCCGCTCAACACCTACATGACGCATTCGGCCTGCGCGATGGTGCGCAAGCTGCGAAGCGGCGGCACGCTCGGCCTGCTCTATGGCCAGGGCGGCTTCGTCACCAAGCATCACGGCCTGGTGCTGTCGCGTGCGGCGCCGACGGCCGCGCTCAAGCAGGAGACCTCCGTGCAGGCCGAGGCCGACCGCAACCGGCGCGATGTGCCCGACTTCACCGCGGAGGCCGCGGGCAAAGGCAAGGTCGAGGCCTTCACCGTGATCTATCGCGCCAATGGCGAGGTCGAGCACGGCGTCACCATGCTGCGCACCGAGGATGGCCGCCGCACGCTCGGCCGGATTCCGGCGAGCGATACCGCGACGCTGGCGCATCTGCAGAACATGGATCGCACGCCGGTCGGCAGCACCGGCAACATCGTCACCGCCGGTGACGGCATGCTGGAATGGCGGGTGGGGTAACGCACTTTCCGCGTCATGGCCGGGGCTTGTCCCGGCCATCCACGTCTTTGCCCAACGAAGGAAGGTAAGACGTGGATGCCCGGGACAAGCCCGGGCATGACGAAGGAGCGACGCCGCGTCCCCTACCCCTTCACATCCTGCTTCTCGGAGGCCGTCGTCGGCTTGCCCTTGGCGCCGGCGCCGGTGACGCGGACATGATCGCCGTCGGCGAGGCCATCCGGCGGGGCGGTGATGATGCGGTCGTCGGGAGCAAGGCCCGAGGCGATCTCGATCTCCTTGCCGAGGTCGCGGCCGATCTTCACGGTCTTGAACAGCACCTTGTCGTCAGGGCCGACGGTCGCGACCCGCAGGCCGCTGCTGTTGAAGATCAGTGCGCTGGCGGGAATGCTGAGCGGCGTGGACTCGCGCTGCAAGTTCAGCTTCACGCTGGCATAACTCCCCGGCATCAATTCGCCGGAGGAATTGTCGAGCCCGAGCTGCATCCGCGTGGTGCCGGAGGCGACGTCGACCGCCTGCGAAGAGGCTTCCACGGTCGCCTGGAAAGTGCGGTTCGGGTAATCCGGCAGCACCAGCGTCGCCTTGGCGCCGATCTTGATCGCCGGAACGTAGTTCTGCGGCACGTTGACATAGACGCGCAGCTTGGTGATGTCGGAGACCGTGAACATCGCCGGGCCCGAGCCGCCACCGGCGTTGATCAGCGCGCCGACGTCGGTGTCGCGCGAGGTCACCACGCCATCGAACGGCGCTGTGATCTTCTTGTAACCGGCGAGCGCTTCCAGCCGCTCGACATTGGCCTGACCGGCCTTGACCGCACCGTTCTTGTTGGAGAGGTCGGCGGTGCGCTCGTCGATCTCCTGCGCGGACACGAAGTTCGAGGCAACCAGCGTCTTGCGCCGGCTCAGCGTGGCCTCCGAGAGCTTGGCTGAGGCCTGGGCGCTGGCGAGATCGGCGCGCGCCTGCAGCAATTGCTGGTCGAGGTCGGGCGCCTCGATTTCGGCGATCACCTGGCCGGCCTTGACGCGAGCGCCGATATCGGCGTCCCAGGTCTTGAGATAGCCGGACACGCGGGCGAAGATCGGCGCGCGGGAGTACGCCTCGAGCCGGCCGGGCAGATCGATCGTGGGGCTCAGCGCCTTGGCGTTAGGCAGCGCCACCGCGACGGTCGGAACGGCCTGGTCGTCGGTCCATTCCTTCAGCCGGTTGTCCTGCTCCTCACGGGCGCGGATGCCGGTACCGACAATCAGTCCCGCGCCGACCAGTGCAACCACGCCGAATATGCCCAATCTCCGGCTGGACACCGGTGGGCGCTGTTCAGTGGGCTGCATGCGGAATCTCCGATGAGGCGGCGGCTTTGGCGCCTTGCTTCTTGTGTACCATACTGAATACCACGGGAACAAACATCAGCGTCGCGGTTGTGGCGAAGATCAGGCCGCCGATCACGGCCCGACCGAGCGGAGCGTTTTGCTCGCCGCCCTCGCCCAGCCCCAGCGCCATCGGCGCCATGCCGATGATCATCGCGAGCGCCGTCATCAGCACCGGGCGGAACCGGACGAAGCCGGCCTCCAGCGCCGCAGCGACGGGATCGCCGAGCTCCTCATAGCGCTCGCGGGCGAAACTGATCACCAGCACGCTGTTGGCGGTTGCGACGCCCATGCACATGATGGCCCCGGTCAGCGCCGGCACCGACAGCGTGGTCTGGGTCGTGAACAGCATCCAGACGATGCCGGCAAGCGCGGCAGGCAGCGCCGTGATGATCACGAACGGATCCGACCAGGACTGGAAGTTCACCACGATCAGGAAGTAGATCAGCACGACCGCACCGAGCAGGCCGAACAGCAGGCCGGTGAAGGCCGAGTTCATGGTCTGCACCTGGCCGAGCAGCACCACGGACGAGCCCTTCGGCACTTCCTTGGCGGTGTCTGCGATCAGCTGGCGCACGTCGGTCGCCACGCCGCCGAGATCGCGCCCTTGCGTCGTGGCGTAGATCTGCACCAGCGACTGGATGTCGTATTGCGACACCACCGCGCTCGAGGTCGCGCGCTTGATGTCGGCGATGCCGCCGAGGATCGGAGCCTGGGTGTTGCCGGTCGCGGTGATCGGCAGGGTCTGCAGCGCGCTCAGCGAGTCGATCTGGTATTGCGGCGTCTGCATCACGATCGAATAGGACACGCCGTTATCGGGATTGAGGTAGTAGGTCGGCGCGACCTGCGAGGAGCCTGCGAGGTTGACGACCAGCGAGTTGGTGACGTCGCGCTCGGTCAGGCCGACATATTGCGCGCGGGTGCGGTCGACATCGATGTTGAAGGTCGGGTTGTTCGGCGACTGCTGGATCCGCGCGTCGGCGATGCCGGGGATGCGCTTGATCTTGGCCAGCAGCCTGTTGGCATAGGCGAAGTTAGCCTCGATATTGGCACCGCGGATCTGCAGGTCGATCGGCGCCGGCGCGCCGAAGTTCAGAATCTGGCTGACGATGTCGGCCGGCAGGAACGAGAAGCTGGTGCCCGGGAACAGTCGCGGCAACTGCTCGCGCAGCGTGCGCACATGCTCAGCGGTCGGCTTGTGGCCGTCCTTCAGCCTGATCTGGATGTCGGCGTCCTGCGGGCCGATCACGCCGGTGTTGTTGTAGGTCATGTTGATGCTGGAGATCGGCATGCCGATGTTGTCGGTCATGGTCTCGATCTCGCCGGGGATCAGCTTGCGGACCGCCTTCTGGACGTCGGCCATCTGGTTGGCGGTTTCCTCGACGCGGGTGCCGACCTGGGTGCGGACATGCATCAGGATGTTGCCGGCGTCAACCGCAGGAAAGAAATTGCGGCCGAGGAACGGCACCAGCAGGAACGACGTCGCCACCACCGCGAGGAAGCCGGCGACGAACACCTTGCGATGGCCGAGCGCCATCTCGAGCAGGCCGCGATAGCCGCCGCGGACGCGCTCGAAGCCCGCCTCGAAACCGCGCTGGAACCAGACCAGGGGATTGCGCGATTTCGGCGGCGCGCCCTCGTGATGGACATGCGGCTGCAAGAGATATTTCGCCATCGTCGGCACCAGAGTGCGCGACAGGATGAACGACCAGATCATCGCGAACATGACCGCTTCGGCCATCGGCACGAACAGGAAGCGCGCGACGCCGGTCAGGAAGAACATCGGCACGAACACGATGCAGATACAGAGCAGCGAGACGAAGGCCGGCGTCACGATCTGGTTGGCGCCGTCGAGGATCGACTGCTCGACCGGCTTGCCCTGCTCCAGATGGTAGTTGATGTTCTCGATCGTCACCGTGGCGTCGTCGACCAGGATGCCGACCGCGAGCGCAAGGCCGCCGAGCGTCATGATGTTCAGCGTCTCGCCGATCGCCGACAGCATGATGATGGCGCCGAGCACCGACAGCGGGATCGACACTGCGATGATGACGGTCGAGCGCCAGCTGCCGAGGAACAGCAGGATCATGACGCTGGTCAAGAGCGCCGCGATCACGCCCTCGACGGCGACGCCGGTGATCGCGCCGCGGACGAACACCGACTGGTCGCCGATGAAGCCGATCTTCAGCGCGTCCGGCAGCTGGTCCTTGACCTCGATCACCTTCTGCTTGATGCCGGCGATGATATCGAGCGTCGAGATCGCGCCGGCCTTCAGCACCATCATCAACACCGAGCGGTTGCCGTCGACATGGACGATGTTGGTCTGCGGCGGGTTGCCGTCGCGCACGGTGGCGACGTCGCGCACATAGACCATCGCGCCGTTGACCTGCTTGATCGGCAGGTCGCCGAGCTCTTCCATCTTGAGCGGCGAGTTGTTGAGATTGATGGTGTATTCGAAGCTGCCGATCTTCTGGGTGCCGACCGGCGTGATCAGGTTCTGCGCGGCGAGCGCGTTGGCGACGTCCTGCCCCGACAGCCCCCGCGCCTGCAGCGCGGTCGAATTGAGGTCGATCTGGACCTGGCGCTGCTTGCCGCCGAACGGATACGGGATTGCGACGCCGGGCACCGTGACCAGCGGCGTGCGCAGCTGGTTGATGCCGATATCGGCGAGGTTCTGCTCGGTCAAGCCGTCGCCGGACAGCGCGACCTGGATGATCGGAACCGTCGAGGCGCTGTAATTCAGGATCAGTGGCGGCGTCGATCCCGGCGGCAACTGCTTGAGCAGGGTCTGCGAGATCGCGGTGACCTGCGCGTTGGCGGTGCGGATGTCGACGTTGGGCTGGAAGAAGATCTTGACGATGCCGAAGCCGTTATAGGAATTGGCGACGATGTGCTCGATGTCGTTGACCGTCGTGGTCAGCGTGCGCTCGAACGGCGTCGTGATCCGCCCGGACATCTGGTCCGGCGGCAGGCCGGTGTATTGCCAGGCCACGCCGATCACGGGGATGCGGATTTCAGGAAAGATGTCGGTCGGCGTGCGCAATGCCGCCAGCGGTCCGATGATCAGCAGCAGGATCGCGAGCACGACGAAAGTATATGGCCGGCTCAGCGCGATACGGACCAGTGCGATCATAAAAGCAGCATTCCCGAAATGAAGCCCGCCCGGGCGGAGGAATCGACATTGCAAAAGCCGTTCCGCAGCGGCCGATTTACCCGATGACGAGCAAAACGCCAACCTGCGGAGCCCCGACAGCCTTCACTTCCTTGGCATAGCACGGTGAGGCGGCGCGCTTCGATCAACCGTGCCGGACGCAGTGCCGCCGATCGCGCTCATGTTGTCGGCAAAAGAGACGGCCCTGCTCCGAAACCGGGCTGGCCGAGTACGCCGTTTCCGCCGCCAGAAGGCTAACGCATCGCTGCCCTGCGAAAATGCAAAGCGTGTGAGCCGGCCGGCCCACCACGCTGGGATTGGTTGCCCTGAGAACCATCGCGGCAGCCCGGCCCGCCTGATGGCGCCGGATCAGGCGGCGCGAACGGCGTTGAGGAACTTGCCGACCTCGAGCTTGAGGCGGCTGCTCTCGCCCGAGAGCGACAGTGCCGCCGACAGCACCTGGGTCGATGCCGAACCGGTCTCGTTGGCGCCGTGCTGCACGTCGGTGATGTTGGCCGAGACCTGCTGGGTGCCCTGCGCCGCTGCTGCACGTTTCGGGATATTTCCTTCCGTTGAATCGCTGAGCGAGAATGCGGCATCCGCGCAAAAAAATGCCCGGCCTGTCGACCGGGCATTGTTCGATGGTCGGAGATTCGGCCGGCGTCAGGCCGCGCGGACGGCCTCGAGGAACTTGCCGACTTCGAGCTTGAGGCGGTTGCTGTCACCCGAGAGCGACTGTGCTGCCGACAGCACCTGGCTCGACGCCGAGCCGGTTTCGTTGGCGCCGTGCTGCACGTCCGTGATGTTGGCCGAGACCTGCTGGGTGCCCTGCGCCGCCTGCTGCACGTTGCGGGAAATCTCCTGCGTCGCCGCGCCCTGCTCTTCGACCGCGGCGGCAATGGTGGACGAGATCTCCGACAACTTCTCGATGGTCGACGAGATCTCCTTGATCGCACCGACCGACTCCTGGGTCGCGGTCTGGATGCCGGCAATCTGCTGGCCGATCTCGCCGGTCGCCTTGGCGGTCTGCTCGGCAAGGGCCTTCACCTCGGAAGCCACGACCGCGAAGCCGCGGCCGGCTTCGCCGGCGCGCGCCGCCTCGATGGTGGCGTTCAGCGCCAGCAGATTGGTCTGGCCGGCAATCGTGTTGATCAGTTCGACGACGTCTCCGATGCGCGCGGCCGCCTTCGACAGCTCGCTGACGCGATCGTTGGTGGTGCGCGCCTGGCCGACGGCGTCGCCGGCCATCCGCGCCGACTCCTGCACCTGACGGCTGATCTCGGTCACCGACGACGACAACTCCTCGGTCGCCGACGCCACCGACTGGACGTTGGTCGAGGCCTCTTCGGACGCCGCAGCAACCGAAGTGGTGAGTTCCTGCGAACGCCGGGCGGTCGACGACAGCGTGCTGGCGGAAGCTTCGAGCTGGGTCGAGGCCGACGACACGGTCTGCACGATCTCGCCGATCATCTGCTCGAAATTGCGGGTGATGGTATCGACCCGGCGGCCGCGCTCGATCTTGGCCTCGGCATCGGCCGCCGCGGCTTCATCAGCCGCCTTCTTGGCGATCAGGGCTTCCTTGAATACCTGCAGTGCATCGGCCATGGCACCGATCTCAGTCTTCTCGCCCTGGTGCGGCACCTGCGCGGTCAGCTCGCCGCGGCCCAGCGCCTGCATCGGGCTCACGATCGAGGCGATGCCGGCCGAAATGTCGCGAACCGTGTAGAGGCTGACGCCGACACTGATCAGGATCGCAATGCCGAGGATCGCGGCCACCATCACCAGCGCCGAGCCGTAATTGCTGGCGGCTTCCTGCGCGGCCTTGTCGGCACCGACGTTGTTGAGCTCGATGTCCTTGTTCAGGATCTCATCCGCCTCGAGACCGATCTTGTTGACGACCTTGGTGTTGAGCTCGTGCGCTTCATGCGGAAGCTTGCCGACTTCCTTGCGCGACAGGCTCATCACCTCTTCGGTGCCCTTTTTGTACTTGTCCCAGGTGTCGGACCACTGCTGGTACAGCGCCCGCTCCTCCGAGTTGGCAATCATCGGCTCGTACTTGGCGCGAGCCTTGGTGTTCATCTCGACGACGCTAGCGAGCGTCTTTTCCGCGGCCAGCTTCTCCTCGAGCGTTTCCGAGAGCATGTGTTCGCGGATGACGTTGCGGTAGGTGATGACCCCGGCGCGCAGCTCGCCGAGCACGCGCACGCTCGGCAACCAGTTGGTCGTGATGTCGACCGTGCTGGAATTGATCGCCCGCATGTTCCATACGGCGAGCAGGCCCATGCCGGTCAGCGCGACAAGCAGGAATGCAACCGCAGCAATGATCTTGGCGCGGATCGAGAATTTGGCGAACATCGTGGGGTCTCTTGGACACGGGCTCGCGAAGCCCGATCGAATGGCTGGGGGCGCGGCGGTGCGCCGCAGATATCAAAGCCAGCCCCCCTCCTTAAGTAGGGTTAATTTGGTTCCCCGTTGAACTACGGAGATGCCCTGTCACGTCGGTGACGTGATGCGCGACAACCGCATCAAGGCATCAATGCCAGCGCATCCGAGAAGAACTCCGGCCCGCCGAAATTGCCTGATTTCAAGGCGAGCACCATCTCCCCTTTCCCAGCTCCGACCGCGCGCAGAACCGGCACGCCTGCCGCGATTTCCGCACCGACCAGGAACCCCGGGATAGCCAGGCGATCGACCACGGCGCCTGAAGTTTCGCCACCGGCGACCACCAGCCTGTGCACGCCCGACAGCACCAGGCCCTCCGCGATATCGGCCATTGCCTGCTCGATGGCATGTCCGGCCGCATCGCGCCCATGACGGGATTGCAGGGCTGCCACCTCAGCCGGGGTCGAGCTGCTCGCGATCAGGATTGGGCCCGCCGCCAGCCTTTCCTTGGCCCAGGCGAGCGCGCGCTGCGCCTCATCCTTGCCGGCGACGACACGCTCGGGATCGAGGTGCAGGACCGCCATCACCTTCTCGGCGCTGGCGATCTGCCGCAGCGTCGCCTGCGAGCAGCTGCCGGCGAGGCAAGCGGCCGGGCCCCCGACCGGCGTCACGCGCGTCGCGCCCTTGGGATCCGGCTTGGCCCTGCTCGCGGCGACCAGCGCCCGCGCCAATCCAAGCCCGATGCCGGAGGCACCGACCGAGAGACGATGATCCAGCGCCACCTGCCCGATGGTCTCGAGATCGCGATCGAACACGGCGTCGATGACGGCGGCGCCGACGCCGCCACTCACGAGGTCGGCGAGCTTCGCCCGAACGGCATCGGCGCCGCGGGCGAGTGTCGCGAGATCGACCAGGCCAACCCTGGTCTTGCTCTGGCGCGCGAGCACCCGGACCAGATTGGAATCATGCATCGGGTTGAGCGGGTGGTCCTTCAGCGGACTCTCGTTCAGCGGCACTGGGCCGACGAACAGGTTGCCCTGATAGACGGTGCGGCCGGTTTCCGGGAACGCCGGCGTCACCAGAACGATGCTGTCCTTGGAGTCCGCGCGCAGCGCGTCCATCACCGGACCGATATTGCCGGCATCGGTGGAATCGAAGGTCGAGCAGATCTTGAACAGGATGTGAGAAGCGCCGCGGCCGCGCAGCCAGGTCTCCGCCGCGCGCGAGCGCGTCACGGCCAGGCTCGCCTCGATCGAGCGGCTCTTCAGCGACACCACGACGGCGTCGACCTCCGGCAGCGCGAGATCGGAGGCCGGCACACCGATGGTCTGCACCGTACGCAGCCCGGCGCGCGTCAGCGTGTTGGCAAGGTCGGACGCGCCGGTATAGTCGTCGGCGATACAGCCAAGCAACAGTTTCGCAGCTGATGTCACGGCTTCACCCCGGCATAAGGCTTGAACCAGGCAAGACCCTCGGTGGTCCCGCCGCGCGGATTATATTCGCAGCCGACGAAGCCGGCATAACCGAGCCGGTCCAGCTCGCCGAACAGGAACGGATAGTTCAGCTCCTCGCCGTCAGGCTCGTTACGCGACGGGATCGAGGCGATCTGGATGTGGCCAATCACAGGAATCATCTCGCGCAGCCGCATCGTGACGTCGCCATGGATGATCTGGCAGTGATAGATGTCGAACTGCAGCTTGAGGTTCGGGATCTTAAGTTCACGGATCAACTCGTAAGCAAAGTTGAAGTCGTTGAGGAAATAGCCCGGCACGTTGCGCGGATTGATCGGCTCGATCACGACGTCGAGGCCGTGCGGCGCGAAGAATTCCGCAGCGTAAGCCACCGATTTGTAGAAGGCTTCGACGGCGTGCCGATCATTGCGATCGGCGATCCCGGCCATCAGATGCAGCCGCTTGACGCCGGTCGCCTCTGCATAAGGCAGTGCGGTCTTCAGGCTCGCCTGCAAATCGGCGAAGCGATCCGGCAGCGCGGCAAATCCCTTCTCGCCGGCGTTCCAGTCGCCCGGCGGCAGATTGAACAGCGCCTGCGTCAGCCCGGCGCCCTTCAGCCGCTTGCCGACCTCCGCGGCCGGATGGTCGTAAGGAAACAGGAATTCGACCGCGGTGAAGCCCGCCTTCGCCGCCGCCTCGAAGCGGTCGAGGAACGGGACCTCGTTGAACATCATGGTGAGATTGGCGGCAAAGCGGGGCATGGCAGGATCCTCTTATTTTGCGCCGGGAAGCTTGGTGCCGGTGACCTGCGCGTACATCCGCGCCACCGATGCATCGTCGTCGCGGCCCATGCCGGCCGCCGACGTCATCAGGAACATCTGCAACGCCGCGGCCGAGACCGGCACTGGGAAGCGCGCGTTGCGCGCCATGTCCTGGATGATGCCGAGGTCCTTGACGAAAATCTCCACCGCGCTGCGCGGCGCATAGTCGCCGTCGAGTACATGCGGCATGCGGTTCTCGAACATCCAGGAATTGCCGGCGGAGGCCGTGATCACCTCGTAGACCTTCCTGATGTCGAGGCCCTGCTTGGCGGCAAACGCGATCGCCTCCGAGGCGGCCGCGATGTGCACGCCGGCCAGCAGCTGATTGATCATCTTGAACGCAGCGCCCTGCCCTGCCGCATCGCCGAGCTCGTAGAGTTTTGCCGCCATCGCATCCAGCGCCGGCCGCGCCTTCGCGAACGCTGCCGCACTGCCGGAAGCCAAGATCGTCAGCTCGCCCTGCGCCGCGCGTTGCGCGCCGCCTGAGATCGGCGCGTCGAGATAATGCCGGCCGGTCGCCTCGAGCTGTTTTGCGAGGCGTCGCGCGATATCGGGATCCATGGTCGCCGAGGAAATGAAGACCGCGTCCCTGGCCAGGGTCTCGGCGGCGCCGTCCTTGCCGAACAGGATAGCTTCGGTCTGCGCCGCATTGACGACGACGCTGACGACGATGTCGGCGTTCCGTGAGGCCTCGGCGGGCGTTTTCGCGCCCTTGCCGCCGTCGGCCACGAAGCGAGCGACGGCGTCGGCCGACACGTCGCAGCCGGTCACAGTGAAGCCGGCGCGCCTGAGCGAGGTCGCCATGCCGTATCCCATCGAGCCCAGCCCGATGACGGCGACGTGCGGTGTTGCGGAACTGGACATGCGGCGATCCCTGAACATTTTTAGTTGTTTGAGCATTTTCGGAAAACCGGCCTTCAACCTTGCCGATCTTGCTCGTTGCTGCTTGCCTATCACGGCTTGGCCGTGCTGCCAAAGCATGAGACAAGCTGAAAACGGATAGCGCCCAAAGAAGACGCCGAGAGCGAAACCGGATGAGCGAAACAAGGCTTCGTGAGGACATCTGCCGGTTCGGCCGCTCGCTGTTCGAGCGCGGGCTGACGCCGGGCTCCTCCGGCAATATCAGCGTCCGGCTCGACGACGGCGGCTGGCTCGTGACGCCGACCAATGCCTCGCTCGGCTTCCTCGATCCGGCGAAAATGTCGCGGCTCGACGGCAACGGCCGGCTGGTCTCCGGCGATGCCCCCACCAAGGAAGTGCCGCTGCACACCGCGCTCTACCAGACGCGCGCCAGCGCCGGCGCGGTGGTGCATCTGCACTCGACCCATTCGGTCGCGCTTTCGATGCTGCCCGAGATCGACCCGCGCGCCGCGCTGCCGGCGATGACGGCGTACTATGTCATGAAGTGCGGCCAGACCGCGCTGGTGCCATACTATCGCCCCGGCGACCCCGCCGTTGCCGATGCGATCAGGGGGCTGGCCGGGAAATATTCATCGGTGCTGCTCGCCAATCACGGCCCGGTCGTCTCCGGCGACACGCTGGAAGCCGCGGTGTTCGCGACCGAGGAGCTGGAGGAAACCGCAAAGCTCTATCTGCTGCTGCGCGGGCTGAACCCGCGCTATCTCTCGCCCGAACAGGTGGCGGATTTGACCAGGACGTTCGGGCTCGTGCTGCCGGATCACTCTCATTAGATCAAGCGGAGGATCGATATGCGGAAGACAGTCATGATGAGGTTCGCAGGCTTGGCATTCGCGGTGCCGTTTGTCGTCGGTCTGGCGGGTTCAGTCGCTCGGACCGAGGAGACCTTGCAAGGCCTGCTGGCAACCCAGCTGCGCGCGCAAGGCTATGCCTGCGACAAGCCGCTCAAGGCCGAACGTGACGACAAGCTCTCGAAGCCCGACAACGAGGCCTGGACCTTGACCTGCAGCAACGCGACCTACCGCGTGAGCCGCGTGCCGGACCTCGCGGCAAAGGTCGAGAAGGTCGAAGATGGCAAAGAACAGGGCAAGTAGGCTCGATTCGTAGCCCGCATGGCCGCAAACGCCGACGTCATCCTGAGGTGCGAGCTAGGCGGCGCGCTTGTGCCGCGGGGCGAGCCTCGAAGGATGGGCCACATGCCCGCCCGCGGCCATCCTTCGAGGCTCGCTGCGCTCGCACCACAGGATGACGTTTGTGTACGTGGAGACGTCGCAAAAACTACAGCCCCAGATACGCCTTGCGCACGTCGGGATTGCCGCTGATCTCGGCCGCGGTGCCCTGCATCAGCACGCGGCCGGTTTGCAGGATGTAGGCGCGGTCGGCGATTTCGAGGCACTCGGCCATGCGCTGCTCGACGATCAGGACCGTCATGCCGGCGTCGCGGATGCGCTTCACGGCCTGGAAGATCTCGTCGACGAGTTTCGGCATGATGCCCTGCGACGGCTCATCGAGCATCAACAGGCGCGGCCGCGTCATCAGCGCGCGGCCGATCGCCAGCATCTGCTGCTCGCCGCCGGACAAGGTCTCGGCGCGCTGCTCGAGCCGCTCGCCGAGCCGCGGGAACAGGTTGAACACCAGATCGAGCGGCGCGTCGCGGTCGGACTTGCTGCGATAGAGGTAGCTGCCGAGCCGCAGATTGTCGCGCACCGACAACCGCGGAAACAGCCGGCGGTTTTCCGGCACGAAGGCGATGCCGCCTGCCGTGATGACGTGTTGCGGCTGGCCGTCGATCCGCTTGCCGTCGAAGGTGACACTGCCCGAACGCGGGCGCTCGGCACCGGCGATCGATTTGAGCAATGTCGACTTGCCCGCGCCGTTGGCGCCGGCGACGCAGACGATCTCGCCCTTGGTGACGTCGATCGACACCGAGGAGATCGCGACCAGGCCCTGATAGGCGGTGGTGACTTCACGCACCGACAGCATGACGATCCCCGAGATAGGCAGAAATGACTTCCGGATTGCGGACGACCTCGGTCGGCTTGCCCTCGATCAGCACCTTGCCGAGATTGAGCACGATGGCGCGGTCGACCAGCGGCATCACGATTTCCATCACATGCTCGACCATCAGCACGGTGACGCCGGTGGCGCGCACCTTGCGCACCAGCTCGACGCCGGTCTGAGCCTCGACAGGCGTCAGCCCGGTCAGGACTTCGTCGAGCAGCAGCAGCTTCGGCTCCGTCGCCAGCGCACGCGCGACCTCGAGCCGGCGCTTCTCCGACGGGACAAGATCGGCGGCTAGCTTGTCGGCGCGCGCGGCAAGACCGCAGAACTCCAGCACCTCGTAAGCCTTCTGCCGCGCGATGCGCATCTTGGTGTTGCGGATCAGCGCGCCGACGATGACGTTGTCGACCACGGTCATGGTCTCGAAGCTCTTGACCACCTGAAAGGTGCGTCCGACGCCGCGCTGGCAGCGCTCGGCGGCCGGCAGCCGGGTGACGTCCTCGCCGTCGAAGATGATCGAGCCCTGGGTCGGCGGCAGCACGCCCGCGATCAGATTGAACAGCGTCGACTTGCCGGCGCCGTTCGGGCCGATCAGGCCGACGATCTCGCCGCGCCCGACCGAGATCGAGACATCGCTGTTGGCGACGAGGCCGCCGAAGCGCTGCCAGACGCCTCGGGTTTCCAGGAGCGGGGTTTCCGGAAGCGCCGTCATCGCGCAGCCTCCTTGCGCCACGAGAACACGCTGACGAGACCGCGCGGCAGCGCCAGCGAGATCACGACGATCAGCGTGCCGTAGACGATGAGGTCGACGCCGCGACCGGAGCCGCCGATGAACGAGCGCGTCAACTCGGTGAGCGGGATCAGGATCACCGCGCCAAGTACCGGGCCCCACAGCGTGCCGATGCCGCCGAGCACCGCGGGCAGCGCCATCAACAGCGAGAATTGGAAACCCATCACGCTCTCAGGATCGATATAGGACACGAACTGGGCGTAGAAGCTGCCGCCCACGGCAACGAGGAACGCCGAAACCGCCGCCGCGCCCATCTTGGAGTTGAACACGACCACACCGAGGCTTTCGGCGGCATCGGGATTGTCCTTCACCGCGCGCCACCAATAGCCCCATTTGGAATCTTCCAGCCACCAGGTGACGAGCCAGGCGACGCTGGCCAGCGCCAGCGCGAAATAGAAGTACGGCAGCTTGGAGCGTGCGAACTGGAATTTCAGCCAGCTATCGCCGCGCACCGGGATGTCGATGCCGAGCGCCGCACCCGCCCAGTCCCAGTTCTGGATCAAAACCAGCGCAATCTCGGCGATCACGATGGTCGCGATCACGAAGTAATGCCCGCGCAGGCGGAAGCAGGGATAGCCGAGCGCCATCGCGATCACCGCGGAGATCGCCCCGCCCGCCAGCATGCCGAACCACGGCAGCACGCCGAATTTGGTGAACAACAGCGCAGTCGTATAGGCCCCGAGCCCGAAATAGAGCGCATGGCCGAGCGAGATCTGTCCGCAATAGCCGGACAGGATGTTCCAGCTCTGCGACAGCGCCGCATACATCAAGGTGAGCACCATGATGTTCTGGACGTAGACGTCCTTGACGAACAGCGGCACCAGCGCGGCGATCACCGCCAGGCAACCAGCGACGATCAGGTCACGCCTGCGGCGTTGGGCGAACTGGGTGTCCATCACATCGATCCGAACAGGCCACGCGGGCGGATGAAGACGACCAGGAGATAGACGGCGTAGATGCCGACCGATTTCAGCGACGGCGGCAGGATCAGTGCGGTGGTCGCTTCCACCAGGCCGACGATGATGCCGCCGGCAAAAGCGCCGAACACGCTACCGAAGCCGCCGAGCGCCACGGTGACATAGGCGATCAGCGCAAACGACGCTCCGACATCGGGGTAGATGTAGAAGAAGATCGCCATGATGGCGCCGGCGAGGCCGACCAGCGCAGCACCAAGGCCCCAGCCGAGCGCGAATACCCGGTTCTTGTCGATGCCGACGAGGGCCACCGCGCCGGCGTCCTCGCGCGTCGCCTCCAGCGCACGGCCGAAATCGGTGCGATTGATGAAGAAGTAGAGCGCGACGAAAGCTGCGATCGAGAGCATCGCGCCGATCAGTTGCGGCTCCGGCAGATAGATCCCGGCGATCGACACCGTCTTGCCGCCGACCCAGGAGTTGGTGACGCTGCGGTAGTCGGGCGTGAAGAAGAACTGGGCGAGGCCCCGCATCACGATCGCAAGGCCGAAGGTCGAGAAGATCTGCACCATGCCTGCATTGGCCTTGGCGCGCATGGCGAAGCGGACGATCAACAGATAGACCACCGCGCCGAACACGAACAGCGCCGCGGCGACCAGCGGCGCCGCGAGCAAGGGATCGATCGCGAAGAACGCGAACAGGAAGAAGGTCACGTACATCGCGATCATCAGGAATTCGCCGTGCGCGAAATTCACGACGTCCATCAATCCGAAGATCAATGCGAGGCCTGCGGCGATCAGTCCGTAGAGCAGCCCCATCAAGAGGCCGCTCGCCAAACTCTGGATAATGGTCTCGGCTGTCACCGCTGCGCCCCGGTCAACGCATCACTCGAACGTCGTCCTGGCGCAGGCCAGGACCCATAACCACAAATGCATCGGGAGGAGAGATAACAACCAATCATCGCAAAACGCCTGCCTGTGGTAATGGGTCCCGGGTCGCGCTTCGCTTGCCCGGGACGACGTAGGGAAACTGAGAGACCGATCAGCTGTTCATCGGCCAGATCGCCTCGGAAACGGCGGCCTGTTCCGGGAAGATCGTCACGAAATTCTTCGCGCTGTATTGCAACAGCACCGGATCGGCGAAGTTGTTCTGTCCCATCTCGTCGAACTTGACGCGCCGCCACGGCATGATGGTCACATCGCCCGGCATGTCGGTGGCGACCAATGCGTCGCGGATCTTTTCGCCATCGGTCGACTTGGCGCGGTTGATGGCGTCGGCCATGATGATGAGGCCCATGAACTGGCGCGAGGTATAGTCGTTGAAGTCCTTGCCGGACTTGGCGCGGTACATCTCGTTGATCAGACCGACCATCGGCCGCTTCTGTGCCAGGTCGAGCGAGAAGCTGCCGCGCGAGATCACGCCCTCGAGCTTGTCGCCGACCGCGTCATAGGTCGCCTTTTCCGAGAAGCCGGCATCCTGCGCCATGATGTTCTTCGGCTTGTAGCCGAGCTCCGCCATGGTCTTCACCAGCAGGATCGCGTCGGTGGTGTAGCTCGACGGCATCAGCACGTCGGCATTCGCCGCCTTGAGCTGCTGCACCTCGGCGGTCAACGACGGCGAGTTGGCGCGGTACTTGATGTCGCTGACGATCTTGTAGCCGCGCTCGCCGGCGAGCTTGATCTGGGCATTCGCCGAATCGGTGCCGAAGATGGTGTCCTCGTGGAATAGCGCCAGCGTCTCGATCTTCTGGCCCTTCTTCTTCATCGCATCGAAGAAGTCGAACATCGCGGCCGAGAACATCTCGTCATGCGGCGAGGCGCGGAAATAATACTTCAGGCCGCGGCGATGCAGGCTCGGCGAGGAGTTGTCGGCCGAGATGAACGGCACGCCGTAGCGCTCGCAGGTCTGGCTGACGGTGACCGCAACCGCGCTCTGATAGGTACCGACGACGGCGCAGACCTTCTCCTGGGTGATCAGGCGCTCGGTCTCGGCGCGGCCCTTCTGCGGATCGGCCTGGTGGTCGGCGAACACCAGTTTGACTTTCGCACCGCCGAGGCCGGACAGGCCCTCGCCCTTGGCGAGCGGCAGCGCGAAATCGTAATTCTTGTTGATGATGTCGGCCGCGGTGTTGAAGGCATGCTGCGCGTCGACGCCGATCGCGGCACTGGAGCCGGACAGCGGATAGATCACGCCGATCGCCACTTCACTCGTCTGCGCGCGCGCGGCCATCGGACCGAGCGCGGCGGCTGCAGTGGCACCCAGCAATACGTTACGGCGAGAGATCGTCATCGAAATTTCCCCTTCAGCTTTGTTCTTATCGATGTGACGCTTGTAGCGCGCAGTAAAGCCTCAATGAATTGCACGAATTGCCTATTCAGAGCACAGCGAGCTGCTTGTTCCTGAGGTCGGTCACCAGCATCAGGCCCGGCGCATGCGTGATCGCGAACGGCAACTTCGCACTTGCGATCACCGATTGCGGCGTCACGCCACAGGCCCAGAACACCGGGATCTCGTCATCGGCGACCGGTACCGCATCGCCATAGTCGGGCTTGGCGATATCCTTGATGCCGATCGCATGCGGCTGGCCGAGATGGACCGGCGCGCCATGCACCGACGGGAAGCGCGAGGTGATCTGCACCGCGCGGATCGCATCCGCCGGCTTGAACGGGCGCATCGACACCACCATGGGTCCCGCGAACGGCCCCGACGGGCTGCACGCAATATTGGTCCGGTACATTGGCACACGCAGGTTGCGTTCGATGTGACGGATCGGCAGGCCCTCATCCAGCAGCGCCTCCTCGAACGAGTAGGAGCAGCCGAGCACGAAGGTGACGAGATCGTCGCGCCAGTATTTGGTGATGTCGGTCGGCTCGTCGGCCACCTCGCCGTCGCGCCAGACCCGGTAGCGCGGCACGTCGGTGCGGATGTCGAGGTCGAGGCCGAGCGCCGGAATGCGGGGATCGCCGACGTCGGACATGCCGATGATCGGGCACGGCTTCGGATTGAGCTGGCAGAACCGGTGGAAGGCGCCGGCGAGTTCCTCCGGCAGGATCGCCAGATTGCCTTGGACGAAACCGTTGGCGAGGCCGGCGGTGGTGGCCGAGGCCATGCCGTCACGACAGGCGCGGCGCGCTTCGACGCTCGCCAGCACCGGTTCCCCCTGAGATCGCTGCACTGCCGCAAAAACAGTCATGGGATTCTCCTGCCCATAATCTCGACAAGGACAAACCAACACCAAGCGTGATATAATGTCTAATCGTCCTTTCTAATCAAAATCGATAAGTCAAATTTATCGATCGGGAAAACACTTCCAATGACGGACTTCCGCTCGATCGAAACATTTCTTTGGGTCGTCAAGCTCGGCAGCTTCCGCGGCGCCGCCCAGCGGCTCAACACCACCCAGCCGGCAATCTCCCAGCGCATTGCGCAGCTCGAGCGCGAGATGGGCGTCAAGCTGCTGAACCGCGACCACCGGGTCGCCTCGCCGACGCCGAGCGGGCGGCTGATGATGATCTATGCCGAGAAGCTGATCGGCCTGCGCTCGGAGATGATGGCCGAAGTCGGCGACCGCTCGGCGATGCGCGGCGCACTGCGGCTCGGTGTCGCGGAGACCATCGTGCACACCTGGCTGCCGCGACTGGTCAAGAGCGTCAACGAGATCTACCCGAACCTGTCGCTCGAGATCGAGGTCGACATCACGCCCAACCTGACGCAACGGCTGCTGGCGCAGGAGATCGAGCTCGCCTTCGTGCTCGGACCGGTCTCGGCGTCCGGCGCCCACAACCATGTGCTGTGCGATTACCCGATCGGCTTCCTGGCAAGCCCCGCGCTCGGTCTCGGCGAAGGGCCGGTGGCGCGGCAGGATCTGGCGCGATTTCCGATCATCACCTTTCCGCGCAAGACGCAGCCCTATGAGACCGTGCGCGCATTGTTCAATGCACCCGATCTGCCGCCGATCCGGCTGCACGCCTCGACCTCGCTCGCAACCGTGATCCACATGGCCAATGAAGGGCTTGGCATCGCGGTGATCCCGTCGGCGATCGTCGAGAACGAGCTCGCTGACGGGCGCTTGCAATTGCTCGACACCGACCTCAAGCTGCCGCCCCTCACCTTCACCGCGAGCTGGCTCGCCTCCCCCGATGCGGTCGCCATCGAGCGTGTCGCCAATCTCGCCAGGCAGATCGCACAGGCAAGCGTGGTGGTTGACGACGCGAGAACGGCGCGTCATGAAAAAACGGTCGCGTAAAGGGAAGAGCCGCAATGAGCCGAGCCGCAACCAACCTGCAGATCGATTCCGCCCGCCTCTGGGGCAGCATTCACGAAACCGCAAAGTTCGGTGCAACGCCAAAGGGCGGCGTGCGGCGGCTGACGCTGAGCGCCGAGGACAAGCAAGTGCGCGACTGGTTCCGCAAGGCGTGCGAGGACGCCGGCCTGGAGGTGCAGGTCGATGCGCTCGGCTCGATGTTCGGGTTACGGAAGGGACGGGATATGTCGAAGCCGCCGATCGGCGTCGGCTCGCATCTCGACACCCAGCCGACCGGCGGCAAATATGACGGCATCCTCGGCACACTGGCCGGGCTCGAACTGGTGCGCACGCTCAACGATGCCGGGATCGAGACCGAGCTGCCGATCTGCATCTGCAACTGGACCAACGAGGAAGGCTCGCGCTTCGCGCCGGCGATGATGGCCTCAGCCGCTTATGTCGGCGATTTCACCACCGACGACATCTTGTCGCGCAAGGACGCCGAAGGCGTCACCGTGGCGCAGGCGCTGGATTCGATCGGCTATCGCGGCGATGCCCCGGTCGGCCGCCAGAAGTTCTCAGGCTTCGTCGAACTGCATATCGAGCAGGGTCCGATCCTGGAGGCCGAGGGCAAGACCATCGGCGTGGTCGATTCCGGCCAGGGCGTGTTGTGGTACGACGGCAAGATCATCGGCTTCGAAAGCCACGCCGGATCGACCCCGATGCCGCTGCGCCGCGATGCGCTGGCGACGCTGTCGGAGATCGTGCTGGCGATGGAAAGCATCGCCAAAAAACATGGCCCGAAGGCGGTCGGCACCATCGGCGAGGCCGTGATCGCTGCGCCCTCGCGCAACGTCATTCCCGGCGAGATCGCCTTCACCGTGGATTGCCGCAGCGCCGATGTAGGGATCATGGATGCGCTGGACCGCGACCTGCGGGCCGCGGTTGCCGAGATCGCCGCGCGCCGCAAGGTCGAAGTCCAGCTCGATCTGGTCTGGCGCAAGGCGCCGACGCATTTCGACCCCAAGCTGGTCGACGCGGTCGAGAACGCGGCCAAGCAGCTCGGCTACTCGCATCGCCGCATCACCTCCGGCGCCGCCACGACGCCTGCAACCTCAACACGGTGATCCCTGCCGCCATGGTGTTCGTGCCGTGCAAGGACGGCATCAGCCACAACGAGTTGGAAGATGCCACGCAGCCCGATTGCGCTGCCGGCGCCAACGTCCTGTTGCATACGGTGCTGGCGCTCGCCGGCGTCGCGTCCTGATCATCTTTCCTTCCTTCGATGGAGGCTTTCGTGCGCGCAGTGTTTGTCGACGCCAATGAATCGCTCGCTGTCATCACGGAGCGCCTGGAAAAGGCCGGCGATCCCAAGATGCGGATCAACCGCAACCCGGACATCAAGTCCGAGGATTATCCGGCGGTGCTCGACGGCGCCGAGATCGCGGTGGTCGATCACACGGCGCTGCCGACCGACATTGCGAAGAAATGCGCCGGCCTGAAACACGTCGTGTTCCTCGGCACCGGCGCCCGCAGCTACATGAACCCGGAAGAGCTCGCCGAACTCGGGATCTCCGTGCACCTGATCAAGGGCTACGGCGACACCGCGGTTGCGGAGTCGGCGATCGCGCTGATGTGGTCGTCGGCGCGGGTGATCGCGCAGATGGACCGCGAGATGCGCGCCGGCAACTGGCTGCGCGAGGACGGCATGCAGCTCACCGGCAAGACGCTCGGCCTGGTCGGCTTCGGTGGCATCGCCGCCGAGGTCGCCCGCATCGCGCTCGGCAGCGGCATGAAGGTGATCGCCTGGAACCGGTCACCCAAGAGTCATCCGGGCGTCGAATTCACCGAGCTCGACACCGTGCTCGCGAACAGCGACGTGGTCTCGATCCATCTGTTGCTGAACGATGAGACCCGCGGCCTGATCACGCGCGACAAGATCGCCAAGATGAAAAAGGGCGTGGTGCTGATCAACACCGCGCGCGGCGCGATCGTCGACGAGCAGGCGATGATCGATGCGCTCAACTCAGGCCACATCCGCCACGCCGGCCTCGACGTCTACAACATCGAGCCGTTGCCGAAGGATCATCCGCTGACGAAAATCCCGAACGTGACGCTGTCGGCGCATTCGGCGTTCCGCACGCCCGAGGCGAGCGAGAACCTGATCCACGCAGCCTGGGAGCATTGCCGACGGATCGTGAAGCAATAATTTCACCGTCGTCCCGGCCAAGCCAACGGGTCGGCGCAAAGCGCCGCCCGATGACAGGCTCCGCGGCGAGCCGGTACCCATAACCACAGCCCTGCGTTACCGCGAAGGCTGTGGCCACAGCGTGTCTCAACAACCGAACCCTGTGGTTATGGGTCCCTGCTTCCGCAGGGACGACGGCTCGGCTTGCTTAATCCACCATCTCCGCGACCGCCTTGCCGCATGCGGTGGTGTCGGCGTTGCCGCCGAGATCGCGGGTGCGCAACGTGCGTTCGCCGAGGGTGCGCTCGATCGCGCCGACGATGGCGGCCGCCGCCTGCTTCTCGCCGAGATGCTCCAGCATCATCGCGCCGGACCAGATCATGCCGATCGGGTTGGCGATGCCCTGCCCCGCAATATCAGGCGCCGAGCCGTGCACCGGCTCGAACACCGAGGGGAAATTGCCTTCCGGATTGATGTTGCCCGACGGCGCGATGCCGATGGTGCCGGTGCAGGCCGGGCCGAGGTCGGAGAGGATGTCGCCGAACAGATTGGAGCCGACGACGACGTCGAACCAGTCCGGATGCAGCACGAAGTTCGCGGTCAGAATGTCGATGTGATACTTGTCCCACTTCACGCCCGGATACTTCTTGGCCATCGCCTCCACGCGCTCGTCCCAATAGGGCATGGTGATGGAGATGCCGTTCGACTTGGTGGCCGAGGTCAGGTGCTTCTTCGGCCGCGACTGCGCCAGATCGAACGCAAATTTCAGGATGCGGTCGACGCCGGTACGAGTCATCACGGTCTGCTGGGTAACGAATTCGCGGTCGGTATCCGGGAACATGCGGCCGCCGACCGAGGAGTATTCACCCTCGGTGTTCTCGCGCACCACCCAGAAATCGATGTCGCCGGGCTTGCGGCCGGCCAGCGGCGACGGCACGCCGGGCATCAGTCGCACCGGGCGCAGATTGACGTACTGGTCGAACTCGCGGCGGAACTTGATCAGCGAGCCCCACAGCGAGATGTGGTCCGGAATCTTGGCCGGCCAGCCGACCGCACCGAAATAGATCGCGTCATGCTTGCCGATCTTGTCCTTCCAGTCGGCCGGCATCATCTCGCCGTGCTTCTCGTAATAGTCGTAGGAGGCGAAGTCGAAATGGTCGAACTTCACGTCGACGCCGTGCTTTTTCGCCGCCGCCTCGATGACGCGGATACCCTCCGGCATCACTTCCTTGCCGATGCCGTCGCCGGGAATGACCGCAATCCGATATTGCTTCTTGCTCATCGAGAACACCCTTGTGATTTGCCCGGCCGGCAATGCCGCCTATTCTGATGGTCCTGCAATGGACCAATCTTCGCGCGAGCGCAACGCTGCAGTGCAGTGTTGACCAATGCGCGACCCTGCCCCACCAATTTCGCCGACATTCGTTCCTCATACCAAGCGAGACATCCCATGGATCTGCATCTGCGCGGCAAGCGTGTCCTGATTACCGGCGCCTCCAAGGGCATTGGCGCGGCCGCCGCCGAAGCCTTTGCCGAGGAAGGCGCCAATCTGCTGCTGGCCGCCCGCAACGGCGATCAGCTCAAGGCGCTCGCCGAACGGTTGCGCTCCGCGCACCAGATCGATGCCGCGATCAGCGTGGTCGATCTCCGCAAATCCGAAGATCTCGCGCGGCTCGCCAAGGAGGCGGCCGAAATCGACATCCTGGTCAACAATGCCGGCGACATCCCGGGCGGCTCGATCGACAAGATCGACGAGGCGACCTGGCGGCATGCCTGGGAGCTCAAGGTGTTCGGCTATGTCAATCTGACTCGCGCGATCTACGCCCAGATGAAGGCGCGCGGCGGCGGCGTGATCGTCAACGACATCGGTGCGGCCGGCGAGAAGTTCGACGCCAATTACATCTGCGGCAGCGCCGGCAATGCGGCGCTGATGTCGTTCACCCGCGCGCTCGGGGGAAAAAGCCTCGCCGACAACATCCGCGTCGTCGGCATCAATCCCGGCCCTGTCGGTACCGACCGCCACGTCACGCTGCTCAAGACCCGCGCCAAGAACCAGTTCGGCGACGAGAACCGCTACACGGAGTTCCAGAAGGGCCTGCCGCTCGGCCGTCCGGCGCATGCGCGCGAGATCGGCGACCTGATGGCGTTCCTGGCCTCCGACCGCGCGGGATATACGTCGGGCGTGATCTACACGGTGGATGGCGGGCTGACCTCGGGGTGGGGTTAAACAGGCTCGGCTCTGTCCCCGTCATTGCGAGCGCAGCGAAGCAATCCATGCTTCGGCAGATGCGGAGCGATGGATTGCTTCGTCGCTTCGCTCCTCGCAATGACAGGTTAACCAGCAGTCCGCTCGAGCAGCTGCCGGATCAGCGTCGTGATCCGGCCCCGCGGCGCCAGCATCTGATTCATGATCGTGAAATGATCGGCGCCTGGAATCTCCTCATAGGTCACCGGCAAGCCGTAGCGGGCGCGATGGCCGGCGAAATCGGCGGTCTGCTTGCGCAGCAGCGGCAGTTCGGCACTGCCGACCACCAGCGACAGCGGCTTTGCCGTGCCGCCCTGCTGCATCATCGGCGAGTTGCGCCGCGAGGCGGCTTCGTCGAGCCTGAGCTTCTCGTTGAGGTAGGAATGCCTGATCGGCTCCAGGTCATAGATGCCCGAGATCGCCATGCCGGCCCGAACATGGGCGTTCGACAGCGCCATCGACGTCAGATGTCCGCCGGCCGACCAACCGGACACGACGATGCCGTCGGCAGCAGCGCCGAGCGCGGGCAGTTGCCCGGCAAGAAAGTCGATCCCGACGTGAATCTCGGCGACGATGTCATCGAGCGTCGCATCCGGCGCAAGCGTGTAGCCGATCAGCGCGACATTGATGCCATGCGCCATCGGTCCCTCGGCAAAGATCGTGAACGCCTCCTTGGCGCGGGTCTGCCAATAGCCGCCATGGATGAACAGCAGCGTCGGCGCGCCATCGCTTGTCCTCAGGAAATCGATCCGGTTGCGCTCACGCGGGCCGTATCGGAGGTCGAGATGCTCGGCGTGCTGCTGCCGCATCCGCGCCGAGCGCTGCTCCCAGCCGGCGGCGAGCTCGGCGCTGCCCTTGACGGCGACGCCATTGTTCAGACCGAGGTCGCGCTCCTGCTGGCTCATCGCGCGCCAGTCCAGCGCGGAAAACAACGCTGCCATCCCTGCCTCTTCGGTTCTCGTCGCATTGCCACGACAGCAGGAAATGTTCTACAGCACAAGCAAACAGAACTCATAGGAGCAACGGCGCATGGCTGATCAGGGCTTGGTGAAGGAAACGGCGTGTGCCGTCGTCGAGAAGCTGAAAGCCGGTGACGTCACGCCGCTCGACCTACTCGACGTGCTGGAACAGCGCATCGCCGAGGTGGACCGCAAGGTCAACGCACTGCCGACGCTCTGCTTCGATCGCGCCCGCACCCACGCCAAGGCGCTGATGCAGAAGCCGGTCGGCGAGCGCGGCCTGCTCGCGGGCCTTCCCGTTCCGATCAAGGACCTCACCGCGGTCTCCGGCGTGCTGACCACGCTGGGCTCACCGATCTTCAAGGACAACATCCCGGCGAAGTCGGATATCCTGGTCGAACAACTCGAACAGAGCGGCGGCGTGATCTACGCCAAGTCGAACACGCCGGAATTCGGCGCCGGGGCCAACACCTTCAACGAGGTGTTCGGTCCGACCCGCAATCCCTGGGACACGTCGCGCTCGGCTGCCGGCTCGTCCGGTGGCGCCGCGGCCGCACTGGCCAGCGGCACCGCGTGGCTCGCCCACGGCTCCGACATGGGCGGCAGCCTGCGCAACCCGGCGAGCTTCTGCGGCATCGTCGGCCTGCGGCCCTCGATCGGCCGCGTCGCACATACGCCGAAATTCGGCGTCGACCGTACCCTCGGCGTGCAGGGACCGATGGCGCGCAATGTCGAGGACCTTGCGCTGCTGCTCGACGCGATGAGCGGCGAGCATGCCGCCGATCCGCTGTCGCTGCCCGCGCTGCCGACGTCGTTCCTGTCGGCGACGTGTTCCGGCAAGACGCCGAAGCGCATCGCATACTCGCCCGATCTCGGAATCACGCCCGTCGATCCCGAGGTCAAGGCGGTGACCCGCAAGGCCGCGGAGCGCTTCGCAGAGGCCGGCGCGATCGTCGAGGAGGCGCATCCCGACTTCCGCGAGGCCCATGAATGCTTCCACGTGCTGCGCGCGTTCGATTTCGCGATCAGCAAGGCCGAATTGCTGCGCACCAAGCGCGATCTGCTCAAGCCCGAAGTGATCTGGAACATCGAGGAAGGGCTGAAGCTCACGGTCGAGAAACTCGAACGCGCCGAGGCGCAGCGCGTCGCGATGACGCAGCGTGCGCTCGAATTCTTCGACAAGTATGACCTGCTGCTGGCACCCGCGACCATCGTGCCGCCGTTCCCGGTCGAGAACCGCTATGTCGCCGAATGCGACGGCAAGAAGTTCGACAACTATGTCGAATGGCTCGGCATCGTCTATGCGATCACGCTGGCCTGCTGCCCGGCGCTGTCGCTGCCCTGCGGCTTCACCGCGTCGGGCCTGCCGGTCGGCCTGCAGATGATCGCCAAGCCGCGCGCCGAGGCGCAGCTTCTGGCCGGCGCGAAAGTGCTGGAAGATATTCTGGGCGTGCGCGGCACCACCCCGATCGATCCGCGGCCGCCGCGATAAGGCGGCCTACGCCTCTCCCGTCGCCTTGAGCGCGACGGTGAGTGCGAGCTTGGTCTGCTCGACGATCTCGTCCATCAGTTCCTCGCGGCTGATCTGGGCGACCTCGCCGGTCAGCAAGCCCTGCTCGGCGAGCATCACGATGCCATGCAGCCCGGCCCAGATCTTCAGCGCCTGCCGCTCGCGCAACAGGCCGACGGCCGGCGCCTCGAACGACTCGATCAAGAGCGCCAGCGTTTCCATCGCAGCAATGTGCAGCTCGCTGCCGACAGGCGCGCAGGCCATGGTTCTGGACGCGAACATCAAGCGGTAGATGCCGTGGCGCTCGAGCCCGAAGGCCAGCGCAGCCTGCGCAAAACGCGACAGCTTCGAGCCCTTGCCGGGCTGCTCGATCGCCTCGCGCATGATCACGTTGAACTGCCGGAACGCCTCCGCGGTGACCGCCTGCAGCAGCGCCTCGCGGTCGGCGAAATGCCGGTACGGCGCCGGCTGCGAGACGCCGAGCTGCTTGGCCAACGCCTTGATGCTGATCGCTTCGGGGCCACCGAGTTCGACCTCACGTAAGGCGGCCTGAATCAGGGCTTCGCGGAGGTCGCCATGGTGGTAGGTCTTGAACGGCTTACGAACGATTTGTCCCATCGAGATGCTGATCACCGGTCGGTCGGGCTAGAGCGGAGAACGCTACAACAGCGACATCGGCCGCTTCGGTCACTTTCGCGAACACGACATCCGCAGGCTATTAACCGCAAAACCGGCAAGCGCGTCCATTGGAAAGTCTGTCAAGCCAGCCGTGGATTCTGATTTGCTTAACGGGTTCCCTGCCTCAGTCCGGCCTGGCCCAAGGCAGGATTGCCGCCGCTCCGGAGGCAGCGCCAGACGACCATTATCCACGGTCGCCGCAGCACCGAGCGCGCACCGGCGCGCTCGGTGCCGTAACTGGCAACATCGTCAAGCGTTGGCGCCGCCGTCGACGGTCAGACCCGCGCCATTGATCGAGCCGGCTTCGGGACCGGCAACAAACGCGACCAGGGCAGCGACGTCGTCGGCCTTGCCGTAGCGCTTGATGGCCATGCGCGCGCGTTGCGCCTCGGCCTGCTCGCCATCGGCCGGGTTCATGTCGGTGTTGGTGGAGCCGGGATGGACGATATTGACCGTGATGCCACGGCCGCCGAGGTCACGCGCCAAGCCCTGGGTCCAGGCAATCAGCGCCGACTTGCTCATCGAATAGAGGCTCATGCCGGCATCCGGCACCCGGCTGGCGAGGTTGCTGCCGATGTTGATGATACGACCGCCCTCGCCCATATGGGCGACCGCGGCCTGCGATGCGACCACCACCGCCCGCACGTTCACGGCCAGCGTGGCGTCGATATCCTCCAGCGTGATGGCGTCGATCGGACCGCCGCCACGGAAGATGCCGGCATTGTTGACGAGGATGTCGAGACCGCCGAACGCCTTGGCGGCGGCGTTCACCGCGCCGCGCACGGCGCTGGCGTCGGCGCTGTCCGCCTGCAGGGCCAGCACACGGCGGCCCTGCTTCCTGATCTCGGCGCCAATGGCTTCGGCGCGATCGGCCGAGCGTTCATAGGTGATGGCAACATCGGCGCCTTCGGCGGCAAGACGCCTGGCGATGGCTGCGCCGATGCCGCGGCTGCCGCCGGTGACGAGGGCGCGTTTTCCTTGCAGGGACTGGGTCATGTTCGGCTCGTTCGTTTGAGGGGCGACATTTCTGTAACGATCGACACAGAATTAAGGAGCTTGCGCCGACACGTCAATGGAATTATTTAATGATCGACACAGAAATGGTGAGGCGATGGCTGAGCGTGGCCGCCCCCGGAACTTCGACAAGGACGCCGCCCTGGCCCGGGCGATGGAGGTGTTCTGGCTGAAGGGCTATGAGGGCGCCTCGATGGCCGACCTCACCTCGGCGATGGGGATTGCCTCGCCCAGCCTGTACGCCGCCTTCGGCGGCAAGGAGGACCTGTTCCGCAAGGCGCTCGACTATTACGTGGCGAGCGAAGGCGGACTGATCTGGGGTGCCGTGACCGAAACGCACACCGCCTACCAGGCCGTGGAGACCCTCCTGATGCAGACCGCGCGCGTCTTCACCCGCCGCTCACGTCCGCCGGGCTGCCTGGTGGTCTTGTCGGCGCTGCATCCGAACGAGCATTCCGAGACCGTGCGGCGCGAGCTCGTGCAGCGGCGCGCGCAGGCGGTGACGGAGCTGCGCGAACTTTTGCGCCAGGGCGTCGAGCGCGGCGAGATCTCACCTGCGGCGGACCTCGACGCGATCGCCAAATACTACATCACCGTGCAGCAGGGCATGTCGATCCAGGCGCGCGATGGCGCCACCCGGAAGCAGCTCGAGCAGATTGCGGCCGCCGCCCTCGCCGCCTGGAGCCCGCTCACCGCACCTACGCCAGCCGCTCATTAGCAGACCGGCGCGCCCGGGGGCGTCGGCCACCATGTCGCGGCTGTCGCTGGGCACCCCGTCAAGTACCCCGAATTTTCGCTTGACGCCCAAGCCGGACAATAATGTAATATGCTATAACTTGGCGAGCCGATCATTCGGCCGGCCGCCCAAGCAAGCCAAGACTTGCTCAATTACATGAGGAACCCGGCGTGCTTCAGCGCGCCAGAGCCGAGGGAGAGTGCTTGCATGTCCAAGCTAAGAATCCGCGTCGACCAGGATAAATGCCAGGGTCACGCCCGCTGCAAATCACTCGCCCCCGAATTGTTCGAACTCGACGAATACGGCAATGCCCATGAAGTCGGCGACGGGACCGTGCCGGCCGGGCTCGAGGACAAGGCCTGGCTCGCGCAGACCAACTGCCCGGAAATCGCGATCGAAGTCACCGAGGAATAGCGCCGGCCAAGGGCTGGCCGCGCGCCGCCCGTTGTGCCGACCAACGTTGATCGAACGAGAAGGAAACGAGCCGATGTCCGATTCCCCGTCCGCGAGCTTTCTGCCCGAACATCCCCCGGTCACCGACTGGGTCCATGATTTCGACCACACCGATCCGGTCTGGACCGACGACCCGTTCCCGATCTGGGAGACGCTGCGCGCCGCCTCGCCGGTCGTGCACACCGAGCGTTTCCTCGGCTGCTACATGCCGACCACCTATCAGGCGGTGAAGGAAATCGCCTACGACACCGAACATTTCTCCTCGCGCCGCGTCATCGTCCGCGACGTCCGTCCCGAGATCTCGGCCCGTGCGCCGCCGATCACCTCCGATCCGCCGGAGCACAAGCCCGCCAAGCAGGTGCTGCTGCCGCCGTTCACGCCGGATGCGATGAAGCGGCTGGAGCCGCGCGTGCGCGCGATCTGCAACGAGCTGATCGATGAATTCATCGCCGATGGCCATTGCGACGCCGCGGCGCGTTACACCAAGCACATCCCGGTGCGCGCGATCGCGCATATGCTGGGAATTCCCGAGAAGGACGGCGACCTCTTCATCAAGTGGATCCATCAGATCCTCGAGCTCGGCATCAAGGACGAGAACGAGATGATGAGCGGCGTGCGCGAGATGACCGGCTACTTCATGGCCCATCTCGAGCAGCGCAAGCTTGCGCCGAGCGACGATCTGATTTCGCAATTGTTGCGGGCCAAGGGCCCCGGCGGCCAGCCACTGACCGACGAGCACGTGCTGGGCTCGCTGCGGCTGCTCCTGATCGCCGGCATCGACACCACCTGGAGCGCGATCGGCTCCTCGCTCTGGCACCTCGCCAGGACGCCGGCCGATCGCGAGCGGCTGATTGCAGAGCCGGCGCTGATCCCGACCGCGATCGAGGAATTCCTGCGCGCCTATTCGCCTGTCACGATGGCACGCGAGGTGATGAAGGAGACCACGATCTCCGGCTGCCCGGTGAAGGCGGGCAACATGGTACTGTTGTCATTCCCCGCAGCCAACCGCGACCCCGCCATGTTCCCCGACGCGGACAAGGTGGTGATCGACCGCAAGGAGAACCGCCACGCCGCCTTCGGCCTCGGCATTCACCGCTGCGTCGGTTCCAACCTGGCGCGAATGGAGATGCAGGTGGCGATCGAGGAATGGCTGAAGCGGATCCCGGATTTTCGACTCGACCCGGCCGGCAAGGTCACCTGGTCGGAAGGCACGGTGCGCGGCCCGCGTCAACTGCCCGTTCTGTTCGGCAAGAACGCCTGAGGAACCGGACAGCAGTTACATCGCACAACCCAATGAGGTAGCTTGCCCCGGAATCGTCCAGAGAATCCGGGGAGGCCAGCCTATGTCCGATCAAACCGCTCAACCCGCGAGCGATCATCTCGACATCCACGACGTCGAGCGGCGGGTGAAGGCGATCTTCATCGGCTCGGTCGGCAATCTCGTCGAGTGGTACGATTTCTACGCCTACACCGCGTTTGCGCTTTATTTCGCGCCGGCGTTTTTCCCCCACAGCGACCCAGTGGTGCAGCAGCTCAATGCAGCGGTGCTGTTTGCCGCAACCTTCCTGATGCGCCCGCTCGGCGGCTGGCTGTTCGGCTTCATCGCCGACCGCTACGGCCGCCGGCTGTCGTTGACGCTCTCGGTGGTCTGCATGTGTTTCGGCTCGCTGATCATCGCGGTGACGCCGACCTATGCCAGCATCGGCATTGCAGCCCCCGCGATCCTGGCGCTCGCCCGCGTCATCGAAGGCCTCAGCCTCGGTGGCGAATACGGCGCAAGCGCCACCTATCTCAGCGAGGTCGCCGATCCCAAGCATCGCGGCTTCTACTCCAGTTTCCAGTACGTCACGCTGATCGGTGGCCAGCTCACCGCGATCATCGTGCTGTTGCTGCTGCAGAAGGTGTTCCTGACGCCGGACGAGCTGAAGGCCTGGGGCTGGCGGATTCCATTCGTGATCGGCGCCATGCTCGCGATCTTCGCTGCAGTGATGCGGCGCGGCCTGCACGAGACCGAGGCATTCGAGGAGGCCAAGAAGGTCTCCAAGCCGACCGGCTCGATCGTCGGCCTCCTGAACTACCCGCGCGAATTGCTGCTGGTGGTCGGGCTCACCGCCGGCGGCACCGCGGCGTTCTACACCTTCACCACCTACATGCAGACTTTCGTGAAGCTGTCGGTCGGCCTCACCGAGGACCAGACCACCTTCGTGATCTTCGGCTCGCTGATCTTCGCGACCTTCCTGCAGCCGATCTATGGCGCATTGTCCGACCGCATCGGCCGCAAGCCGCTGTTGATCTTCTTCGGCGTCGTCGGCACGCTGGCGACGGTCCCGATCCTGACCGCGCTGAAGGAGACCAAGTCGCCCTTCACCGCCTTCCTGCTGATCTGCGGCGCCTGGATCTTCGTCGCCGGCTACACCTCGATCAATGCGATCGTGAAGGCCGAGCTGTTTCCGACCAATGTCCGCGCGCTCGGCGTCGGCCTGCCCTACGCCATCACCGTGTCGATCTTCGGTGGCACCGCGCCTGCGGTCGCGCTCTATTTCAAGAGCATCGGGCACGAGGGCTGGTTCTACTATTATCTCAGCGGCATGATTTTCCTGTCGCTCTTGATCTACTCGACCATGCGCGACACCAAGCACGACTCCGCGATGCACCGCCACGAGTGATGGCCTGATGCGATGACCGACGACCAGGAGCCGCCCGAGAGCAAACTGACGCGCAGCAAGCAGCGCTGGGCGCGCGAAGGCAAATTCCTGACCGGCCGGGTCACCCGGCCGGAGGAGCAGCGTCTGCCGCCGGGCCAGCACCTGACGGCGGACTGGCCGGTGCTCGATCTCGGGCTGCTGCCGAACGTCACGCGCGAACGCTGGCGGCTCGACGTCCACGGTGCGGTCGAGCAGACGATCTACTGGGATTGGCCGCAATTCATGGCGCAGCCGCAGACGCAGTTCGTCTCGGACATTCACTGCGTCACGACCTGGTCGCGCTATGACAACCAGTGGGAGGGGCTCGCCACACGCGACCTGCTCGCCGCCTGCCAGCCGCGCGAGGATGCGCGGTTCGTCGTGCTGCATTCGTATGACGGCTATACGACCAACCTGCCGCTCGAGGATTTCGCCGCCGAGGACGCCCTGCTCGCCCATAGCTGGTCGGGCCAGCCGCTGGAGCAGGAGCATGGCGGGCCGGTGCGGCTGGTGGTGCCGCATCTCTATTTCTGGAAGAGCGCCAAATGGCTGCAGCGCATCGAATTCCTGACCGACGATGCGCCGGGCTTCTGGGAGGTGCGCGGCTATCACAATCGCGGTGATCCCTGGGCCGAACAGCGCTATTCTGGCGACTGACTTTCCTCACCTCTCCCATGGGGAGAGGTCGGCGCGAAGCGCCGGGTGAGGGGTCGCGGCCCCCGATGGAGCGTAACCCCTCACCCGAATTTCTCGCTATGCTCGAAATTCGACCTCTCCCTATGGGAGAGGTGTAGAACCATCCGGAGCAAAAGATGCCGCATGAACGCTTTCAATTCACCGGTGTAGGCGGCCATCAGCTGGCCGCCGCACTCGATACGCCCGACGGCCCGATCAAGGCCTATGCGCTGTTCGCGCACTGCTTCACCTGCGGCAAGGACGTGCTGGCGGCCAAGCGCATCGCGGTCGCGCTGGCCGCGAAGGGCATCGCGACGCTGCGCTTCGACTTCACCGGCCTCGGCTCCAGCGAGGGCGATTTCGCCAACTCGACCTTCTCGTCGAACGTCGCTGATCTCGTCCGCGCCGCCGACCATTTGCGCGAAACGCGCAAGGCGCCGGCAATCCTGATCGGCCACAGCCTGGGCGGTGCCGCGATCCTCGCGGCAGCGGGCCAAATCCCCGAGGCGAAGGCGGTGGTCACCATCGCCGCGCCCTCCGATCCGGTTCACGTCACGCATTTCTTCAGGGACCGGATCGAGGACATCCGCGCGCAGGGCGAAGGCGAAGTGTCGCTCGCCGGCCGCCCGTTCCGCATCAAGCGCGAATTCCTCGACGACGTTGCCGAGCAGAATCTGATGGCGCAGGTCAAGCAGCTGCACAAGGCGCTGCTGGTCATGCACTCGCCGACCGACGACACCGTCGGCATCGACAACGCCACCAACATCTTCATCGCGGCCAAGCACCCGAAGAGCTTCGTCTCGCTTGCGGGTGCCGATCATCTCCTGAGCGGCAAGCAGGACGCCTCCTATGTCGCCGACGTGATCGGCGCCTGGGCCGAGCGCTACGTCGACCTCGCGCCGCAGCCTGTGGCCGACACCGGCAGCGCGCCGCGCAACGTCGTGGTGCAGGAGACCCGCAACGGCAAGTTCCAGCAGATCGTCACCACGGGTCCGCACCGGTTGATCGCCGATGAACCGGTCGGCGTCGGCGGCGATGACACCGGCCCCGGGCCGTACGATTTCCTGCTCACCGGGCTCGGCGCCTGTACCTCGATGACGATGCGCATGTATGCCGACCGCAAGTCGCTGCCGGTCGATCGCATCACCGTCACGCTTCGGCACGACAAGATCTATGCCAAGGATTGCGAGGAGTGCGAGACGCGCGAGGGTATGCTCGACCAGATCGACCGCGTCATCAGGATCGAAGGCAACCTCGACGCCGATCAGCGCAAGCGGCTGATGGAGATCGCCGACAAATGCCCGGTGCACAAGACGCTGACTTCGGAGGTGCGGATCGTCACCAAGGCGGCGGAGTGAGCCTGCGACGCAGCGATACGGGCCGAGCCGGCGCAGCATGTCAGCGGCATTCCCTCTCCCGCTTGCGGGCCATCGCAAGGGCGCGCTGACAAATATCGAAAACAACCCCATGCAAAGTAGCCGGCGGCCGCCCGCGCTCGACAAGGCCACTTGACACGTCGGGCAACTCAGGGATATTTTTCTATTATTCCGAAATCACACGAGATTCCCCCTCTTAAGGCGCGATCGCGTTGGGTTGAATCGGGTTTGGCCCGGGGTCAGTTCACCTCTCCCAGCGGGGAGAGGTCGATTTGCGGAGCAAATCGGGTGAGAGGCCGCAATTCCAACGAGGGACCGTAACCCCTCACCCGGCGCTACGCGCCGACCTCTCCCAAGGGAGAGGTGGACCTTCGGCGCGGCTCCAATTCAAACTCAATCTCATCACGCTTTATCCACGCGCCGCGCGCTTGCCGGACAGGCAATTCGCCATGATCCGCACCGCGGCGCCGATCTCGTTTTCGCGCCAGGCGGCGAAGCCGAGCAACAGGCCATGGTCGCGCGGCCGCTGCAGCGCGAGGCTCGACAGCGCGCGCACCTCGACGCCAGCCGCCACCAGCCGCGAGACCGCATTCTGGTCCGCGGCACCATCCCTGAAACGGGCGATCAGCTGCATCCCGCCCGGCGGGACCTCGGCGGTGAGCACCGGCGCGAGGTGCCGCGTCAGCGCGGTGGCGAGATGGTCGCGGCGCGCGCGGTAGATCCGCCGCATTCGCCTGACATGCGCCAGGAAGTGCCCGTCGGCCATGAAGTCGGTCAGTGCCTCCTGGACGTGGACGGACGCAATCAGTCCGAGGTGGCGCTGCGCGATCTCCATGGTCTGCGCCAATGATGGCGGCACCACCAGATAGCCGATGCGGATATCGGCGGTCATCGCTTTTGCAAACGTGCCGAGATAGAGCACACGTCCCTCGCGATCGAGCCCCTGCAAGGCCGGCATCGGGCGGCTGTCGTAGTGGAACTCGCCGTCGTAATCGTCCTCGACGATCCAGGTCTTGCCGGGCTCGGCCGCCGCCAACAGCTCGGTACGGCGCGCAACCGGCATCACCCGTCCAGTCGGATGCTGATGCGAGGGCGTCGTGAAGATGAGCTTGGGCGCGCGTGCCTCACGCATTCGCATCATGCCCCATTGATCGAGCCTGACGCCGACGACGTCGGCGCCAGCCGCGCGAAACGCCGCCGCGGCGCCGGGATAACCGGGATCCTCGGTCCACACCGCGTCGCCGGGCGCGACGACGGTCGCGGCGATCAGCGTCAGCGCCGCCTGCGCGGTCGGCAGGATCAGGATCTGATCGGCCTCGGCGTGGACGCCGCGGCTAACCTCGAGGTAATCGCGCAAGGCTTCGCGCAGGCTCGGCCGGTTGACCACGGTCTGGTCGTTGAAGCGGCGGCGCAGCGCGCTGCGGCGCAGACAGCGCGCCCAGATCTGGTGCGGAAACTCGCGCGCATCCGCGAGCCCGGAACGGAGCGGCCGGAAATTCGCCTGGTAGGACAGCGGCCAATCCGTGTCGGAGAGCTGCAAGGCCCAGGGCGACAGCAACGGCCTGCGGGTGACATCTCGGCGGGGCGCCGGCGCAGCCTTTGCGAACTTCGCCTCGATATCGTCTGACACCACCGGCCGCCGCCGCGCGGCGACGCGCAGATAGCCCTCGGCCGCGAGTTGCTCATAGGCATGCGTCACCGTGTTGCGCGAGACGTCGAGCTCCACCGAAAGCGTGCGGCTCGATGGCAGCACCGCTCCGCTTCTGATCCGGCCGCTCGCCATCAACGCGCGAAGCTGCTGGGTCAGCTGCGCGGCGAGCCCGGCATCGTCCGATCGCTTCAGCTCGAGCAATTCGGCGAGGATCAATCTGGCTCCTTCGTTCTATCCAGACTGGCTCTTTCGATAGAGCCAGCGCGATCTTATTCACAAGCGATACCGCCTGCAAGGATGCCACCGTGAATCAATCGCTGTCTCCCGCCAAAGCCGCCGCCCTGTTCATCGTCGTGGTGCTGGCCTGGGGCATCAACTGGTCGGTGACGAAATCGCTGGTCGAGGCGGTGCCGCCGCTGTGGACCGCGTCGATCCGCAGCTGGATCGCCCTGATCGCCCTGCTGGTGATCCTGCGTGCCAGCGGCAATCTGATCATTCCGCGGATTGCCGATGTCCCGGTCGTGCTCAGCGTCGCGCTGCTGCACATGACGTTCTTCTCGACGCTGGTTGCCGCCGGCCTGCGCTATCTGCCGGCCAGCAAGGGCATCGTGCTGGGCTACACCACGCCGCTCTGGGTCGCACTCGCCGCCGGCGCCGCGCGAACCGAACGGCTCGGCGCGCTCAAGCTCGTCGGGGTCGCCTCGGGGCTCGCCGGCCTCTGCGTGATCCTCAACCCGGCATCGCTGGACTGGAGCAATCTGCACGTCATCGCCGGCGCCGGCATGATCATCCTCGCCGCGATCTGCTGGGCCGCGAACATCATCTATATCCGCTCGCACCGCTGGATCGCGACGCCGCTGCAGCTTTTGCTGTGGCAGGTGCTGGTCGCGACGCTGGTGCTGACGACGACGGCGCTGGTCACCGAGGGTGTGCCCGCGGTGACATGGTCGCCGCACCTCGTGCTGCTTTTTCTCTATTCCGGCTTCATCGGCACGGCGCTGGCCTATTGGGCAATGTCGATGGTCAACAAGAGCCTGCCGGCGCTGACCACCTCGCTCGGCACCACCGGGACGCCGATCGTCGGCATCGTGACCGCCGCACTGCTGCTCGGCGAGCCGATCGATCTGTCGCTGGCGATTGCCGCGGCGCTGATCGTCGGCGGCATCGCGCTGAGCGCGCTCGCGGATGCGCCGGCGCGGGCGTAATTAGGGCCCGCACTCATAGATTCGTCACGTCCGCTTCGGTCTCGGAAGCTGGCGTCGAAACCGACGTCGCTGCATGTCGGCCTTGGGCCCAATAGCGGTAGCCGGCCAGCCTGTTTCTCACTGCGGCTCCCTTAGATGCCACTCTCCCTTTCGGCGCTCGATAGAGGTCGGAACACTTCGTTGGGGTGATCCCAACGATGATGCAAGAAGATTGACACGAGCGTTGCCGTCCCAACCTGCGAACTCATAGAGCCATTTGCCGTCATCCGGAGTGCGGTAGTGCCACTCCCTAAGAGACGAGCTTGGCCTGGTCGGAACTACGTCCATTCCGTTCGGAGGTCCGGAGGGGCCTTCGCCCGAGGCAACCGATGCCAGCCAACGCTTATCCGGAGAATAGTGCGGAGGTGCAACAACGCTCGTATCGTCACCCGTGTCAGCCCATACAAGTCGGTAACTGACGGCTTCCCAATAACCGATCTCGATCAAGATAAGATCGTGCTCGGGAAAATAGCCGATCAGTTGATACTTTACGCATCCCTCAGCATCACTACTCTGACATTTCGCTTCCTCGTTGAGATAGACTCGCGTTTTCCCGTTCCTGAACGTCAATTGTAAACCGGGGCCTATGCGCCGGGCCAGCTCGCCAACCTGCTCCAGACAGGCCTTCTCCGAGCGATCAAGGTCGCCTGCACCGTGGTCGCCGATGCACCGGCCGTCTTGCGATGGATGATCCGAAAAGGCATAAGGAACCTCGCCGAGTGCTGCCCCGTCGATCCAAAGACATGCCACCCCTGCGGCAATTGCCCACCGTGCGCGAAACATCTTCATTGCATCGCCTGCGTCATCAAGTGTCCGTCGTGATGACAGACAACCTCTTCTGCCGAAGTTAACCGGTTGATCTAAAATTGCCCGACATCCGCGCCTGCTTCGGGTCATAAGCCGCCGACAACTACCGAACTGGCAACTTCCGCTTTATGACTGGAAGCCGACGGCTATGAGTAAACGCCCTAGGCCGTCGCAAGCGGCCTGACCCGCAAGGCGCCGCGCAGGCCGGCGGCGGTGCCGAGCATGATGCCGGCGACGGCAATGAACGACGACAGCGACAGCGTTGACAGTCCGGTCAGCCCTTGCCCGACCGAGCAGCCGAACGCCATGACGCCGCCCGCACCCATCAGCGCAGCGCCGCTTGCCGAGCGCAGCATGTGCTGCGGCGAGCGGTAGCCTTCGAGCTTGAAACGTCCGGTCGCAACCGCCGTGACCAGGCTGCCGGCGAACACGCCGAACACGGTGACGATACCGAAATTGAGCGTCGAGCCGGTCGACAGCATGACGTATTGCAGCGCGTCGGCGATCGGCGCGATGAAGGTGAGCGACGTCACCGGCACCGGATTGAAATCATCGGCGCCGAGATAGCCGGTCGCGTACCAGCCGCCCGCCACCAGCAGGCCGACGATCAGGCCGGCCGCGATCTGGCCGGGCGACTTGCGGAATGGCGCATGGGCAAAGGCGAACATGATCAGGACGGCCGCGAGCACCGAAGCCGCCACCATCCGCGCCGGCACGGCGCCGAGGCCGGTGCTTGCCAGCAGCGCCGCCAACGAATTGGCTGATACCGTGGCCTGCGACGCCTGCACCATCGCAATCCGCGCCGGCGCGATCAGGCCCTTCAGCGTCATCTCGGCGACAATGCCGAGCACGATCACGACCACGAAGGAGCGCAGATTGCCGCGCCCGAGCAGCACCAGCGCCCGCGAACCGCAGCCGTTCGACAGCACCATGCCGTAGCCGAACAGAAGGCCGCCGAAGAACATCACCGGCGCTGAGAACGACGGCTGCAGATAGATCGACTTGCCGAGATCGACGAGGCCCGTGGCTGCCAGCAGCTGCGAGGCCGCGATTGCGACGCCCATCGCCAGCGCATAGGTGCGCGCCAGCCTGCCGTCGCCCTCCGCCCACCAGCCGCGCAGCCCGCTCATCATGCAGAAGCCGCTGAGCAGCCCGATCGAGCCATAGATCAGGCCGATGATGAGGGCGGCGAGGATGACCGTTGTGGCGGGGTCCATGGAAGAGTCCTCAGGGGTTCGTCATTGCGAGCCAACCGGTCGGCGCGAAGCGCCGCCGGATGACAGGCTCCGCGAAGCAATCCATATCACCACAGCGGGAGAGAATGGATTGCTTCGTCGTTTCACTCCTCGCAATAACGGTGGATTACGGTCGCAATATCACGCGGTCGCGCGACGAGCCTGCCACGGCAACGAACGCCGCCTTGGCCCGTTCCAGCGGATAGATCGCGCTCGGCGTGATCGGAAACGGCTTCAGATGCCCGCCGGCAAAACCCGGTGCAAGCTCGCGCAGCACCTCGCCGGTCGCAACCGACGACAGCGCCAGCGTGTCGATGCCGACATAGGTGTGCTGCCCGCGATAGAATTCGAGGATGTTGAACTGGACGATGCGGTCGACCGCCGCGATCAGGATCTGGCGGCCGCGCAACGCCAGCGACTTGTGCGCGGCCTGGAAATAGGGATCGCCGACCGTGTTGTAGACGATGTCGGCGCCCTTGCCGCCGGTCAGCTCGCGCACGCGCGCCGCAACATCAGTTGTAGAGGCATCGATCACCTCGACTGCTGAATTGCTGTGGCCCTCATAGGGCTCGCTCTTGCGCACCACGCCGATCACGCGCGCACCGTGCCAGCTCGCGATCTGCACCGCGGCCTGCCCGACCTTGCCGTTTACGCCCATGACCAGCACGGTCTCGCCCGCCTTCGGAACGCCGGCGCGGCGCAGGCCTTCCATCGCGGTGACGAAGGGCACACCGATCCCGGCAGCTTCATCCCAGGAAATGCCGCCGGGTTTCTCCACTACGGCATCGGCCTCGACCACGAGATGCGTGGCGTGGGTGCCGTCGCGGCGGATGCCGAGATCGCCGGATGAGCCGAACACCTCGCGCCCAATGAAGTCAGCGGGGCCGTCGATCACGACACCGGCGTAGTCGCGGCCCGAGGTTCGCGGGAAGACGGCATAGGGCATCAATCCGGTCGCGGCCTTGACGTCGGACGGATTGACCGCCGCCGCCTTCACCTCGATCAGGACATCGCTATCCCCGCGCGAAATTGCATGGGTCTCGACAACAGGCGCGACCGCCGCTGCGTTCTCTGCCTTCGCCAGCAGGCGGACGCAACGGGCGTCGACAGGATGACGATGTGCTTGCGGGGCCGACGGCATAAGCAGTCCAGTCTCGGTCATGAAGCGCGCTGCAAACGCGCACGGATGGTGGCGGCCGGGTAGCCTCCCGCCATGACTAATCGACTGACCGATCAATTCAAGGGGCTTGTTGGGCCGGCAAGCTCAGAGCTTCGGCGGCGGGGCCGTGCCCAGGATCGACTCGATCGACAGGCCGAGCCCGAGCAGTCTGGCATCGCTGCCGACCGGACCGTCGAGCTCGAGCCCGACCGGCAGGCCGCCGGGCGTTATGCCGGCATAGAGCGACAGCCCGGGAAGGCCGGCATTGCTGCCAGGATCGGTGTTGCGGATCATGGTGCCGAAGGTCGGCGCCGGGTCTCCGCCATTGACCGACATCTCGCCGGAGCCGGTCTTTTCGTCGATGACCGGTGCAGGCGCGATGGTGGTCGGAAACAGGATCGCGTCCAGTCTGTTGTCCCTGAGATAGGCGGCATAGATCGCCTGCAGCGCCGGCCGCTGCACCTTGATCGCATCGTCGTAAGCGGCACCGAAAGCGTCCGCCGTGATCGCGCCGAACGCGCCGATCACGTCGGGACTGGCGACGCCGGCCGCGATATCCGACAACGTGATCCCTTCAATCCCGGAGGCGGCGAGCCAGGCCGGGATATCGGCGATCGGTTCATGCAGCGCGACCACGAAGGACACCTTGCCGTTCTGCTCGAAGAGATCGGGCATATCGACATCGACCAGCACCGCGCCGGCCGCCGTGAGCCGGGCGCAGGCGGCGCGAACGACCGCCTCGACATCGCGATCGAGGCCGCTCCAGAAACAGGCGGGAATGCCGAGACGCACGCCGCGCAACGGAACGGGCGAGGCCAACGGCGTGCCTGATATCACCGCATCGAGCAGCGCGACATCGGCGACCGTGCGGCCCATCGGACCGACGGTGTCGCGGGTATGGCTGATCGGGACCACCTGGTTGTCGTCGTGATAGCGCCGCTCGGCGCCACCATTGCCGACAGAAGGCCTGAGGCCAACGGTGCCGGTCAGCGCCGCGGGTACGCGGGTCGAGCCGCCGGTGTCCGATCCGAGGCCGCAGGTGGCGATGCGCGCGGCGATCGCCGCCGACGTTCCGCCTGATGACCCGCCGGGAATCCGGCTGGTGTCGTAGGGATTGCGCACCGGTCCCGCGAACGGCGCGAGATTGGTACTGGTGATGCCGAAGGCGAGCTCATGCAGATTGGTCTTGCCGATCACGACAGCACCGGCGTCGAGCAGTTTTTGCAGCGACGGCGCATTTCGCTTGGGCCGCGCGTGTTGCAGTGCCGGCGTGCCGCCCGATGTCGGCAGATCCGACGTGTTGATGTTGTCCTTGACCACGATGGGGAGACCGGCGAGCGCGCCGGTGCGCTTTCCGGCATCGACCTCGCGCGCCGCGGCAAGCGCATCGTCGCGGTTCAGCACGATGAAGGCATTGAGGTGCTTGAGCCGCTCGGCACGATCGAGCGCCGCCTCGATGACGCTGACCGCCGTTACTTTCTTGTCGCGGATATCAGCCACGATCTCCGCAGCGGTAGCTCCGTTGATATCGGCCATGAAAACCCCGCGCCCTGTTGGATTGCGGGCGAGAGGCTATTCTTTCGGCCGCTTGTCGTAAACCCGTTTCGCCTTGCCGAGCGAACGTTCGAGCGTCTCGGGCGCGACGACGCGGACGCGGGTGGAGATGCCGATCGTGTTCTTGATGAAGCCGGCGACCTTCTCGGCATGCGCGGTGAGCCCCTCACCGTCCCAGCTCTCGGGACGCGCTTCGGCGAGCACCGTCATCTCGTCCATGCGGCCCTCGCGGGTCAACTCGATGACGAAGTGGCCGCCGCACCAGTCGGTCGCCAGCAGCGCCTCCTCGATCTGGGTCGGGAACACGTTGACGCCGCGCAGGATGATCATGTCGTCGGAGCGGCCGGTCACCTTCTCCATCCGCCGCATGCCGGGCCGCGCCGTGCCGGGCAACAGCCGCGTCAGGTCGCGGGTGCGGTAGCGAATGATCGGAAAAGCTTCCTTGGTCAGCGAAGTAAATACCAGTTCGCCCTTCTCGCCGTCCGGCAGCACCTTGCCGGTCAGCGGATCGATCACCTCGGGATAGAAGTGATCCTCCCAGATGTGCAGGCCGTCCTTGGTCTCCACGCATTCCTGCGCGACGCCGGGGCCGATCACCTCCGACAGGCCGTAGATGTCGGTGGCGTCCATATCGAACGCCTGCTCGATCTCGACGCGCATCGCATTGGTCCAGGGCTCGGCGCCGAAGATGCCGAACTTCAGCGACGATTTGCGCGGGTCGAGACCCTGCCGCTTGAACTCGTCGAGGATCGCCAGCATGTAGCTCGGCGTCACCGTGATGATGTCGGGCCGGAAATCGTTGATGAGCTGCACCTGGCGCTCGGTCATGCCGCCGGAGATCGGGATCACGGTGCAGCCGAGCCGCTCGGCGCCGTAATGCGCACCGAGGCCGCCGGTGAACAGGCCATAGCCATAGGCGTTGTGCATCAGCATGCCGGAGCGGCCGCCGGCGGCGCGGATCGAGCGCGCCATCACGTCGGCCCAGGTGTCGATGTCGGCTTTGGTGTAGCCGACCACGATCGGCTTGCCGGTCGTGCCCGAGGAAGCATGGACCCGCACCAGCTGTTCGCGCGGCACCGCGAACATGTTGAAGGGATAGTTGTCGCGCAGGTCGGTCTTCACCGTGAAGGGAAATTTGGCGAGATCGGAAAGCTGCTTGAAATCTGTGGGGTGGACGCCCGCGGCGTCGAAGCTCTTCTTGTAGTGCGCGACATTGTCATAGGCGTGCTTGAGCGACCATGCGAGCCGCTTGGTCTGCAACGCCATGATCTCGTCGCGCGAGGCGCGTTCGGCCGAATCGAGCTCGGCGTGATAGCCGCCGTCCTTGACCCTGAGCTTTGCCGTCACCATCACATCTCCCCCGAAATCATTGTGCCTTGATATCCGTGTCCGGCAGCCAGGTGCCCGGTATCACGCGCGAATGCCCGCGGAATTCGGCGATCACGCCGTCGCCGGCGGTGACGCGCACGTCGTAGATTCCCGAGCGGCCGCTGCGCGAGACCTCGCGCGCGGTCGCCACCAGGCGATCGCCGAGCTTGCCGGGCCGGATGAAAGTAATGTTGCCTTGCGCCGCCACCGCACGGTCGTTGCGGCTGTTGCAGGCAAAGGCGAAGGCTGAATCGGCGAGCGTGAAGATGTAGCCGCCATGGCAGATGCGCTGGCCGTTGACCATGTGCGGCTGCACGGTCATCGCCATCGTAGCCTGCCCCGGCTTGACCTCGACGAGCTCCATGCCGAGACCTTTGCTGGCGTCGTCTTCCTTCCACATCGCATCCGCGCAGGCGCGGGCGATATCATCGGGCGATAGCGTGGCCTTCAAATTCACATCGAACTCCCTGTGCGCGGGCCCGTTGCGGAGGGCCTCTTGGCGTTACATCAGTGTTTGGCGCGACACCCTGGGCGTCAACGCGCAGAAAGAACTAGACGTGGTCGTAATCGACCACGACCTTCTCCGAGCACGGCTTGGCCTGGCAGGTGAGGATGAACCCCGCCTTCAGCTCCCACGGCTCCAGCGAATAGTTCAGATCCATCGGCGCCTCGCCTTCGACCAGCTTGGCGCGGCAGGTCGAGCACATGCCGCCCTTGCATGCGAACGGCAGGTCCATGCCGGCACGCAGCGCGGCGTCGAGGATCGATTCGCCGTCAGCCACCGGGACCTCGCGGCGCTTGCCGTCGATGATCAGACCGGCGATCGCCTTCGGCGGCGCGCCGGCGGGAACGACGATTTTCGGGCGCGGCTTGCCGCCGAATTCCGAGACGAAACGTTCGACGTGGATGCGCTCGTCGGCAATGCCGATCTCGCGGCAGGTCGCCTCGATGGTCTCGCTCATCGCGGCCGGACCGCAGACGAAGACATGATCCACGGTTGCGGCCGGCACCAGCGAGCGCAGCAGCACCCGCACCTTCTCGCCATCGAGCCGGCCGTGCAGGATCGGAATGTCCTGCTCCTCGCCCGAGATGACGTGGAACACCGACAGCCGCTGCATGAAGCGGTCCTTCAGCTCCTCCAGCGCCTCGCGGAACATGACGCCTTCGGTCGAACGGTTGCCGTAGAACAGGAAGAAGCGGCTCGCCGGCTCGCGCGCCAGCACGCCCTTGATGATGGAGAGGATCGGCGTGATGCCGCTGCCGGCGGCGAATCCGACATAGGTCCGTGCCTCGCCGGGTGCGTGCGCGACGCCGAAACGACCGGTCGGCGTCATCACGTCGAGCTCATCGCCGGTCTTCAGCTCGTCGGCGGCCCAGTTCGAGAATGCGCCGCCGTCGACCTTCTTCACAGCGATGCGCAGCTCGCCGTCGTCGGGGCCGGAGCAGATCGAGTAGGAGCGACGGACTTCCTCGCCGTCCATCGTGGTGCGCAGCGTCAGGTACTGGCCGGGCGTGAAGCGGTAGTCGCCTTGCAGATCGTCGGGGATCGCAAAGGTCATCGAGACGGCGTCCGACGCCTCGCGGCGCAGATCGCTGACGGACAGACGATGAAAGCGCGGTGTCGACATGGTCAATGACACTTGAAGTAATCAAAGGGTTCACGGCAGCTCTTGCAACGCCACAGCGCCTTGCAGGAGGTCGAGCCGAACTCGGAGAGCAGCTCGGTATCAACGGAGCCGCATTGCGGGCACGCAACCTGCTGCTCGCCGAACAGTGCGCGGCGCGAGGAGCCCGGCAGCGGCGGCGCGATGCCGTATTCCCTGAGCTTGCGGCGGCCGTCCTCGCTCATCCAGTCGGTGGTCCAGGCCGGCGACAGCACGGTGCGGACCTTCGGCCCGCGAATGCCTTCACGCTCCAGCGCCAGCTCGATCTCGAGCGCGATCATGTTCATGGCGGGACAGCCGGAATAGGTCGGCGTGATCGCAACCTCGACATGGCCGTCGTGGACCGCGACGTCGCGCAGCACGCCGAGATCGGCGATGGTCAGCACTGGGATTTCGGGATCGACCACCTGCGCGGCCGCGCTCCAGGCGCGCCGACGCAGATCGGCATCGCTGAGTGCAACCGTCACCATGTTGCCCCCGGGAAGGTCCGCTGCAGGGACTGCAATTCGCTGAGGAGATGGCCGAGATGCTCGCTATGGCTGCCGATGCGGCCGCCCTGCTGCATCCAATCGCTCTTCGGCAACGCCAGCGTTGCCTCGTTGACGATACCGGTGACGGTCTTCAGCCAGCGCGACTTTAGCGTCGCCGGATCGATTGCGATGCCGGCATCGATCAGGCCGCGCTCGCCGTCGTCGACCGCAAACATCTCGCCGGTATAGGCCCAGAGATCGTCGATCGCATTCTGCGCGCGGCGGTGGCTCTCCTCGGTGCCGTCGCCGAGACGGACGATCCATTCCGACGAATGCCGCAGATGATAGGCGCTCTCCTTCTCCGACTTCGCCGCGATCGCGGCAAGGGTCGCATCGGACGAGGCCATCATCGCGCGCCAGTAGAGATCGGCGAATGCCGCATAGAAGAACTGCCGCACCATGGTGCGGGCGAAGTCGCCGTTCGGCTGCTCGACCAGCAGCAGATTGCGATACTGCCTGACGTCGCGCAGATAGGCGAACTTGTCCTCGTCATTGCCGCGGCCTTCGACCTTGGCAGCGTAGGTGTCGAGCTCGCGGGCCTGGCCAAGCAGGTCGAGACCCATATTGGCCAGCGCCATGTCCTCTTCCATCGCCGGCGCATGGCCGCACCATTCGGACAGCCGATGGCCGAGGATCAGCGCATCGTCGGCGCGGCGCAGTGCGTAGAGCACCAGCGGCGTTTCGGAGACTTCGATATTGGCGGTAGCCATGTTCTCTATTCCACCTGCATCCACTTGCTCGACGTCATCCTGAGGAGCCTGCGCAGCAGGCGTCTCGAAGGATGGCCGCGGTTACGATCGGGGCGTCATGGTTCTCCTGGCGATGCGAAGCGTCGTCCAGGCATGACGGGTGAAATTCACATATGCCCGACTTCGTCGGGAACGTCGTAGAATGTCGGGTGACGGTAGATCTTGGATTCCGCCGGCTCGAACATCATGCCCTTCTCGGACGGATCGGACGCGGTGATCGCGTTCGAGGGCACCACCCAGATCGACAGCCCCTCGCCGCGACGGGTGTAGATGTCGCGCGCGGCCTGCAACGCGAGCGTCGCGTCGGCCGCGTGCAGCGAGCCGACATGCTTGTGCGCGAGGCCGTTGCGGCTGCGGATGAAGACTTCCCAGAGCGGAACGTTCGGCGTGGCCATCTCGGGCTCCCTTATTCTGCGGCTTGCGCGAGCTGGCGGCTCTTGCGCTTCTCGGCGTAGGCCATCGCGGCCTCGCGCACCCAGGCGCCCTCCTCATGCGCCTTGCGGCGTGCGGCGAGGCGATCGCGGTTGCAGGGGCCGTTGCCGGCCAGCACCTGCTTGAACTCGTCCCAGTCGATCGGGCTGTGCACCCAATTGCCGTTTGCGTTCTGCTTCATGCCGGGATCGGGGATCGTCAGCCCGAGGAACTCGGCCTGCGGCACGGTGGCGTCGATGAATTTCTGGCGCAGTTCGTCGTTGGAGAAGCGCTTGATCTTCCACTTCGTCGAGGTGTCGCTGTGCTGGCTGACCTGGTCCGGCGGGCCGAACATCATCAACACCGGCCACCACCAGCGATCGAGCGCGTTCTGCGCCATCGCCTTCTGCTCCGCCGTGCCGCGGCACAGCGTCACCATGATCTCGAAACCCTGGCGCTGGTGGAACGACTCCTCCTTGCAGACGCGGATCATCGCACGCGCATAGGGGCCGTAGGAGCAGCGGCACAGCGGGATCTGGTTCATGATCGCGGCACCGTCGACCAGCCAGCCGATGGTGCCGATGTCGGCCCAGGTCAGCGTCGGGTAGTTGAAGATCGAGGAATATTTCGCCTTGCCCGAGAGCATCGCGTCGACCAGCTCTTCGCGCGAGGTGCCGAGCGTCTCGGCGGCGGCGTAGAGATAGAGGCCGTGGCCGCATTCGTCCTGCACCTTGGCGAGCAGCGCGGCCTTGCGGCGCAGCGACGGCGCGCGGGTGATCCAGTTGCCCTCAGGCAGCATGCCGACGATTTCGGAATGGGCGTGCTGGGAAATCTGCCGGGTCAGCGTCTTGCGGTAGGCGGCGGGCATCCAGTCGTTGGGCTCGATGCGCTCGTCGGCATCGATGCGGGCCTGGAACCGCGTGGCACGGGCAACATCCTCGACGCCGCGATCGTCGCCGTCGGATGAGTTGAGCGCCTGCGTATACATGGCCGACCTCCCGGTGTGTTGTTAGGCGGAAATATATAACACAAATTTCTAAATGCAAGATATTTCTGTAATACGTTCAGACGCCCTCGAAGCGCCGCGCCACGGCGCCGTTGGGCTTCGGCAGCGGGCCGTCCTCATTGGTTGCGTGGTCGTCAAGCCACTGTTCCGACGACGGAAGTAGCCCGCGATAGATCTCGCCGCAGAGCTTGCGCGCCGCCCTGCCCGGCCAATCCTTCGGCAACAGCTGATACGGCAGCAGCGGATCGCGCAGCACGACCCGGCGATAATGATGGATCAGCAGAATGCGCGCGGTGAAGGCATCGGCGTCGCTCAGCCTCTCTCCTCTGATGATCCAGCCGTGCAGCGGCTCGAACGTCTTCATGAACTTCAGATAGGCGTCCGCGGTGCGATCGAGCGGCCAGCTCTCGCTGAGCAACCGGCGCCCGCTGTCGTCTTCCGCGGAGACTTCAAGGCGGATCGCGCGCGACGCTTCATCCGGAATCGGCACGCCTGACGGCGCGACCCACACGCCGGGCAGCGGGCTGCCGAAGCCGGCATTCTTCAACGCCTCGCGCGCGGCGTCGCGGTCCTCGGCATTGCCGATCAACAACAGCTCGAAGCGGCCGGTCCAGTCCGACGGCGGCGGATCGTAGATGTGCCGCGTCGCGGTGTCGAAGGTCTGCCGGCCCTTCGCGTTCAGGCGATAGAAGCTGTTGCGGCCGACCTTGCTGCGCTCGAGCCAGCCGTCGGCGGCAAGCCGCGACATCGCGGTGCGCACTACATTGCCGTCGATGTCGAGCGACTTGAAGAATTCGAGCAGCGTGCCGAGCCACACCGCGCCGCCGCGCGGTACGATGGAGTCGCCGAACACGGTGATGATGATCGAGCCGGTGCGTGACGGCTCGCGCTTCAGTTGATCGACGATGCGGGCAAGCGGCTGTGGCATGCCTCAACGCATAGCGCGTTTTGTCGATTCACGACAATGCGGGTGTCTTCTCCTTCTCCCCGGGTGTGGGGCCGAGACGAGCGAAGCTCGTTTCTGAGAAGGTCGGGATGAGGGGGCTCTCCGCGTTCACGGTGAGAGACGACCCATGGAGACTCCCCCTCACCCGGATCGCATTGCGCTTCGCTCCATGCGTTCCGGCCTCTCCCCGCAAGCGGGGCGAGGCAAGGAAGGGCGCTTACCTGTTGGGATCCGGATAGACGAAGCTGCGCCAGCCGCTGCGATCGAACGGCGCCCACTCGCCTTCCTGCTGCGCGAGGCGATCGGCGACCGCGTAGACCACGGCCGGGTGATGGCCCATGCCGCAATGGCTGCTCTCGACCTCGATGCTGTCGGTCATCGACGAGGCCTGCTCGCGGCAGCCTTGCCAGGCGCAAACGCCATCGGTGCGGCTGAAGATCGCGGTGGTCGGCACCGGCGGCGCGCTGGCGAGCGAGCCGCCGAAACGGGAATCCTCTTCATCCGCGCGGCGGCCGCTGGCCATCTCGTAGACGCGCCAGGCGTTGGTCGACTTCGGGCCCGCGGCGAACGGGCTGCCGAGCGTGATCACCTGGCGCACGCGCTCAGGCATCATCTTGGCGAGCTGGCGTGCATAGAGGCCGCCGAGGCTCCAGCCGACGACGGAGACCTTGCGGCCGGTCGTTTCATTCATCTCCTGCAGCAGGTCGACCATCCCGTCCTGCACGCCGGCGCGAAGCCCGAGGTTGCGGCCCTGGCGCCAGCCGCTGACGGCGTAGCCTTTGCTCTTGAGGAAGTCGCGCAGCAGGCGCGTGGACATGTCGGAGGCGATCAGTCCGGGCAGCACCAGCACCGGATGCCCGTCGCCGCGCGGCGCGAGGCTCAACAGCGGCAATGCACCAAGGAAGGCACCAAGCTCATGAATGGCCCGGCCTTCCAGGAACATCAGTGTCCTGGACGGCGGGCGTAGCGTCTGCGCAGCAACCGACATTTCAGCTCCTCTTCACGGCCCTGACGTCTCGGCGGCCGGCAATGGATCATCGGGATGGGTCAATAGGATTGACGCAAACCCGGCGGAATCGTTCCGCAACGCAACAATCAACCTTGAAAAGCTAGGGAAGCGATCACTTTCGTGCAAGCGGCCCAGGTCACACTTGCCACAACTTATGTGATCGCCGTGCCCAATCGGTCACAGCAAGCGCAGCACATATTCCAGGGTGTAAAGCGCGAGGCCGGCAAGTCCACCGATCAGCGAGCCGTTGAAGCGGATGTATTGTAGGTCCTTGCCGACATTGACCTCGAGGAGTGAGATCAATTGCTCCATGTCCCAGCTCTTCATCTGGTCAGCGATGAAGGTCGAGACGCCGCTCTTCTGTTCCGCGACAACCGTGCGCAGGATCGCGACCAGCCCCTGATTGATCTCGCCGCGCAGCTCCGCATCGCCATGGAGCGCATCGCCGGCCTCGACGAACATTCTCGCCAGCTGATGCTGCAGCACCTGCGACTCGCCCGACGCGCTGCGCTCGATGAAGTCCTTGACGTTGGCCCAGATGGTGCGCCCGAGATTGGCGAGCTCCGGCCGCGCCATCAGGTCGCGCTTGAGACCGTCGATGCGATCGGCGAACGCCCTGTCGCTGCCGAGCCGGTCGACGAAGGACAGCAGCATGCGGTCGAACTCGCCGCGGAACGGATGTTGCGGATCGTTGCGCACCTCTTCGAAGAATTTCGTCGCCGAGGCGATGATCCGGTTCACCACGAACTTGTCGGCGCGATAGAGCCTCAAGAGCGTCGGCATCTCGGCGCGGACCTTGTCGCGGATCACCGCCATGGTCTCCTGCTGCGTCAGCGTCTGGTGCAGCGCGCGCAAGAGGTCGTCGAGCAACCCCTCATGCTTGCCCTCCTGCACGAAGCCGCGCAGCGCGCCGGCCGCGAGCGGCGCAAGATCAACCGAGAGCATCTGCGTCGTGACGCGGCGGCTGATGAATTGCATCAAGCCTGAACTCTCGGTTGCCGCGAACGCTTCGGGCAGCATCCGCAGCACGAAGCGCGCGAGATCCTCGGACCGTTTGCGGTCGCGCAGCCAATCGGCGATGAAGCTGCCGAAATCGATCTCGCGCAGCTTGGCCTCGACCGGTCCGGATTCCAGGAAATTGTTCTCGATGAATTCGCCGAGCTTCTCGGCGATGCGCTCCTGATTGCTCTGGATGATCGCGGTGTGCGGGATCGGCAGCCCCAGCGGCCGCTTGAACAGGGCGACGACGGCGTACCAGTCGGCGAGCCCGCCGATGGTCGCGGCCTCCGCGAACGCGGCGATGAAGCCGAACACCGGATGCACCGGCAGCAGCGCCTTCGATGCGATGAAGATGATGAGGGTTGCCGCCAGCACGCCGGTCGCCAGCCATTTCACGCGCCGCAGCTCGGCGGCACGTTCGGCATCGACGGGCGTTGCGATGAGGGCGGCTGGTAGCGTCATGGGGATGGAGGAAGCTCTCGCACTGGCCGCACACTAACCGTCATTGCGAGCGAAGCGAAGCAATCCATCTTGCCGTTTGCGGAGAGCTGGATTGCTTCGTCGCTACCGCTCCTCGCAATGACGGGGAGTGCGGCATCAACGATGTATGGGAGAGCGCCCAAAAAAGAAGGCCCGCGAAATGGCGGGCCTTCGAAAAGGGCAGTTGGTCAGCGCAAGCGCGATCAGGCGGTCTTGCCGTAGACCTTGGCAAAGTTGTCCTGCGCGGTCTTCGCACCGTCGGTGACGAGCTTGCCGAGATACTCGGTCGTGGCCTTCGCCCGCGAGACGAACAGTTCGCCGCGCGCACGGACCATGTCCGACTGGATCTGGGCAGCTTCGCTCAGCGACTTGGCGGACGCGAGCTTGTCGATACCGGCGAAGAACGCCTCGGCGTCCTGGTAGATCGCCTGCTGGATGTTGCGGCTGATCTTGGCGGCTTCAGTCACCGAACCGGCAACAGCAGTCTCGATCACGTTGGTCACCTTCTCGGAGCCGGCATAGGCATCGGCAGCGCGGGTCTTGGCGGCCTCGGCCTGCTTCTTCACGAACTCACGGGCGGCTTCCGGAACTTCCAGGTTCTGGAGCTTGGTGAACGCCTCGGTGACGGGCGCGAAAGCTTCCTTGACGCCGTTCAGCACGGAATTGGTTTCGGTGGGCATTGGGGTCTCTCCATCCTCAGGTTTGAGCTATGGGCTCACCCCGTCCGGATTGGCCCGGGGCAGCGGTGTTATGACACACCCCATGGTGCGCCGCAACATCGATGTTGCAGCGCGACATCACGAACCTGTGAGTAGCATGAAGATCCGGCAGGTTGCCCGCGAAACCGGCAATTAGAGGTATTTAACCACCTCCGACCGCCCCGGGCACCCCGTAGGCCTCCATTTGCGCCCGGACCTGCGCCACATTGTGCCCCAGCACGACGATGTCGTGGGTCTTGCCCTCGACGTCCCTGACGTGGTCGCGCAGCAGGGCCTCCGCCTTGAAGCCGAGGCTCTCGAACAGCGCGATCGCCGCCCGCTGGTCGACTGTCATCTGCACCGAGAACTTCTCCAGCCCGGCGCCAAGGGCAATAGCGAACGTCTCCTGCGACAGCGCCCGGCCGACGCCCTGCCCCCGCACGTCGAGCGACACCACCATGCGGATCTCGCCGACATGCGGCGACCAGGAATGCGGATCGCGCACCAGCGTGCCGCAGCCGACCACCGTGCCGTCCTTGATCGCGAGCAGGCTCGTGATGTCGCCGCGCTCGATCTCGTTGATCCAGGCCGACAGCACCTTCGGCTGGCTGATGTTGCGCGGCAGGAACAAGAGATCGTGCGTCGGCAGCTTTTGCGCGAAGGCCAGCACCGCGGCCTCGTCGGCGCGCTTCATCAGGCGGAACTCGATGTCGCCGGCCTCGGTCTTGACGTGGCGCGGATAGGAACGTTGCTCGGTCATGTCGATCTCTCTCAAGTCGATCCTTGTCAGGTCGATCTTTTGCCCAACCAGGAGTCAAGTTTCGGCCACAGCCGCTTGATTGCGTTGGCGCCGGCGACCAGCGAGACGTGACCGCCTTTCAGCATCACCTCCTCCTTGTCCTCGGAGCCGATCTTGGTGATGAGGTGCTTTGCCGCGTCATACGGCACGATGTGGTCGTGCTCGGCGACCGCGTGCAGGATCGGCACCTTGATGTCGGCAAGCTTCGCCTCGCGGCCACCGACCGTCATGGTGTCGTTGTAGAGCTTGTTGTCCCACATCAGGTCCTTGGTGATGGCGCGGAAATATTCGCCGGCGAGCGGCAGCGTGTCGGTCGCCCAGCGGTCGAACATCCGGTACGACTTCACGAACTCGTCGTTCCAGATGTTGTCCCAGAGCTGGATCTGGCCGGCGACGCGCGCGGCCGGCCGCAACATGTCGAACGATTGCAGGATCAACTCGGGCGGCATGTTGCCGGTGCTGTCGATCAGGCGATCGACGTCGAAATAGCGCCGGTCGGCGAAATTCGAGAACAGCTTCATCTCGCGGAAATCGATCGGCGTGGTGAAGCAGATCAGGTTCTTCATCGGCCCGTCGTTGAAGATCGAGCCATAGAGCAGCGACAGCACGCCGCCAAAGCAATAGCCGATCACGGAGACGTCCTTCTCGCCGGAGTCCTGCTGCACGCGGCGGACCGATTCCGGGATGAAGTCGAGGACGTAGTCCTCCATGCGCAGCGATTTTTCCTCGGGTTTCGGAGCGGTCCAATCCAGCATGTAGACATCGAAGCCGCGCTTGAGCAGGAACTCGATGAAGCTCTGCCCCGGCACGAGGTCGAGGATATAGCCGCGGTTGGTGGTCGCCATCACGATCAGGACCGGCACGCGATAGATTTCGTCGACCATCGGCCGGTAGTGATAGAGGTTCATGGTGCCGCGCGAATACAGCACGTCCTTCGGCGTCTCGCCGAGCGCGGGCCCGGAACTCGAGAAATACTCGACGCCCTTGATGCTGCGCTGGATCGCGCGCTGCACCTCGGACTGCACCCGCTCGGAGATCGAGGCGAAATCAAAGGGGGTGGGAGCATTCATTTGCTGCCTCCCTCCGCCGGCGGCCGTTTTGTGCGCGGTGGCCGCGGCGTTGCGCCGTGGCCGTCGTCCGGCGCCAGCGAATTGTGATGGACCTGCTGCAGCAGCGTCTTGATCTCGTTGAGCTGGTTCTCCATCGACTGCAGGCGTTCGGCCATGCCGACGAGCTGGGCGCGGCTCGGCAGGTTCATCGTCAGCAGATATTTCTCCATCAGCTCACCGAGCTGCTTCTGCGCACCCGCCGCGACGCCGCCGGCCTGATTCATCACCTTGGAAAATTCAGGCGAGCTCATCAACTGGTTGCCGAAGGAGTTGAACCCCTTCTCCATCTCGCCAATCATCGTCTGCCAGATCACGGCAGGATCGTTGCCCTTGTCGGCCATGCGGCCCTCCTCCACATCAATCCCGAACGCTTGCCGCGCTTCCGCTTGTTCGTGCCATACGACACTGTTGCCGTTGATCGGTCAACTGCAGGGCGCACCCACCGACGTCGAAGCCCTTCTGCGCTGCGTCAATCCATGGCAGCATGCAGGTTCCTGATCGCGAATCCAGGAGAGGATGCCCGTGACCACGCTCGCCCATCAGTTGCCGCAACTAACCCGCGCCAACGGCATCGACATCTGCTACGAGATATTCGGCGATGCGAATGCGGAGCCGCTGCTTCTCATCATGGGCCTCGGCGCCCAGATGATCCATTGGGACGACGAATTCTGTCGCCGGCTTGCCGCGCGCGGCTTTCGCGTGATCCGGTTCGACAACCGGGATATCGGCAAGTCGTCGCGGATGAGCGGCGGCAAGCGGCTGACCGCGCTCGAGCTCATCAAGCTGCGCCTCCTGAAGATCCCGGTCGCAGCGCCCTATAAACTGGCCGACATGGCGCGGGACACGATCGGCCTGATGGACGCGCTCGGCATCCGCACCGCACATCTGGTCGGCGCCTCGATGGGCGGCATGATCGCGCAGGAGGTTGCGATCACCTTCCCCGAGCGCGTGCGCTCACTTACCTCGATCATGTCGACCACGGGCAATCCAAAGATTCCGGGGCCGACCCGCGAAGCGACCGCGGTGCTGATGGCGCCGCCGCCGAAGAGCAAGGAAGAGTATTTCGTCCGCTACGGGCAGACCTGGAAGGTGCTGCGCAACGGCTCGTTCCCGGAAGACGAGGCGCTCGACCCCGAGCGCGCGCGGCGTACCTTTGAGCGCGGCCTCAATCCGGAGGGCGTCGGCCGCCAGCTGCGCGCCATCCTCGCCTCCGGCAGCCGCAAGGAGCGCCTGCGCAGCGTCAAGGCGCCGACGCTGGTGATCCACGGCACCGTCGATCCGCTGGTGCATCCCGAAGGCGGCAAGGACACCGCGGTCTCGATCCCGGGCGCAAAGCTCCTGATGGTCGAGGGCATGGGCCATGCCCTGCCGATCCCGATGTGGCCGCAGATCATCGACGCCATCGACAAGCACGCGCATGGCGCGGCGGCGAAGGCGGCATAAGGCCGGCGCGTTTTCGAGCGAAGTGGATACCGGTTCGCGTGAAGAAAACGCGTCAAAACCAGAATCCAGAGCCCCGTTCCGATTCGATCGGAACGGGGCTCCGGTATCTTGGGGTAACCATGTGAGCCAGGAGTGCGTTCTTCCGGGCGCGGCATGGACGCTGTAGAGAGCGCTATCCATCGCTCAGCCTCGGGAGTCACCAGATGAAGACCCTTCTCCGGCCACGGACAGCCGTCGCCGCTCTCCTCCTCGCGCTCGCGTCGTCCTCCGCAATGGCCGCCACCAGTGAGGCGCAGCAGGAGGCCAACCGCAAGGCGGTGCTGGCCTTCTACGACAAGGGGCTGAACCAGAAGGACGCCGACGCGGCGCTCGTCTATGTCGGCAACCGCTATGTGCAGCACAATCCCGGCGCGGCCGACGGCCCCGAAGGCTTCCGCAAGTTCATCGGCTTCCTGCGCGAAAAATTTCCGAACTCGCACAGCGAGATCAAGCGTTCGTTCGTCGATGGCGACTACGTGATCCTGCACGTCCACGCCGTGCGCGAGCCCGGCACCCGCGGCAATGCGATCATCGACATCTTCAAGCTCGAGGACGGCAAGATCGTCGAGCATTGGGACGTGGTGCAGCCCGTTCCGGAAAATCCGGCGAACAGCAACACGATGTTCTGAGTACGGCGTGATGCCCGGCCTTGTGCCGGGCTGGTGGCGAAGCCAGGCTGACAAGCGCGCCGAGGCAGTTGCTATTCCTTGGTGGCGATCCAGATCACGTGGCGCACGCCGCGGCCTCTTCCGGTGGCGCGGACGGCAATTTCGTTGACCGCGAACCGCGCCCGGGACAGCGATTTCGGGAACTTGGCATTCGGACCGGACGACCAGACGGCGAGCACGCCACCACGTCGCAATGCGTTGTGCGCGAGCTTGAGCCCGGAGACGTCGTACAGCGCATCATTGGCCTTGCGGGTCAGCCCTTCTGGGCCGTTGTCGACGTCAAGGAGGATGGCATCGAAGCTGCGCGGATGGCGCTCGATCACGTCGGCGACATCCGTCTCCCTGATGCTGACGCGCGGATCGTTCAGGCTGTCGCCGAAGATCTCGGCCATCGGGCCCCTCGCCCAGGCAACCACGGCCGGCACCAGTTCGGCCACCACGATCTGCGCATCGCGCCCCAACACCGCGAGCGCCGCCCGCAGCGTAAAGCCCATGCCGAGGCCGCCGATCAGAAAATGCGGCTTTGCCACCTGCTCGACCTTCTTCGCAGCAAGCGTCGCCAGTGCGGCTTCCGAGCCTGACAGGCGGCTGTTCATCAGCTCGTTGGTGCCGAGCATGATCGAGAATTCGCGGCCTCGCCGCATCAGGCGCAATTCACCTTCAGTGCCGGGAATGCGCGCGGTATCGATCTTTTCCCATGGAATCATGCGGCGGCTTGTAACATGGGCGTCGGGGCAGGCGAAGCTAGCGCCGAGAGAATGCGAAATCGTGACTCGCGCCGGGGATGGTTGAGGGCGGATTTCTTTCCCCATCGTCGCCCCGGCGAAAGCCGGGACGACACTGAGTTTGTAGCGCCATTCGCCGAGCCTACCCGCCGGCCCAGACGTCGAGCACGTAGCGGTTCCCTGTGCCCATGTCCTCGATCCAGCGCGCGGCAGCATCGGCGTCCGCACCGGTGCGCTCACGATAGATCGACATCAACGTCGCCTTGACGTCGGGCTCCATCTTGCTGCCGTCGCCGCAGACATAGACGATCGCGCCCTTCTGGATCAGTTCCCAGACCCGGTCCTTCTGCGCGGCGACGAGGTGCTGCACATAGGTCTTCGGGCCGTCGGCGCGCGAGAAGGCGGTGTAGAGCTCACTGACGCCGTCGGCTGCGAATGCCTTCAGCTCGTCCGCATAGATGAAATCCTGCTCGGGATTGCGGCAGCCGAAGAACAGCATCGCAGGGCCCAGCGTCGCGCCCTGTGCCTTGCGCGCGGCGCGCTCCTGCAGGAAGCCGCGGAACGGTGCGAGCCCCGTGCCCGGCCCGATCATGATGATCGGCACGGCGTTGTCGTCAGGCAGGCGGAAGCCGGCCTTGGTTTCCTTGATGGTGGCGTGGACGGTGTCGCCGGCGCGGCGGCGCGCCAGATAGTTCGAGCAGATGCCCTTGTAGATGCCGCGCCCCGAGCTCGCAGGCGCTTCCACCACGCCCACGGTAACGCTGCAGCGCTGCGCCTCGCCGGCCGGGGACGACGAGATCGAGTAATAGCGCGGCGCCAGCAGCGACAGCATTTCAAGGTAGAGGTGGAACGGCAGCTCGCAGGCCGGATATTCCTCGAGCAGGTCGAAAACCGATTTGCGTTTGGCCAGCACCTCCGCGCGGTAACGCGCGGCTGAGGCGTCGTCGTCGCCGATATAGGCCATCAGCTTCGGCTTGGTCACCGGGCAGCGCGTATGCTCGGACATGATCTGGATCTGCTTGCGAGTCGCAACTTGCTGCAGCTCGACGAACTCGGTGAGCAGCCGCCCGACCGACACGGCGTTGCCGACCGGCAGTTGCGCGCGGCGGCCTTCCGAGACCTGCAAGCGGATCTGGTCGGCCGGCAGGAAGCCGAAGCGGCGCGCGACGGAATCGACCAGGGTCGGATCGTTGCGCGGCACCACGCTGAGGTGATCGCCGACGCGATATTTCAGGCCGGCCGGCAGCTCGACCTCGATATGCCGGGTCGAGCGCTCCGACGGATGGACGCCTTCCTTGTTCTGCAGCTCGCTGTTGGCGAGCACCTTCATCGGCACCGCGCCGCCCTGCGTCACGATGGTGTTGACCGCGCCCTGCGCCACCGGCTCGATCGCGTAGAGCGGCTCGTCCTCGGCGGTGCGGGTGAAATTCCAGTCGATGCCGAATTCCCTGGTCGCGACCTTCGCCGCTTCCGGGAACCATTTCTGGAACTGGCCGTCGAGGTCGCTCCGCGCGTCGCCCTCGCCGCGCGGATAGACCGCCCGGGCACCATGTTTGGTCAACTGCTCGTCGATGAAGCGCGGCACCGACTGGTAGGTCGCCGCCCAATCGCTGTTGCCGCAGCCGAACACGGCGTAGCGCACCTTCGCAAAGGCGTCCTTCGGCAGATCGCTTTCCAGCCATTTGACGAATTGCGTCGCATTGTCGGGCGCCGCGCCATTATAGGAGGCGCAGATGATCAGGACGCCGCCCTCCTCCGGCAGCTTGCCGACATAGTCGTCCAGCGGACCAAGCCGCACCGCAAAGCCGTTGATCTCGGACAGATCGGCCATGCGGGTCGCCAGTTCCTCGGCCGAGCCGAGGTTGGAGCCGTAGAGCACCAGCATCGGCGTGTTGTGGCCGGGGCGCGTGGTCGGCGCGCGCGGTGCCTTCGGCGCGGCCGCAACCGCGCCCGTGCTGCCGGCGAACGCGCCGCGATCCCTGTCGTCGCGCGGCCGCACCTTGATCCTGAAACCGTCGGGCTTGATCGTCAGCGTCTCCTTCAAGTGCATCTGGTAGCGATGCACGTCGAGCAGCTTGAAGCGTTGCAGGATCATCCCGATCGCGAGCGCCGCCTCGTGCATGGCAAAGCCGCGGCCGATGCAGGCGCGCTGTCCGTTGCCGAACGGCTTCCAGGCGTTGATCGGGCGCTTGGCCTCGGCCTCGCGGCTGAAATTCTCGGGATCGAATACATCGGGGTTCGGGCCCCAGACCGAGGGATCGCGATGCAGCGCCATCACCAGCACAGTGATGAAGGTGTTCTTCTTCAGCTTATATTTGCCGCCGATCGTCTCGTCGTTCAGCGGCGCAATGCCGTAGGCCGGCGCCGGCGGCCAAAGCCGCAGCGCCTCCTTCAGGCACTGGGTGATGTAGGTGAGCTGCGTCACCTGCTGATAGGTCGGCCGCGCATTGACGTCTGGACCAAGGACGCGGTCGACCTCCTCATAGGCCTTCTTCAGCACCTCGGGATGCTTCAGCAGCGCGTAGATCGTGCACGAGAGCAGGCCGGAGGTGGTCTCGTGGCCGGCGATCAGGAAGGTGTTGATCTGGTAGCGGATGTTGACGTCGTCGAGCTGCTCGCCGGTTGAACGGTCGACGCCGGTCATCATCGCGGCCAGCATGTCCTTCTTGTCGTTGGTCACGTCGGTGTTGCCGCGCCGTTCGGCGATGATCTCGTCGACCATCTTGTTCATGAAGGCGACGTCGTCGGTCAGCGTCTTGCGCCGCTTCTGCATCCACAGGCCTTCGAGCGGCAGGCCGCGGGTCATCATGATGGTTTCGAGCGAGCGCACCAGCGATTCCACGAAGGGATGGTAGTCGCGGCGGTAGAACGAATTGAAGCGATAATCGAAGCCGCAGAGGCCGATGGTGTCGAGGGTCAGCGCCGTCATGTCGTGGACGACCTCGATCTCCTCGTCGGCGTTGAGGCGCTCCCATTTCTTGACCAGTTGCTCGGCGATATCGACCATGCTCGGGTGATACGACTGCATGGCGCGATTGCCGAACGGCTGCATCAGGATGTTGTGCGCCTTGCTCCAGTTCGGCTCCTTGGTGTCGGCGGTGAACAGCCCGTCGCCGCCGACCGCGCGCATGCGGCGCAGCGAACCGCGCACCGCCTTGTCGAAGCGTTTCTCGTCGGACAGCTCGTCGACCAGATCGTGACCGGAGACGATCACGAGCGGCGCCCCCATCATGTCGAGCCAGAAGATCGGCCCGAGCTCCTTGGAGAGCTTGACCAGATGCTGTACCGGCGCGGTCGAATCCAGCGACAGCATGTTGCCGACCACCGGTTTCGTCGGTGGATGCGGGATCGGACTTAGTCTGTTGCCGGACGCCATGTCGGAAGTGCCCCCTGTCTTTCCACCCGTCATTGCGAGGAGCGAAGCGACGAAGCAATCCATCTGTCCTCATATGCGGGCCAATGGATTGCTTCGCTTCGCTCGCAATGACGGCGTCGGTGTCCCGTCGTCACCCAAACCGCTTTCTGCGCCATTCGATCAGCTTTGCGCTGACCTCGTCAGGCTTTTCCTGCTGCGTCCAATGGCCGCTGTCGTGGACCAGATGCTTTTCGAGATCGGGCACCAGCCGCTCCATGCCGTCGGCGGCCGAAGGCGGAAGCACCGCGTCGTTCTCGGCCATGATCATCAGCGACGGCACACGCACATTGTGGTCGAGCCCGGCCGAGCGCTCCCAGTTGCGGGTGAAGTTGCGATACCAGTTGATGCCGCCGGTGAAGCCGGTCTTGGTGAAGGTGTCGACGAACACCTTCTTCTCCTCGGCCGACAGGATCGGCGTCCGCGGATCGTGCCTGGCGTCGTAATTCGCGATCATCTGCGGGAACGCCAAATTGAGCCGCGCCGAGGCGCCGACGCCGGCGATCGGTTGCTCCTCCGGCGCACCGGGCGGACGGGCGGCCGGCTTGCGCATGAAGGCGTCAAAGGTCTGCTCGACCCGGCTGCCGAAGATGCGGTCCGGCTCGCGCGCCGGGTCCTGGAACTGGACAATGTACATGTGGTCGCCGAAGCGCTGGCGGAACAGCGCGATCGGGTCCATCGGCGCCCGGTCCCAATGCGGCGTGTTGACGCCGACGACGCCGGCGACTCGCGTGGGATGCCTGAGCGGCATCTGCCAGACGACAAAGCCGCCCCAGTCGTGGCCGACGAAGATCGCCTTGTCGATCTTGAGATGGTCGAGCAGGCCGACGAGATCGCCGGTCAGATGCTCCATGTCGTAGGCTTCGACCGGCTCCGGCCGGTCGGTCGCGCCGTAGCCGCGCTGATCCGGCGCGATCACCCGGATGCCGGCCTCGCCCAACGCCTTGATCTGGTGGCGCCAGGAGAACGCCAGTTCAGGCCAGCCGTGGCACAGCACCACCGGCGGCGCGTCGGTCTTGGGGCCTGCTTCGTAAAACCCCATGCGGATGCCGTTCGTCTCGGCGAACTGCAGCGGTGGCATCTCGATCATTGTGAAATTCCTATTCAGCCGCGCCCTTGATGTCCGCGGTCGGGGGAGCGAACGCCGCCTCGAGTGCATCGAACTCGAGCGGGAGCATGTCGCACATCACCTGCACGTGGGGAATGATGTTGGCACCCACGATGAAGCCGAAATCGAGCTGATCGCGGTAGCTCTGCACGGTGATGTTGAGCGCCACGCCGTGGGTCGAGATCGAAACCGGGAAGATGTGCAGCAGCTCCGCACCCGCCGCGTACAGGGTCTGCCGCGGCCCGGGCACGTTGGAAACCGTGATGTTGGTCGCCGGCGGCAACACGTTGGAAAGATCGGAGCGGCTGTAGAGCAGCGCCAGGATCTGCACCAGGATCGGCGCACCCAGCAGCGAGATGTTGGTCACCTGCGGCACCAGGGCGCGCAGCGGATGCGACATCTCCTTGGACTTGGTGGACTGCGCGATGATGGTTTCCAGCCGCTTCCGGGGATCCTCGATGTCGGTCGCGATCGAGCAAATCATCCCGAACACCTGGTTGTTGGATTCGGCATTGCCCTCCTCGCGCAGCGAGATCGGCACGCCGGCGGTCAGCGATTTGTTGGGCAGCGCGCCCTGGCTGATCAGATAGCACCGCACCACGCCGGAGGCGAGCGCCAGCACGACGTCGTTGAGCTTGCCGCCCGAGGCCTTGGCCAGCGCCTTGGCGCGCGACAACGAGATCGAGGTGCCGGCAAAGCTGCGTTCCGACGAGATCGCCTTGTTGAGGATGGTCGGCGGCGAGGCCATCGCCTGCAGGTTCTCGCGCGACCTCGGATCGGCGATCTTGGCGACGACGTCGGACAGGCTCTTCATGACGGTCGGCATGGAGCCTGCGAACTTCACCGCGCTCTCGATCTGGAACATGGCGTTGTCGAACAGGATCGAGCCGAGGTCGCTCTTGCCCGAGCGTGGCAGCTCCAGGCTCTTCTGCGCGGCGGCGGCCGCCTCGAACGGCTGGGTCCAGAGCTGCTGATAGGCGTCGATCAGATTGGCCGCGATGTCGCGCGGCTCCTGTGCGACCTTTTTCGCGCTCGGCGGCTCGATCTCGCGCGGCACCGGCGTCAGGTCGTAGATCATGCTGGTCAGCGCAGCACCTGCGCCGCCGTCGATGCAGGCGTGATGCATCTTGGAATAGAGCCCGATCTCATTGTTCTTCATGCCCTCGAAGACGTAGAACTCCCAGAGCGGGCGGGCGCGGTTCAAGAGCTTGGCGTGCATCCAGCCGACGATACGCTCCAGCGTGGCGCGGTCGTGCGGCGCCGGCAGGCTGCCGCGGAAGATGTGGCGGTCGATGTCGAACTGGTCGTCCTCGACCCAGGACGGATGGTCGATGTCGAGCGGCGCCTTCTGCAGGCGCGCCTTGAGGATCGGCGCGATGTGCAGCCGCGAGGCGATCATCGCCTTGAATTCCTCGAAGAAGTCGCCCTTGTAGCCGGAGGGCAGGCGGAAGATCGCCATGCTGCCGACATGCATCGGCATTTCCGGCGTTTCCAGATACAGAAACGATGCGTCCAGCGAGGACAGCTTCTTGGCGTCGCTCATGATCTCCTCCCGAGAGCCTACTCACGCGGGCGCCTTGGCGGCGCTTCTCGTCGTCTGATCAGGATAGTGCCTGTTCTGCCGGCCCGTAGGCAATGGCAAAGGGGCCCGACCGGTCAAAATGCCGGAACTCGCCTTCCGACTGCGCCAGTCGGTCTGCGATCGCCCACAGCGCTGCCGGGTTGACGCCGAGGCCGAGATGGCTGGCCAGATGCACCTCGATGTTCTCGGCGGTCGCTGACGCCCGCACCCGCGAGGTGCGCCAGTTCACGATGCCGTCGGTGCGGGAATAGATCGAGGTGGCCGGCACCGGCATGTCGCCGGCGATCGCGGCGCGAATCTCGGGAATGTCGTCCACCGCCTCGCCGGATAGCAGCTCGTACAGCCGGGTCGCGTTGGTGGCGCGGATGTCGTCGGCGAACGGACTGCCGAGCGTGATGATGGAGCGCACCAGATCGGGCATCTGCGCCGCCAGGTCGCGCGCATAGACGCCACCGAGGCTCCAGCCGATGATCGTGACCTTGCGCCCGGACGCTTCATGGACCCGCTTCAGCAGGTCGCGCAGCGCAGCCCGCCGGCTGGAAATCCCGCCGAAATTGCGGCCCATGTTCCAGGCGTAGGCGTCGTAGCCGAGCTCTTTCAGATAACGCCGCATCGGCGCCATCGAAAGGTCGCTGGCGAGGAAGCCCGGCAGCGCCAGCACCGGATGGCCGTCGCCCTTCGGCGCCTGCATCAGCAGGGGCGACAGCAGCAGGCTCGAATTGAGTTCGAGCACGCCGCGCGCTTCGGCCAGCATCAAGAACAGGCTAGGCGGGCGCAACCGGCGTTCGGTCCCATCAACGCTCCTGTCCATGTCGGTCACTATTTCTTCTTGCTCGTGCCGCCGAAGCCGGCCATCGCCACGAACATGTCCTGGAAGCGTTCGGCGAGCTTGGGATCGAAGGTGAACCAGCTCTGCAGCAGCGATTCCGGCGAAATCTTATCGATGTTCGACAGCATCTGCTGCTGCAGCTTGTCCATGACGGCATTCTGCATCGGCGCCACGTCGGGCAGGCCGAAGAATTGCCGCGCTTCGAGGGGCGTACAATCTATCTCGACGTTGACTTTCATATCCGCCTCCTCAAACGCGCCTGACCCACCTCAGTATCGCCGCGACGGGGTGCGTTGCGCAAGTCGGCCCCACCCGCCCCAAGGTGCAGTCGGCCTCAATCATCCGTTATGGTCAACCAAACCGTTTTTGGAGCGACAGGCATAAACAAGATGCGCCGGTGATCATTCCCGTGACCGACAGGCAGCACTCCGAAAGTCGAATGTCTCGCGTTCGTGCCGACAGCCTACTCTCGAATCCCGGCCATTGCGCTGCACCCGCGCGAACAGGTTAACCCTTTGGGAAATCGCGCTTGCGCGGCCGGTAAACTCTGGCAACATGCATCAATAATACCAGCCGGACAAAGCAGCCGGCGGACAAAAACGGGGACGCGGGATCACATGTCGGTACGTTGGAGTTTGTTTGCGGCGACGGCCGTCGCACTGGTCGCCTTTGCCTTGCCGGCATCGGCACAGACGTTGAAGTATGCCAACCAGGGCGAGCTCAAGTCGCTGGATCCCTACACGCTGAAGGAAACCACGACGATCGCGCACCACGCCCACGTCTATGAGGGCCTCACCGCGCGCGACAAGGACCTCAAGATCATTCCGGCACTGGCGGAAAGCTGGGAGACGCTGAGCCCGACCAAATGGCGCTTCCATCTGCGCAAGGGCGTGAAATTCCACAATGGCGACCCCTTCACCGCCGACGACGTGCTGTTTTCCGCGGACCGCGTCCGCGCCAAGGGCTCCAATTTCCTCAGCAACGTCCCGGCCGACGCCAAATTCACCAAGGTCGACGACTACACCGTCGACGTGACGCTGGACTCGCCCAATCCCATCCTGACCTCGCAATGGGATAGCTGGTACATCATGGACAAGAAGTGGTGCGAGGAGAACAACTCGGTCGCACCGACGCCGGCCTCCGCAACCACGCCGAGCTACGCGGCGCTGCACGAGAACGGCACCGGCGCCTTCACGATCGAGAGCCATCAGCCCGGCGTGAAGACCGTATTCAAGGCGTTTCCGGGCTATTGGCGCAAGCCCGAGCATAATCTCAAGGAGATCGTCTTCACCCCGATCGGCTCCGACGCCACCCGCGTCGCCGCATTGCTCTCGGGCGAAGTCGATGTCATCGAGCCGGTTCCGCTGCAGGACATCCAGCGCGTCAATTCCAGCGGCGTCGCCACTGTCATGACCGCGCCGGAGATCCGCACCATCTTCATCGGCATGGATATGGCCCGCGACGAGCTGCTGTATTCCAACATCAAGGGCAAGAATCCGTTCAAGGACATCAAGGTCCGCGAAGCCTTCTACAAGACGATCGACGTCGACCTGATCAAGACCCGCGTGATGCGCGGCATGTCGACGCCCTCGGCCCTGATGATCGCCCCCGAGCTCTATCCGCTGTCGAAGGAGTTCACCCGGCCGAAGCCCGATCCGGAAGGCGCCAAGAAGCTCCTGGCCGAGGCCGGCTATCCGAACGGCTTCGAAGTCACGATGGATTGCCCGAACGACCGCTATGTCAACGACGCGGCGATCTGCCAGGCGGTGGTCGGCATGCTGGCCCGCATCGGCGTCAAGGTGAACCTGCTGGCGCAGCCGAAGGCGCAGTATTTCGGCAAGGTGCTGAAGCCCGGCGGTTACCAGACCTCGTTCTTCATGCTGGGCTGGACGCCCGCGACCTCAGACTCGCACAACGTGCTGCACGACATCCTCGGCTGCCGTGACGATCCGAAGGATTCCACCCGGGGCGAGGCCAATCTCGGCGGCTATTGCAACAAGGAAGTCGACGCGCTGACCGACAAGGTCCTGGTCGAGAGCGACACGGCCAAGCGCGACCAGTTGATCAAGCAGGCCTACGAAATCGTCATCAAGGATTACGGCTACATTCCGCTGCATCAGCAACCGCTGGTGTGGGGCGTGTCGAAAAAAGTCAAATTGACCCAGCGCGCGGACAACCAGGTGCTGCTGTACTGGGCGACCAAACAGGGTGAATAGTGGCTACGGCGAATTGGGTCCCGGAAGCGCAGGCTTCCGGGACCTCGCGTTTTCCGGTCGCGCAAAGCCGCGCGCCAATTGTCAAAAGCAGTGAAAGGTAGAGATGCTCGCTTTCACTCTTCGCCGCTTCCTCCAGGCCATCGGCGTCATGCTCGCCGTCGGCATCATCGCGTTCGCGATGTTCCGCTTCGCCGGCGATCCGGTAAACCAGATCGTCTCGATCGACACTTCGGCGGCGGAACGCGCCTCGATCCGGCAGTCGCTCGGCCTCGATGATCCCGTGCTGGTGCAGTTCGGCCGCTACTTCATCAATGCGCTGCAGTTCAAGTTCGGCGTGTCCTACCAGTTCCGGCTGCCGGTCTCATCGCTGCTCGCCGAGCGCATGCCGGCGACGCTGGAGCTTGCGATCGTCGCCACCATCTTTGCGATGGTGGCCGGCATCCTGATGGGGGTCTATTCGGCGCTGCGCCGTGACACCATCCTGGCCAGATTATTCCAGGCGATATCGCTGATCGGCATCTCACTGCCGACCTTCCTGATCGGCATCCTGCTGATCTATCTGTTCGCCGTGACCTTGGGCTGGCTGCCCTCCTTCGGCCGCGGCGACGTGGTGAAGCTCGGCTGGTGGTCGACCGGGCTCCTCACCGTCTCCGGCTGGAAGGCGATCATCATGCCGGCGATCACGCTCGGGCTGTTCCAGATGACCCTGATCATGCGGCTGGTGCGCGCCGAAATGCTGGAAGTGCTGCGCACCGACTATATCCGCTTTGCCCGCGCCCGCGGGCTGACCACGCGCGCAATCCATTTCGGCCACGCGCTGAAGAACACGCTGGTTCCGGTGATCACGGTGGCCGGCCTGCAGTTTGGCTCGGTTATTGCTTTCTCGATCATCACCGAAACCGTGTTCCAATGGCCGGGCATGGGGCTTCTGTTCGTGCAGGCCGTGCAGAATGTCGATATCCCGATCATGGCCGCGTATCTCCTGATGGTCTCGCTGATCTTCGTCACCATCAATCTCGTGGTCGACATTCTCTACACCGTAGTCGATCCGCGCTTGCGGTCGACCGTCGGCCGCGCGGCGTGAGGGACCAAACCATGTCCGACGCCGTCGTCCCCGATCGCACGCAAGACCACCAGGCACCAGCCGGCTGGGTCAGGCGCGCGCTCGACAGCGACATCTTCTATTCGTTCCGCCGCTCCAGGCTGACGATGGTCGCAGCCTCCATCACGCTGCTGTTCTTCCTGCTGGCGATCTTTGCGTCATGGCTAGCGGTGCAGGATCCGTTCGATCCGGCGCAACTACAGCTGCTCAACTCGCGGATCGCGCCGCTGTGGACCGCCGATGGCCAGAGCCCGTTCCTGCTCGGCACCGACGAGCAGGGCCGCGACGTGCTCTCGGCGATCCTTTACGGCCTGCGCATCTCGCTTGCGGTCGGCATCGCAGGCGTGGTGTTCGCCGGCGCGCTCGGCATCGCCCTCGGCCTGATCGCCGGCTATTTCGGCGGCGTGGTCGACACCGTGATCATGCGGATCGCCGACGTGCAGCTCACCTTCCCCGCGATCCTGATCGCGCTGCTGGTCAACGGCGTCGCCAAATCGCTGCTCGGCAACCGGCTCGACGAGATGAGCACGCTCGGCGTGCTCGTGATCGCGATCGGTCTCAGCTTCTGGGTGCAATATGCCCGCACCGTGCGCGGCTCGGTCATGGTCGAGAAGAACAAGGACTATGTCGCGGCGGCGCAGCTGATCGGCCTGCCGGCGCCGAAGATCATGTTCCGCCACGTGCTGCCGAACACCATGGGACCGATCCTGGTGATCGCCACCATCAACCTCGCGCTGGCCATCATCACCGAGGCGACGCTGTCGTTCCTCGGCGCCGGCATGCCCGACACCATGCCGTCGCTCGGCACCCTGATCCGGATCGGCAACAACTATCTGTTCGCCGGCGAATGGTGGATCGTCGCCTTCCCGGGCATTGCGCTCGCGGGCCTGATCCTCTCCATCAACCTGCTCGGCGACTGGCTGCGCGACGCACTCAACCCGAAGCTCCGATGACCCAACCCGTTCTTTCCGTGCGTAACCTCGAGGTGGAATTCGTCACCCGCCGCGCCACCTTGCGCGCCATCAACGGCGTGTCGTTCGAGATCGCCAAGGGCGAGGTGCTCGGCGTGGTCGGCGAGTCCGGCGCCGGCAAGTCGGTCACGGGCCTTGCCGTGATCGGGCTGATCGATCCGCCCGGCCGCATCTCCGGCGGCGAGATCGAGCTGTCGGGCACGCGGATCGACCATCTTTCCCCGGAGGAGATCCGCCGCGTCAGGGGCAAGCGGATCGGCATGATCTTCCAGGATCCGCTGACCAGCCTCAATCCGCTCTACCGGATCGGCGATCAGATCATCGAAACCATCCGCACCCACACAAATTTAAGCGAAAGCGCCGCGCGCAGGCGCGCCATCGATCTATTGGCCGAGGTAGGCATTCCCGCGCCGGAGAAGCGCATCGACGGCTATCCGCATGAATTCTCCGGCGGCATGCGCCAGCGCGTCGTCATTGCACTCGCGATCTGTGCCGAGCCGGAATTGATCATCGCGGACGAGCCGACCACCGCGCTCGACGTCTCGGTGCAGGCGCAGATCATCGCGCTGATCAAGCGGCTCGGGCGCGACCACGGCACCGCGGTGATGCTGGTGACCCACGACATGGGCGTGATCGCCGAGACCTGCGACCGCGTCGCGGTGATGTATTCGGGCCGCATCGCCGAGATCGGCCCGGTGCAGGAGGTGGTGCGCAATCCGTTGCATCCCTACGCCAAGGGCCTGATGGGCGCGATCCCGACGCTCGCCGGCGAGGACAAGCGCCTGGTGCAGATCCCGGGCGCGATGCCGCGGCTGTCGGCAATCCCGCCAGGCTGCCCGTTCAATCCGCGCTGCGCGTTTGCGTTCGATCGCTGCTGCGTCGAGCGTCCCGAGCCGATCCGGCAGGGCACGCAATCCGTCGCCTGCCATCTGTTCGAGCCCGCGAAGGAGACCGCGGCATGAGCGGGACGTTGATCGAGGTCAGGAACCTGCGCCGCGTCTTCGACGTCTCGAAGCCGTGGCTCAACCGCGTGCTCGAAGGTGGCCATCTCGAGCTTCTGAAAGCCGTCGACGGCGTCAGCTTCGACATCAAGCGCGGCGAGACCTTTGCGCTGGTCGGCGAATCCGGCTCCGGCAAGACCACTGTTGCGCGCATGGTCGTCGGCCTGCTGCCGCCGAGTTCGGGCGAAGTCGTCATCGACGGCATCTCGATGACCGATCCGCGGCAGGGCCAGGCGCGCCGCCGGCTGCGCCGGCGCATCCAGATGGTTTTTCAGGATCCCTATGCGAGCCTCAATCCGCGCTACCGGGTCGCCGCCATCGTCGCCGAGCCGATCCGCGCCTTCGACCTGATCCAGGGCGAGCGCGACATCAAGGCCAGGGTCGGCGAATTGCTTTCGCTGGTCGGCCTGCACCCCGACGACGGCCAAAAATTCCCGCACGAGTTTTCCGGCGGCCAGCGCCAGCGCATCGCGATCGCCCGCGCACTGGCGTCCGAGGCCGAGTTCATCGTCTGCGACGAGCCGACCTCGGCGCTCGACGTCTCCGTACAGGCACAGATCCTCAATCTGATGCGCGACCTCCAGGACAAGTTCGGCCTGACCTATCTGTTCATCAGCCACAATCTGGCAGTTGTCCGCCACATGGCGACCAGGATCGGCGTGATGTATCTCGGCCGCATCGTCGAGATCGCCGAGGGCCGGAAACTGTTCGAGAACCCGAGGATGCCGTACACGAAGATGCTGCTCGGCGCGGTTCCGGATCTTGCGATGTCCGGCCGCCAGCGCATCCCGGTCAAGGGCGAGATTCCCAACCCGATCGATCCGCCCTCAGGCTGCGCGTTCAACCCGCGCTGTCCCCTCGCCTTCGATCTCTGCTGCGAGAGGGCGCCGGAACTGATCGACGGCGTCGCCTGCCACGCCGTCAACAGCCCTGCCGCCGCCGTTCCGGCATGATCACGCGGATGGGAGCGGCCATGTCCACCAAGCGGTTGGCATACCAGCCCGGCTGTGATCAAGTGCGCGCGCGCAAGTCGCGCCAGAACAAATCGAAGAACAAACCGCCTAACGGTGAATAGCCATGAGCAACGTCAATCCCGATCCATTCACCACACGGCCCGAGATCGAAGGCACTTTCGGCGTCGTCACCTCGACGCACTGGATTGCAACCGCGGTCGGCATGGCGACGCTGGAGAAGGGCGGCAACGCCTTTGACGCGGGGGTGGCAACTGCCTTCACGTTGCAGGTCGTCGAGCCGCATCTGAACGGCCCCGGCGGCGACGTGCCGATCATCGTGCACGACGTCAAGCGCGGCAAGACCGAGGTGATCTGCGGCCAGGGCCCGGCGCCCGCGAAGGCAACGATCGCGCATTACCGCAGCGAGGGCCTCGAAATGGTGCCCGGTACCGGCCTGCTCGCCGCCTGCGTGCCCGGCACGTTCGAATCCTGGATGCTGCTGCTGCGCGACTACGGCACATTGAGGCTGCGCGACGTGCTCGAGCCCGCGATCGCCTATGCCCGCGACGGCTATCCGCTGGTCGAGCGTGCGTCGGCCACCATCAAGACCGTCGAGCAACTGTTCCGGAAATACTGGACCACCTCGGCCGATGTTTATCTGCCCAACGGCGAGGTGCCGAAGCCCGGCACCATCTTCACCAACACGAAGCTCGCGGAGACTTACACCCGCATCCTGGCTGAAGCCGAGAGCGCCGGCGGCGATCGCGCCGCACAGATCGAGCGCGCGCGGCAGGCGTGGTCGAAGGGCTTCGTCGCGGAAGCGATCGACAAGTTCTGCCGCACCCAGGAGGTGATGGACGTCTCCGGCTCGCCGCATCGCGGCGTGCTGTCGGCCGACGACATGGCGTGCTGGCAGCCGACCATCGAAGCGCCACTCACCTACGACTACGGCCGCTACACCGTGCAGAAAGCCGGGGTCTGGAGCCAGGGTCCGGTGATGCTGCAGCAACTCGCGCTGCTGAAGGGCTTTGAGCTCGACGGGCTCGATCCCGCAGGCCCCGACTTCATCCATCTGCAGATCGAAGCCGCCAAGCTCGCTTATGCAGATCGCGAGACGTTTTATGGCGACCCGAAATTCACGAACATCCCGATCGAGACGCTGCTGTCCGATGCCTACAACAACGAACGGCGCAAGCTGATCTCAAGGGACAAGGCTTCGCTCGACTTCCGCCCCGGCTCGGTCGAAGGCTTCGGTGGCGTCGTCAAATTGCGGCATGCCGAAGGGCATCGCGAAGCAGTCGGCGCCATGGGCGCGGGCGAGCCGACCGTCGGCCGGTTCGGCGAGGTGCGCGGCGATACCGTGCATTTCGACATCATCGACAAGGCCGGCAACATGATCTCGGGGACCCCGTCGGGCGGCTGGCTGCAATCCTCGCCGGTGATTCCCGAGCTCGGCTTCTGCCTCGGCAGCCGCGCCCAGATGTTCTGGCTGGAGGAGAACCACCCGGCCTCGCTGGCGCCGGGCAAGCGGCCGCGCACCACGCTGTCGCCGACCATGGCGCTGCGCGATGGCGAGCCATATCTCGCCTGGGGTTCGCCGGGCGGCGACCAGCAGGACCAGTGGATCACCCAGTTCTTCCTGCGCCACGTCCACGCCAAGCTTAATTTGCAGGAGGCGATCGACGCACCGGCCTGGCACTCCGAGCATTTCCCGATCTCGTTCTGGCCGCGCACATCGCGGCCCGGCGTGCTGGTGCTGGAAAATCGCGTGCCGAAATCGACCATCGACGAATTGAAACGCCGCGGCCATGTGGTCGAGATTGGCCCCGATTGGTCAGAAGGCCGGCTCACTGCGGCCTCGAAGGTCGGCCCCCGCCGCCGCGCCGCCGCCAACCCGCGCGGCATGCAGGGCTACGCCGCAGGCCGCTAAGACAAGACGATCGCACAGCATGATGACTTCGCGTCGGATCGCAGAGCAAGCCTCCAAATCCACCTCGCCCCGCTTGCGGGGAGAGGTCGGAATTCAAGCCCAGCTTGAATTCCGGGTGAGGGGGAATCTCCGCGTACTCGATTTGCGCCGTCATCGCGGAACAAGCCCCTCACCCCAACCCTCTAAGAGCGAGCTTCGCTCGTCTCGACCCCGCAAAGAGCGGGGAGAGGGAGAAGAGAGGTGAGATGACCTGGTCGATCGTCGCCCGCGACAGCACCACCGGCCAGCTCGGCATCGCCGTCGCGACGCGGTTCTTCGCGGTTGGCGCTCTCGTGCCGCACATTGCACCCGGGATCGGCGCCGTTGCGACGCAGGCGCTGGTCAATCCCTATTACGGCATCGACGGCCTCGCGCTGCTGCGCGACGGCAAGACCCCGCATGAGGTGATCTCGGCGCTGCTCGCGCCTGACAACAGCCGCGACAGCCGGCAGGTGCATGTCGTGGATGCCAAGGGCCGGATCGCCGCCCACTCCGGCAAGGATTGCATCGACTGGTTCGGCCATATCGCCGGCGACGGATTTTCGATCGCCGGCAACATGCTGGCCGGACCTGCGGTGCTCGACGAGACCGCGCGCGTCTACGGAGCGAACGAAACGCTGCCGTTCGCGGAACGGCTGATCAAGGCGATGCTCGCCGGCGAAGCGGCCGGCGGCGACAAGCGCGGCAAGCAGTCCGCTGCGCTTCTGATCCACGACACCGAGGAATGGCCGGCGCTGGATCTGCGGGTCGACGACCACGCCGATCCCCTGCGCGAGCTGGAGCGGCTGGAAGCCGTCAGCCGCGAGCACTGGGTGCCGTTCCGGGACTTCATGCCGACCCGCGCCAACCCGGCCGGAACCAGCGATCGCGCCAGGATCGAGGCCGCCATCGCCGCGGCAACCAAGAGCGGCGAATGACCGCCGGCCCGCTGATCGAGATCGAGGGCCTGCGCGTCACCTTCCACGGCGACGACGGCCGCACCACGCGCGCCGTCGACAGCGTCGATCTCTCCGTCGCCAACGGCGCGACCCTCGGCCTAGTCGGCGAGTCCGGCTGCGGCAAGAGCGTGACCTCGCTCGCGATCATGGGGCTGTTGCCGAAGCAATCCGCCGCGGTGTCCGGCGCGATCCGGTTCGACGGCTTCGACCTGCTCGACGTGCCGGACGCGACGCTGCGCGACCTGCGCGGCAATCGCCTCGCCATGATCTTCCAGGAGCCGATGACCTCGCTCAACCCGAGCTTAACCATCGGCGACCAGATCACCGAGACGATTTTGCGCCACCGCGGCGGCTCGCGGCGCGCGGCGCGCGAGCGCACCGTCGAGCTGCTGCGCCGCGTGCATATCCCCTCGCCCGAGAAACGCATCGACGAATATCCGCACAAGCTGTCCGGCGGCATGCGCCAGCGCGTGATGATCGCGATGGCGCTGGCCTGCGACCCGCAGCTCCTGATCGCCGACGAGCCGACCACCGCACTCGACGTCACGCTGCAGGCGCAGATCCTCGATCTGATGCGCGAGCTGAAGGCCGCGAGTGGTGCGGCGATCATCCTGATCACCCACGATCTCGGCGTCGTCGCCGAAGTCTGCGACGAGGTCGCGGTGATGTATGCGGGCGAGATCGTCGAGCGCGCCCCGGTCGATGAGCTGTTTGCCAATCCGCAGCATCCCTACACGGTCGGCCTGCTCGGCTCGATCCCGCGGCTCGATCGCCGCACCAGCCATCTTGCGACCATCGAGGGCATGGTGCCGAACATGGCAAACCCGCCGGC
>NZ_JACMYK010000020.1 GCF_020889785.1 Bradyrhizobium acaciae
GTTGGCACGGCGGCGGCTGGCATGGTGGAGGCTGGCGCGGCGGCTACTATCGGCGCGGCTGGGGCTGGGGATATCCGTTCGCTGCCGCGGCGGTCGGCTTCGGGCTAGGTTACGGCGCCTATGATTACTATGACGGCTATTACGGCAATCCATACTACGCCGGCTACGGCTACGACGATGGCTATGGCTATGGTGACGGCGGCTGCTACGTCGTGCGGCGTCGCATGCTGACACCGTATGGCTGGCAAATCCGGCCAGTGCAGGTTTGCAACTGAGCCATCCCTTGAAGCATGGCAGGTCCATTCGATCGCCATGCTGATGGTCTTGGAATGAATGGCGCGGCCTCGGTGTCTTGACGCCGAGGCCGTCGCGCATTGGTACGCTGCTTGCAACGCCTTGCAGCAGTCGGTGCGTGAGCGCGTCGCGAAAACACAAGGGCCGGCTGCGATTGGAGCCTGGCCTCAGAGGATCCGAAAGATGCTGACCATTCCTGATCTGACCTTGTTGTTCATGGTGGTTGTTTCGAGTCTTGCCATTGCGTTGGTCTACGCGCTCCACCAGCTCGAGCCGAAGCTTGCGCGGTTGCGGCTGAGAACCGATCGCTTCCAGCGCGATCGCACCAAGTAGGCTGTCAACGCCGCTGGTTGCGGCTTCGGCCGCGGCGATTTTTGCGCGTGCGGAGCTGCAAGCTGAAACCGATTTGCGGACCGCACGTGCGCGAGGGCCGCTCCCGATGTGCGGAGCCCGGCTTTCCTTTTGGGTAGTCTCGGGGACCCTCGCTGCAGGGCCAAAAAAACAAGGCCGTCGACGTAGTATACCGTCAACGACCTTGCCAGCCCCGGATATTGAAATCGGCTCACGCCATCCGGTCATTTAAGGATGACTCGGATTCGAGGGCCGATATGTGAACCAGTTCACAAAGTCCGGATTAATTCACGGTAACGGGCACTTATGCGAGGCTGCCGCGGCAGGCCTGGCGCCCGGAAAGCTCCACCTTGGACCCTGATCTTGTTCGGGATTTGGCGCATTTTGATGGCCGGGCGCCTGGCACCCTCGGTCGTCAGCCGCGCGACCTGTGGCGCTTCCGGTTGGCGCTGCGGGTGGCCTTCGAGCGTTTGCGCGGCTCGGTCTCGGCGGCCGGCTCATTGGCCTGCGCGCTTGCCAGTGACTGGCGCAGACCCTCGACCTGTTCGGTCAGCGCAGCGACCTGGTCGGAGAGCCTCCTGGCGTCGGCCTGCTGCAGGGCGAACTGCTTGCGCATGGTCAGCAGCTGGTCTTGCACCTCCTGCAACTGGTCGATGGATTCCTGCTGGGTCGCCTCCATGCCCTTGGTCTTTTCCACCAAGGCCTCGGAGACCTGCGCGGTCCGCGCCTGCAGTTGACGGGCGGCGATCATCCGGTCGGTCTCGGGCACGTTGCCGCTGAAGGCGCGCCACAGCGCGATCGAGCCGATCCCGAACAGCACGAGCACCAGCGCCACGGCGCCGATCGCGATCGGCTGCACGCCAATCAGGCTGCTGGTTTGTGAATTCCGGGGGGCAAGTTCGACCATGCGACCAGAACCGGACGTCAATTGAAAGGTTCGGAATACCACAACCACCGCGCGGGCAAAACCCCCGGAGATTCAAGCAGGTGGCGCGGGGAGTGCAAAACTCGCCGCAAATTCCGAGGCTTCTGTCCCAAAACGGGACTGTTCGACGCGAGCGGGTTCAGCGCGTCGGCGCGATCAGGCCAACCCTCATGTCCTTCGCCAGATAGACACAGGCGCCATCGGCAAGCACACGGCCGTTGGCGATACCCAGCACCAGCCGGCCGCGCCTGACCTGGCGCATGTCGACCTCATAGCGCACCAACCTCACGTCCGGCGTGATGTGTCCCCTGAACTTGACCTCGCCGACCCCGAGCGCCCGGCCTTTGCCCGGCGAGCCCGACCAGCCCAGCCAGAAGCCGATGATCTGCCACATGGCGTCGAGCCCGAGGCAGCCGGGCATCACGGGGTCGCCGGCAAAGTGACAGGCGAAGAACCAATGATCAGGTGCAATGTCGAGTTCGCCGGCGACATGGCCCTTGCCGAAGGCGCCGCCCTCGGTGCTGATTTCGGTGATGCGATCCATCATCAGCATCGGTGGCGCCGGGAGTTGTGCATTAGCCGGGCCGAAATAGCCGCCCTCGCTCGATCGCAGCAGATCCGGCTTGGTGTAGGACGATTGCGGCGTGTGAAAATCGTGCGGGTTGAACAAGATGGCCACCAACCTTGGGGTTATTGTTGAACGTTAGCGGCGGCTGCGCCGCGTTGGCTTTGACTTCACGGAGGCTTCGGCGGGCAGCCGCAACGCAGCGGCCATGAAGGCCCAGATGTCGTCGGTCAGATCGGCCGGATCCGGCCGCCGCGCGGCGGTCAGCGCACCGATCAGTGCCTGACGGATGCCGCCGATCATCAACGCGATGGTGAGGTGAGGGTCGATGTCCGTGCCGACGATCCCGTCGCGCTGCGCAGCCTCGAGCATCCGCGCTCCGGCCGCGAGTTGCCGGGCGGTGAAGGCGGTCTCGACATCCAGCACCTCGGCCGCGCGGCTCAGCGGTCCGATCACGAGTGGAGCAAACGGGTGCTGATAATGAAACGCGACATAGGCGCCGATCCGGGCCTTCTCCCGGCCGGCCCAGTCTGCCGTCGGCAATTTGGCGCCGCTGAAGGCTGCCTGATCGAGCAGTTCATAAAACCCCTCGACCACGGCGGCGATCAGGCCGGCTTTCGATCCGAAATGGTGATAGGCGAGCCCGACCGAGGCCTGCGCCCGTCTGGCGACGGCCTGCATCTCGATGTGTCCTTGGCCCTCGATCAGTTCGTCCTGGGCTGCGGCGAGCAGCCTTTCCCGCGTTGCCGGGCTGGAGACCGTCATTGTCCATCCGTGAGCTGAATTGAATTCAATTCAATAGGCCGAATGCTAGGATGTCAAGCGTGGCGGCACGAGCCGGGGATTGGACGGTAAGGCGGGGAATGGCATTCGCGATCAAGACCGAGATCTCCGAACTCCGGGCGAAAGCGTTCGCCTTCACGGCGCAGAAGACCATGTATGGCGGCAAGCTGATCGCCGCCGGCGACATCGTGTTCGTATTCGCGAGCGAGAACGAGGGCGGCAAGGGCCTGATCGTCCGCGCGCTCGTCACCTCGGCCGAGGCGGTGCCGCGCAAGGTCGGCATCGAAAGGCAAACGCCGCGCGTCAGCATCGTGATCAAGCGCACCGCGCTGGCGACGTGCCCGCTCGGGCGCGACCAACTCGAGCCTTTCAAGGATTGGGACGACGGCCGGCCCGAGACCGAGCTCAACTTCAAGTTCTATCGCCAGGCCACCAACAAGATCGTCGGCATCACCGACGAGACGTCAGCCTTTCTTGAGCGCTTCTTCTAAAGCGGTGGGCACGACTTGCGCATCGTCCAGCGGGTCCCAAGTCGAGCACCGCCTATCGACGCGGTTGACTGTTTGCGGTGAGGGTTAGCCGTCATCGGGGTGGTCTCGACGAGCGCTGCGCTGGTCTCTCCACCTGCGAACATCGGCAATCTTGACGTGCTCGTTTCGCAATTTGCCTAGTGAGCGTCGCGCTCGCCGGCCGGCCTCAATCGTTGCGCGGCGCGGCCGCAAACCGGCACGCACCGGAGCGCGTGTCTGGTCCCGTTGCGAATGTCTGGTTGCAGTGCTAGCTTTTTCTCCAAGGAGAGGCAGCATGCGAGACAACGAGCAGACGGCCGATCACTACACGAAGCAATGGTCGAGCGACCTGGGCTTCAAGTCGTTCGTTCAGCAGAATCCTGAAGCAGCGAAGGCGATGCCGAGCAGGCAATTGCCGTGGGCCGGACTGTTCAAGCGTATTCGCGAGCAGGCGTCGGAACGCAAGACAACGGTATATGATGCTGCTTGCGGATTTGGCGACATCCTCAACCAGCTCACGGCATCGCCGATCCCGGCCCATCTCGACTATGTCGGCGCCGATATTCACGGCGCGCTGGATACGATCGAGCGGCACGGGATTGCGACGCTGCTAAATCATGACATCACAGGTGAATTGCCGACAGGGCAGAAGTTCGATTTCATCATCTGCCGGGCCGCGATCCATCATACGCCAGATCCGCGCGCTACATACCAGACTTTGGTGCGGCAACTCGCGCCCGGTGGCACCATTGCAATCACCGCCTACGCAAAGAAGGCGCCAATGCGTGAAGCCGTCGACGACGCCTTGCGCGCCACGATCATTCCGATGTCAAACGACGAAGCGTTTGCCACGGCGAGCCAGTTGACGGCGCTTGGACGAGATCTGCAGCGCTCTCAGGGCCAAATCACGATCGAGAATGATTTGCCGTTTCTTGGCATCAAGGCCGGTGCCTATGACATCCAGACCTTCATCTACAACCACTTCATCAAGTGCTGGCACAATCCGGCGTTCTCGGAGCAGCATTGCGATCTCGTGAACTTTGACTGGTACCATCCGCCCTTCGCGTTCCGGTACGAGCGGGATGAGTTACGCGCGTGGGCGGCAGCTTGCGAGCTCGAAATTGTCCGGGAGGCCTCGACCGAGGCGCAGCATTACATGGAATGCCGCTCGTCGCGCTAAGGCGAACCCGAACAAACGCTGACGAACTCGCCGATCGATTGCGGCGAGCTTGCGTGGTGCCGCATCGGCGCTGCGGAGTTCGGCCAGGACTTCTCGTACCCCGCAAAAGGTTGCGGCCAGGCTTTGGGGGAAGCCTGGCCGCGCGCGAACCGGTCTGGGACGGGGAGGGGTGGGGATGTGACCGGGTCGCGAACTCGAAAATCCTTGGCTCTCTGCTCAGCGCGAGCTTGCGGTTGAAACTGCGGGGCGGTTGTCGCCGAGCGAGACCCACACATTGGGATCGCTCTGCGATTGCCGCTTGACGAAGCGGTAGCCGGTCTCCGTCCAGGCGACGATGCTCTCGTTCTGGTTATCGAGCACGAACTCACCCTTGTCGGTCTTCACCGTCAGCACCGCGTGGCCTTCGCCCTTCTTGTCGCGGACCACGGTGATCAATAGCGCCTCGCGGGGCCAGCCGGCGTCCATCAGCATCTTGCGCTTCAGGAGCACGTAGTCCTCGCAGTCGCCGTAACCGTCCGAAGGCAACGACCATTTCTCGATCACGCCCCAATGATCCATGTCGGTCATCGGCTTGATGGATTCGTTGACCCACTTGTTGACCCGCACGAGGTCGCGCCAAGCGGTCTGCGACATAACGATGTCGCGTGGTTGTGTCTTGCCGCCGCGGCACTCGGCCGGATTGTCGGCGCAGAACTCGACCCAGCCGATCGGCGAACGTGCGACGTCACCGAGGCTGGCGTAGACCACGTCGCCGGCCTTGGCCGACACGCACGTTGCAAAAAGGATGGCGGCAACCGCCAAACCTTTCCCCTGTCCCCTGAAACCAAACATTGTGGCCCCCGTTCTTTTTGTTGGGACCACGTTTCGCACAAAGCTTTTGCGCCGCCGCTAAGTACGCGAAGTAGATTTGACGCGAATACTGGTAAAAGCTGCGGCTAATTCGATCTTTACTTGAATCGAATTCGCCTAAAAGTTGAAACAACTGCAATTGATTCAAATTTTATGCATTAATACGGAGAACGCTGCGCCAGCGCGGTTTGTTGCGTCAAAAGCGCCGGCCGTTAACCGCCGATTTCACTACGCCAAACGCACCGAAGGCGGCCACCGGTGTACCGGAGGCCGCCTTCGCGGGCTGAAACCGGGGTCTTGAGCGGTTTTTCGCTTTACCTCGCGGTAACGCTCTCTTCGAGGGTTTCCGCTGATTGCTCGTGGACGAACTCGAGCGCGAAGCCTTCCTCGAGATTTCGCACCACGCGGGCCTGCACCCGGCCGAGCATCACGAGCGACTTCAGCGGCGGGCGGTTCTCCGCGGCAATTGCGGCTCCGGACAAGGAAAGGTCGATGATGCGGCAGGTCATCCGCGTGCCGTCTTCCTGGGTCAGCAGGGCGATCGGGTTGCGCGGCACGATACGGTCGTGGCGGCGATCCTCGGGCAGATTGAGGATGTCGCGATTGGCGAGCCAGGTGAGCTGGGCGGCGAGCTTGTCGCGCTTGCGCGCGGTGGCGCCGATCGTCATCGCAAAGCCGTTGTCGATGATCCGGGTGATGCGGCCCTCGACGCGGCCGATATGGTCGAGATAGGCGATCACGCGGTCGCCGACATTGCCGATGCCCGGCGCCAGCAGCGCGAGGCCGCCCGGCGACATGTTGATAATCTGGCAGGGAAATTCGCGCCGGTCGGGCAGCATGTAGCGGCCGAGCAGGTGCACCTTGACGCGCTGGAAGCGCCGCCGCTCCTCGGCTGCGGGGACGACGGTAGTTTTCTTCTGTGCAAACGACATCACCACAAACCCGGCCACCGTCCATTCGGAGCCCCGACGACCCTAAGGCTGATAGGGTTAACGGGGCGTTACGGTTGAGATGGGGAACCCGCACACGGTGCAAGAGAAGTGCGCGGTGCTGCCGCGCGCAGCTTCTCAAGAGATTGCGGCCGCTTCGCGCGCCGCATCCGGTTCGCCGAACCACCGCGACATGGCCTGTGCAGCGTCCTCAAGCTGGGGGCGGCGTCGGCGGCCCAGGCGACGACGCCGTCGGGGCGCACGAGCACGGCGCTGAGGCCGAGCCGATCCCTGGCGTCGCTTGCGACATAGTCGACCCGCCCACGCCAGCGATCGCCGAGCGCTTGCAGGGGCGAGCGCGGCTCAAAGTCGAGCAACAGGCCGCGCCCGTCTCTGAGCAGTTCGCCGAGCGTCATCCCGCAGGCGAGCGCGAAGTCGGGCGCACTGCGGCCCGCCAGCGCATGGCGGCCGCCAAGATCGTAGCGGAGCGAAACGCCCCACACGCGCTCGGCAAAATATGTCGCGCCGTCCGATGTCGCGATCAGATCGCGGATGATGGCTTCGAGCGCACGCGAACTCCGGCTCGGTCGCATCAGTGCGACCTGGGCGCGCGACCAGTCGAGGATTTGCGCGCCCACCGGATACCGCTCGCTCATATAGCTGTCGAGCAAACCGGCCGGCGCGTCGCCGCGGATCGTGGCCGCGAGCTTCCAGCCGAGGTTCATCGCATCGCCGAGCCCGAGATTGAGCCCCTGGCCGCCGAGGGGAGAATGGATATGCGCGGCATCGCCCGCGAGCAGCACGCGACCGTTGCGGTAAGCCGTCGCCTGACAGGCGCGATCCGTCCAGGTGCTGGCGAGCTTGAGCGCCGTCAATGTGACGTCGGTGCCGGAGACGTGGCGCAATATCGCCTGCACATGCTCGCGCGTGATGGGTTGGGTTCGGTGGAAAGCGCCGCCGTCGAATTCGACCATCGCGATCGTGCCGGGATGCGCGTACGTATACATGCCCGTCGGCGTGTAGTGGCGGCCCGGACGCAGCTTGTCCGGATCTGATATCTCGACCTCGACCGAATAGCCGGTGAACTCGGGATCGGTGCCGACGAAATCGAAGCCGCCGACCTTGCGCACCATGCTGCGGCCGCCGTCGCAACCGACCAGCCAGCGTCCGTGGAACGTGTGGCCGGCGGCGCCAACGGTCACACCGTCATCGGACTGATCAAGCGCCTCGACGCCGAGGCCGCGCCTGGTCTCGACGCCCATAGCGGTTGCGCGCGCGGCCAAGGCGGATTCGAGTGACTCCATGTCGACCGCCATGCTGGTGCCGGCCGGGCTCGGCAGGCGAAACGGCCATTTCGACGTATCGATATCGTCGTGAAAGAACTGGATGCCTGCGAAATGGCCGGCCGGGCGGCGCGGCTGTTGCATCCAATGCGCGCCATTCGATACGTTACTCGAGCCATCTTTCGCACGCTGCGGCGCCGCGATGTCGTCCAGCATCCCGCGACGATGGAGGGCTTCGATGGTGGGCGCCGAGAGACCGCGCATGCCGAACGGCAGCCGCTTCAACGGCGAATGCGGGTCCGCGGCCTGCTCCAGCACCAGGACCGAGAGTTTTGCGAGCCGCAGCTCACAGGCAAGCATCAAACCGACCGGGCCGGCACCGGCGATCACGACATCATAAGGGAGGGGGTGGTCGTTATGCATGAACTGCTCCTTTGTCGATGTTCGACCCGAGCGGTTCGTCGGGTTGAGAACCACACGGACGAACAATGGGCGCCTGGACGGCGTCCGGTGTTCGTCGTGGGGATCTCACGCATCAAGCAGGAGACCAGAGCTTTCGTTTCGAAGGGACTTCGACTTCGAAAAGACTTCGCTTTCGAAAGGACTTGGGCTTACCAAACCAAGTCTGCCTTTTCCGACGCTGGTCGTATAGCGGCGTGGCGCCTGGTCCGCAACGGCGATCCGGCATGCGGATGACGGCAACAATGCGCAGCTGCTATGCCCCGGCGACCGCATCGGCCTCGCGCAGGCCATCGACGCGGCGCGAACCCGGGCGCGGCCCAAGATTATCCGGCGTCTTGATGTCGCTCGCCAATCCGGTTGCCTCGAACGCCTTGATCAGCCACCAGCCGAGGTCGATCTGACCCGGCAGCAGCCCGAGCTTCGCGGAGCCGGGGTAGGCATGATGATTGTTGTGCCAGCTCTCGCCCATGCTGATCAGCCCGGCGATGCCGACATTTTAGCCCTGGGCCGCGACGCCTTCGATGACCCAGGTCTGTCCGCCCTTGCGATGCGAGTAATGACCGATCAGCCAGTGACCGGTGACGCAGACGGCGACCCGGACGCAGATGCCCCAGACCAGCCAGCTCCACGAGCCGATTGCAAAGAACAGCATCGCCCAGGGCAATTGCTGCCACATCCAGGTTCGCTCGACGAAGGCATAGAAGCGGTCATCGGCAAGCCGGGGTTCGAGCCGGAACAGCGGCGGGTGCTTCAGCGCGAGCGTGCAGTGCAGTTGCCACCAGGCATCGCGCCAGAAGCCGGCAGCGTGGCGGGAGTAGGCATGGCACGCCGCCTGGCGTTGCGCCCAGTCGCGGAAATCATGCAGCCGCACCATGCCGTAGGGACCGGCCATCCCGACCAGCGTGCCGAGATAGACGCAGAGCCGCTCGAGCCATAGCGGACAGTCGAAGCTCGCATGGATCAGGCGCCGGTGCATGCCGACCGAATGTCCGAAGCACAGCGTGATCGCGCTGGTCACGATGAACAGTGCGAACGCGCTCCACGAGAACAGCAGCGGCCCGAACATGATCGCGACCACGGTCATGCTGCCGAGCCATAGCGATTTCGCCGGCGCCCATTGCACACGTCCGTCCAGCGGGTCGGTGCTGTCGTCCGCGAAGATTCGTTCCGACCCGGGCTGCAGCTTCATTCCAATACCTGACGGTGCCACCGCAGGGTGGGATGGAGCGACCATTGCTGTCAATCCGCCGCGCTCGTCCGTCGTGCCGCAGCCGACATTGGCATCTCCGGCCACTTCACCCAACTTGCCGTGAATTGGTCAGCTCATGGTGCGGAGACGTTCGATCGTGCGACCAGAAATTCTGGCTTGCGCTTGTTGCTGTCATCTGCGTCTGCGCCAGCGCGGCGAGGTTATTCGGCTTCGCCGTCCGTTGCCGGTTCGACAGTCTCCGCCGGCGGTTCGACGGTCACCGCTTTCAGCACCTTGCGTTTCGCCGCGCGGATCTCGAGCTGCAAAGGCGGCTGATAGGACCCGGCTGGCGGCTCGAACATGAAGGCGTGGTGCCCGTCGCCCTTGTTGAGCTTCAGAAGATCCTTGCGGAACTGATCGGCGACGACCTCGGCAACGTGATCGCCGTTGAAATAGATATCGATCGTCACCCGTTTGTCGGGGTGCTGGTCGTACAAGGCCCAGCCGGCGATTCTGTTCTCGTTGAAAACATCGACATGGCCGGTGACCTCGCCTGAGAGGCTCTCGATGCCGGCTTCGATCACCTCGAGGTCGCTCCTGTAGATCGATCGCGTGACGTCAAAGCTGAAATTCGCCGTATCGACGCATTGGTCCAGCAGGCTCTGCCGATGCTCTTTCATTCGTTGCAGCGTGTCCAGTTCGCCCATCTTGACGTACATGCCAACGATGCCTTCGATACCTGGATTCATGGTGTCGTCCCCGCAATGCTACAAGCTTCTTCGCACTCAGTTGCATTCACAATCGATGGTTTCTTGCGATGCGCGAAAAAATACTCCGGTCGAGAGTTGAAGCGCCTCGTCCCGCCAAGGTCTGTCACGAATCCCTTCATGACAGGCATTCATGACATCCCAATCGTCCTGACCTACAGTCGGTGCGGCCGTGCCCGGGCCAACGACAAGGACAGGGAGAGCGAACCGATGGAGCAGATCCGCGTCTGCACCCATGATGGACCTGGAGCCAAGCCCGTAATCCGGACCGTGCCATGGCCGGAAGTCGGCAAAAACGCGGCCTTGATCAAGGTCGCTCCTGGGGCTTTACCGGCAACGACCTGCCGCTCGGTGTCGACATGCTCTACCGCACGCGCAACAAATACCCCTGGCTCGATATGCAGACGATCTATCCGTTCACCGAGGATGGCGTGGCGTGCGCGGTCGCCGACGCGATGGCGATGAAGACGGTGAAGTCGACCATCGTGCCGTGGCCGGAACTGGTCGGGTGAGGCCGATAAACGGGCGCGCTGCAATTCCTGTTGCAGTGCTCCCAAGGAATAGCGGCCGGGTGCTGCCGATCATGCTCTGATATCGCTCGCCGGGGCGACGGCCGGGAGCTAACATCTGATGATGCAGTCGAACCGTGTGCCGCCGAGTGCAACGTTTGCGGGGGGGACCGTGTCCGCGGACTTCCCGCTGTTCAGGACCCTCAGCGCGGAGCAGCGGCTGATCGCCTTTGGCGCAATGACCCGGCGCGACCTCGTGCGCGGCGAGCTGCTGGTCGAGCAGGGCGGCGCCTCGGACGCATTGTTCCTGGTGCTGCACGGCGCGCTCGCGGTGTACCGGACCGATCATTCCGAGCCGATTGCGGAGCTTCGGGCCGGCGAGCTGGTTGGCGAGATCGGCTTCTTCGCCAACATCCCGCGCACGGCCAATGTGATCGCGATCCGCGATACCAGCGTGCTGGTGCTGACACGTGCGGCCTATGCGAGGCTTGTCCAGGAAACGCCCGGCATCATCGACGCACTGCTGGCCGCGCTTGCACAGCGATTTGCGGTCCAGACTGCGCGCCTGTTGCCGGTCCGGGCGTCACCGAAGGCGCGGACCGTTGCGTTGGTCTCAGGCGGACGGGAGCCGGTGCCTGCGGCCTTTGAAGCGCGCCTGCGTCAGAGCCTTGCCGCGGCCGGTGCCGAGATCGTCGACCTCGCGCGCGTTCAAGCCAGGTTTCCCGGCCGCGGGCTCGACGCATCCGAAGTCGCCGACTGGCTCAACGGGATCGAGTACGACGCGCCGCTGGTGGCCTATTTCGGTGGTCACGAAGCCTCGGAATGGGCGCGGAAAACCATTCGCCAGGCCGACCTTGTCGTGTTCGCCTGCCGCGGCCATGCTCCCGCGCCCGACCTGACCGAGATCGAAAGCTTCGCCTGCTCCGTGCATCCGGCGTCGGCGCGGCGCCTGGTTCGTGTTCACGACGTCAGGCGTCACGAGGTCAGCGGCACCGCGGCCTGGCTCGCGCGGCTTCCATGCTTCATGCATCATCATGTCGCGCTCGAGGACCAGATCGATATCGACAGCCTGGTGCGTTTCCTGTGCGGCCGCGCCGTCGGGTTTGTCGCCGGCGGCGGCGGCAGCCTCGGCACCGCGCATGTCGGGATCTACAAGGCGTTTTGTGAGCGCGGCGCGATGTTCGATATCTTCGTCGGCACCAGCGTCGGTTCGGCGATGGCGGCGGGCTTTGCCAAGAACTACGACGCCGAGCATCTCGAGCGCGGCACCCATGAGATCTTCGTCTCCAGCCGCAGCTTCCGCCGCCCGACCTGGCCGCGCTACGCGCTGCTGGACCACAAGGCCTTCGATGCGGCGCTGGCCGATCAATACGGCCTGCATTGCCGCATCGAGGATTGCTGGCGGCCGTTCGCGGCGGTCGCGACCAATCTGTCGACGCACAGTCTCGAATTGATCCGCACCGGTCTGCTGTGGCAGGCGGTGCGCGCATCGAGCGCCATCCCCGGCCTGCTGCCGCCGTTCTATACAAGGGATGGATCGATGCTGGTCGACGGATGCCTCGTCGACAACGTGCCGCTGGCGCAGATGCATCAGCTGAAGAGCGGGCCGAACCTGGTGGTCCATTTCGGTGAGCCGGCGACCGAGATGTTCGACGTCGACTATGCCGCGCTGCCCGGGCGGCTCGAGCTGCTGGCGTCGCTGCTGACGCCGTTCCGGAGAAAATCGCTTCCGGCGGCTCCAAGTGCCGTCAATGTGTTGTGGCGTAGCCTCGTCGCGCATCAGCGCTACGATACGCTGCCGACCACGCCGCTCGACATGGTGATGCGGCCGCCAACGCCCGACGGCATCGATGTGACGGATTTCGACCGCCATCAGGAGATTTTCGAATCCTCGTACCGCTGGGCCCAACAGATTATTGCGGCCTCGGAGGCGGTGCATAACCCGGCCCTTGCGGCGATCGTCGCGTCGGCCATGGCCGGGGACAAGAGCGCGGATCACGCGACAGTGACCGCGCCGGTTTCCCAACAGGCCCGTGTCGGCTGAACGGCTTGCAGGCGGCGGCGAAGTCGACCATCGTGCCGGACGGAAATCCGGAGAACACGATGCCTTTCGATTTGATTCTGCGCGGCGGACGGGTGATCGACCCGTCGCAAAAGCTCGATGCGGTGACGGACGTCGCCTTTGCCGGCGGCAAGGTCGCAGCCGTCGGCCGAGAGCTGAAGGCCGATGCCGCGACCGACGTTCGCGACGTGTCGGGGCTGATCGTCTCGCCGGGGATCATCGACCTGCACACCCACGTCTATTGGGGTGGCACCTCGCTCGGCATCGACGCCGAGGAGTTTTGTCGCGCCTCCGGCGTCACCACCTCGGTCGATACCGGCAGCGCCGGCCCCGGCAACTTCGCCGGCTTTCGCAAGCATGTGATCGAGCCGAGCCAGGTCCGCATCCTCGCCTATCTGCACGTCTCGCATGCCGGCATCTTCGGCTTCTCGGATCGCGTGATGGTCGGCGAGAGCGAGGAGCTGCGGCTGATGAATCCGGTCGACGCCGCGCGCGTGGCCGACGAGAACCGCGACCTCATCGTCGGCATCAAGGTGCGGGTCGGCCTGTTCGCCTCGGGCACCTCTGGGCTGGTGCCGCTCGAGATTGCGCTGGAAGTTGCAGAGCAGGTCGGCATGCCGCTGATGGCGCATATCGACCATCCGCCGCCGAGCTATGAGGAGGTGCTGGCGCGCTTGCGGCCGGGCGACGTGCTGACCCATGCGTTCCGTCCGTTCCCCAATACGCCAGCGACCGCGCAGGGTACGGTGAAGAAGGTCGTGCTGGAGGCGCGCGAGCGCGGCGTGCTGTTCGACATCGGCCACGGCAAGGGTTCGTTCGCCTTTAAGACCGCGCGCGCGATGCTCGCCAACGGCTTCTATCCCGACACCATCTCCTCCGACATCCATCAGCTCTGCATCGACGGCCCGGCCTTCGACCAGGTGACGACGATGTCGAAATTCCTCTGCATGGGGATGCCGCTGCCGGACGTGATCGCGGCGTCCACCGTCAATGCCGCGATGGCGTTGCGGCGGCCGGAGCTCGGCAGCCTCAAGCCCGGCAGCGTCGGCGACGCCACGCTGCTCTCGATCAAGGAAGGCCAGTTCGATTATGTCGACGTGGTCGGCGAACACCTGACCGGTGACCGCAAGATCGCGTCAGAAGGAGTCGTGATCGGCGGCCGCTGGTGGCACCCGAGATAGGGCGTGCGCTCAAAGAGTCCGCTTCGGCTTCTTCCCCAAAAGCTGACTTCGTGGGTGTCTGAATCGATGTCGGCTAAGGGCCATTACCAGACCAGCGCCTCAAGAGCCGCGCCGTCTTCAAACTGGCTAACAATTGGTGAAAGCGAAGTAAGAAGATATCAGTAGACGCTGATTAATCCTGCAACCTCTGTTTGTTATAGGACCGAAATGCTATGCGGTCAAAACCGCGACTGCTGGAAGTGGTTTAACATGAAAACAATCGCTGCATGGCTCAGCGCCATCATCTTCCTCGTGTTCTGCACGGGGCTCATACTGGTGCCGCGGGAATTCCGGGCTCTCGGCGGCTGGAGCTTCACGAAGTCGGTCGAGGTCACCACTCCCGGCCAGGATCGCGGCTACTATTACCGGTTCAAGGCCAGCTTCGCTTACAAGGGCGATCCGCTCGATTTAGATATCGTGGTTGGCTGCAATGTCAGGGTCACGACCTACAAGGATAGTGATCGGACCGTCGAGATCGACATCGCGCCGATGGTGTATGGCCTAAAAATGAAAGACGGCCGGGGCGTTGTGGTGCGTCCACCGGAAGCTTGCCAGGGAGAGACGACGGAAAACGGCAAAGTGCCCGCTACGCTGCTTCCGCTGGTTGTGACCTACGAAAATGCGGACGCGCCCTGGCTCGGTCTCGCCTATGTCTCGGAGGACGCCTACGCAAGCCCGATTTCCAAACTCAAATTCTTCGGCGCCACAGTTAGCAGAGCTACGCGCGAGGAATGGCAGGAATGGCGCCGCACCGAGGCGCCGAAGAATTTCATTACCTATGAGGTTCTGGGAATAAATAGAAAGAACATATGGGATCACGTGCATTGGAGGCCGGGCTATCGGGCGATGCCTTCCAACTGCAAGGGCTTTTCTTGGGTCAAGCTGCCCGAGCCGGTGCGAGAAGCCATTCGTCCCTATTGGCCTGCGAGCAAGCCCAGGTATTGGCATCCAAATTCCGACGCGCAGCGCGCTTTCCGAACGGTGGGGGCGTTTGAAGGGTATCACGACAAAAATCTAAAAGCAGTGCTCTTTGACGGCCATCCGCTTTACTCATACTTCCACGCTGAGCCCAGCAAGCCGGAAGTGAAATTTTTATCAAAAGAAAGCGCGGTTGGTGCTCTCTACCCCGCGAGGTCTGACGTCTCTTTCAATCGCCTTGATGATAGTGGCAATTTGTCGGTGGAGATCAAGGCGAAGTCGAGAAAGAGTTGGGCGGATGGCAACACTGATCCGCAACTCAAAGGCTTCGCTTATTGCGATCTCGTGGACAATGTCGCCGATACGCCGTCCGCCGTTTCGTATACCCAACTCCTCGACAGTCGAGTCAATGGCGAGCCGATTAGTGAGGATGCACTGACCTGGCACGAATCACAGTTTAGCTTCGCTTTTGAGCGGGATGAGTACGTCTTCATCTTCCGGACTTATCCGCTGGTGAGTGCCTTTGGAGGGTTGTGAAGTTATCGACTTCGCGAGACATGTCCGCTTTGGGTCAAAAACCGACAAAGACGGCTGACCGCCGCGACGTCCGCTAAGGGCCCAGAAACGGAAGTCGCAATCAAGTATTATGCCAGGCCGCAATCATCCAGAGAACGTACATGAAGACCATTGGCATACTGGGCGGAATGTCTGCGGCTTCGACCCAAATTTACTACCGCGAGCTATGCACGATGACGCGGGAGCGGCTTGGCGGACTTCACTCTCCCGAGTTGCTGATCCGCTCTCTTGATTTTGCCCTGATCGAAACCCTCCAGATGAAGGGCGATTGGACGGCCGCTGGAGTTATTCTCAACGAGGGGGCCAGGGCGCTGGAGCGCGGAGGCGCACAGGTCATTGTTTTGGCAACGAATACCATGCACAAGCTTGCGAATGAGATGATGGCGGGAGTTCATATCCCGTTTGTTCACATCGCTGACGCGACCGCACATGCAATCAAGACGAAGGGGCTTCGGACGCCTGGTTTGATGGCAACCTCCTTCACGATGGAGCAGTCGTTCTATACCGATAGATTGATTGCCGCCGGTCTTAGGCCCGTCATCCCAAATCCCGGCGACCGAGCGGAAATACACCGGATCATTTACGAGGAGCTCTGCAAGGACGTAACGACCGAACAGAGCAGAGCGGCCTATGTAGCAATCGCTGAGCGGCTTGCTGCGTCGGGGGCCGACAGCCTGATTTTGGGGTGCACCGAGGTAGGAATGCTGCTCAATGAAGGCAATGTCGAGGTGCCGGTTTTCGACACGACGCTGATACACTGCAAGGCGGTGTTGGACCACGCGCTTGAATGACCGATTCGGGGCCGGGAGCTGACATCCCGCACACTTCCCAATCGCTTGAAAGTGCGGTGATATGGCGTCTCGAGATGCTTGGCGTTTGCGGCCAAGGGTGCCTGCTTGCACGGGGGAGACTGCGCGTGAAGGAACTTGCTGGAAAGACCGCGTTCGTGACCGGTGCGGCGTCAGGTATTGGGTTGGGGATCGCGACCGCTTTTGCTCAGGCGGGGGTGAAGGTCATGCTTTGCGATATTGAAGACGCGGCACTGTCCGCGGCGCTCGAACAACTGAGGCGGACCAATGTCGATGTCGATGGCGTGAAAGCGGACGTCTCACTCAAGGCCGAACTCGCGGCGGCGGCCGAAGCCACGACGGCCCGCTACGGCAAGGTGCATATCCTGGTCAACAACGCGGGCGTCGGCGGCGGGGGGCCTTATGGTACCTGGACCGACACGTCGTGGGATTGGACCTTGGGCGTCAACCTGATGGCGACCATTTGGGGGATCGAGATTTTCGGGCCGTTGATCGAGCAGCATGGCGAGGGTGGACAGATCGTCAATACGGCCTCGCTCGCTGGCCTCATTTCAGGGGGAAGCACGGCCTACAACGTTTCAAAGTATGGCGTTGTCGCGCTGTCCGAGGGACTGCGGGGTGAACTCGCGCCGCGCGGGATTGGCGTATCGGTGCTGTGTCCCGGGTTCATCCGCACTCAAATCATGGACTCGACGCGCAACCTCCCCAAGCGCTTCGAGGGTGAGACGCGCACCTTGCCGACGTCGGGCCCGCTTGCCGAGCGGATCGATCTGGTCCGCCAACGCATCTCCCAGGGCATCGATCCCATGTATGTCGGTGAACTCGTCCGCGAGGGCGTCGAAAACGACTGGCCCTATATTTTCACCGACCTCGAATTCGAATCCGTGGTCGAAGCGCGCTTCGCCGCAATCAAGCAAGGCTTTGACCATATCCGCGGACGTGACCCGAAACGTTGAGCACGCAGGGCAGGGTGAAGAAGGTGGTGCCAGAGGCGCGCGAGCGCGGCGTGCTGTTCGACATCGGGCACGGCAAGGGCTCGTTCGCCTTCAAGACCGCGCGCGCGATGCTCGCCAACGGCTTCTCACCCGACACCATCTCCTCCGACATCACCAGCTCTGCATCGACGACCCGGTGTTCGACCAGGTGACGACGATGTCGAAATTCATCTGCATGGGGTGTCGCCGCCGGACGTGATCGCGGCATTCCCCGTCAATGCCGCGATGGGCGAGGTCGAAATCGGTCCGAATGAACGCTGTCTGTGGGCCAGAAGCGATCGTTGACCGATTTCTGGCCCTTGGCGTATGAATTTAAGGCGACTTAGTGGCTTTCGCCGCTGCCGATCGAATTGCGTTTTGATAGTCGCCGAGAAGTTTGGAATCTTCGATTGATCCGTGATGATGCATCTGCCGCCAGCGCCCATCGATCAGTTGAAAGATGCGACTCGTGCGAATGTTTAGATTTTTTTCGACATCACCCTCACGATAGGTGCCGCGTTCACGCCCAACAGCCCAGAATACATCGCCCGCGCGGTGGATGGTGTAGTCCCAAAATACAACGTGAACATCAGCCGGACTCTTGAAGACTCCCTCATACATCGCGTGTGGCTGATCTGCTCCCCGTCGAATGCCTCCGAGAGGATTATCGATCGCAACCTCATCGGTATGAGCGAAGTTGTCGTCGATCATCTTCAGATCACGGGTATTGAAGGCGCGGTAGAACTGGGCCAATGCCTGTTCGGGCTGGCTCAGGTCTCCAAGATCTTCGTTACCCGTAATGGGTTCTTGTATCGGTTTTGTTTGAGCCTCGGCGACGGCTACGGATATCGAAACTCCTCCCAAATGATTTGCCAAGCCGAATAGTGCCAAAGCGTGCAGGCCTTTGCGGAATAGCTTAGCCGACATGGCTCTCTCCTGTTCCAGTATGGCTTTGCCTCTCTATCAACCTCCGGGCGGCGGCTCACAGGCGCATCGTGCGGATGGTCCATCAATTAGTACGATAGGTTCGCCTTAGCGTGCTGCGCCGTGATAGCGACTGCCGACGTGGCGCTCGCGCTTCCGAAATTGGTGATGAAATCACGCCACCTGGCCCCGCCATGGAAACCGCCGGAGGCGATAGCCAAAGCCTAGCACTTTTCGATCGTCTCGCTGGGAAAAAGGGCCTGATGCGCGATGTCTCAGTTGGGTCGAAAGCCGGCAATGACGACCGATGCTGGCAGTCGCCGCTTTCCCCAGAGGCGGACGTATGAGTCCCAATTGTCGGGCAAATCCTTTCGCGCCGCCACGCTGCGAATGATGCGCAATTGCGGCAACGCCATCGCGCAGATCAACGTCGCGCGAGTCGTTCGCCGGTTCATGCTGTCTTCAAAAAAAGATCGGCTGCGCGAATAATGTTCACGCCTTGTGCCCGCAAGGCCGCGCACCATCTCCGCTCCGCAATTCTTGGGTGCAGGTTTGGGTTCCAAACCGCCCAGTTGCGAATTGTGGAGGTGGGCTATGGACTTCCTCGGTTTTCTTAATGGTTCAGGTTTAACCCAGCCTGCCATTTGGATCGCAGCCGTGGTCGCATGTGTGATCCTGCTGCGGATATCGAACGTATTTCGCTACATTCCCAACAACCAGGTCGGCATCGTCGAGAAATTGTGGGCGGTGAAGGGCTCGATCGACGGCGGCTTCATCGCGCTCAACGGCGAAGCCGGCTATGAGCCTGAGGTGCTGCGCGGCGGCCTGCACGTGATGTTTCCCTTCATGTACCGGATCCACCGCTCGGATCTCGTGACCGTCGGCCAGGGCAAGATCGCCTATGTGTTCGCGCGCGACGGTGTGCCGCTCGAGCCGTCGCAAGTGCTCGGCGCCAACGACACCGAAGACAAGTCGGACTTCCAGGACGCGCGCCGCTTCCTGCTCGGCGGCGGCCAGAAGGGGCCGCAGCGCAAGATCCTGCGCGAGGGTACCTATGCGATCAACACCACGCAGTTCGCCGTCATCACCGACGAGCGCGTCTATGGTCATGCGCTGAGCGAGCGGGAACGCGGCGTGCTGGAGAGCATGCAGCTCACGATCACCGAGCGCTGGGGCTTTGCGCCGGTCGTGCTGGCGGCCGATCACGACCTGGTCGGCATCGTCACCGTGCATGACGGCCCGTCGCTGCCTCCGGGCGAGATCATCGCGCCCGAAGTCGGCATCGAGCTGCGGGACGCTGCGACGTTTCACAACAATTTCCAGGAGCCCGAGAAATTCCTGAAGGGTGGCGGCTATCGCGGCCGCCAGCTCCAGGTCATCGTCGAAGGCACCTGGTACATCAACCGGCTGTTCGCGACCGTCGAGGCGGCGCCGAAGACGGTGATCCCGGTCGGTAGTGTCGGCGTCGTGATCTTCTACACCGGCCCGCGCACCGACGACGTCTCGGGCGAGCAGTATCGCCATGGCGAGCTGGTGCTCAACGGCAGCCGCGGCGTCTGGAAGGACCCGCTGTTGCCGGGCAAGTACGCCTTCAACACATATGCCGGCAAGATCGAGATCATCCCGACCGTCAACTTTATCCTGAAATGGATGCGCGGCGAGGTCGGCGCGATGAAGCTCGACGAGAACCTTTCGGAGATCTCGCTGATCACCAAGGACGCGTTCGAGCCGACGCTGCCACTCTCGGTGGTGATGCATATCGACTACAAGAAGGCGCCGATGATCATCCAGCGCTTCGGCGACGTGAAGAAGCTGGTCGAGCAGACGCTCGACCCGATGGTCAGCGCGTTCTTCAAGAACATCGCGCAGAAGATGACGCTGATCGAGTTGCTGCAGAACCGCGCCGCGATCCAGGAGGAAGCTGCACACGACATGAAGGCGAGGTTCGAGAGCTATTCGCTCGACCTTCAGGAGGTCTTGATCGGTACGCCCCGGGCGGCCCCCGGCGACCACACCATCGAGAACATCCTGATCCAGCTCCGCTCGCGCCAGATCGCGCGCGAGCAGATCGAGACCTATCAGGAGCAGGAGAAGGCCGCGGTGCAGGAGCGCGCGCTGAACGAAGCCAAGGCGACGGCGGCGGCGCAGACGGCACTGACGCAATCGCTGATCCAGGTCAGGGTCAACGAGAACGAGGGCGCGGCGGCGTTCGCCCGCGCCCAGAAGGATGCCGAAACGAGGAAGGTGACGGCGGCCGCGGTCGGCGAGCAGTCGCGGCTCGAAGGCCAGGGCGAGGCCGACCGGGTGCTTGCGGTCGGCGCCGCCAACGCGCAGGCGACCAAGCTGTCGGTCGATGCCTATGGCGGGCCCGAGTACCGGCTTGCCGAGCAGAATTTTGCAAAATTCGCCGACGCCCTGACGCGGATCAATCAGCCCTTGGTGCCGCAATTCCTGATGTCGGGCGGACCGAGCCAGGAAGGCAACAGCGCCGGCCTGATCCCGACCGCGATGCTGAGCTCGATGTTCGGACAGATGATGCCCGGCGCATTGGAGAAGCTGAAGGACGAGGCGCCGAAAGCCGCGCGCCGGACCAACGGCCAGTGATGCGGCGACGATACGATGAAGTCTCCCACAAATTCGTCATGCCCGGGCTTGTCCCGGGCATCCACGTCTTGGTTTCAGCGTCAAGTAAGACGTAGATGGCCGGGACAAGCCCGGCCATGACGGTGCTGACAAGTCTGCTCACGCCATATGCGATAGTCTTGATGCGATGGTCTTGATGCGGTGGTCCTGCGGGCGCAGGGCGTGTGCACGATTTCGGAATATTGGAAATGTATCCCTGAGTTGCCCGACGTGTCAAGTTGCCTTGTCGAACGCCGGCAGAAGCGGGCTCCTTTGCATGGGGTTGTTTTCGATATTTTGGCCGCGCGCAGCTATTCCGTCTTGTCGACGTTCCAGAACACCGGCGGCGCCGGGCCGTCCAATATGCCGGTCAATGATTTGCGCCACGCGCTCGGCAGACGGAACTGGCCGAGCGGGATATAGATCACCTGCTCATAGGCTTCCTTTTGGATCTCCACCGCGAGCTGCTTCTGCGCCTCGGGGGTGGTGGAGCGCGCGTAGGCGTCGCGCATCTGCTCGATCTTGGCGTTCTCCGGCCAGCCGAACCAGGCGCGCTTGCCGTTCGCAGCGATCTGGTTGTTGACGATCGGATTCATCGTCTCGGTGGCACCCGTGAAAGTGAAGAACAGGTTCCAGCCGCCTTCCTTCGGCGGCTTCTGGCTGGCGCGTCGGCTGACCACGGTCTGCCAGTCCGTCACCTGCGCGTCCACGGTGAAGCCTGCCGCGCGCAACAGCTGCGCCGCCACGGTCGGCGGCCCCTTCAGGGTCTGCACGTCGCCGGGGATCATGATCACGACCGGCGTGCCGTCATAGCCCGAGGCCGCCAGCGCCTTCTTCGCCTCGGCCATGCCGTTGCCCTTGATCAGCGTCTCCGCGCCGACGTCGCTGGCGAGGGGGGTGTCGCAGGCGAAATAGGCGCCGCAGATCTCGTAATATTTGGCATTGCCGACGGTTGCGTCGAGCACGTCCTTCTGGTTCATCGCCAGGAACGCGGCGCGGCGGATCTTGGGGTTGTCAAACGGCGGGTGCAGGAAATTCATCCGGCCTTCGATCTGGAAGCCGAACTTGTTCAGCACACCCACGGTGAGATCGGAGTTCGCCTCCAGCACGGGCACCAGATCGATCGACGGTTGTTCGAGGAAATCGATGTCGCCGGATTGCAGCGCGTTGATCGCGGTCTGCGCATCGGGCATCGTGATCCATTCGACGCGATCGACCTTGGCGACCTTGCCGCCCGACAGCCAATCCGGCTTTTCCTTGCGCGGCAGATAGTCGGCGTTGCGCTCATAGACCGCCTTGACGCCCGGCTGGAATTCAGCGGCAATGAACTTGAATGGGCCGCAGCCGATCTGTTCAGGGATCTGCTTGCCCGGCGGCGTCTCCGCGAGCCGCTTCGGCAACATGAAGGCGACATAGGAGGAGGGCTTTGCGATGCTCTCCAGCACCAGACCATACGGCTCCTTCAGCTTGAGCACGATGGTCCCGGGTCCGGCTGGCTCGAGCGTCGCCGTGAAGTCCATCAGCTTCTGCCCCGTACCGTCATTGGTGGCCCAGCGCTTCAGCGAAGCGATGCAGTCTTCCGCGGTGACCGGCGCACCGTCGTGCCATTTCAGGCCGTCGCGCAGCGTGAAGGTGTAGGTGAGCTTGTCGTCAGAGACGGTCCAGTCCGCCATCTGCGGCCGGACCTTGAAGCCTGAATCGATGCCGAGCAGGGTATCGTAGACCATGTAGCCGTGGTCGCGGGTGATGTAGGCGGTGGTGAAACCGGGATCGATGATGCGCAGGTCCGAATGCATCACCGCCGTGATGGTCTTGCCCTTGGCGGCGGCGAAGGCGCGCGAGGTGAGGATGGCCGGGGCCGCAATGGCCGGAGGCACGCTGGCCGCGAGCTTGAGGAGCATTCTGCGCGAAACATCGACCATTCGCCGTCCCCCGATTTGTCGTTGCGCCCGGCACGCGTGCCGCAGCGGCCGGCATGCTTCACGAATTCGTTGTTGAAAGCAAGCAAGGGCCATGCCGCCGGTCTGGCGCCAGGTTTCCCGGATTGGTCGGGTGAACGTTCGATGACCGGCGCGCGCCGCGTCGGCACCGCACAAGTCCGCATCCTGCATAGGAGCCTGCGCTTCCTGCCGCACCTCGCAGGCTGTTCGGAGCTCGCCCTGCCGTGTAGGCTTGTGGTCTGCCGGCCAGCAATAAGGCCATGCCCCCCAAGGGAACAAGCAGCGCGAACACGCAGCCGAGGGAGATCAAAAGAACCGTCATGACCGATATCCGATACGTGGCACCGCGCACGCTTGATGAAGCGATTGGCGCATTCGCTGCCGCCGGAAGTGCCGCCCGCATTATGGCAGGGGGCACCGATTTGTTGGTGCAAATGCGCTCCGGCCTGGTGCGGCCGGGATTGATCGTCGACATCAAGAACATCGGCGAGATGACCGAGATCACCGAGACCGCCGATGGCGGTTTCCGCGTTGGCGCTGCCGTCTCCGGCATGGAGCTCGCCGAGCACGCGCGCTTCGGCAAGGTGTGGCCCGGCGTGCTCGAGGCCGTGAACCTGATCGGCTCCAAGCAGGTGCAGGGCCGGGCGTCTGCCGGCGGTAATCTCTGCAACGGCTCGCCGGCCGGCGACAGCGTACCGGCGATGATCGCCGCCGGTGCCGTCGTCACCGTGCAAGGGCCGAACGGCCGCCGCGAGATGAAAGTCGAGGATGTGCCGGCCGGACCCGGCCGCACCAACCTCAAGCCGGGCGAGATCCTCGTCAGCTTCACCTTGCCGCCGCGGCCCAAGGGCTCGGGTGACGCTTACCTGCGGATGATCCCGCGCACCGAGATGGACATCGCGGTGGTCGGCGTCGGCGTCAGCCTGACCTTGAAGGACGGCGTCTGCATCGCCGCCCGCGTCGGCCTCGGCGCGGTGGCGCCGACCGCGCTTTTGGTCGCGCCGGCGGCGCAGGCGCTTGTCGGCTCGAAGCTCGACGATGCGGCGCTGGAAGCCGCCGCGGCCGCATGCCGCGCCGCCTGCCGTCCGATCGACGACAAGCGCGGCACCATCGCTTACCGGACAAAAACCGCCGGCGTGCTGCTCAAGCGCACCGCCGCGATCGCCGCCCAGCGCGCGGGAGGACACTAGCACCATGCCGAAACTGCACGTCACCACCTCAGTCAACGGCGAGCCGGTCGAATTCCTGTGCGAGCCGTATGAGACCATGCTCGATGCCTTGCGCGGGCAGTTGGGGCTCACTGGCTCCAAGGAGGGCTGCGCCTCCGGCGATTGCGGCGCCTGCTCGATCACGCTCGACGGCCGTCTGGTCTGCTCCTGCCTGATGCTCGCGGCCGAGGCCGAGGGCCACGAGATCCGGACCATCGAGGGCATGGCCAGGGGCGAGAAGCTGCATCCGTTGCAGCAGAAGTTCCTCGAGCACGCCGCGCTCCAGTGCGGCATCTGCACCTCGGGCATGCTGGTGGCGTCCGAGGCGCTGCTCGCCAAGAATTCCAATCCGACCGAAGAGGAAGTCCGCTTCTGGCTCGCCGGCAATCTGTGCCGGTGCACCGGTTACGACAAGATCGTCCGTGCGGTGATGGAGACCGCGGCCGAAATGCGGGAGACTGCACGATGAACGTCGTCAACAACAAATGGATCGGCCAGCGCACCATCCGGCCCGATGGCGTCGACAAGGTGACCGGCCGCGCGGCGTTTGCCGCCGACACCACCATGCCCGGCATGATCTGGGGCAAGGTGCTGCGCAGCCCGCATCCGCACGCCCGCATCAAATCGATCAACACCGCGAAGGCCGAGGCACTGCCCGGCGTCAAGGCGGTGGTCACTTCGTGCGACATCGTCGATTTCAGAATCGAGAATGGCGCCGTGATGCTCGGCATCCAGGACATGCGCTGGATGTGCCGCAACGTGATGGCGCGCGACAAGGCGCTGTTCCCCGGCCACCCCGTCGCCGCCGTCGCCGCGACCACGGAGGCGATTGCCGCGGAAGCCTGCAAGCTGATCGAGGTGGACTACGAGGTGCTGCCCTGGGCGATCGAGATCGACGATGCGCTCAAGCCTGACGCGCCGATCCTGCACGAGTTCAACAAATTCGACGGCAAGCCCTCGAACATCATGGGCCGCATCGAGTCCAAGAAGGGCGACATCGCGCAGGGCTTCAAGGACGCCGAGCTGGTGATCGAGCGCTCCTTCACCACGCGCCCGGTGCACCAGGGCTATATCGAGCCGCACGCCTGTTTGATCTCGGTTGCCGCCGACGGCAAGACCACGATCTGGTCGTCGAGCCAGGGCCAGTTCATGGTGCGCGCGATGACCTCGATGCTGACAGGCATCCCGCAGAGCGACATCCGCGCCATCCCCGCCGAGATCGGCGGCGGCTTCGGCGGCAAGACCATCGTCTATCTCGAGCCGCTTGCGACCCTGCTCGCGAAGAAGTCCGGCCGCCCGGTGAAGATGGTGATGACCCGCGAGGAGGTGATGCGCGCCACCGGTCCGACCTCCGGCTCGAAGAGCACGGTGAAGATCGGCGCCAAGAAGGACGGCACCATCGTCGCGGCCCATGGCAGCTTCTATCTGCAGGCCGGCGCCTTCCCGGGTTCGCCGATCCGCGGCGCGGTCGGGTGCAGCTTCGCGCCCTACGACATTCCGCATGTGCTGTCGGAGGGGTTCGACGTCTGCTCGAACCGCTCCAAGGTCGCGGCCTATCGCGCGCCCGGCGCGCCGATCGGCGCCTATGCGGTGGAATGCGTGCTCGACGAGCTTGCCGAAGCACTCAAGATCGATCCGCTGGCGCTGCGATTGAAGAACGCGGCCAAGGAAGGCACCAAGGCCGCGCACGGCCCGGTATTCCCGCGCATCGGCTATATCGAGACGCTGGAGGCCGCGAAGAGCCACCCGCATCATGCCGCGCCGCTCGGCAAATACCAGGGCAGGGGCGTCGCCTCCGGCTTCTGGTTCAACGCCGGCGGTGAATCCTCAGCCCAAGTCAACATCACCGAGGACGGTAACGTCGTCGTCACGACGGGGCATCCCGATATCGGCGGCTCGCGCGCCGGCATCGCCAACATCTGCGCCGAACTGCTCGGCATCGACTACAAGCGCGTCTCGGTCATCATCGGCGATACCCAGACCGTCGGCTTCTCCAACCTCACCGGCGGCAGCCGCGTGCTGTTCGCCTCCTCGATGGTGGTGACGCAGGCGGCCGACAAGGTGATCGCGACCTTGCGCGAGCGCGCGGCAAAAATCTGGGAGATCGATCCGGAAGCCGTGAAGTGGGAGAACGGCGCCGCGCATCCGGTCAGCCCGAATGCCGGCCAGTTCGAGCCGCTGACGCTCGCGGACCTCGCCGAGAAGGCGCCGTCGCAGGGCGGCCCGATCGGCGCCAGCGTGCAGCTCAACACGCAAGGAGCGGAAGGCGGCTTCGGCACGCATATCTGCGACGTCGAGGTCGATGTCGATCTCGGCATCGTCAGGGTGATCCGCTACACCGCCGTGCAGGATGTCGGCCGCGCCGTGCATCCGAGTTATGTCGAGGGTCAGCTGCAGGGCGGCGTCGCGCAGGGCATCGGCTGGGCGCTGAACGAGGAGTACATCTACAACAAGGACGGCAAGGTCGATAATCCGGGCTTCCTCGACTATCGCATGCCGGTTTGTTCTGATCTGCCGATGCTCGATTGCGCCCTCGTCGAGGTGCCGAACCCGAAGCATCCGCAGGGCGTCAAGGGCGTCGGCGAGGTGCCGCTGGTGCCTGTCATGGCTGCGGTCGCCAACGCCGTTCACAACGCACTCGGCAAACGCTTCTACAGCCTGCCGATGTCGCCGCCGAAAGTCTCGGCGGCGCTGGATGCGCCGACGCAGCAGGCCGCGGAGTAGGGAGCGTAGGGCGGGTTAGGCTTCGCTAACCCGCCCTACGATTCCAGTCCGAACGACGGTCATTGACGTTTCCGGCCCTGCCCCGGCAAGATCGATCGGATGCATCAGGCTCACCGTGAACGGATGAGAATGACCAACCCCGACGAGCTGTCCGCCTACATGATCTTCAGCCGGAGCGATTGGGCGGCGCTGCGCGCCAGCACGTCGCTGACGCTGTCGGACGCCGATCTCGCGGTGCTTCGCGGTCTGAACGGGCCGATCACATCAGCCGAAGTCAGCGACGTCTACCTGCCGCTGACGCGCTTGTTGAACCTGCATTTCTCGGCGGCGCGCAATCTGATGCAGGTCAAGGGGGAGTTTCTCGGCCGGCCGGCGCGCCGCTCGCCCTACATCATCGCGTTGGCGGGCAGCGTCGGCGTCGGCAAGAGCACCTTTGCTCGCGTGCTCTGTGCGCTTTTGGCCGGCTGGGCCGATCACCCGCGGGTCGAGCTGGTGACGACCGACGGCTTCCTGCATTCGAACGTCGTCCTCGAAGAGCGCGGCCTGATGCGGCGCAAGGGCTTTCCCGAGAGCTACGATCTGCCGCGGATGCTGCGGTTTCTGGCGGCGGCAAAGGCGGGTGAACGCGAGCTCGAGCTGCCCGTCTACTCGCACCTGATCGGCGACATCGTGCCCTCGGAACGTCAGATCATTCAGCGGCCGGATATCCTGGTGTTCGAAGGCCTCAATGTGCTGCTGGCACGCGGCACGGCGCCGGTGGTGGTCTCGGACTTCTTCGACTTCTCGATATATCTCGATGCCGATGAGGCCGACATCCAGTCCTGGTATGTCGAGCGCTTCCTCAGGCTACAGCCGACCGCGTTCCGGAACCCCGCTTCATACTTCCACCATTACAGGGACCTGCCGCCGAGCGACGCGCGCGAGGTCGCGGAACGGCTGTGGCGCGAGCATCACCGCGCCAATCTCAGGGAGAACATCCTGCCGACGCGGACGCGGGCCGATGTCGTGCTGCGCAAGCGCGCCGACCATTCGATCGGCGAGGTCTGGTTGCGGGAGACCTAGCTGCGCAGCAGCGGACGCTCACGCTGACCCGCTGGATGTCTTGGTCGGTTTCGGCTCCCCAACTTCGCGCCAGGGTAATTGCACGCGTGCATGGCGTGCCTCCGCGCGCGGAATAGGAACGCCAACTCGCAATAATCGTTTCGCAACGACCGTCACCAATGTGGTTCAATCACCATGGCGATCAACCGAAGATTACTGGCTGCTGTCATCGCTATAGCGACGCTCGCGGCTTCCGTGCATGCCCAAGCGTCGGAGCAGGCTCCTTCCGGGCCGCCCGCCGGCCTTCCGACGGACTTCGACACCCAGTTCACCCATCGCTACGCAGAGGCCAACGGAGTTCGGCTGCATTACGTCGTTGGAGGTCCCGTGGATGGGCCGGTGATTGTACTGCTGCACGGTTGGCCGCAGACGTGGTACACGTGGCGCAACGTCATGCCGAAGCTCGCGTCCGCGGGATACCGTGTCGTGGCTGTCGACTATCGCGGCGCCGGTCAGTCCGAAAAAACCGCCTCCGGCTACGACAAGGCCGCCATGGCGGCCGACATCCGTGCGCTCGTTCAGTCGCTTGGTGTATCCAACGTCAATCTGGTCGGTCGCGACATCGGCGTCATGATTGCCTACGCCTATGCGGCGCAGTGGCCGGATGGGGTAAAAACACTCACCATGCTCGACGTGCCGATCCCGGCGACACCTGCATGGAACGAGGCCAAGCACAAGCCCGATCCGGACATCTGGCATTTCGGCTTCTTCCAACGGCCCGACGTCCCGGAACTGCTGATAGCCGGGCACGAGTTCGCTTTCATCCGCGATTTCATTCACGTCCGCGAATATCGCCCGATCCTCGACGACGACATTCGCGTTTACGCCGACGCCTATGCGGCAGCCGGCGGCCTGCGCGCCGGCTTCGAGCTGTATCGCGCATTCCCGCAAGACGAGCAGCGGTTCGCGGAGTTCGAGAAGACCAAGCTGCCGATGCCGGTGCTGGCATTGGCAGGCGACAAGAGCAACGGCACGGTCGAGCTGACGATGGCGCAGCGTCTCGCAAGCGATGTCTCAGGCGGCACCGCGCCGGAGACCGGGCATTGGCTGCCGGACGAAAATCCAGTCTTCCTGTCCGCGCAGCTCGTCAGTTTCCTGCGCGCGCACGATCGATGAGGTTCGGCGGCAGGGCAGGCCGGTTAGCCGAAGGCGCAATCCGCTATCTTCCGCGGATCAAGCAGCAGCCGCGGCGGGTTAGCTTCCCTTGACCGCCTCACGTTTTCCGCCGTTACCGTAGCTCTTTCCCCAGCTGCGCAAACACCGTCTCGCAGGTCATCAGGTCGAGATGCCCGCCGCCGGCATTTTTGAAGAAGGTGATGTCGCTATCCGACAGCCGGCCGGCGACCTTGCCGCTCGCGAGATCGTAGTGGTCGCCGAGCACGTCGCTCTCGCGGATCGCGCCGCTGGCGATCGGCGCCAGGATGTCGCCGACGCCGTCGAAGGCGGATTCGCGGCGGTCGACGAAGATGCGCGAACGCCGCGCCGCCTCGTCGTCGGACTCGCGGGTGTCGGGGGTGAACCCGCCGACCAGGTCGAGATGGGTGCCGGGCCGCAAATTGGCGCCCTTGACCAGCGGCTCGCGCGAGCGGGTGCAGGTGGTGATGATGTCGGCCTCGGCTGTCGCGGCGTCGAGATCGGTGACGGCCTCAGTGGCGATGCCGTCGCTTTCCAAGAGCGTGGCGAGCTCCTGCGCGCGCTCGACCGTCCGGTTCCAGACCCGCACCCGCTTCAGCGATGGCCGTACCGTGCGGTGGCCGCGCACCAGCCAGCGTGCCATCTCGCCGGCGCCGACCACCAGCAGCGTCTCGGCATCCGGCCGTGCCAGGTATTTTGCGCCGAGCGCGGAGTCCGCGGCGGTCTTCCAATGGGTGATCTCGGCGGCGTCCATCACCGCCAGCGGCCGCCCGTCATTGCCGTCGAACAGCACGCAGACCGCCTGCACCGCCGGCAGCTTGCCGTCCGTAAGGTTGCCCGGAAAGCTCGTGTACAGCTTGGTCATCATGAAGCGGCCGGCATCGACCGCGCTGCGCGTCACGAGTTGCTGGCCCCTGTCGTCGCCGAGATAGCCGTCGCGCACGGCGATCTTGGGCCGCCGGTGCGCGGTCTCGATCGCCTCGATCAGGATCGGAAAGGTCAGGACGCGGTTGACCTCGTTGTCGTCGACAAAATGCACGTGGTTCTCTCCCAGGGCACGCGCGGCGCGCCAAAAAGCCGGTCCGGACTGGATAGCGCGTGGGGAGGGCTAGTCAACCGGACATGCGCCGCTGCGCTGCACTTGCTATCCTGCCCGCCTGATTCTCTCGCAGGTCTTCGCAAGCCGTGGTCGCATTCGTCGTCGCCCTCCTGATCTTCATGCTATTGAGCGGCGCCGCGCTGGCGACCATGGCGATCCATGTCCGGTTCGCCGACCATCAGCGCAGCGACGAGACCAATACCTCGGTACGCCTGGTCGCGACGCTGTTCTTCACCATGCCGTCGCTGCTGCTCGGCCTGATGATGAACAACTCGGCCAACACCTATGTGGCGGTCGACCGCAATTTGCATGTCTTCGCCACCGACCTCATCCTGCTCGATCGCAGCCTGCGGCCGCTCGGTCCCAGCGCCGACGAGCCGCGCAGGCGGCTGCTCGCCTATGTCGAGCAGGTGCTGAAGGATGTTCCGATCTCACGGGCGAACGAGGTGTCCGAACATCTGCTCGACGAGGTCGGCACCAGCCTCCGCGAGCTGCGGTTCGACGACGAGCAGAAGGTCGCGCTGTGGAACGACGCAAGGTCGGTCTATCGCCAGGCGGTGCAGCAGCGCTGGACCTTCGTCGAGCAGTACGACGGTTCGTTCCCGTCACCGCTGATCTGCATCCTGGTCGGGTGGCTGACGCTGATGTTCGCGACCCTGGGCTTTCGCGCGCCGCGCAACGCAGTCGTGATCTCGACCTATGTCGCCGCGGCGGCGCTGGTCTCCGCCGCGATCTATCTGATCCTCGAAATGAGCACGCCGTTCTCCGGCCCGATCCAGATCTCCGACCGCCCGCTGGTGCGGGTGGTCGAGGAGATCAGGCGGTAGAGCGTTTTCGAGCGAAGTGGACGCCGGTTCGCGGGGAGGAAGAAGCCTTGGTTGCGGTATCGGCACGCGCCTCCGGCTTTATTCCCCTCGCATTAATCGATGTTCCGGAAATTCTTTCCGCTTCTCCACGGGAATAGCGGGCGGCTTCGCGCGTCCTACGCATGCAAGCCGTTTGCATTCGAAAGGAGACGTCATGAAGACATCGATCTCGTTCGCGCTCGCCACCGCCGTATCGTTTGCGTTCGCATCAACAGCATTTGCGGCGCCGCCGACCAAGACCGGCACGACGGCGAAGGGCTCCGTCCTCACCGACACCAAGGGGATGACGCTCTACACCTTTGACAAGGACGTCGACGGCAAGTCGGCCTGCAACGGCCCGTGTGCGACGAACTGGCCGGTGCTGAAGGCGGAGGCCAGCGACAAGGCCGAAGGCGGCTACACCATCATCTCCCGTGACGACGGCTCGAAGCAGTGGGCCTACAAGGGCAAGCCGCTCTATACTTTCGCCAAGGACCAGAAGGCCGGCGACATCACCGGGGACGGCTTCCTTAACGGCGCCTGGCACCTCGCGCAGCCCTGAGGCGACGTCAAAAGGGTTCGCTCTGTCGGGCGGGTCAGCACTGACGCAACCCGCCCTGAGGCCGCGCTAGCGACCGCCGCCGCCCCCTCCGCCACCACCACCACCTCCGCCTGCGTTCAACAGGCCTTGATTGTAGCGCGGATCGGACTGTTTCATGTAGGCCGGTGAGATGTCGCGGTTGCGCGCACGGCCCGGATCGGCCTGCGGGACGGGCTGCCCGCACCCTTCCGTGAACAGGAACAAGCTGCAGGGCGGAACGATACGCGGCTGAAATGCATGGGCCGCGGTGGTCGTCAGCGCCGTCGTGGCGACAGTCGTGGCCAGCACCGCGGTTGCCGCGAACGTGGTGGTGCTCGCGACGGTGAACAATGTTGCTGACGAAAATCTCGATCGCATCGACATTGGAAATTCCATCCTTCGGTTCGGCGATACCGGAATGGCCCGCTCGCCGATTGGACGGGGCCGGATGGAAGTGGGTTCGACAGGGAAATCGCGATTTGGCGATGGGGACACGACAACGTGAAGGCGCGACGGCTCGCGCCCTTTTTTGCCGCGCCGGGCGTTGGGCCGCGCCGGCCGGTCCGACTGCGGCTTGCGAACTACACCTTGCGTTTCAGCGCCATGCCCATGCTGATCCAGCTCACCCCGGCGCAGATCAGATCGACGCTGAGGAAGATGCCGAGCACGTAAAGGCTGGATACCGGCCAGTGCGCCAGGATCATGGCGCCCAGCACAAGCGTGATCAGGCCTGATATCGCGACCACTCCCCACGGCGCTTCCGAGGTCATGCCGAAGGCGAGGAAAATGCGGACGATGCCGGAGACCACGAGGGCGATGCCGAGGAACAGCGTCAGCGTCGCCGCGGCGAGCAGGGGGTTCTCGAAGGTAATGAAGCCCGCGACGACATAGAGTGCGCCGAGCAGCAGCCAGAACAGGAACTTGCCCCACGATTTGAACTGGAAGGCGTTCACGATCTCGGCGGCGCCCGCGACGATCATCATGGCGCCGACGAACAGCACGCTGACGACGGTGGCGAACAGCACGCTGCCGAAGGCGAGCACGCCGGCGATCAGGTAGATCACGCCCAGGGCGACGATCCAGCCCCATTTGGAGCGAAGGCTGGTAAGCCCGGATCCGAGGCTGTGAGGCGGTGTGGCGGGTGAGCTGGACGTTGTTGACATCGTATCGCTCCCGAATACTGGACCAAACCATGCTACCATAGGTCAAGGCGCGGACAAGGCGGCTTCTTGGTTGGCATCAAATGCATGGTGGCACCCAAGCCGCCGCAACACGTTGATTCAAATCAATCGGTGTGTTGCCGCGCAGCATTCGTTCGACGACAGCCGGTTTGCATCAGACGAAGACTGCCCGGATTGACCCGCAAATTGTCCGGATCGCGCATCCACAGAGGAGGTCGACATGCCTGCCACCCACGACAAGGATCACGTCTACAAGATCCTCGAACTGGTCGGATCATCGGACAAGAGCATCGAGGCGGCGATCGAGAACGCGGTCAGCCGCGCGTCGAAGACGATCCGGGAAATGAAATGGTTCGAGGTGGTGCAGACCCGTGGCCATATCGACGGCGGCAAGGTCGCGCATTACCAGGTGACGCTGCGGGTCGGCTTCACGCTGGAGTAGGGCGCGCGACGCCGAGCCGAAGCCGGGTCGTCTCTCCCCCTCGTCATTCCGGGGCGTGCGAAGCACGAGCCCGGAATCCATAGGGCCACACAAATCGTGGTGAAATGGATTCCGGGCTCGTGCTTCGTGAGCCCCGGAATGACGGGGGCAGGGCCGCCCAGCCTCACCGCCGCGACAGCGGCGCGGGCGGGGGCGGGGTGGTGGCGCCGGCGGCGAGCGAGCGCTGCACCATCACGGTATCGGACCAGTGGCCGTAGCGGTAGGCGACACCCGGCAAATGGCCGACGCGGGTGAAGCCGAAGCGGTCGTGCAGCGCAAGCGATGCGGAATTATCGCTGTCGATGTAGCCGATCATCTGGCGGAAGCCGGTTGCCGCGCAAGTATGGACCAGCTCCTGCAGCAGCCGGCCGCCGACGCCCTTGCCGGTGAAGCGGTGGTGAACATAGATCGAATGCTTCACCGTGTAGCGATAGGCCGGGCGCTTGCGGAACTGGACGACATAGGCGTAGCCGACCACCTCGCCGTCGCACACCGCGACCAGATGGGGCAGGCGGGTGCTGCGCAGGTTCTTGCGGCGGTCGCGCAGATCATCGGGCTCAGGCGTGCCGCTGTCGTCGACGCTCTCCTCGATGCCGTGGCGGATGTGGTGGCGGTAGATCGACAGCATCGCATCGACGTCGCTGTCGCGCGAAGGACGAACGGTGATCTTGTGATCATTCTCCATTGTGTTGCGTCCGTTCGCCTATTCGGACACGACATAGGTGTAGAAGCGGATGCGGCCGGCGTCGTCGATCTCCTTGTAGATGCCCTGGACCTCGACCTCGAAGCCGGGGAACGCATTGAAGCTCGCCTCGAACATCTTGAGATAATCGATCATCGGCTTGCTGCGTTCCGACAGCCGTTCGCCGGGCACGATGGTCGCGATGCCGGGCGGATAGACCACGAACGGCGTCGCGGCGATGCGACCGTAGATCTGGTCGATCGGCAGATAGTCGACGTCGTTGCGGATCAGATATTGCGCCGCCTGCCGCGGTGACATCGCGATCTCAGGCAGATGCTCGGGCAGGAATTGCTTGGCCTGCAGCGTGCTGACGCCGCCGTCGCGGAAGAAGCGGTGCATGTCCCCGCAGAGGTCGCGCAGCCGCACCCCGGTGTAGCGTTGCGGGCGGCGGCGGAAGAATTCGGGGATGACGTCCTCGACCAGCGCGTTGTCGTCGTGCAGCTTCTTGAAGGCGACGAGCCCGGACACCAGCGTGCCGGCCTTGCTGGCCTCGACGCCCGGCGTCAGCAGGAAGAGCAGGGAGTTGAGGTCGTTCTTCTCGGCGACGATCTGGTTCTCGCGCAGATATTGCGCCACCACGGGCGCGGGGATGCCGTGATCGGCATAGGCGCCGGTGGCGTGATCGAAACCCGGCGTCAGCAGAGTGAGCTTGTTCGGGTCGGTCATGGCGAAGCCTTCCGTCAACTCGGGGAAGCCATGCCAGGTCTGGCCCGGACTGAGCTGCCAGTAGGACGGATTGGTCGCGAGCTGATCGGTCGAGATCGTCTCCCAGGCGACATTGTGCACGCCGCCTTCGCGGGCGACGTCCGGAATCATCACGCGGTCCGGCACGAACGGCTCGAAAAACCAGCGCCGCTCCGCGCGCATCTCCTTCTCCTCGAACTCGCGTTTGACGGCGCGGATCTTCTTGCGCAGCTCGATGCCGAGCCGGATCGTGTCGTCCCACAAGACTTCGCCGGAGCGGCCCTTCATCATCTGCGCGCCGACGTCGAGCGAGGCGAAGATCGGGTAGAACGGCGAGGTCGAGGCGTGCTGCATGAAGCTTTCGTTGAAGCGGCGGTGCTCGACCCGGCGCTTCTGGCCCTTGATGTGGCGGTCGCGGATGTGGATCTGCGAGGCCTGCGAGAAGCTCGCGAGCTGCTTGTGGGTCGATTGCGTGGCGATGATGCCGGGCGCCTCGGGGCCGAGATTGGCGAGCCCCATCGCGAACCGGCCGGCATAGATCGGGTGGAACTTCATGAAGCCGGCCCAGGCCTCGTCGAACAGGATGTAGTCGCAGAGATGGCCGATCCGCTTCAGGATCATCTCGGCGGAGTGGATGGTGCCGTCATAGGTGCACTGCTCGACCACGGCGACGCGGAACGGGCGCTCCTTCTTCCAGGCGTTCTCGTCCCTGACCAGCGGGTGCTTGCGGATGTGGTCGCGCAGCGTGCCCTCGTCGAGCAGGTCCCAGCGCATCGGGCCGATCAGGCCCCAGGCGTTGCGCACCGTCGGCACATAGACCGGGATGCCGCCGCCGATCAGCAGCGCGCCGTGATGGGCCGCCTTGTGGTTGTTGCGGTCGAACAGCACGAGGTCGCCGTCGGTGACCAGCGAGCCGAGCGCGACCTTGTTGGAGGTCGAGGTGCCGTTGAGCACGAAATAGGTCTTCTCGGCGCCGAAAATCTTTGCCGCTTCCTTCTGCGCCCGGAGCGCCGGCCCCTCATGGGTGAGGAGGTCACCGAGGTCGAGCACGGAATTGTCGAGGTCGTCGCGGAACACGGCTTCGCCGAGATGCTCGACGAACACCCGGCCGATCGGGCTGCGGCTGTAGAACACGCCGCCATTGTGACCCGGACAGGTCCAGAGCTGGTTGCCTTCCTCGGCATAGTCGACCAGCGCGCCGAAGAACGGCGTCTTCAGGTTCTCGGCATATTGCTTCAGCCTGGAGATCAGGTTCTTGGCGATGAAGGACGGGGTTTCCTCGGACAGGAACACGTAGCCGTCGATGAAATCCAGCACCTCGACCGGCAGGTCCTCGAACCGCTTGCGCCGGATCAGCAGGAGGATCGGGAAGTCCAGCCCCCGCCGGCGCATCAGGTTGATCAGCGCCGCGGTCTTGCCCTCAAGACCCTTCTTGCCCCAGTCGACCACCATGCAGCCGATCGCAGCATCCGTCTGCACCGCGATCTCGGCATCTTCCAGCTTGCGGGCGCGGACCACCTCGAAGCCGGAACGCTCGATTTCGGCGATGATCTGGTTGAATCGGATGCCTTCGAGGTCGTCGGCCTCGAAAACCGGCGCGGCGAACAGGAAGTTGAAGCGTTTGAAATAGTCCATGCGTGTCCCCGAACTGGTCCGGCGCTGACGTGTCGGCACAATTCATGACAAACAGATGACAATGGGGAGCGCAACGCATCGAATTGGCTTTTTGGAGCCTCGGCCCTCACGGCGCGGCCTCTGCGAACATCCAGATCGAACCGGGGGCAGGCGACAAGCGCGGCCCAAAGGCGTAGCCCGGACGAGCGACAACGACATCCGGGCCCGGCCTCTCCCCCGCATATCGCTTTCGCTCATGCAGACTGCAAGCTCGCTCAGTACACCAGGCTCGTACCCGGCGGCTTCTCCAGCGCCGCCGCCAGCGAACGATACTCCTCGCAGTCGGTCCCGCAGATCGCGGCGATCCGGCTCAGGTGATACTGCGCGGCATCGCGGTTGCCCTGTTCGATCTGCCACAGGCCGTAATAGTTCCAGGTCAGGACATGGTTCGGATCAGCCTTCAGCGCGCGCTCGTACCAGACCTGCGACTGCTTGTAGTCGCCGAGCTTGCGGTAGGAGTAGCCGATTAGATTGGCGACGTTCGGATGATCGTCGTTGCCGAGCGCATGCAGCTGCTCGATCGCGGCGGCGTAGTCGTTATGCTCGTAGATCGTCGAATAGGCCGCGCGATAGCCGTCGCGGAACGCGGGATCCTCGAAGCTGGACTGCTTGACCGGCTTCTTCACCCTGTGCGTGGTCTTTCTGTCCTTCTGCTGGGGATAGGCCGGCGCGGGGGTGCTATAGCTCGACCCATAGAGTTCTCCGCCGCCTGCTCCTCCGCCGCCACCACCGCCTCCGCCGGCGGCGAGGGCGGCCTGCTGTGGGGACAGGATGATCGGCGCTGTCAGAACTGCCGCAAGCATTGCGAGCTTCATCGATGACTTGATCATGCGCACCTCCCGAGTAGACATGGACAGTCGTTAGTCTGAAGCACTAACTCCCGGTCGCGGGAGACATTCCGCGCGTTCTGAAAAATTGTTGCCGATGCGGCAATCGCACTGTCGCTTCCGGACCCCGGGCTTGCGCGTGTGCGCCGTTTTGTTCCTGCTATCGAACGATGGAGCCGAAACTAACATCGATGTTAGAATTGCAAGCATATCTTCAGTGTGTGTCTGGCGCGCAGCGACAAGGACAAGCGATGGTGAAAACGGATCTCGCCCAGATCTACCGGAACTACGTCACCTGTCTGAACCGGCAGGACTGGCCGCAGCTTGGCCAATTCGTCGGCGACGACGTGTCCCACAACGGCCGGCGGCTCGGGCTGTCAGGCTATCGTGCGATGCTGGAGCAGGATTTCCGCGACATCCCCGACCTTCGCTTTGACATCGTGCTGTTGATTGCGGATGCGTCACGTGTCGCGAGCCGGCTGGCGTTCGACTGTTCGCCGGAGGGAAGATTCCTCGGCCTCGATGTCGATGGCAGGCGCGTCTCGTTTACCGAGAACGTGTTCTATGAATTCCGTGACGGCAAGATCGTGGAGGTCTGGTCAGTGATCGATAAGTTGGCGATCGAGGCGCAACTGTAAGCGACGACTCGCGCGGCGCTATTTCTGCTCCAGGTGCCAGGCGCCGTCCCAATCCGCCGCCGGCGGATTCTGCCTGAAGCTCGTGACGCGCGCTTTCATGGCGATCGACGGGCCGTCGCCCGGCGCCGCAGCCAGCGCCGCGGCGAAGGCTTGCTCGGCGTCGTCCCAGCGCTGCGCACGATAGGCGGCGAGACCGTCGGCATAATGCTGCCGCAACTCGGCCTGCGCCGGCGTCAATTCGTCCTTCTTGCCGATGATCTCGAACACCGCGACCGGCTGGGTCTGGCCGACGACGACGAGGCGGTCGACCTCGCGCAGTTCGATGGACGCGGCGCAGGCGCTCGCGGTGGCCTCCGAGATCAGGCTGCGGCTGCCGTAGAACTTGTTGGCGCCTTCAAGCCGCGAGGCGAGGTTCACGGTATCGCCGAGCACGGTGTAGCTCATCATGAATTCGGAGCCGATGCTGCCGACCAGCGCCTCGCCGGTGGCGATCCCGATCCTGATGTCGCAGTCGGCCGGGATCGCGCGCACGCCGAGCAGCTCGGGCAGATCCTTGCGCAGCTGGTTGACCTGTCCGATCATGTCGATGGCGGCAAGCGCCGCCAGATGGGTCTGCTCGGCCTCCTCGACGAAGGGGGCCCCCAATAGGCCATGATGGCGTCGCCGATGTATTTGTCTATGATGCCGCGATGCGCATGGACCGGCGCGGACATGGTCGACAGATAGAGGTTCATGATCTTGACGAGGCCGCGCGGCGTCACGCCTTCGCTCAGGCTGGTGAAGCCCTTCATGTCGCAGAACATCACCGTCATGATCCGGCGCTGTCCTTCGGTGGCTGCGACCGCCGGCTGCTCGAGCAGTCCCTCGGCGATCCGCGGATTGATGTAGCGGCCGAACGTCTCGCGGATGCGCTGGTTGTGGCGCAGCGTCTCGATCATGCGGTTGAAGGCGGCGGAGAGTTGACCGATCTCGTCCTGGGTCGTGATGGCGATGGCGCCGTCGAGGCGGCCCGCCTCGACCTCGCGGGTGCTCTCCAGCAGCCGCATCACCGGGCGGGTGATGCCGCTGCCGACCAGCATTGCGAACACGAAGCCGAGGATCGCGGCAATCGCGGTCACGACGCCGGAGATGATGATCGCCCGTTGCTGGGCACCCATCACCTTCGCCGCGGCCGAGGCGACCTGGGCCAGCATGTCGCCACGGATGCCCTCGACCTTGTTGCTGAAGTCGTCGCGCAGGGCGTCGGCGCGGAGCGTGGTCGCTTTCGCGGCCGCGAACTCCTGGGCATCGAGTTGCTCGAGCAGCGTCTTGTTCTCTGCGTTCAGGCGCATCAAGAGGTCGTTGACGGCATTGTCGATGCGGTCATCGAGGCGTCCGAGCGCTGCATTGTCTGACGGCGTCGAGGGATCGGCGATGATCGCATCGATCAGCACGCGCGCGGCATCGGCCTCGCGCTTGATCGTCGGCTCGATCTCGTCGAAGGTCTTGCGCGCCGCCGCGTAGCCGCCGTCTTCGTTCGGCGCCTGCATCTTGGCCATCATCATCCGGCGCATCGCCAAGGACCGCTCCAGCGAGCGGATGTTGACGCGGGCGAGATGGCCGTAGGCGGGGATGTAGCGATTGGTGAGCTCGTCCAGGAGATGGCCGACCTGGCCGGCCATCACCATGGACAGCAGCGAGGTGATCACCGCGAGGACGATCAGTCCTGCGGCAATGCCGACGATCTTCTGCCTGATCGAATTCCGAAACATGCCGAGCCCCGCCGCAGCTGCAATGAGCGGGTCACCCCCGCTGTGGCGGCGCACCAGCTAATAGAGTTCCGCGGCCCGCGGTGCAAGCGACCGGCTCCTGCCATCCCGTGGCAAGATGGCGGGGCGGCTAGCGGATGCCCTCGTAGACCATCAGGCCGCGCGCGATCGCGAGCTTGCGCAGGGTCCGCGGGACGAGCCGTTCCTGGGGATGCAGATAACGCCACGAGGTCAGCACGAGGTCGTGCAGCCTGGTGACGTCGTCCTCGAACGGGGCGAGCAGGCCGGTGAGGCTCGCCGGCATATGGACGCGGGCGGTGAAGGGCAGCAGCAGCAATTCAAGGTGCGCCTTGGAGCCGGTTTCGGTCGTGGCGGTGACGCCGGCGATGGCCGGCACGGTCTCTTCGACGACGCAGGTGATGATGTCTTCGATTTCGCCACGGCTTTCGCCGGTGAACAGGGCCGAGAAGCTGCGGTTCTTGAGGTCGCAGCCGAGCAGGGCGGAGGTCCGGGTGCCGGCGACGCGGAAGGGAAAGCGGGTCTCGCCGTCATAGGACAGCACGAAGATGTCGGACAGCAACTCGCGCACCGCGGAGGGCTCGAACTCACTCCGGTCAGGTGCACGTGCGGCGCCGCGCTTCGCATTCCAATAGGCGAAGAAGTCGCGGCTGGAGCTGTGTTTCATCTAAAGAACCTTGCCCGGCGCCGGTCTCGGCGGGACACTTCTGTCCCGGTTTTGCTCAGGCGCCTTCCCTTCTCTGTTGTGCAGGGAAGGCTGTGCAGCGTCCATGCCGTGGCCGCGGTTTGGGCAGCTTATCGGCAGCTTTGTGTTGTTAACGTAAATTTAACTATGTCCTTGGCGCCGGTGCGAGGTCCGAATAGGGTCCACGCGTTCCCGTTCGCCGGCTGCCCCAAGCACCGGCGTGGTTGATACACAGGTGGCGTCAAACAGTTTGGTCATCGTGCGGGGAGGGGTGGGGATGGTCTCCCGATCCCTCTGGGGCACGACAAGACCAGCCGATCAGGGAGGGCGTTCTCAGCGCCCTCCCTTTCCTTTCTGTCGATCCCGGCGCCGCGCGACGCCGGCTGTCCGATTTCGGGATTGTGCACTTGCACAGCGGTGCGAAAGCCGCCTATCTCTGATTCACAGCCGTATTCGAGGTCGCCGACCCCTTGGACTCCCATCCCGAATCCCCGCTCGCGCCGCCGCCGGAGGCGCCACGCGAGCCGATCCTGACCTTGCCGCCGGCGCTCACCGCCTACGTCGTGCTGATCGCGGTGATCCATCTGCGGGTGCTGCTGCCACCGGAGATGGAGAACTGGACCATCGATGTCTTCGGCTTCATCCCGAAGCGCTACGATTCGACGCTGCTCGACATCACCTTTCCGGGCGGGGAGGGTGCCAAGGTCTGGACCTTCGTCACCTATTCGCTGCTGCACGCCAACCTCACCCATATCGGCTTCAACGTGCTGTGGCTGTTGCCGTTCGGCAGCGCACTGGCACGCCGCTTCGGCGCGGTGCGCTTCTTTGTCTTCATGGCGGTGACGGCGGCCGCCGGCGCGCTCGCACATCTGTTGACCCATGAGCACGCGATCGCGCCGATGATCGGCGCGTCGGCTTCGGTGTCGGGAACGATGGCGGCGGCGATCCGCTTCGCCTTCGTGAAGGGCAGCTTCCTGTCGTTCAACCGGGGCGACGCCGAGGCGGCCGCCAAGGTGCCTGCGCTGTCGCTGTGGCGGGCGCTGCGCAACGGACGGGTGCTCGGCTTCCTGGCGATCTGGTTCGGCGTCAATATCCTGTTCGGCGCCACGTCGCTGTCGCTCGGCGGTGAGGACACGGTTGTCGCCTGGCAGGCTCATATCGGCGGCTTCCTCGCCGGGTTGCTGCTGTTCTCGTTGTTCGACCCGATCGCGCGCACGCGGGACGATGCTGCAGATGCGTCATCGGTCGATCAGTCGGGGCGCGTCTGATCGCCGCTTGCGGCTCGGTTCGAATTCCTCCATCATCTTTGCGACGCAGAAACAAAGCGGGCCGACAAAATCGAGCCCAGCTACTGACCGCGCCCCGGAACCGACATCGGCGCGGAACTGTTGATTGAAGACTCTGGCGAACAGGCTCGGCTCCGCTCAAGCGGGGCACGAACGGATTCAGGGAGGCCGACAATGACGGTACGTTCCATTCTCGATGCAAAGGGCCATCAGGTCATGAGCGTCGCGCCCGACGCGAAGCTCTCGGCCGCGGTCAAGCTGCTCGGCGAACGCAAGATCGGCGCGGTGCTGGTGATGGAGCAGGGCCGCATGGAGGGCATCCTGTCGGAGCGCGACATTGTGCGCGTGCTCAGCGAACGCGGCGCGGGCGCACTGGACGAACCGGTCAGCGCGGTCATGACCAAGAAAGTCGTGAGCTGTCGCGAGACCGATACGGTCAGCGGCATCATGGAGATGATGACCACGGGAAAATTCCGCCACCTTCCTGTCGTCGAGGACGGCAAGGTGGTCGGGCTGATCTCGATCGGCGACATCGTCAAGCGCCGCGTGCAGGAATATGAGCGCGAGCAGGAAGCGCTGCGCGACTACATCAAGACCGCCTGAGCGTTATTTCCCCGTGGTGCCTGCGCCGGTCGACGGCGGCGCCAGGACCTCGATCGCTTCCTCGATCGCGCCGATGGCGCGTTCGGCCGCGCGGATGCCGTGTGCGATCAGGTCGTCGGCGCGGTGGAAGTCGAACCAGCCGATCTGACCGACCCGCGGCGAGATCAGCATGTCAGGCGGATCGCCGGCGAGGCGTGCGCGGGTGATGCGGTCCTGCATGATGTTGAAGGCGTCGACCATGACGCTGGAGATTCCGGGCCGGCTGGCGCTGCCGAAAAACTCCCGCTTCACGGTGCGTTCGGCGGAGAAGAAGCGGCCGAACCGGCGCTTCGGCGGCTCCGGCTCGATCTCCGCCTCGGCGGTCACCGCGACCGTCACCTCTGGCGCGGCCGACGGCCCGTGATTGTAGATCGTGGTCGAGTGCGCGAATACGTCGCTGGAGAGGTTCGCCGCAATGACGATCTCGGCGCCGAGCGCGCGCGCGGCCGAAACCGGCACCGGGTTGACCAGCGCACCGTCGACCAGCCAGCGGTCGCCGATCAGCACCGGCGCAAAAATGCCGGGCAGGGCGTAGGAGGCGCGCATGGCGTCGACCACGCGACCCTGGGTCAGCCAGATCTCGTGCCCGGTGCGGACTTCGGTTGCGACGCTGGCGAACTTGACGGAGAGGTCCTCGATCATGACCTGGCCCAGCGCCGCCTCGATCTCGGCGGCCAGCTTGGCGCCGCCGATCAGGCCGGAGCCGTTGAGGCGGATGTCGAGGTAGCCGAGCACGCTGCGCGGCTGCAGGCTGCGGGCCCACTGTTCCAGCTTGTCGATATGGCCGGCCGCATAGGCGCCGCCGACCACGGACCCGATCGAGGTGCCGACCACGACATTGGGGACGATGCCGTGGGCGAGCAGGGTCTTGATGATGCCGATATGGGCAAAGCCGCGCGCCGCGCCGCCGCCGAGCGCAAGCCCGATCACCGGCCGGCGAACCGGTCCAAGTCCTACCTTGTCGGGGCCGTCGGAGCTCTTGTGGCCTCGGCCCATCCAGCTATCCAACACGACAAATCTCCTGCCAGCGCGAGACTAGGCCGCGCGGCATGGCGGCGCCAGCGTCGTCCGTCTTCATGGTTATTCCGAGCAGGCATGATTCATGCCCGGCTGGACCGCCCTAGGCAGGGAATGTGACTGGACCGCGACGATATGGCTAACATCGGCTTGATCGACCGGTTCCAAAGAGGGGGACGGCGCCGTCCGGATTGTGACAAAGCCTTGGACGCCCCTTGCACGAAGGCTTGAATTCGCCGCGTTTTCGTTGAAAAGCATGGGGATGACTTCGAGGGGCAACGGCATCGGCGGATGCGGGCGGGGCATGCGGCTCCTTCCGCTAGTGGCGCTTGCGGCATTTTTGCTCGCGATGGTCCCGGGTTCCGTGTCGGCGCAGTTTTTCAGCGACCGGCCGCCGCCGATCCCGCCTGCTTCGGTGCCGGATGTACCGTCCGGCCCGGCCCTCAATCTGGCGCCGCCGTCCGGGGCCGGTTCCGGGCCTGTTCTGCCCGGTCCGCTGACCCAACCGACCATCGTCCAGCCATCCATTGCGACCGTGCCTCCGGTGACGCCGCCGGCCGGCTCCCCGACCGCCGGGCAGGCGGTGCTGTCGCTGACGGCGCGCTACGGCAAGGACCTGCCGGTCATCAATGCCGGGCTGGTGTGGCGGGTGTTCGCCGACAAGCCGGACGACAACGGCACCTACAAGCTGGTCCGCGAGGAGCGCGGGGCGACGCCGAACGTCGTGCTGCCGCCCGGCAATTACGTCGTCCATGTCGCGCTCGGCCTCGTCAGCGCGGTGCGTGCCGTCAGCCTGAAGTCGGAGACCGACCGCGAGTCGTTCGTGCTGCCGGCCGGCGGCCTGCGGATCGAAGGCCGGGTCGGCTCCAGCAAGATCCCGGCCAACCAGATCTCGTTCGCGATCTACAAGGGCAGCCAGTTCGACGGCTCGGACCGCGGCCCGCTGGTGCCCAACGTCTCCGCCGGCGATGTCGCGCTGCTGCCCGAGGGTACCTACTACATCGTCTCCAACTATGGTGACGCCAACTCGGTGGTGCGCTCCGACATTCGCGTCGCGGCAGGCAAGCTGACCGACGTCACCGTCACGCATCGCGCGGCCGTGATCACGCTGAAGCTGGTCAGCGAGAAGGGCGGCGAGGCGCTCGCCAACACCGCATGGTCGGTGATTACGCCGGGCGGCGACGTGATCAAGGAATCGATCGGCGCGTTCCCGCGCGTCGTGCTCTCGGAAGGCGAGTATCGTGCAATCGCCAAGAACGAGGGCAAGGTGTTCGAGCGTCCCTTCAACGTCGTCAACGGCGTCGATGGCGAAGTCGAAGTCGTGGCGCGCTGACGCCCGACCGCGCTGCATTTCATGCAACCGTCATAGTTTCTAACGCGAACTAACCATCGCGCGAATTTGAGCTGTCATAATCGCTGGCGGCGACGCGCAGCATCGCTATTTTTACATGGCGTTAAGCCGCGGCATGACTTGGATGCCACGGGGACCACGGCGCGATGGGTTCACGTTGAGGCGTCATCGCGCTTTGGCTTTTTGTTTGAGCATGATCCTTTCGGAAAACCGCTTCGCACATTTTCCGGATCATGCTCTGGCGTTTGCGTGAACGGGGCGTGCCATGGTCATGGCCAACAAGAAATCAGCTAAGACATCGGCCAAGTTCAATTCCGAGATGTTCGCGGACGTTCCGGTTCTGCAACGCAAGTGGCAGGCCGCGGTTCGTCCCGGCGAGAAGCTGCCGCACTATGAAGACGTGATGCTCGGCAGTCTCGGCCGGCTCGCCGATCATATCGTGCTGCTGCGGAACGTCGACGGCGTGCTCAGCGTCTCGCACACCGGCCGCTATGTCCAGACCTGGCTGAACGACGAGCGCTGGGACATTCCGCTCAGCGCGCTGCCGCCGGACTGCGCCACCGCGCTGACCGAAGCCGCCGCAAACGCGCGCGAGAACTGTCGGCCCTATCTCGCATCGGCACATTGCGTGCGCGACGGCCTGGTGCGGACCTTCGACGTGCTGGCGCTGCCGACGCGGTCGCGCTGGGGCGGCATCCTGGTCGGCGTCTACGTCAACGAGCGCAATGCGCAGTACAATCTGCTCGATACGATTTTCTCGGCCACCGACGAGGGCGTGCTGTCGCTCGCCGCGATCCGCGATGCGCGGGGCGAGCCGGCCGATTTCCAGGTCGTGCATCTCAACCAGGGTGCTGCAAAGCTCTTGATGCGGCCCGCAACCGAATTGCTGTGGCGCCGGCTCAGCGCCGGCGGCAATCCGCTTGCCGCGCCGGCGGTGATGGACCGCCTGCTCGGATTCGTTGGAAGCGGTCCGGGCGGCCAGTTCGAGATCGACAGCGGCGATCGCTGCCTGCGGCTCGGCGTCACGGCGTTCGGCGACATGCTGTCGCTGACCGTCTCCGACGTCACGGCGCTGAAGCAGCGCGAGGTGTCGTTCCGCCTGCTGTTCGAGAACAACCCGATGCCGATGTGGGTGTTCGACGCCGGCACGATGGAATTCCTCAGCGTCAACGACGCCGCCGTTCAGCACTATGGCTACAGCCGGGAGAGATTTCTCGGCATGACGCTGCGCGAGATCTGGCCGGTTGACGAGTGGAGCATGCACAGTGCAGCCTTGCGCGACATCGGCGACGTCTATCAATCGAGCCGCGACTGGCGGCACGTCAAGGCCGATGGCACCGAGATCCATGTGCTGACCTTCGGACGCAAGGTGGCGTTCGAGGGCCGTGACGGCTATCTGGTCGCGGTGGTCGACATCACCGAGCGTCGCGCCGCCGAAGCGCGGATCGCCCACATGGCGCACCATGATGGCCTCACCAACCTGCCGAACCGCGACTTCTATCAGCAGCGCCTGAGCGAGGCGCTGGAGCGGGGCCGAAACGGCAACAAGCGCGTCGCGGTGATGTGCATCGACCTCGACCTGTTCAAGAACGTCAACGACTCGTTCGGGCATCCGATGGGCGACCGGCTGCTCAAGCTGGTGGCGGAGCGGTTGCGCGAGGTGGTCCGTGACGACAACGTGGCGGCCCGCCTAGGCGGTGACGAGTTTGCGATCGTGCTTGCCGCCGACGTTTCGCCGAAGGAGGCGAGCGCTTTTGCCGAACGGCTGATCGATGCGCTGAGCGCGCCCTACAACATCGACGGGCTCGAAGTCGTGGTCGGCGCCAGCGTCGGGATTGCGCTGTCGCCGGGTGACGGCACGTCGTCGGAAGAATTGATGCGCAACGCTGACATGGCGCTGTACCGCGCCAAGTCCGACGGCGGCGGCGTGCATCATTTCTTCGAACCGGAGATGGATCAGCAGGCGCAGAAGCGCCGCGACATGGAGCGCGATCTGCGCGCGGCCTTCAGCAACGGCGAGTTCGAGCTGCACTACCAGCCGCTGATCGATATCGCCGCCGACCGCATCTCGGGCTTCGAGTCGCTGCTGCGCTGGCGGCATCCGCAGAAGGGCATGGTGTCGCCCGCGGAGTTCATCCCGGTCGCCGAGGACATCGGCCTGATCGTCGCGCTCGGCGAATGGGTGCTGCGCGAGGCCTGCGCCGAGGCGATGAAGTGGCCGGCCGACGTCAAGGTCGCCGTCAATCTTTCACCGGTCCAGTTCCGCAGCCGCAATCTGGTTCAGGCCGTGATCTCGGCGCTGGCGCATTCGGGCCTGCCAGCGCGCCGGCTCGAGCTCGAGATCACCGAATCGGTGTTTCTCGCGGAGACCGAGGCCAATCTCGCCATCCTGCATCAGCTGCGCGAGCTCGGCGTCAGCATCTCGATGGACGATTTCGGCACCGGCTATTCCAGCCTGAGCTATCTGCGCAGCTTTCCGTTCGACAAGATCAAGATCGACCGCTCCTTCGTGAAGGATCTGGCGCGGCGCTCGGACTGTGTCGCGATCGTGCGTGCGATCTCCGGCCTCGGCCGCAGCCTCAAGATCACCACGACCGCGGAAGGCGTCGAGACGACGGATCAGCTCGACTGGCTGCGCGCCGAAGGCTGCAACGAGGTGCAGGGATTCCTGTTCAGCGCTGCGAGGCCGGGGCACGAGATCGCAGCCTTGCTGAGCGGCTTTGCGGAGCGCGCGTCGAAGGCGGCTTGAGCTTTTATCCGGAATGACCACGGTTCCCGTAGCTCGGGTGAGCGAAGCGCCACCCGGGAGGAGCGTCCAGCATATCGCGGAGCCTGTCGTCGGGCGCGCGTTCGCGCGAGCCGTTGGCTCATGCGGGCTACGAGGCGGTGCCTCGTCTAGAACCGCGTCACGATATCCGACAGCGACGGGCGCGGCCGGTCCTCGCTCGGCTTGGTCGGCGTGCCGATGTGGATCAGGCCTGCGAGCTTTTCGTCCGGCTTCAGGCCGAGACCGTCGAGCACGTCGCGGTCGAAGGCAAACCAGCCGGTCAGCCAGCAGGCGCCGTAGCCGAGGGCTGCGGCGGCGGTGACGATGTTCATCGCGCTCGCGCCCGCCGACAATTCCTGCTCCCACGGCGGCACCTTCGGGTGCGGCTTGGTGAAGGAGACCACGCCGATCACCAGCGGCGCATCGGTCAGGCGCTTCTTCTCGACCTCGATGTCGGAGACGGGCGCGCCGGGATTCTTGCGGGCGAAGACCTTTGCGATCACGTCACCGGCGCGCGCGCGGGCATCGCCCTCGAACACGATGAAGCGCCAAGGTGCCAGCTTGCCGTGGTCGGGCACGCGCGCACCGATCGTCAAAATGGTCTCGAGCTCGGCCGCGGACGGCCCGGGGCCGGTCATCTCGCGCGGTTTCAGCGAACGGCGTGTCTTCAGGAGTTCAATGGCATCGGGCACGGAAATGTCCTTCAAGGGGAGTCGTGCCCCCAAGATGGGGGCACGACGGAGCCAGCGAAAGCCAGTTTAGACCGATTGTGAAGATCACGCGGCGGATCGCGCCCGCTTCACGTCCGGCGGCGTTGCTTCATCGACCAGCGCGGCAATCGCCTCATCGGTCGGCATCACGACCTGGCGCTCGCTGCCGAGGCGGCGGACCGAGACCGAATGGGTTTCGGCTTCCTTCTTGCCGACGACGAGCAGGGCCGGGATCTTGGCCAGCGAGTGCTCGCGGACCTTGTAGTTGATCTTCTCATTGCGCAGGTCGATCTCGACCCGCAGCCCGGCGCGGCGCGCCGCCGCCGCCACCACCTTGGCGTACTCGTCGCCTTCGGAGGTGATGGTCGTGACCACGAGCTGCGTCGGCGCCAGCCAGAGCGGGAAGTTGCCGGCATAATGCTCGATCAGGATGCCGATGAAGCGCTCCATCGAGCCGCAGATCGCGCGGTGCACCATGACCGGTGCCTTCTTCGAGCCGTCGTGATCGATGTAGAACGCGCCGAACCGCTCCGGCAGGTTGAAGTCGACCTGGGTCGTGCCGCATTGCCAGTCGCGGCCGATGGCGTCGCGCAGCACATATTCGAACTTCGGCCCGTAGAACGCGCCTTCGCCCGGATTGATCTCGGTGCGGATCCGGTTGCTGCCCTTGGCCTTGATCTCCGACAGCACGGTCGCCATCACGCGCTCGGCGTGATCCCACATCTCGTCGGTGCCGACCCGCTTCTCGGGCCGCGTCGAGAGCTTGACAGTGAGCTCGCCATCGAAGCCGAAATCGGCGTAGGTCGACAGGATCAGCTCGTTGATCTTGAGGCACTCATCGGCGAGCTGCTCTTCGGTACAGAACACGTGGGCGTCGTCCTGGGTGAAGCCGCGCACCCGCATCAGGCCGTGCATCGCGCCCGACGGCTCGTAGCGATGCACGACGCCGAACTCGGCGAGCCGCAAGGGCAGGTCGCGGTAGCTCTTCAGCCCGTGCTTGAAGATCTGGACATGGCCCGGGCAGTTCATCGGCTTCAGCGCGAACCAGCGCTTGTCCTCGGCCTCGTCGCCGGCCGACTGCGCCGCGAACATGTTCTCGCGATACCAGTCCCAATGGCCCGAGGTCTCCCACAGCACCTTGTCGAGGATCTGCGGGGCATTGACCTCGTTGTAGTCGCCGAGCAGCCGGCGCCGCATATAGGCGATCAGCTGCTGGAAGATGGTCCAGCCCTTCGGGTGCCAGAACACCACGCCGGGGCCTTCCTCCTGGAAGTGGAACAGGTCGAGCTCGCGGCCGAGCTTGCGGTGGTCGCGCTTCTCGGCTTCCTCGATCTGCTTGAGGTAGGCGTCGAGGTCTTCCTGCTTCGCGAATGCCGTGCCGTAGATGCGGGTCAGCATCGGATTGTTGGAATCGCCGCGCCAATAGGCGCCGGCAACCTTCATCAGCTTGAATGCGTTGCCGATCTTGCCGGTCGAGGTCATGTGCGGACCGCGGCACAGATCGAACCAGTCGCCCTGGAAATAGATCTTGATCGGCTCGTTGCCGGGAATGGCGTCGACCAGCTCGACCTTGAAGGCCTCGCCCTTGTCGCGGAACACCTGCTTGGTCTTCTCGCGATCCCAGACTTCCTTGGTGAACGGCTTGTCGCGCGCGACGATCTCGCGCATCCGCTTCTCGATCGCGGCAAAATCTTCCGGGGTGAACGGCTCGTTGCGGAAGAAGTCGTAGTAGAAGCCGTTCTCGATCACCGGGCCGATCGTGACCTGGGTGCCCGGCCACAGCGACTGCACGGCTTCGGCGAGCACATGCGCGGCATCGTGCCGGATCAGTTCCAGCGCGCGCGGGTCGTCGCGGCCGACCAGCTCGATCCTGGCGTCGGCTTCAATGGGATCATTGAGGTCGGCAAGCGTGCCATCGAGCGCCATCGCGACGGTGCGCTTGGCGAGGGAGGGCGAAATGCCTTTGGCGATGTCGAGACCGGTGGTGCCTCTCGGGAATTCACGCCTCGCTCCATCAGGGAAGGTGAGGGCGATCTTGTCCACGGGTTCTGCGGGTTTGAGGTTGGAGAGGCTGTACTGGAATCCGGATTCGGATTTGGGTGGCGTGTCTGCCATGATGTCTCCTGTAGCTCACTCCTGCGAACGAGCGCAGGTAAGCGGAAAGCAGCGGTATAGCAGGGGATTTGACGCCTGCAATCCGGCAATATCAAGAAAATGGCCCTCCTGCGGCAGGGAATTGAGGCAAGCTCGCCGCACCTGACGGCACCGAACGTTGCGACGCTGCCGATCATCGTCTAACGTCGAACGTCCCACCTTCCCGACATCGTGCGATCCACCAAATTCATGCTTTCCCGTGTCCTGTTTTTCGTGGCGCTGCTTCTGATCCCCGGCGTCTTGCGCGCGGAAGAAACACCGGTCGAGAAGGTCGGATTTGCGAAACGGCTGACGATCTACCTCGCCAAGGGACCGGCGAATGCCTGCGGCGCCGGTTGCGATCGCTGGATTGCGATCGAAGGCGAGATCGATCGGGATGCGGCGGCGCGGATTCGCAGCTTCCTGCTTGCCATAAAGGACACGCAGCTTCCGATCTACCTTCACTCGCCCGGCGGAAACGTCGAGCAGTCCTATGCGATTGCGCGGTTTCTGCGTGCGCGCAAGGCGGTTGCCCGGGTCGGCCGCACCAACGTGCCGGCCTGTTCCACCGGCACGCAGGTCGACGCCGCCTGCCTCAAGATCAAGGCTGCGAAGAGGGAGGTCGAGGCCGAACTCACCACCCGAAATGCGATGTGCGTTTCGGCCTGCGCCTATCTGTTCCTGGGCGCGACCACCCGCGAGGTGGCACCCGATTCGGTGCTCGGGGTGCACAATTCCAAGCTGATGTTCGTGGTCCATGGGCATCCTCCGGCCCAGGCTGTCGCGGACTTCAGGCGGCGCGAGATGGTGAGCGCCGATCGCGACCGCAACCTGTTCCTGGCGGCGATGGGGATCAGCCATGAGCTCAGCGAACTGATCCGGACTGTGAAGTTCGAGAGCCTGCACGTGCTGACGCGGCCGGAACTCTATCGCTTCGGAATCGATACGCGGCCGTTGCCGGAAACCCTGTGGGCGGTGGAGAAGGAAACGCGGCCCTATGTGCGCAAGATCGCGCAGGAGAAAAAGGGCGACGGCAGTTCGTTCCGCATGATGGAGTGGCGCCTGTTCTGCGAGAACAGGGATCGCGGGCGGCTGATGTTCGTGCGCGAATTCGATGAAGGCGTCGCCGGCAAGAGCACGGTGGTGATGATGGCCGGCGCCACCAAGACCATCGCGTTCGGCAGATCGCCGGCGCGGTTCGGCAAATACGAGGTCTGGAGCGACCCGGTGAGCTCGGACAGCGTGCAGGCGATGCTGGCGGTCCCGCATCTACAGGTCGGCGAGAGCACGCTGTCGTCCGATGCCAGATCCGACGTCAGGTCCGATGCAAAGTCCGACCTGAAGCCCGGCTATGCAACATTCGACATCGACACGACCGGGCTGGATCGGGGATGGACGCAGCTTCTGGCATCGTGTCCGGCGGCGACGGCAGGTCCGAAGCCCGCGGCTCCGATTCCGCCTGTCGTTTCGCCGAGCGTCGACGCGGCGCCGACGGCATCGCGGGCGCCGTGAGCGCAAGAGGCGCCAAACGATCAAGTGCCATGCATTTAGATGCAGTTGCATTGATCTCGGAGTCTGCTAACACCGCGGCGTGAAACGCTTCGCTCCTACCGCATTGATGCTCGGCAACATCGTCACCGGCTGCTCGGTGCTGGCGCCGGCCGGCATGCTGGCGGAATTGTCTGATGGCCTCGGCGTCACGATCCACACTGCGGGTCTCCTGATCACCTTCGGCGCGATCGTGCTGTGCGTGGGCTCGCCGGTGACGGCCTGGCTGACCAGCCGGTTCGAACGGCGCGCCTTGCTGACGGCGACGCTGCTGGTGCTGACGCTGACCAACGCAGCATCGGCTTTCGCGCCGGACTACGACAGTCTGCTGGCCATCCGCCTCGTGATGCTCGCGGTCGGCGTGCTCTACACACCGCAGGCGGCCGGCACCGCGGCGCTGATCGTGCCGGTGGAGAAGCGCGGCAGCACGATCGCCTACATCTTCCTCGGCTGGTCGCTCGCCGCCGCGATCGGGCTGCCGTTGATCACCTTCATCGCAAGCCGTTACGGTTTTCGCGTGACCTATGGCGCGATCGCGCTGACCGGGCTCGTGAGCTCACTGCTGCTGTGGTGGCGGCTGCCCGGCGGGTTGCATGGCGTGCCGGTCGATTTGAGGACGTGGGCCGATCTCGGCCGTAATCCAACCGTCATCCTGCTGCTGTCGATCACGACGTTGCAGATGTCGGGTCAGTTCGTGGTGTTCACCTTCATGGGGCCGCTGCTCGCCAAGCTGACCGGCGCCAATGCCGACGCCGTCGGGATCGTGTTCGCGCTCTACGGCATTTTCGGCTTCGTCGGTATCGCGATCGCAACCCGCATCGTGGATTCCTGGGGCGCCTGGAAGACGTCGGTCCTGTTCACCGTGCTGCTGCTCGCGGGCGTGGCCGGCTGGGCGCTGAGCGCGGGCGCCTATGCATTGATGGCCGCCTCCGTTGCGGTGTGGGGCCTGGGCTTCGCCTCGACCAATTCGATGCAGCAGGTGCGTTTGGTCGGTGCGGCTCCGGCGCTCGCGTCGGCGTCGGTCTCGCTCAACACCTCGGTGCTGTATATCGGCCAGGCCATCGGCTCGGCGATCGGCGGATTGCTGTTCGCGCGCGAATGGCTGCATAGCGCGGGCTACGTGGCGACGGCCTTCGTCGCGGCGGCCCTGGTGGTCGTGGTCATCACGCGGCCGCGCCGGGTGCGCACTGCTCCAGCCGAGTAGGTATGTGCCTCACCACTTGACGCTCTGGCTCGGCACGATGAACGCCGTCGTGCTCGGCTTGTTGGAATTGTGGGTGAAGTAGCCGTAGGCGGCAATGATCACGACGAGCAGGGCAAGCACGGCCAACAAATCGATCTGCCGGGGGTCGTGACCGTTGTGGCTGATTTTCCAGCGCATTGTTGTTTCCTCCCCGAGGGGATCCCGAGCGGGCAACGAAACAATGCAGAAAGCATCGCCACAGTTCCGCCGAACCAGCAATGCGCGCTGCGCCTGGAAGCGCCGCAGCAATTGATCAGACGTCGTTGACGCCGCGCCAGCGGCCGTAGCGCCATGGCAGGTACCACTGCGCGCCCGGCGGCTCGACCGCCGGCACGTTGTCGATCCCCGACGTGCCCCAGGGCTGGCAGCGCAGCAGCCGCGCCAGCGTCATCCAGCCGCCGGCCCAAAGCCCGAAGCGCTCGATCGCCTCGTCGCCATAGACCGAGCAGGTCGGCAGGTGCCGGCAGTTATAGCCCACCAGCGGTGACAGCGTGTGCCGGTAGATCCAGATCAGGGCGCGGCCGAAGTTGCGCGGCAATCGACGCGCAGCGGTGGCACAGTCCATGCATCGCGGATGGTCTGATGTTGAATGATCTGTCGACGGCATACGCAAGTATGTACGTAGTCTTGCGGGGGTTCCAAGCCAAGGAACTGTTCAATTGCAGATATTTACGCCACAGTTCGCAACTATTGCACAGCGGAAATGGCGCTGCAGCAAGGGTCCTATGGACGGTCCAGGTCAGCAGGGCTACCGTTCCCGTTACGCGCCGATGACAGAATCGTGGCGCGTTGCCATGGGGCCATTGCCACCGCTCGCATCACCAAGAGCTTGGGGGAAGGAACCAAATTGAGGCTCGTCAAGTCGTTCTCGTTGCGCAGTTGGGTGCTCACCGGCGCCGTTGCCGTTTGCTTCGCAGTTTCCGGCACGGTCACCACGGCGGGCAGTTCCGCACGGGCGAGCTCGACCCTCGAAGAGCGCAAGCTGCCGATGAAGTTCAGCTGGATCGCTTGCCAGCCGAATTGCCGGGGCTGGGTGTCGGCGGTCGGCATCATCACGGCTGACAGCCCCAAGGAATTCGACGAGTTTGCGCGCAGCCGCCCGCTCAACGGCGCCACCATCGTGCTCGACTCCAGCGGCGGCTCGGTCAACGACGCGATCGCGCTCGGCCGCCGCTTCCGCGGTCTCGGCGCGCTGACCACGGTTGGCATCAGCGTCGCCAATCAGGCCGCGACCGGTGATCGCGCCAGCGTGCTGCCGGATGCCTATTGCGAGTCGATGTGCGTGTTCCTGCTGCTGTCGGGCAAGACGCGCTACGTGCCGCCGGCCGCCCACGTCCGCGTGCATCAGATATGGATGGGCGACCGCGCCGACGACGCCAAGGCCGCGAGCTACACCGCGCAGGATCTGATGATCGTCGAGCGCGATATCGGCCGTCTCGCCAAGTACACCTTCGACATGGGCGGGGCAGGTGAGCTTTTGTCGCTCGCACTCAGCGTGCCGCCGTGGGAAGATCTGCACGAATTGTCCGCGGCCGAATTGCGGCTGACCAATCTCGTCACCACGGATGCGGTCGCCGATGTGCTGCCGCGGCAGGACAATGCAACTCCCGTTGCCGAAGCGAAGCCGAAGAACACCGATCGCTTCGTGAGCAGCGCGATGAAGGGTGAGGCGCCACCGCAGGCCGCGAAGGCGACCAAGACCGCCGAGGCCGAGGTGCCGACCGGCGGCACCGCAGCGCCGGCGCCGGTCCAGCCGTCCCAGTAGGGTCTTCGCCGGCGGTAAGGCTTACGCCGGCTGCTTGGCCTTGGCCTCGATCTGGCCGATCGCATCGACCACGGCATCGAAGGTCAGAAGCGTCGAGGCATGACGGGCCTTGTAGTCGCGCACCGGCTCGAGCAGCGCGATGTCGGCCCATTTGCCGCCCTGCGGCGGCTGGCCGTTTTCCTTCAGCATCTTGCGGACGGTCTCGCGCAAGTCGCGCAGCTCGTCCGCGGTCGAGCCCACCACATGGCTCGCCATGATCGAGGAGGAGGCCTGACCGAGCGCGCAGGCCTTCACGTCATGGGCGAAGTCGGTCACGACAGGGCCGTCCATCTTGAGGTCGACCTTGACGGTCGAACCGCACAATTTGGAGTGGGCGGTGGCGCTGGCGTCCGGCTCGGCCAGCCGTCCGAGGCGCGGAATATTGCCGGCCAACTCGATGATCCGCTTGTTGTAAATGTCGTTCAGCATGGGGACAGATGCCTGGTTCCGGCGGCGCCGGGCGCTCTTGGCGGCTGGGTTTCACCGTCCTATATATGGACGGCAGCGCCGGAAACATAGCCCGGCCATGCGGCCACCGCGGACCACATTCGCCGTTGTGGTGCTACAAGATGGGGACTCAGGCGCCCGGCGGTTCGACAATCCGCCCCGTCTGCCCGGTGACACATCCGGCCCGAGGGCAATGCCAGGGCCGGTCGAACGGAGACGACATGGACGCTTTGATCAAGCCGATTCGCCCCAACAAGCCAGCCGACGCCAAGGCCAGCGAGCTCGACCCCTCAGAATTCATGGCGGCCGCCGTCCGTGCTGACCAGCCGCGCCCGTCGCGAGCGGAAGCCGAGGACGCCGTGAAGACGCTGCTCGCCTATATCGGCGAGAACACCTTCCGCGAAGGTCTGCTCGACACGCCGCGCCGCGTCGTCGAGGCCTATGACGAGCTCTATCAGGGCTATCATCAGTGCCCGGCCGAAGTGCTGAACCGCACCTTCGGCGAGACCGCCGGCTACGACGACTTCGTCCTGGTCCGCGACATCGAATTCACCTCGCAGTGCGAGCATCACATGATGCCGTTCTACGGCAAGGCGCATATCGCCTATACACCGGTGGAGCGCGTCGTCGGCCTCTCCAAGCTGGCGCGGCTGACCGATATCTTCGCCCGCCGCCTGCAAACCCAGGAGCATCTCACCGCGCAGATCGCAGCCGCGATCGACGAGGTGCTGAAGCCCCGCGGCGTTGCGATACTGATCGAGGCGGAGCATACCTGCATGTCGGTGCGCGGCGTCGCCAAGCATGGTGCATCGACCTTCACCAGCCGCTTCACCGGCATGTTCCGCGACAATCCGGCGGAGCAGCAGCGCTTCCTGTCCCTGGTGCGAGGACCGAACCGGTAACCTCGCATTTTTCCAAGCGAGGTTTTCCGTGTCCGCATCGACTCACGATCACGACCGCGAAGAGGGGCTGGCCTTCCAGCCCAAATTCGACGCGACAGGTCTCGTGACCTGCGTCGCGACCGATGCCGCGACCGGCGATGTGCTGATGGTTGCGCACATGAACGACGAAGCCCTGCGCAAGACGATCGCGACCGGCGAAGGCTGGTACTTCAGCCGCTCGCGCAATGCGTTGTGGCGCAAGGGCGAGAGCTCGGGCCAGACCCAGCGCGTGGTCGAGATCCGGATGGATTGCGATCAGGACGCGGTGTGGATCAAGGTCGAGCAGATCGGCGCTGCCTGCCACACGGGACGGCGATCCTGCTTCTATCGCGCCGTGAAGGGCGAGGGCGGCGACATCAGCCTGTCATTCGTCGATGCCGAGCGACTGTTCGATCCGGCGCAGGTCTATCGCAAATAGCGCTTCAGCCCTTCGAGGGGTGGTCCGTCCGGCTCGGGTAACAGCTCCGCTGGTGCCATCGCAACCGGCAGCACACGGTCGGCAGCGATCGCGATGTCGTAGAGATGCCGATGCCTCTGCGGCAGCGTATCGCTAGTGCATATACATCCAAAAAAATTGCTCAGCCGCCTTGTCCATGTCGCCCGACATCACAAGCCTGGAATTCTTGGTGACTTCCTGCACCATGGCGCATGCCTGCCGAAACTCACCCGATGCCCACAAATCCTTAAAGACCTTCAGTTCGACAGGATGGTCGCGGAGGAATATCTCCACTTGATGCTGATATTCACTTTTCACTTCTTCCAGGGTCTTCATGTCGATCGTGGACTACGTTGCGCTAAGCACGAATAAACGCCGTGCTACCAGCTACAAGGCTAAGCGGTGAGGGGCGGTGACGGCAACGTCTGTTTCGACCCGGCGCAGGTCTATCGCAAATAGCGGCTCTGGTCGGCTTCCCGCCCGCGGCGCTGATCTTAACCTGCCGTTAACCATAATTACGGCAGGTTGACAGGACATGGGTGCCGATTGCCGGCGCTCGGCAAGGCACCCGATCAATGGCGGTCGACCTCTTCAACACGACGGCTTCGGCAGGTGTCGATCCGTCGCGCCTGAAGGTCGCCGGCTCGATCAAGCAGGCGGCCGCGACCACCGGCACGAGCTTCGAATATCTGCTCACGACCGCGAAGATGGAATCCAATTTCAATCCGCGGGCCGGCGCCACCACCTCGTCGGCGCATGGACTCTATCAGTTCATCGACCAGACCTGGCTCGGCACCGTCAAGGAGGCCGGAAGCCAGCTCGGCTACGGCCAGTATGCCGACGCCATCACCAAGAATTCCGACGGCAGCTATTCGGTCAGCGATCCCTCCGCGCGCAACGCGGTCATGAAGCTGCGCGACGATCCGGATGCGGCGTCGTCGATGGCGGCGGTGCTGACGCAATCCAACAGCTTCAGGCTCACCGGCACGCTCGGCCGTCGCCCGACCGATGCCGAGCTCTATATGGCGCATTTCATGGGCGTCGGGGGCGCCGGCAAGCTGATCTCGAGCGCCGAGGACAGCCCAAGCGCCAACGCCGCCACGATGTTTCCGAAGGCGGCTGCCGCGAACCAGTCGATCTTCTACGACAAGTCGGGCAGCGCGCGCAGCGTCAGCCAGGTCTATTCGGTATTGACGACACGCTACGCCGCGGCGGCGAATTCGAAGGACACGCGCACCGCCTTTGCGGCGGCGGGCGGCGACACCATGTCGCCTTATGCGATCGCAAGCACTACGCCGACACAAGCGGTGGCCATTGACACCGCGTCCTATCTGTCGACCTTCCCGAATGCCGGCGCGGCCTCATCAGTCGGTGCCACTTCGGCTGTCGCATCGGCGCAGCCGGCGCCGGCGTTCCGCTCGCTCTACCAGGGCGGCGATCGTCCGCAGCCGATCTCGCCGGCGGTGCAGGAGCTGTGGGGCAATTCCTCCGCGCTGACCACGGCGGCCACGCCGAAGGTCCGCGCGCCCGGGCGGCTTGATCTGTTCAGCGATCCGAACGGCACCTACAGCAACGGCTAGCGCTGCCTTCTGCGCGCGCGAAGTCCCGCGCCATTGCCGTCTTAACGAAACGTCAATAATCCCAAACGTTTATGGTGAACCCTTTGTTAAGCGTCATGGTTTATTTTTCCTTGTAGTGGCGTCGTATGTCGATGCCGTCTCGTTGCGTAAGCCGGCAGGACCATGATCGTTCGGCAGTTCATTAGTTGGATTAGGACCGCTCCAGCAGGCGAGCGGGCAGAGGCGACACGGGCGTTGGCCCGGGCCTGGCTCATTTCAGATCTCACCGAGGACGATCGCATCGCGGCCGAAGGCGCGCTGCTGATGCTGCTCGACGACCCGTCGCCGCTGGTACGTCAGGCGATGGCCGAGGTGTTTGCACACAGCGCGGAGGCGCCGGCCGCGATCATGCAGGCGCTGTCGGCCGACCAGCCGGCGATCGCGCTGCCGGTGCTGGAACATTCACCGCTCTTGATCGATGCCGATCTCGTCGACATCGTCGCGACCGGCTCCGACGAGATGCAGTGCGCGATCGCGCGCCGCGTCAATCTGCCGGCCTCCGTTGCCGCTGCGATTGCCGAGGTCGGCTCCGCGGCTGCCGCGCTCGAGGTGATCGAGAATCCATATGCCGGCCTTGCGCCGTTCTCCTGGGATCGCATCGTCGAGCGTCACGGCCATCTCGCTGCGATCCGCGAATCGATGCTGGCGCTCGAAGACCTGCCGTCCGCGACGCGGCTGGCGCTGGTCGCAAAGCTCTCCGACACGCTGGCGCAATTCGTCGTCGCGCGAAACTGGCTCGGCGCCGACCGCGCCGACCGGATCGCCGGCGAGGCGAAAGAGCGCTCGACGGTGAACATCGCCGCGCGCGCCTTTGGCGACGACATGCAGAACCTGATCACGCATCTGCGCGCCACCGGACAACTGACCGCCGGGCTGATCCTGCGCGCGCTGCTGTCGGGCAATCTCGATTTGTTCGGGGCGGCGCTCGCCGAACTGTCCGGGCTGCCCTATGGCCGCGTCTCCGCGCTGCTGAACGACCGCGGCGGCAACGGCCTGCAGGCGCTGCTGCGTCGCGCCGGCTTGCCGGAATCCACCTATGCCGCGTTCCGCGTCGCGCTCGAGGCCAGCCACGAGGTCGGCTATGTCGACAGCGGCGACGGTGCGGCGCGGCTGCATCGCCGCATGGTCGAGCGCGTGCTGACCCATTGCGAGACCGATCAGTCGGCCGCCGAGCCGCTCTTGATCCTGCTGCGCCGCTTTGCGACCGAGTCAGCCCGCGAGGATGCGCGGATGTTCTGCGAGGAGCTCGCCGCGGAAGACGCGATCTCGGTGCTGCCTTACGACGACGATCTCATCGCGGCCTGAGAAGGCCGCGTTTCCTGCGATCAATGGATGCTTGAGAGGCTGCCGCAACGCGGCGACCGACCCCGCCGCTATTCGGCAGGGGCGATGCTCGGCGCGAGAATCGCCTCGAGATGCTCGGGGCGATCGCGGTTGGCGTGGGTCAGGAATTCATCGGCGATGCCGCGGAGTTGCTTGCTCAGCACGCCGGCCACGACTGCGGTATCGAGCTTGGTGCGGTTGCGCACGATCGCCTGCACGGCGTTGATGTGATGTGCAATCAACTGTTGCGGCACCGCGCCGAGGTCAGGCGCGTGCTCGATGATGCGGCACAGGCTCTCCGCTGCCGCGGCCGCCGAGGGATAACCGAATGTTGCGGCATCGCCCTTGATGTCGTGCGCCGCCCGGAACAGCTCCTCGCGCGTCTTGTCGTTGAAGCCCTCGCGCATCACCGCGGCGTGCGCGGCGGAGAGGCGGTCGGCCTCGATCGTCATCCACTCCTTGAACTCGCCGGACAGCCCGGCGAGCGCCTTTTCGGCGCGGCCGACGGGATCGTCGAGATCGCTCTCGGGGACCCGCAGCAGCATCTTGCGCAGCGGGTTCGGCTGCGTGATCACGTGGTGGGTGCCGAAACTCTTGACTTCGATCGTCCCAGGTTTGTCTTTCGCCATGGCGGTGTCCTAGATGGTCGAGCGCGCCTTTTCGAGCAGCGACGGCTGTTGCAGCACCTCGACCTCGCCGCTGCCGCGGCGCTCGGGACCGATATAGGTGTTGGTGGTGTTGCGGCGGCGGTCGGGGCCGAAATAGGTCTTGGTCTTGATGAACGGGCGCGGATTGGCGACCACGTTCATGATCCGCTGGTAGAGGCCCTTGGCCGAGATCGGCTTGGCCAGGAATTCGGTGACGCCGGCATCGCGTGCGACGGTGACGCGGCGCTTCTCGGAATGGCCGGTCAGCATGATGATCGGCGCGTAGGGATTGCCCTTGGATTCCGGCTGCCGGATCATCTGCGCGAGCTCGAGCCCGTCGAAGATCGGCATCGACCAGTCGGTGATGACGATATCGGGCACGTAATGGGTATACATCTCGAGCGCGGTGGCGCCGTCCTCGGACTCATACACCTCGCGCGCGCCGAACGAATGCAGCAGCGTCCGCAGGATGCGGCGCATGTGCGGATTGTCGTCGCAAATCAAAAATCGCAGCTTGTTGAAGTCGATGCGATACATGGTCCGGTCCCGAACGGGCATACCGGGCCAATGCGGTATTACCCAGCGTTAACCATATCCTGCCCGGGGTTAATGATTGGTTGCCGGGCAGGGGCCCGGCGAGGCCGCCCGCCGTCAGTAGCCGAACTGCTCGCGCAGGATGCGCTCTTCCAGCGAGTGACCGGGGTCGAACAGCATCCGCATCGCTATCGTCTTGTCGGACAGCACCTCGACCCGGCGGACGTCGCGGACCTCGTCATGGTCGGCGACCGCGGCGACCGGGCGCTTGTCGCCCTCGATCACCTCGATCACCACGAAGGCTGAATTCGGCAACAGCGCGCCGCGCCAGCGCCGCGGCCGGAACGCGCTGATCGGAGTCAGCGCCAGCAGCGCCGCGTTGATCGGCAGGATCGGCCCCTGGGCGGAGAGATTGTAGGCGGTCGATCCGGCCGGCGTCGCCACCAGGATGCCGTCGGCCATCAGTTCGGGCATCCGCTCATGCTCGTCGATCAGGATCCGCAGTTTGGCGACCTGGTAGGTCTGCCGGAACAGCGCGACCTCGTTGATGGCGTGATGCAGATGCACGGCGCCGTGGATGTCGGTCGCGCGCATCAGCAGCGGATTGATCAGCGATTCCCGCGACGCGGCGAGCCGCGTGCGCAGATCATGCGTCGAGTATTCGTTCATCAGGAAGCCGACGGTGCCGCGGTGCATGCCGTAGATCGGCTTGCCGCTGCGCATGTTGGCGTGCAGCGTTTGCAGCATCAGCCCGTCGCCGCCGAGCGCAACCACGACGTCGGCATCGGCGGCCGAATGGTTGCCGTACATCGCGGTCAGCTGCTCGAGCGCCGCCTGCGCTTCCGCGCTCGGACTGGCGACGAAGGCGATCTTGTCATATCGCTTGGGGCTAGCCATCGCTCACGAACTCTTTTGGCCCGGATTACGCCGCGCTCGTCTATACATCCCGGGCGGCCTTGTCGAGATGGTCCGGGAACGGACCGCATGCCTTGCGGGTGCCGCCAAGCTACCGCAGTTTGCGGCGAGATTGCTTAAAGGCGGGCCCAGGGAGTGCAGGGTATGGCTAACAGTTTTGCGACAGGGCTCGCCGCGGCGTTGCTGGTAGCCTGCCTCGCAACCGCGGCGCGGGCCGATGACGAGACCCCGCAACCATCGCCGTCGCCGAGCGCGCAGGCCCCGAGCGGCCAGAAGGGGCGGGCAGGGCGCAGCGAGAGCGGCTCCGGCGCCAACGCTGCAGCCAACGCGTCGGCCGCCGAACAGCATCGCCTGCCGCCGGATTCGACGACCAAGCAATCGGTCGCGCTGCCGGGCCGCACGCTGAACTTCAGCGCCACCGCAGGCTCGATCCGCGTGTTCGACGACAAGGGCGAGCCGCTCGCCGACATCGCCTACACCTCCTACCAGCTCGACGGCGCCGAGAAGGCGAACCGTCCGGTGACGTTCCTGTTCAATGGCGGGCCTGGCTCCGCATCGGCCTGGCTGCAATTCGGCAATGTGGGGCCGTGGCGGCTGCCGTTCGATGGCGACGGCGCGGTGTCCTCGGCCTCGCCCGAGCTGCAACCCAACGCCGACACCTGGCTCGATTTCACCGATCTCGTCTTCATCGATCCGGTCGGCACCGGCTACAGCCGTTTCGTCACCACGTCGGAGGATGCGCGCAAGCGCTTCTTCAGCGTCGACGGCGACGCCAATTCGGTCGCGCTGGTAATCCGCCGCTGGCTGGAGAAATACGACCGGCTGACCTCGCCGAAATATGTCACCGGCGAAAGCTACGGCGGCATTCGCGGACCCAAGGTGGTGCGCAATCTGCAAATGCAGCAGGGCGTCGGCGTGCGCGGCCTGATCCTGATCTCGCCGGTGCTGGATTTCCGCGACTATACCGGCACCAGCATCCTGCAATATGTCGCAAGCCTGCCGACCATGACGGCGGTGGCGCGGCAGGCCAGGGGGCCGGTGACGCGCGACGATCTCGCCGACGTCGAGAACTACGCGCGCGGGGATTTCCTGCTCGATCTCGTCAAGGGGCAAGCGGATACCGAGGCCACGACGCGGCTCGCCGACAAGGTCGCGAGCCTGACCGGCATCGATCAGGCGGTGAGCAGACGGCTCGCCGGTCGGTTCGACATCGGCGAATTCCGCCGCGAGTTCGATCGCAAGAACGGCAAGGTGACCGGTCGCTACGATGCCTCGGTCGAAGGCTTCGATCCCTATCCGGATTCGAGCTACTTCCGCTTCAACGATCCGTCAGGCGATCCCCTGATGGCGCCGCTGACCAGTGCCGCGGTCGACCTCACCACGCGCAGACTGAACTGGCGGCCGGACGGCTCCTATCATCTGCTCAGCGAAAGCGTGAACAAGGCCTGGGAGTTCGGTCACGGCATCAGCCCGCCGGAGTCGGTGACGCAGCTGCGCCAGATGCTGGCGCTCGATCCGAAGCTGAAGCTCTTGATCGGCCACGGCATGTTCGACCTCGCGACGCCATACTTTGCCTCGAAGATCATCCTCGACCAGCTACCGGCCTTCGCGGGTCCGAGCCGCACCAGGCTCGCGGTCTATCCCGGCGGCCACATGTTCTACTCCCGCGACGGCTCCCGCCAGGCGTTCCGCAAGGAGGTCGAGGCGCTGGTGAAGTGAGGGGGCGGGTTGCGTGGCTTGCGTCGCGTGCCGCAAATGTTGTGGTCGTCCTGGCCTAGTGCGCAATTGCGCACGGGAGCCAGGACCCATAACCACCGAATTCGATTGGGAATGAGGTCGTAGCCCCAGCATCGCGCAGCAATTGCCGTTTGGGGTAATGGGTCCTGGCTTTCGCCAGGACGACAGCGAGTTTGCTGAGGCATCAAGAGCCATTCAGGACGTGATCAGCCATACGTCTCCACGATGAAGTCGATCAGGGCCCGCAGCTTCGGCGTCATCTTGCGGTTTTTCGGCCACAGGATCTGGCGCGCGCGGGCTTGCGTCGTGTAGTTCGGCAGCAGGACCTGCAGCCGGCCCGCGGCGATATCGTCGGCCAGCAGCTCGTCCCGCATCAGCACGATGCCGGCGCCGGCCAGCGCCGCATAGCGGATGCCGAACGCATTGTTGATCGTCAACCGACTCCCGACGTCGACATGGACTTCGCCTTCCGGTCCGAAGAAAGTCCATCTCCGCGGATCCGACCATCCGGGATAGCGCAGGCATTCATGGTGGACGAGATCTCCCGGATGAAGCGGCGTGCCGCGTTCGGCGAGATAGCGCGGCGCGGCGCAAACCACACCGGTGTAGGGTGACAGCGAACGCGACATCATCGTGGAGTCGGTCAGCGTGCCGACCCGGATCGCGGCGTCGAGGCCGTCCTCGAGCAGGTCGACCATCCTGTCGCTGAGGATGAGGTCGACCGAGACTTCCGGATATCGTTTCATGAAGCGGACCAGCGCGGGCGCCAGGCTGTACGATCCGAAGGCAACCGAGGTCGCGACGCGCAGCTTGCCGCGCGGCGCGCTCAAGGCTTCCTCGACCAGCGCATCGCCGGCCTCCGCCTCTACCAGCAGGTGCTTGCAGTGATCGAGATAGCTGCGGCCAAGCTCGGTCAGGCCCTGCCGCCGGGTGGACCGGTTGATCAATTGTGAGCCGAGCCGGTCCTCGAGAAAGCGGATATGCTTGCCGATCATGGTCGGCGACATCCGCAACTCCTTGGCCGCCGCGGTGAAGGAGCCGAGATCGGCAACGCGGGCAAATACGGACATGCTGGTCAGTCGGTCCATGATTGTAAACCAATGGTCATTTCAATGCGTAATATTGTGATGTTTTCAGAATACGTGAACTGGATTTATTACCATAAGTGAGTAATCGGCGCGATGATGCGTCCGATCGCTTTGAAATGCTGCCGATTTCGCCCGGCGGGACGCGATCCCGCCCCGGGCTCGAACCAGGACAGGAGTGTCACGATGCCCTTCCAGATCATGATCAATGGGACCAGTCATTCGGTCGACGCCGACGGCGATACGCCGCTGCTGTGGGTGCTGCGCGACGTGCTCGGCATGACCGGCACCAAGTTCGGCTGCGGCATGGCGCTGTGCGGCGCCTGCACGGTGCATCTCGATGATACCGCTGTGCGCTCCTGCATCACGACGATCGACAGCATCGGCGACTCCAGGATCACGACCATCGAGGCGGTCGGCAAGACGCCGGTCGGCAAGAAGGTCCAGGACGCCTGGCTCGCGAACGAGGTGCCGCAATGCGGCTACTGTCAGTCCGGGCAGATCATGTCTGCCTCCGCCTTGCTCGCGAGCAAGCCGAAGCCGACCGATGCGGATATCGACGAGGCGATGTCGGGCAACATCTGCCGCTGCGGGACGTATATCCGCATTCGCGACGCCATCAAGCAAGCCGCGCAGTCGGGAGGTTGAGCCATGACGCTGACCCACACTGTGACCGAGCGCGCCGCCGATCTGTCGCGGCGCAATTTCCTCCGCGCCAGCGCGATCGCCGGCGGCGGCCTGCTGCTCAGCGTGAGCCTGCCGTTCGCGAGAAGCGAGAGCGAGGCCGCGGCCGGCGGTGACTTCGCGCCGAACGCCTTCATCCGGATCGGCGGCGACGGCAAGGTCGTACTGACCATGCCCTATGTCGAGATGGGGCAGGGCACTTACACCTCGATCCCGATGCTGATCGCGGAAGAACTCGAGATCGGCCTGACGCAGGTGCAGCTCGAGCACGCGCCGCCGAGCGACAAGCTCTATGCCAACCCGCTGCTCGGCGTGCAGGCCACCGGCAATTCCAACGCGATGCGCGGCTCCTGGCAGCCGATGCGGAAAGCCGGCGCCACCGCGAAAGCGATGCTGGTCGCGGCCGCCGCGAAGCGCTGGAACGTCGAGCCTGGGACATGCCGCGCCGAGAACGGCGAGGTGCATCATGCGGCCTCGGGACGCAAGCTTGGTTACGGCGAGCTGGCGGCCGATGCGGCGCAGATGCCGGTGCCGGAGAACGTGACGCTGAAGAACCCAGCCGATTTCAAGCTGATCGGTACGCCGGCCAAGCGGCTCGATACGCCGTCCAAGATCAACGGCTCGGCGATCTATGGCATCGACGCCCGGCCGCCTGGGGTCAGGATCGCGACACTGGCGCAGTCGCCGGTGTTCGGCGGGCGGGTGAAGCGCGTGGATGATGCGGCGGCAAAGGCGGTCAACGGCGTGCGCCAGATCGTGAAGCTCGATGACGCCGTCGCGGTGGTGGCCGATCATATGGGAGCGGCGAAGAAGGGTCTCGCGGCGCTCACGATCGAGTGGGACGAGGGGGCCCACGCCAAGCTCGCGACATCGGACATCGCGCGCGAACTCGAAGCCGCCACCACGAAGGCGGGCGCGGTCGCGCAGAATACCGGCGACGCGGACAAGGCCATGGCGAGCGCGGCGACCAAGGTCGAGGCGAGCTATCAGCTGCCGTTCCTCGCCCATGCGACGATGGAGCCGATGAACTGCACCGTGCATGTGCGCGCCGACGGTTGCGAGATCTGGGTCGGCAACCAGGCGCTCTCGCGGGTGCAGGCGGTGGCCGCGAAGATGCTGGATTTGCCGCCGGAGAAGGTGGTGGTGCACAATCATTTGCTCGGCGGCGGCTTCGGCCGCAGGCTCGAGGTCGATGGCGTCATTCGTGCGGTGCAGATCGCCAAGCAGGTCGATGCGCCGGTCAAGGTTGTGTGGACGCGCGAGGAGGACATCCAGCACGACATGTACCGGCCTTACTGGTTCGACCGGATCTCGGTCGGCCTTGATGCATCGGGCAAGCCGGTCGCCTGGAACAACCGCTTCGCCGGCTCGTCGGTGATTGCGCGCTGGTTGCCGCCGGCGTTCCGCAACGGTCTCGATCCCGATACGACCGAAGGCGCGATCAATCTTGTCTACGACATTCCGAACTTCCATGTCGAATACGTCCGGGTCGAACCGCCGGGCATTCCGACCGCGTTCTGGCGCAGTGTCGGGCCGTCGCACAACGTGTTTGTCACTGAAAGCATGATCGACGAGATGGCGGCGGCCGCCAAGCAGGATGCGGTCGAGTATCGCAAGGCACTGCTCGGCAAGTCGCCGCGCGCCAAGGCGGCACTCGAGCTTGCGGCGGCCAAGGCCGGTTGGGGCGGCAAGCTGCCCGCCGGACGCGGCCGCGGCGTGTCGCTGCAATTCGTGTTCGGCAGCTACCTTGCGCAGATTGCCGAGGTCGAGGTGGCAAAGGATGGCTCGGTCCGCGTCCACCGCGTCGTCTGCGCGATGGACTGCGGCACCGTGGTCAATCCCGACACGGTGCAGGCGCAGCTGCAGAGCGGCATCAATTTCGGCGTTACCGCCGCGCTCTACGGTGAGATCACGCTGAAGGACGGTCGCGTCGAGCAGACCAATTTCGACACATACCAGATGCTGCGCATCGACCAGGCGCCGGCCATCGAGGTCCACATCGTGCCGAGCACCGAGCCGCCCGGCGGCATGGGCGAGACCGGGACCTCGGGCATCGTGCCCGCGATCGGCAACGCGATCTTCGCGGCAACGGGCAAGCGGCTGCGCAAGATGCCGGTCGATCCGGCGGTGCTGAAGCAGGCGTGAGGCGGCGGCGCAGGCCGCCGACTGGCGCGATCGTGAAGTCGCACGGATTTGCAGGTTGCATTGATCCGTGCGACAAGCGGGCATGCATCTGAGGCGGCTCGCCAATCTCTGGGTTCTGTTGCTCGTCGCGGCCGGGCTGTTGCTCGCACCCGTGGCGCCGGCGTTTGCCCGGATGATGCCGGATGCCTCGGCCGCCGCGATGCAGGGGACGCCCGGCCGCGATTCCATGTCGGGCCACGTCATGTCCGGCATGGTCATGTCGGACGAAGTGTCTGACCAGACGATGGCGGACAACGTGCCGTGCTGTCCGGACCAGACCAAGAGCAAGGGCTGCGAAGACTGTCCGTTTCTCGCGCTCTGCATGCTCAGCGTCTGGCTGCCCGCGCCTGGCGGAGCGATGTCGCTGATCGCTCGCGAACCGTCGCAAAGCGCCTTCGCCGCGCGCGACGACCGTCTGCTTGACGGCCTTGGTGCCAAACCACCGGATCATCCGCCTCGAACCCTGGTCTGACGGGCGCCGAAAGCGCCTGATCGCTGACGCGTGCGCCTGATGGCGCGCGTGGCTTTGCATGCCGCTCACGCGGTTCATCAGACGTATCGAGGAATCATACCCATGAAGTCTTTCCAGCTTGCGCGCGCCGCTGCGGCCGCGCTGATCGGCGTTGCCGTACCTGGGCTTCCTGCCCACGCCGAGATCAAGAACTACGAATTCCAGCTCGTGCAGCCGACGGTCAAGGCCGGCGCCGATCGCATCGTCACGGTGCGGCTGGTCGACAAGAGCACGGGAAAATCCGTCTCCGACGCGGTCATCTTCTCGACCCGGCTCGACATGGCGCCCGACGGCATGCAGGAGATGGCCACCAAGGTGACGCCGATGCCGGGTACCGAGCCTGGCACCTACCGGTTCAAGGCGACCTTCGGCATGGCCGGCCGATGGCAATTGTCGCTCGGCGCCAAGGTGCAGGGCGAGACCGGCTCGGTCGAGAACAAGCTCGTCGTCACGGCCGAGAAATGAGTCGCCGACCAATGAGCCCCTTAACATGGGCCGTCGCTGCCGCTGCGATCGCCGCAGCGGCAGGCGCCGCATGGATCGGCCGCGGCCTGCCGCCGCGACCGGTGACCGCTGTCATTGTCTCCGCCGCGCATGCGGCGGAGAGCGCTGCGCCGATCTATTACCGTGATCCCGACGGCAAGCCGCTCTACTCGGCGACGCCGAAGCAGACGCCTGACGGGCGCGCCTATCTTCCTGTGGCTGCGGATGACGATGCCGGTGCTGGCGAGCCCGAGCGATCGACCGACATCAGCGCGCCCTCTGCGAGAGGCGAGCGCAAGATCAAGTACTATCGCAATCCAATGGGCCTTCCCGATACCTCGCCGGTGCCGAAGAAGGACTCCATGGGGATGGATTACATCGCCGTCTACGATGGCGAAGACAGCGACGACGGCTCGATCACACTGTCATCTGGCAAGATCCAGCGCACCGGCGTCAGGTCCGAGGCCGCACAGATGCGCCGCATCCGCACGCTGGTCCGTGCGCCCGGCACGATCCAGCTCGACGAACGTCGCGTCTCCGTCATCGCGATGCGCGCCGAGAGCTATGTGCAGGGGGTAGCCGACGTCACGACCGGCAGCCGGGTGACGAAGGGGCAACCGTTGATGGAGATCTACAGCCCGGCGATCTCGTCCGCCGCGGCCGAATATGTCGCGACCATCACCTCGAAGGCGATCGCCGGTATCGAGCCCTACGGTCGCGGCTCCAGGCAGCGGCTGACCAATCTCGACGTGCCCGAGCCCGTCATCGCCGAGATGGAAAAGAGCCGCATGGTTCCGATCGCGATCCAGTGGCTGTCGCCGCGCGACGGCATCGTGCTGCAGCGTGCCGCGATCGAGGGCATGCGGGCGCAGCCGGGCGACGTCTTGTTCCGGATCGCCGACGTCTCAACGGTGTGGGCACTCGTCGATGTCGCCGAGCGCGATCTCGGCAGCATCGGGGTCGGTCAGAAGGTCACGGTGCACGCGCGGAGCTATCCGGGCCGCAGTTTCGCCGGCCAGATCAGCGTGATCTATCCGCAGGTCAACAAGGAGACGCGCACCGCGCGGGTGCGGATCGAGTTGCAGAATGCCGATCTCGCGCTGCTTCCGGACATGTATGTCGACGCCGAGATCGACACCGGCAACGCTGCGCCGGTGCTCGCGGTGGCCGATAATTCCATCCTCGACACCGGGAGCCGCCAGACCGTGCTGCTCGATCGCGGCAACGGCCGGTTCGAGCCGCGCGAAGTGAAGCTCGGGCGGCGTGGCGAAGGCTATGTCGAAATCCGCGACGGGATCGCCGAGGGTGATGCGGTCGTCACGTCAGCGACCTTCCTGATCGATGCCGAAAGCAATCTGAAGGCGGCGATCAAGGGGTTTGCCGATGCCGCCGCCGCGCCGTCGGCAACCGCGGAAGGCGAGACGACGGGCGGAGGCCGGCCATGATCGCCCGCATCATCGCCTGGTCGGCGCGCAATCTGTTGCTGGTGCTGTTCGGCACCGGCTTTGCGGCAGCCGCGGGCCTCTACGCGCTCGTGCATCTGCCGCTCGACGCGATTCCGGATCTCTCCGACACCCAGGTGATCGTCTACACCGAGTATCCCGGCCAGGCGCCGCAGGTGATCGAGGACCAGGTCACCTATCCCCTGACTACGGCGATGCTGACGGTGCCGAAGTCGAAGGTCGTCCGCGGCTTCTCGTTCTTCGGCGTCTCCTTCGTCTATGTCATCTTCGAGGATGGCACGGATATCTATTGGGCACGCTCGCGTGTGCTGGAATTCCTCAATGGTGCGGCATCGCGATTGCCGGCAGGTGTGTCGCCGACCATCGGTCCCGATGCGACCGGCGTCGGCTGGGTCTACCAGTATGCCGTGATGTCGAAGCAGTTGAACCTCGCCGATACCAGAACCATTCAGGACTGGAACCTGAAATTTGCGCTGGCCAGGGCGGAAGGCGTGGCCGAGGTCGCAAGCGTCGGCGGCTTCGTCAAGCAGTACAATGTGATCCTCGATCCGCAGCGGATGCGCGACCGCGGCATCACCATGCAGCGGATGCGCGATGCGATCCGCGCCAGCAATGCCGATGTCGGCGGCCGCACCGTCGAGCTCTCCGAGTTCGAATATGTCATTCGCGGCAAGGGCTACCTGAAGGATATCAACGATCTCGGCAACGTCGTGCTGAAGGCCGACAACGGCACGCCGGTGCTGCTGCGCGACGTCGCGCGCGTCGAGCTCGGTCCCGACGAGCGGCGCGGCATCGCCGAGCTGAACGGCGAGGGCGAGGTGGCAAGCGGCATCGTGCTGCAACGCTTCGGCATCAACGCGCTCGACGTCATCGAAAACGTCAAGAAGCGCTTCAAGGAGATTGCGACCAGCCTGCCGAAATCGGTCGAGATCGTGCCGGTCTATGACCGGTCCAATCTGATCTATGCCGCGATCGACACCCTCAAGCGCACGCTGTTCGAGGAGAGCGTCGTGGTGGCGCTGGTCTGTATCGTGTTCCTGCTGCATGTCCGCAGCGCGCTGGTCGCGATCCTGATGCTGCCGGTCGGCGTGCTGATGGCGTTCGGCGCGATGAAGCTGCTCGGGATCGGCTCCAACATCATGAGCCTCGGCGGCATCGCGATCGCGATCGGCGCCATGATCGATGCGGCGATCGTGATGATCGAGAACGCGCACAAGCATCTGGAGCGGGCCGAGCCCGGCCGGTCGCGGGTCGCGATCCTGATCGAGGCCGCGGCAGAAGTCGGCCCGGCGCTGTTCTTCAGCCTGCTCATCATCACCGTGTCGTTCATGCCGATCTTCACGCTGGAATCGCAGGAGGGGCGGCTGTTCTCGCCGCTGGCCTTCACCAAGACGTTTGCGATGGCCGCGGCGGCGCTGCTGTCGGTGACACTGGTTCCGGCGCTGATGGTGATCTTCGTCCGTGGCAGGATCATCCCCGAGCACAAGAATCCGATCAATCGCTTCCTGATCTGGATCTACCGTCCTGTCATCAACGGCGTGCTGCGGGCGAAGATGCCGGTGATTGTGTTGGCGCTCGGCGCCATCGCCGTCTCGATCTGGCCGGCCCGGCAACTCGGCACCGAGTTCATGCCTGACCTCAACGAGGGCACGCTGCTCTATATGCCGACCACGCTGCCGGGCATTTCGGTGACCAAGGCGGCCGAACTGCTGCAGATGCAGGACCGGATCATCGGGAGCTTTCCGGAAGTCGTCTCGGTCTATGGCAAGGCGGGTCGTGCCGCCACCGCGACCGATCCGGCGCCGTCGGAGATGTTCGAGACCATCATCAATCTGAAGCCGAAAGAGCAGTGGCGCGCCGGTCTCACGGTCGACGGCCTGATCGCCGAGATGGACAAGGCGCTGCAATTCCCCGGCGTCTCCAACGCCTGGACCATGCCGATCAAGGCGCGCATCGACATGCTGTCGACCGGGATCCGGACGCCGGTCGGCGTCAAGGTGATCGGTCCCGATCTTGCCGTGATCGACAAGCTCGCGCGCCAGGTCGAGCAGGTCGTCAAGGGCGTGCCCGGCACCTCGTCGGCCTATGCCGAGCGCAGCCTCGGCGGCTACTACCTCGAGATCACGCCGAACCGCGAGGCGCTCGCGCGCTACGGTATCGCGGTGCAGGACGTGCAGGACACCATCGCGACCGCGCTCGGCGGCCAGGGCGTGACCACCACGGTGGAGGGACGCCAGCGCTTCACCGTCAACATGCGCTATCCGCGCGACCTGCGCGACAATCCCGGTGCGATCGCGAGCGACATCCTGGTGCCGATGCCGGCGGGCGGCGCGGTGCCGCTCGGCGAGGTCGCCGATATCAAGCCCGGCCGCGGGCCGACCACGATCCGGACCGAGAACGGGCAGCTCGCGACCTACATCTATGTCGACATCCGCGATCGCGATCTCGGCGGATACGTCGCGGATGCGCAGCGCGCGGTGCAGGCCGGCGTCCAGTTCCCGCCCGGCACTTACGTGGTCTGGAGCGGGCAGTACGAATATCTCGAACGCGCCACCGCGCGGCTCAGGATCGTCGTGCCGGTGACGCTGTCGATCATTTTCCTGCTGCTCTACCTCAACTTCCGCTCGGTGGCCGAGACCATGATCGTGATGCTGTCGCTGCCGTTCGCGCTGGTCGGCGGGCTGTGGCTGATGTGGGCGCTCGGCTTCAATCTGTCGGTTGCGGTCGCGGTCGGCTTCATCGCGCTCGCCGGCGTTGCCGCCGAGACCGGCGTCGTGATGCTGATCTATCTCAACCACGCACTGGCCGAGATCACGGCGCGTCGCGCCGCCGAGGGCCGCACGATCGGTCGCGACGATCTCAATCGCGCGATCATCGAGGGCGCGGTCGAGCGCGTTCGGCCGAAGATGATGACGGTGGTTGCCATCATGGCCGGGCTGTTGCCGATCATGTGGAGCACCGGCACCGGCTCCGAGATCATGCAGCGCATCGCGGTGCCGATGATCGGCGGCATGATCTCGTCGACGCTGCTGACGCTGATCGTGATTCCCGCGATCTTCGCCGTGGTGAAGGGCTTCGGGATCGGAGCGAAGGCGTCGGAGCGCAAGATCGCCGCAGCATAGCGGATCAACGCGCCATCCCACGACAAGCACGCATCAATCACAGAATGGAGAATCCGATGAAACACCTCACCAGCATCGGCGTCGCGCTGATTGCGCTGTCGATCGCAGCAGTACCGTCGCATGGCCACGAAAAACACGATCACCAATCCTATTCGGCCGGCGAGCCCGGAGATCCGAGCAAGCCGTCGCGCACGGTCGAGGTCGAGATGAAGGAGATGGAGTTCACGCCGTTCCGCATCGAGGTCAAGCGCGGCGAGCAGATCCGCTTCGTGATCAGGAACGCCGGCACCGAGGATCACGAATTCCTGCTCGCGACCACCGAGGAGAATCTGAAGCACGCCGAAGTCATGAAGAAGCATCCGCATATGGAGCACGACGATCCGAACGGCGTGCGCGTGGCGCCGAAGAAGAGCGCGGAGATCGTCTGGAAGTTCACCAAGACCGGGACGTTCGAATATTCCTGCCTGATCCCCGATCACCGCGACTACGGGATGACCGGCCGCGTCATCGTGAAATGAAACCAGCAACAAGAAGAAGGACGACAACGATGAACAGGATGATCCACCTTGCAGGCGCCGGCCTGTTCACATTGGCTCTGAGCCTGGGTGCCGCGCTCGCGCAGGCCGCTGATATCAACGGCGAGGTCAAGAAGATCGACGAGAGCGCGGGCAAGATCACGCTCAAGCATGGTCCGGCCAAGAGCCTTGGCATGGAGGAGCCGATGACGATGGTCTACCGGGTCAAGGATCCCGCGTTGCTGAAGCAGGTGAAGGTCGGCGACAAGGTCAGGTTCGAGGCTCAGGAGGGCGACGGCGGCTACACGGTCACGGCGATCCAGAAGGCAAAGTAAGGGATCGCCATTCCAGGCACGATGGGCTGTCGGTCGAAAGCGGCCGGCAGCCCCGGCAATCCGCCTGTGTGCTCCTGCCGCAGGCCGGGGTAGGGCCCGGGAGTTCGCCACGTATTTACCTTAAATGATGGCGCCGGAGGAACGTCTGTGGCAGCGGCGCGTTGCTGTGCATCATTCGTGTGCAGAAGGCCCCCTCCATGACAGTCAACGCGGCAATACTGATGGCGGCATTGGTGCTGTCTGGAACCGTGTTGGCGCAGAGCTCCGGTCCGTCGACCGGTTCGACCGGGGGCGGGCAGGCCGCCAATCTGATCACCACCGGCCAGGCGCTGAACAACAGCAAGAAGACCGGCGACAGCGGACCGCCGATCGAGAAGACCGCCCGCCCGGCGAAGCCGGGGGAAGCTGCGGCCGGCGACACGATCGGCGCCAGCCGTCCGCAAAAGCCCGACCGGCGCCTCGAGCACTACCCGTAAGTTCGACCCGCAATCCTGCGGGATGCCCCAGGTCCAGAGCCGGCGTGGTCGGCGTCAATCTTGATATCGTCATGCGACGCCGCCGCAGCAAAAAGCCGGCGCGTCATGATGACTGCGCCGGCTTGATGTTTTGAACGGTTCGCTTGCTCAGTAAACCAGGCCGGTGCCCGGGGGCTTCTCCAGCGCCGCGGCGAGCGAGCGATATTCGTCGCTGTTGGTGCCGGCAAGCTGGGCGATGCGGTTCAGGTGGTATTGCGCCTGGTCGCGGTTGCCCTGTTCGACCTGCCAGAGGCCGTAATACTGCCAGGTGCGCACATGGGCCGGGTCGGCCTTCAGCGCGCGCTCGTACCAGATCTGCGAGACCTTGTAGTCGCCGAGCTTGCGATAGGAGTAGCCGATCAGGTTGGCGACGTCGGCACGGTCGTCCTGGCCGAGCGCCTTCAGCTGCTCGATCGCGGCGGTGTAGTCGTGCTTGTCGTAGATCGTGGCATAGGCGGCATGATAGCCGGCCAGGAACTTCTGATCGTCGATCGCGGAGCTCTTGTCCTTCTTGGCCGCCTTCTTGCCCTTGCTGCTGCTGCTGTCGGAAGCCGGCGGCGAGGGATTGTCGCTGCCTGCGGCGTAGGCCGAGATGACCGGCCCGGCGGCGAGCGTCATCGAGAGCACTGCGAGGCCCAAAAACTTCGTCGTCTTGCTCATTCCTGATTGCTCCTGATCGTTCCTGATCGTGCTCGGTAATCCTACACCGAAGCCTGATGACTTGAACACCCGGGGCTGCCGAACATTCCCGCCCGGTCCCACGATTGCGTGATCCCGCGATCGATCGGCGCGGCGGGCAACATGACCAAGATGTCATTCACATGAATGAATTCCGTCCGCGTCCTTCAGAACGGGTTCAGTGCGCAGCCCCTAAGGTCACGTGCATTGATCGGTGAGGCCGACCATCCGGCCGGAGACCTCTCGATCCCAGAGGAGGACCACCATGCTGAAGACCATTTCCGCCGCGCTGCTCGCCATGTCCGTGATCGCAGCGCCCGCGCTCGCCGCCGAAACCGGCAAGACCGCAACCCCCGCGCCGGCAACCACGACTGCCCCGGCGACGACTGCTCCGGCGACCAAGGCCGCCCCCGTGATCAAGAGCGAGCAGCTGCCGTCGAAGGTGCGCAACGCCAACGCCAAGATGCACCACGAGCACTATCGCCATCATCGCCACCACAAGCACATGGGCATGCTGAAGGTGAAGTCGCCAAAGCATGCGACCAAGCACATTCGTGCCAAGGTCGCGACCAAGCACGTCGTGCCGGCCAAGCGCGGCTGAACCTGATCCGAGGGGCTCAGTTTCGATCCACATTGCCCCGCTTGCGTTCCTAGCGACAAAGGCAAGGCCTTTGCGCAGGGATGCAGAACCGGCCCGTCCGTCCATTGCTTCCCCAATGGCGGCGGGCCGGAGTGCGTCCGGGCTTCAGTTGCGGCCCGCGGAATAACCGACTTGCGAATTCCCTTTCGCGGCCTGTCGGTCTATGAGACGCGGCCGGGGCAACATGAAACAGCTGACTTTGCGGACTTCATCAAAACTGGCGGCAATCGCGCTGCTCTCGATCCCGCTCGCCGGCTGCCTCACCAGCGATGACGGCGGCGGGCCGACCACCTTCACCGATGATCGCGGCGTCGCCAACCAGCCGTTCCCGGACAGGTACCGCGACCAGATCCTTGCCTTCATGCGGACCTATCTGAACAACCCGGTTGGGGTCCGCGAGGCCGGGATCGCCGAGCCGGTGCAACGCACGGTCGGCGGCCGGCTGCGCTACGTGGTGTGCCTGCGCTACAGCGCGAAGGAAACCGACGGCAACTACCGACCGGCCCGGGAGCGGGGCGTCATGTTCGTCGACGGTCGGCTCGACCGCATCCTCGACAACGCCGCCGAGTCCTGCGCCGGGGCGTCCTACGCGGCATTTCCGGACCTGGAGAAGATGTCGCGCTGAGGCATGATCCGGAAAAGGCCGCGGCGGCTTGTCGCAGCAGGTCTGACCGGCAGCCTGATCGAATCCTTAGCGAAATCCGATCACTTTTCGCGGAGCATTGAACTTCAACTTTTCCGTTTGCGACATACATCCAGCCGAAATGCGGCTGCTTAACCGGTGAAAAAACCTTCTGTGCCAGGGAACAAACGGGCGTTGTTGCGACCCCGTCACAGCTTGGAAACATCACGGGTCCGGCATTGCCCCAAAGCAACCTAATTGGCGTCACGTTGTTTGGTTTAACAGCGCAGCGTTCGTAACGGGGATCAGAGATGAAGAAGTTTTTGTTCGGCACAGCCGCGCTGGCCGCCTTTGCGGGCCCGGCGTTTGCGGCTGACATCCCGGCCCGGACCTATACCAAGGCGCCGCCGCCCTATACTGCACCGGCGCTCGTCTACAACTGGACCGGTTTCTATATCGGCGGCCATGTCGGCGGCGCGTTCACCGACGGCAACAATTTGATGGGCAGCGATGCGCGCTTCATGGGTGGCGTGCAGGGTGGCTTCGACTATCAGTTCGCTCCCAACTGGGTGATGGGTGTCGAGGCGCAGTACTCCTGGCTGCCGAGCTCCGCGAGCAATGGCGTGCTGCTCCCCGGCGGAACGCTCGTCAACGGCAACACCGACCAGCTCGGTTCGGTGACCGGCCGCCTCGGCTACACCTGGGGCCCGGCGCTGCTCTACGCCAAGGGCGGCTATGCCTGGCGCGACAACAACAACATCACGGCGACGGTCGGCGGCGTGCCGGCGGCCTTCACCACCGATGGCGGCCACAAGGACGGCTACACGGTCGGCGCGGGCCTTGAATACATGTTCGCCCCGAATTGGTCGGCCAAGGCCGAGTACCAGTACTACAATTTCGGCAAGACCAACTTCACCAGCGGCCCGGCCGACCTCGTCGGCACGAGCTTCCGGAACGACGAGCATACCGTCAAGCTCGGGGTCAACTACCGCTTCGGTTGGGGCGGTCCGGTCGGCTCCCGCTACTGATCCAGATCGCTATAACGGCGACATCGAAAGGCCGGCCTTCGGGTCGGCCTTTTTTCGTTGGCCTGACGTTTGCTTGTTCAGCCGGCATTCACGCCTGATCGTGCAATGCAAAAAATAATTCCTGCATTGCACGGAACTTTCATCGTGATGCGTTATTATGGGAACGCCGGGGCTGGTGGACAAACAAACATGCGTAGTTTTGCGTTAGGGCTGATCCTCTCTGCGGTCGCTGTGCCGTGCGTTGCCCAGACGATCCTCAAATCCGAACCCTTGGTTCTCGCGCCGTATGAAGTCGTGCTGGTGCAGGACGCGTCCTGTTCCGCCGGCAAGGTGCTCAAGGTGACGGGGTCGATCCGGGGTCTGCATCGGCGGAAGATTTGCGTTTCGCTCGCCGCCGAACAGGCCTCGCTGGCGACGGCGACGCCGTAGGCAAGGTGATCGTATTGTCGGCATCCGGCCCGCCACGCGGGCCCGGCCGGACCAGCGTCGCTAATTCAACCGCGGCTCCAGGCGCGCCTCCCGATCGGCGTCGGCCTTGTTCTTGACCGGGTCCTCGTTGGGTTCGAGCTGGCAGGCGCGGATCTCGTAATCATTGTCCAGCACCGGACGGGGTGAGGAGTTTTCCTCTTCCGAGATGGTATCCACCACCAGCCCGGATTTCCTGGCGAGCTTCCAGACATCGGCTTCGGTCGGATACGCCTTGCTGAGCTTGGCGTCTTGATAGAACAGCGCGTACGGCATTCGTCGTTTCCCCAAACAACCGACGACAACGCCGGCACTGGTTCCGGGTTTCCTGCGAATTCGCCGTCCCAATCACGGAACCGTGAGCAATCTCCCGGCAAGCATCCGGAGCAAGCATCTGAAAATATGAGTCATTTCGGCTCTTTTGCGGAGGGGCCCTGAGTCTTTAACGGGTGGTAAATCCCGGAAAAAAGAATCCCCGGGACTCTCCGGGTAGAATCGCCGGATGCTCCGACCCATGAGAGCGATCCACCAGCCCCCCTACGAACGCGTGCAGCTCGCGCTTGCGGTTGTGCTGCTCGCGGCCTGCGCCGCCAACGTGGCGCTGGTCTGGTCCTGCCTCTAGGCTCCGGCCAAAATCCGTATGTGGCGGCCCGCGCGAAAACGCCGTGGCCGCGCGACGCCGGCACCGATTGACGGCACCCGCATTCCTTCCATCATTGCCGGCAGAACAAATGCCCGCCGCGGTCCGCGCAGACGGGCTGCTACCGGGCGGAGCTGATATGATCGACATGCTGAAGGAACGGGTCAATTGCGACGCCGGCCTGGTGCGGCGCGGCCGCTATCTCACAACGACATTCCTGCTCGAGATCGGCAAGGCTGCCTGGCTGATCGCGATCCATGAGGGCCGGATCGTCGCGGTGACCAAGGGCCCGTTCGTGATGCCGTCGTCGTCGTTCGCGCTGCGCACCTCGGACGAGGAGTGGGACAAGTTCTGTGAACGGCGGCCGCCGCCCGGCTCCAACGACCTGATGGCGCTGATCAAGCGCCGTGTGCTGAGGGCCGAGGGCGAGCTGCAAATCTTCATGGCGAACCTGCGTTACTTCAAGGACGCGCTCGGCAAGCTGCGTCGCGAGGGAGCGGCCGCATGAGGGCCAGGTTCGAGCCGATCATCGGCCGTTACATGCATCTCGAACTGTCGGGCCGTCCGCATCGTGTCTATGTCGAGGAGGCGGGCGAGGGCACGCCGCTGCTCTGCCTGCACACCGCAGGCGCCGACGGGCGGCAATATCGCGGCCTGATGAACGATGAGCGCATCACCCGCAACCATCGCGTCATTGCCTTCGACATGCCCTGGCACGGCAAGTCGTCGCCGCCGCAAGGCTGGCACGACGAGGAGTACCAGCTCACCTCGGCGCAATACACCGCGATGATCCTGGCCGTGGTCGACGCGCTCGACCTCGACAGGCCGATCGTGATCGGCTGCTCGATCGGCGGCCGGATCGCGCTGCATCTTGCGCTCGAGCATCCCGAGCGCTTCCGCGCCATCATCGGCCTGCAGGCCGGCGCGCACGTCGATCCCTATTACGACCTGAATTTCCTGCACCGGCCGGACGTGCATGGCGGCGAGGTCGCAGCCGCCATCGTCTCGGGCCTCGTCGGTCCCGACGCGCCCGACAGCGAGAGGTGGGAGACGCTCTGGCACTACATGCAAGGCGGGCCCGGCGTGTTCAAGGGCGACCTCTATTTCTACAAGATCGACGGCGATATCCGCGCCCGCATAGCCGAGATCGACACCAAGCGCTGCCCGCTGTTCCTGCTGTCCGGCGAGTACGACTATTCCTGCACGCCGGAGGAGACGCTCGCGGTGGCGAACAGCATCGCCGGAGCCAAGGCCACCATCATGAAAGGTCTCGGTCATTTCCCGATGAGCGAGAACCCGGGCGAGTTCGCAAAGCATCTGCTGCCGGTGCTGGAGAAGATCGGCGGCGGCTAAACCGCCCTCGACCTCGGGCGTTCCGGTATGACAGACTGCGTATCGTCACGAAAAGATTACGCGGGAGGTCTCCATGCTTCCGAAGGCTGAAGCGGCATATTTCGCCATTGCCGACATCTCCGGCTACACCAACTTCCTGGCGGCGGTCGAGCTCGACCACGCGCAGGATATCATCGCCGATTTCATGGATGTGGTGGTGAAAGGGCTGCGCCCGCCATTTCGCCTCGCCAAGTTCGAGGGCGACGCCGCGTTCGTCTACTCGACCGCGGCAATCGACGGCTCGTTGCTGCAGGATGCGATCGAGGGCGCCTATTTCAAATTCCGCCGGCGCCTGCGCGACATCCGCCAGGCTTCGACCTGCGAGTGCAAGGCCTGCGTCGCGATGGGCGATCTCGATTTCAAGTTCGTGATCCATCACGGCGAGATGGTGAAGCAGAAGATGGGCGGCAGGGAGGAGCTCGCCGGGCGCGACGTCATCCTGGTGCACCGGCTGCTCAAGAACAGCGTCGGCGAGAAGCTCGGCGGCCGCGCCTACGCGCTCTACAGCGATGCGGCGATCCGCGCCATGGGCGTCGATCCGGTGGCGCAGGGTCTCATCCCGCATCAGGAGACCATCGACATCATCGGCGACGTGACGCTTTGGGCGCGCGATCTCGAAGCGGCGTGGCAGCAGGACGATGCGCAAACGCGAATGGAAGTGACGCGCGACGACGCCTACGCGATCCTGGAGTTCGACATCGCCGCGCCCAGGCAGACGGTGTGGGAGTTCATCACCGTGCCCGGGCAATGGCGGAAATGGTGGGACGCCGACGACATCGTCGAGGAGTCGGGCAAGGGGCGCCGCGGTGTCGGCACCAAAAATCATTGCGCGCACGGCAACCATACCAACGTCGAGGAGACGCTCGACTGGCGTCCGGTCGATTACTTCACGGTCGGCATCACGCTGCCGGTGCCCGGCGCACCGCGCATCATCATGACCCGGGCCGTTCTGGACGGCCCAGACGGAACGTCCCGTTTCGAGCTGCGGATCGCCAAGCCGAAGCCGAAGGACAAGGCGTTCCTCGACGGCGCCGCCGCCAAATTCGCCGAACGCATGACCCAGGCGATGGCCGGTCTGCGATCGATGGTGGAAGGCAGGCAGCTGGGCGTTGAGGCGATGGAAGAGCCCGCGCTGGGGCAGTCGAGCGGACGTTTCCTGACCGAGCCGGTCAAATCAGGCGCGCGGGGCTGAAGCTCAGTCGAGGGTCCGGAGAACGGGTGCCGGCTACTTGCCGGAGCGCGGCAGCTCGCTGTTGTCGCGGATCGCGGCGCGGACCTTGGCCATGGTCGTGGTGCAATATTCCTCGCGCTCCCTGAGGAAGCGCTGCTGCTGGGCGCGGAAATTGGCCACGCGCTCCCGCACCTCGGATCCGAAGTCGCCGCTGATGTCGAGTTTTGGGAATTGCGGCGGCTGTGCCGGGGGCGGCGGGATTTCGACGACCGTTACCGTCAAAGGCGCAGGTGCGGGGGGCAGGCCCTCGAGCACGGTCGGCACCGGGAGCGGCGGTGGCATGACCACCCGGGTCTCGGCCGCCGGCTGGATCTCCAGTGCGGCCTTTGCCTCCAGTGCAGCCTCGGTCACGGCCGTCGGGGTGGCGGG
>NZ_JACMYK010000021.1 GCF_020889785.1 Bradyrhizobium acaciae
CGCGACCGGCGGTGCCGTCGCGACCTCGGTTGACGGCGATGCGGTCGTCGCGGCCGCAGCATTTGGCGATCCCGGCGCGCCGCTTGAATTGGCTGCGCCGCTTGGAATGAACGAGAAATCCTCGGCCAGTGACGACGAGATCCACGGCACCTGTTCCTGCCGCGAGGCCCGGGTGACGCCGACGCGGGTGCGGTTCAGCGTCTCCTCGGCCATCAGATCGGGGGTGCGGATCTCCTTGAGGAGTTCCCGCACGAACAGGCTGCGGTCGCTGCCATTGTCCGAGACCACGGACGACAGCGCGGCCGAATACATCACCAGTGTTCCATTCGGTGCGATCACCGGAGCGAGGCCCGCCGAGAAGCTGCGGAAGCGGCGCTCGAACGGGTTGCGCCTGGAGGCGTCGATCAGGGCGAGCTTCACCCCGGCGCCGCGGCTGTTGATCTCGCCGAGCACGGTCTCGAGGCTGAAGCCGTCGCGGCGCACGTCGGCCTCGGCCCAGATCTGGGCATCGATCGGGATCATGTAGCTCTGCCGGTTCGACTGGATGCCGTAACCGGAGAAGAAGACCAGCGCGACCGAGCCGGGCTTGATCTTGCCATAGAGCCGGTCGAAGGCGCGGCGCATGCCGTCGCCAGTCAGGTTCTCGCCGACCTCGACGGTGAAGCCGTCGCGCTTGAGCTCGTCGGCGACGTCACGCGCGTCGTTGACCGGCTCCTTCAGCGGCGCATCGGCGTCGGGATATTTGGCGTTGCCGATGACCAGCGCGAAACGGTCGCCGGCGGCGAAGCACAGGGTGGGCGACGCGATTGAAAAAATCAGCGTGGCGAGCAAGGCAAGGCGGATTTTCATAATCGCGGCAAATCCAGATCGCGGCATTCCAGTGAAATGGCGCCGCTTCCAGCCTGCGCCACGGGGACCTTACTCTAGCGAAATCGCATTATCAAACCACGGCCAAACCCCCGTCAACGGCTTGCGGCAGCATCGTTTATCGCAGTGACATCAGCGGGACCGCAGTGCAACAGCGCGCGGTCATGGCGGCCATCGCCGTCGTGGCATGGTGCCGGCTCCTGCGAGCCGATAATGTGATCGCACTCACAGTGGCTTGGGCTGTCCTGTTGTCATGCGCTCGTCGCACTCCGCGCGGTTTGACCTTTGCGCGAGGCGATGGCTTTGTGTTCGGGACGGCAAGCCATTCAACAAGACCGCAAACAAGAGCGAAACCGATGGGAAACGCCTACGAGATCTACGCCCTGCGCTATGCGACGATGTCGCCGCGCACGCCCCACCTCAACTTCCTGGTCCCCGATCCGCACGACACGACCGCGCAGGATCTCGACTATTTCGTCTGGCTGATCCGTGGCCATGGCCGCGACATCCTGGTCGACACCGGCTTCAACGCCGAGGAGGCCAAGGCGCGCGCCCGCAAGCTGACGCTTAACCCGGTCGACGCGCTGGCCGGCTTCGGCGTCAGTGCCGATGCAATCCGCGACGTCATCGTCACCCATCTGCATTACGACCACGCCGGCAATCTGGATCGCTTCCCGAACGCCAAATTCCATCTGCAGGAACGCGAGATGAGCTACGCGACCGGCCGCTGCATGTGCAACGGCATGCTGCGCCATCCGTTCTCCATCGAGCATGTCACGCAGATGGTGCGCCACGTCTATGGCGAGCGCGTCACCTTCCATTCCGGGGATGGCACGATCGCGCCCGGCGTCACCGTGCATCGCGTCGGCGGCCATTCCGATGGCCTGCAGGTGGTTCGGGTCGAGACCGCGCGCGGTCCGGTGGTGCTGGCGTCCGACGCCGCGCATTACTATGCGAATCTGCACAGGAAGAGCCCGTTCCCGATCGTCTACAATGTCGGCGACATGGCGCAGGGCTGGGAGACGGTGGAGCGGCTCGCCGGTCATCCCGACCGCTTCATCCCCGGTCACGATCCGATCGTCAGCGAGATCTATCCGCACGCCAGCGACAAGGTCGATGCGTTCGCGCTGCATCTGGCGCCGTCGCGGTCGTTCGCGAAATAGCCTCGCCGATCCCGGCGGGGCCCGTCCGCAACACGTCAAGAAACGTCAAAAGAAGAAGCGATATGACTGATCACAAAACTCTCGGATTCATCGGCCTCGGCGTGATGGGTGAGCCGATTTGCCGCAATCTGGTCAAGAAGAGCGGCAAGCGCGTCGTGGTGTTCGACCTTTCGGCCGAACCGCTGGAGCGCGTGCGCGCAGACGGCGCCGAGATCGCCGGGGCGGTCGCCGATGTCATCAAGCAGAGCGATGTGCTGTTCCTCTGCCTGCCGAGCGCCAAGCACGTGCGTGCGGTGTTCGAAGGCGACGGCATTCTGAAGAATGCGAGGGCTGGCCAGATTGTGGTCGATCTCGGCACGTCTTCGGTCAGCCAGACCCGCGATTTCGCCGGTCAGTTGCAGGCCAAGGGCGCGGCCTGGGCCGACGCGCCGATCGCGCGCACCCGGCAGGCGGCGCAGGACGGCACGCTCAGTGTGATGGTCGGCGCGGTGCCCGCGCTCTATGCCGCGATCGAGCCGCTGATCCGCTGCTTTGCCACCGACGTCACCAATTGCGGCGATGTCGGCGCCGGGCAGGTGACCAAGATCCTCAACAACATGGTGCTGTTCGAGACCGTGAACGCGCTGTCCGAGGCCGTCGCGGTGGCGAAGCACAATGGCGTCGATCCGAAACTGCTGCTGGAAACCCTGTCAAAGGGCTCGGCCGACAGCTTTGCGCTGCGCAACCACGGCATGAAGGCGATCGTGCCGGGCGTATTTCCGGAGCGCGCGTTCTCCACCGAATATGCGCTGAAGGATCTGTCCTACGCGCTGGAGCTCGCGGCCGACGCCGGCATCAGGATTCGTGGTGCGGAGCTGATCGGCACGGTGCTGCAGGAAGCGATCGACAGGGGATCGGGGGACAATTATTTCCCGGTGATCGCCAAGCATATCGACGGGGCGTAGTGCAATATTTCACGCCAGCATTGCGCGCGTAGTCCCGTCACCGTCATGCTGAGGAGGCCGCGCAGCGGCCGTCTCGAAGCACGACGGCCCGACTGTGGCCGTGCATCCTTCGAGGCTCGCCCAGCGGCGCAATTGCGCCGCAAGGCTCGCACCTCAAGGATGACGGGTTTGGGTGGCTATGCTCGGAAGCGAGCCGTCCTAATACACGTCCTTCGCGTCGGCCTCTTCGCTGGTCTGCACCAACTCGAGGCTGGTCTCGACCTTGCCGAGCAGGCGTCCGAGGTCGCGCCGTTCCTGCGCGGACAGGCAGGACAAGATCTCCTGCTCCTTGCGCAGCAGGCGCGGGATCAACTCTTCATACAGCGCCTGGCCCTTCTTGGTCAGCCGCAGGCGGAATTCGCGGCGGTCGTCGGCGTTCTCGACCCGCTCGACGATCTCGCGTTCCATCAGCGCCGATACCGCGCGGCTGATGGTGGATTTATGCGTGCGGGTGCAATGCGCGATGTACTGCGCGCTGCAGGGATCGCTGCGGAAGCCGAGCGTCGCGAGCACCCGCCACTCCGGAATGTCGAGGCCGTAGCGCGCCTGATATTCGCTCGACAGCGCCGAAGACACTTCGGCCGCCAGCCGGTTCAGGCGGAACGGCATGAAATGAAAGAGATCGAGGCGCTTCTTCGCCGCCGCGACGTCGTCGCGTGCGTCCGCTTCCACGGCGCTTCGCGGCCGCATCGGAGGCTGGCTTGCAGAGGTCCTGGCCAAAAATTCCTCCAATTTGAGTTGACGTCGGGCCCGACTGGGAGTTTAAGATAGTTGCAGATGCGACTAATTTAGCAAGGCCGCGGCCGGCTCGCAAGGTCCTGGTCGCAAACCGGTCACGCAAGCCGCAGCCAAAAGCCGGCACAAGGGAACATCCAGGGTCACGCAATGGCATCAGCCAATACGGCACGGGCCAAAACCCAGTTCGGCTATCGCCGTCACCCCGACCAGGAGCGGTCGGGCGCCAACGTCGCGGAGCATCCGGTCGTGGTGGTCGGCGCCGGGCCGGTGGGGTTGTCGCTGGCGATCGACCTTGCGCAGCGCGGCCAGCGCGTGGTGCTGCTCGACGATGCCGACCGGATCGGCGAGGGCTCGCGTGCGATCTGCTTCTCGAAGCGCTCGTTGGAGTTCTGGGATCGCCTCGGCGTCGGCGATCGCATGGTCGAGAAGGGCGTGGTGTGGAGCGTCGGCAAGATCTTCCACGGCGCCTCGCAGCTCTATCAGTTCAATCTGCTTCCCGAGGAAGGCCACAAGCGGCCCGCCTTCATCAACCTGCAGCAGTTCTATGCCGAGGCCTATCTGGTCGACCGGGTCGAGCAGCTGCCTGAAATCGATCTGCGCTGGCGCAACAAGGTGATCGCGCTGGAAAGCCGCAACGATGGCGTCGCGCTGACGATTGCGACCCCCGAAGGCTCCTACCAGGTGCACGCTTCGTTTGTTGTCGCCTGCGACGGCGCCCGTTCCTCGCTGCGGCAGATGGTCGGTGCCGATTTCGCAGGGCAGGTGTTCGAGGACCAGTTCCTGATCGCCGACGTCAAGATGACCGCCGCATTCCCGACCGAGCGCTGGTTCTGGTTCGATCCGCCATTCCATGCCGGGCGCTCGGCGCTGCTGCACAAGCAGCCGGACGACATCTGGCGGATCGATCTGCAACTCAATCCCGATGCCGATCCGGTGGCGGAGAAGCAGCCCGAGAATGTCCGGCCGCGGATCGAACGCATGCTCGGGCATGACAAGTTCGAGTTCGAATGGATCTCGCTCTACAAGTTCCAGTGCCGCCGGATGGCCAGGTTCATCCACGGCAGGGTGATCTTCGCGGGCGATTCCGCTCATCAGGTTTCGCCGTTCGGCGCGCGCGGCGCCAATTCCGGGCTCGAGGACGCCGAGAATCTGGCGTGGAAGCTCGACCGCGTGCTGCGCCAGCTCTCGCCGGAAGGCTTGCTGGAGACCTATCACATCGAGCGCAGCGCGGCGGCGGACGAGAACATCCGCGAGTCCACCCGCTCGACCGACTTCATGGCGCCGGCGACGCGGCAGGAGGCGCGGCTGCGCCAAGCCGTGCTGTCGCTCGCAGAGGATACCGAGTTCGGCAAGCGCATGGTCAATGGCGGCCGTCTGTCGGTGCCGTCGGTCTATGACACGCCGCTGTCGAGCGAGGACCACGACGACTGGCGCGGCGGCCCGCGGCCCGGCGCCTCGATGCTGGACGCGCCGGTGACCGAGCAGGGCGGTGGTTCCACCTATCTAACCGAGGCTTTCATCAGGCAGGGAACGCGCTTCACGCTGCTGGAGTTTGGCAATGGTGCTGATGTCGATGTCCCTGACGGCGTCGGCAGCATCCGGATCGGCGGCAACGGCGGGCTGATCGACGCGCACGGCCTTGCCGGCAAGCGCTACGATGCCGAGCCCGGCACCGCCTATCTGCTGCGGCCGGACGGTTATGTCGCCGCCCGCTTCCGCAACGCCGCCCGGCCGGCGCTCGATGCGGCGCTGGCGCGCGCATCAGGCGTGAACTGAGGAGCAGTCATGGCGCTGTCGACCAGTTCGAATTTCGCAAAGCCTGACGACGCCTTCCGCGCCATCGTCGAGGCGCACCGCGGCCTCACCGACGCGCAGAGCGCCGATCTCGATGCCGCGCTGGTTCTGGTGCTCGCCAATCACATCGGCGATCTCGACGTGCTGCGCGAGGCGATCGCGCTGGCGAAGCGGCGGATGCTGGACGCCAGCCAGCAGCAACAACAGCAACAACAATAATACGGGCCAAGCCTGGATGATTTTGAATCAAATCGAACGGCAGCTTCCGCTTCACCTCGCCCCGCCTGCGGGGAGAGGTCGGAACGCATCGTCAGATGCGTTCCGGGTGAGGGGGAGCTTCCGCGGACGCATCTGTCACCGTTTACGCGGAGACAGCCCCTCACCCCAACCCTCTCCCCGTAAGAACGGGGAGAGGGAGCGCATGCAGACAGGATTGAACTGATGGCCAAAGGTTTCGCATCGACCACGGATCTCGCCGAGAAGAAAGTTACGTTCTCCGAGATCGGCACCGATCTCTACGCCTTCACCGCCGAGGGCGATCCCAACACCGCCGTGATCGTCGGCGAGGACGGCTGCCTGGTGTTCGACGCGCAGGCGACGCCGGCGATGGCCAACAAGGTGATCGAGCGGGTCAAGACCGTCACCGACAAGCCGATCAAATATGTCGTGCTGTCGCATTATCACGCCGTGCGCGTGCTCGGCGCCTCGGCCTATCACGCGCAGGGCATCGTCGCCTCGCAGGAGACCTATCGCCTGATCGAGGAGCGCGGCCAGCAGGATTGGGATTCCGAATATGGCCGCTTCCCGCGCCTGTTCCAGGATGCCGCGAGCATTCCCGGCCTGACCTGGCCGACGCTGACTTTCGAAGGCGAGATGTCGATCTATCTCGGCAAGCGCGAGGTGCGGCTGATGCAACTCGGCGCCGGCCATACCTCGGGCGATATCGTCGCCTGGGTGCCGGACGCGGAGGTGATGTTCTCCGGCGATCTCATTGAATACCACTCGGCCTGCTATTGCGGCGATGCGCATCTGCGCGAATGGCCGATGACGTTGAACGAGATCCGCGCCTTCAATCCGAAAGCGATCGCGCCGGGCCGCGGTGACGCGCTGAAGGGGCTAGAGACCGGGCGCGATGCGATCGCGATGACCCGCGACTTCGTCACCACGCTTTACGGTGCGGCGGAGTCTTCCGTCGCCAAGGGCCGCAGCCTGAAGGAATCGATGGCCGCGACGCGCGAGGTGATGGATCCGAAGTTCTCGAAGTTCGCGATCTACGAGCACTGCCTGCCGTTCAACGTTTCGCGCGCCTATGACGAGGCGTCCGGGATCGACGATCCCGTGATCTGGACCGACAAGCGCGACCAGGAAATGTGGGCCGCCCTGCAAGGAGGATCATGATGAACATCAATACCTCGCCTGATCAGATCGTTCGCAGTTCGGGGCAAGTCACGCCGGGCTACATGTCCGGCTTCGGCAACAGCTTCGAGACCGAGGCGCTCCCCGGCGCGCTGCCGATGGGGCGCAACTCGCCGCAGCGCTGCGCCTACGGGCTCTATGCCGAGCAATTGTCCGGCTCGCCGTTCACGGCGCCGCGCGGCACCAACGAGCGCTCCTGGCTGTATCGGATCCGCCCGTCGGTGCGGCATTCCGGCCGCTTCGCCAAGGCCGATGCCGGGCTGTGGCGCACCGCGCCGTGCCACGAATACGACATGCCGATCGCGCAGCTGCGCTGGGATCCAGCGCCGATCCCGAAGGAGGACATGACCTTCCTGCAGGGCGTGCAGACCATGACCACGGCGGGCGATGCCAATACGCAGGCCGGCATGGCGGCGCATGTCTATCTCATCACCAAATCGATGGTCGATCAGCATTTCTACAATGCCGACGGCGAGATGATGTTCGTGCTGCAGCAAGGCAATCTGCGTCTCGTCACCGAGTTCGGCCGCATCGATGCCGAGCCGGGCGAGATCGTCGTGATCCCGCGCGGCGTGAAATTCCGCGTCGAGATTCCGTCAGGACCTGCGCGTGGTTATCTCTGCGAGAACTACGGCGGCGCCTTCACGCTGCCGGAGCGCGGCCCGATCGGCGCCAATTGCCTGGCCAATTCGCGCGACTTCCTGACCCCGGTCGCCAGCTACGAGGACAAGGACACCCCGACCGAGCTCTACGTCAAATGGGGCGGCTCGCTGTTCAAGACCACGTTGCCGCATTCGCCGATCGATGTGGTCGCCTGGCACGGCAATTACGCGCCCTACAAATACGATCTGCGCACCTTCTCGCCGGTCGGCGCGATCGCCTTCGATCATCCCGATCCTTCGATCTTCACGGTGCTGACGTCGCCGTCGGAGACCGCCGGCACCGCGAATATCGACTTCGTGATCTTCCCGGAGCGCTGGATGGTGGCCGACAACACCTTCCGCCCGCCGTGGTATCACATGAACATCATGTCCGAGTTCATGGGCCTGATCTACGGCGTCTACGACGCCAAGCCGCAGGGCTTCGTGCCGGGCGGCGTCTCGCTGCACAATATGATGTTGCCGCACGGCCCCGACCGCGAGGCCTTCGAGCATGCCAGCAACGGCGAGCTGAAGCCGGTGAAGCTGACCGGCACGATGGCCTTCATGTTCGAGACCCGCTACCCGCAACGCGTCACCCAACATGCCGCGACGTCGTCGACGCTGCAGGATGATTACGCCGATTGCTGGAAGGGGTTGGAGAAGAAGTTCGACCCGAACAAGCCGTAGAGATTCATGTCGTCATGGCCGGGCTTGACCCGGCCATCCATCTTTTCAAAGAGCGATGGATCGCCGGGGCAAGCCCGGCGATGACGAGTTAGTCACTGGAGAAGCACCGTGCCCCATTCCAACGACCCCAAACTCCGCTCCTTCATAGACGTCGCGCCGACCTCCGACTTCCCGATCCAGAACCTGCCCTATGGCGTGTTCTCGTCGAAGGATGGGCTGGCGCCGCGCGTCGGCGTTGCGATCGGCAACTATGTGCTCGACCTCTGGGAGCTCGAGCAGGACTCGCGGCTCGATGTCGGGCCGCTCGGCGTGTTCTCGCAGCCGTCGCTGAACGCCTTCATGGCGCTCGGACCGAAAGTGTGGTCGGCGACGCGGGCGCGGATCAGCGAGCTGCTGCGCTCCGATCATCCCGAGCTGCGCGACAACAAGGAGCTGCGGGCGCGGACGCTGGTGCCGATGGCCGACGTCAGGCTGCACATGCCGTTCGCGGTCTCGGGCTATACCGATTTCTATTCGTCGAAGGAGCACGCCACCAATGTCGGCGTCATGTTCCGCGGCAAGGACAATGCGTTGCAGCCGAACTGGTTGCACATGCCGATCGGCTATAACGGCCGCGCCTCGACGGTTGTGGTCGGCGGCACCAAGGTGCGGCGGCCACGCGGCCAGCTGAAGCCGCCGACCGCAGAGGTGCCGAGCTTCGGTCCCTGCAAGCGGCTCGACTTCGAGCTGGAGATGGGGGTCGTCGTTGGACAGGCGTCTGCGATGGGCGAGATGCTGACGGAGAAGCAGGCCGAGGAGATGATCTTCGGCTTCGTCATCCTCAATGACTGGAGCGCGCGCGACATCCAGCAATGGGAATACGTGCCGCTCGGGCCATTTCAGGCCAAGGCGTTCGCGACCTCGATCTCGCCGTGGGTGGTGACGCGCGAGGCGCTGGAGCCGTTCCGCATGCAGGGCCCGAAGCAGGAGCCGGAGCCGCTCGCCTATCTCAAGCAGGCCCAGCCGAACAATTACGACATGCGGCTCGACGTCGCCTTGCGCGCCGGTGCGATGAACGAGGCGAAGACGATCTGCAGCACCAATTTCAAATACATGTACTGGTCATCGGTGCAGCAGCTCGTGCATCACGCATCATCCGGCTGCGCGATGAATGTCGGCGATCTCTTGGGGTCCGGCACGATCTCCGGTCCGGAAAAGCACCAGCGCGGCAGTCTGCTCGAAATCAGCTGGAACGGCACCGAGCCGATCGAACTCGCCAGCGGCGTGACGCGTTCGTTCCTGGAGAACGGCGACTCGCTGGTGATGCGCGGCTGGTGCCAGGGCGACGGTTATCGCGTCGGCTTCGGCGAGGTCGAAGGCACGATCGTCGCGGCGGAGTGACGCATCCGTCATTGCGAGCGAAGCGAAGCAATCCGCGTATGACGATGGATGGATTGCTTCGTCGCTTCGCTCCTCGCAATGACGAAGAAAGCTCAACGATCCTCCGGCCTGATATCGCGCAGCCGGGCCGAATGCGCCGCGCAGTCATCAAGGCTGTATTTCAGATGCACCCGCTTGTCCGACGGCGGCTGGTTCACGGTGCAGACGCCCGGCCGCCATGCCTTGGCGGGGCGGATCGGCCGCGGCGCGAAGCCGCCGCCGCAGTTCGGGCAGACATTGCCGAGCTTGGTCTCGGCGCAATCCGCACAGAAGGTGCATTCATAGGAGCAGATCCGCGCGTCAGCGCGCTCGGTGGCAGGTCCTTGTCGCAATATTCGCAGTTCGGTCGCAGCTGCAGCGCCATGATCGTCTCACTAGCCGGATGTTGGAGGAATGATCGCAGGCCGAGCCGCAAAAGCGAATGACGGAATTCCCTCGATTTGCGCCATCACGCCTGCAGCGATTTCAGCGGCAGCTTGGTGCTCTCCTTCAGCCGATCGAGCACGATCGATGAGCGCACATGCGCCACGCTCTGGTGCGGCATCAGCACGTTGTTGACGATGTCGGACAGGCTCTTGAGGTCGCGTAGCATCACCTTGAGCACGTAGTCGGCGTCTCCGGTCAGCGCATAGGCCTCCTGGATGTCGTCGACGCGGTTGACCAGCTCGCGAAACCGTTTGGCGTTGTCGGGCGAGTGGGTCGCCAGCGTAATGTGGATGAAGGCGATCAGGCCGAAGCCGAGCGCCTCGCCGGCGAGGTCGGCGTGGTAGCCCGCGATCACCTTCTCCTCCTCCAGCCGCATCCGCCGCCGCGAGCATTGCGAGGCCGACAGCCCGACGAGCTCGGCCAGCTGCTGGTTGGTCAGCCGGCCGTCGTCTTGCAGGGCGGCGAGCATCTTGAGGTCGAAGGCGTCGACGTCAGGCATGCGAGAAATATCCATTTCATGCACGGATCGTGCGCAAAACTAGCAAATCAGAGACCACTTTGCACGCACGTTGCGCATCAGATGACGGAAACTGGTCTCCAGACAAATCAGGGAGTTGCCGCCATGGGTCCGTTTCCGCACGATGCGCCGCCGGCCGAAATCAGCGCCGACAACCCGATGGGCACCGACGGCTTCGAGTTCGTCGAATACGCCCACCCCAATCCCGGCGAGTTGCACGCCTTGTTCAAGCTGATGGGCTTCGTCGCGGTCGCGCGGCACAAGACCAAGGCGATCACGGTCTATCGCCAGGGCGACATCAACTATCTCGTCAATGAGGAGCCCGGCAGCCACGGCTTCAACTTCGTCGCCGCACACGGCCCCTGCGCGCCGTCGATGGCGTTTCGCGTGGTCGATGCCAAGCGCGCCTATGAGCGCGCGATCGCGCTCGGCGCGGAGCCGGCGGATGTGTCATCCGCCGAGAAGACGCTCGACGTGCCTGCGATCAAGGGCATCGGCGGCAGCCTGCTGTATTTCGTCGATCGCTATGGCGCCAAGGGCTCGGCCTACGATACCGAGTTCGAGTGGCTGGGCGCTGCCAACCCGCGTCCCGCGGGCTCCGGCCTCTATTACATCGATCACCTCACCCACAACGTCCATCGCGGCCGCATGGATGTCTGGACCGGCTTCTACGCAAAACTGTTCAACTTCCGCCAGATCCGCTTCTTCGACATCGAGGGCCGCGCGTCCGGCTTGTTCTCGCGCGCGCTGACCAGCCCGGACGGCAAGATCCGGATTCCGATCAACGAGGACGCCGGCGATTCCGGGCAGATCGAGGAATACCTCAACATTTATCACGGCGAGGGCATCCAGCACATCGCCTGCGGCGCGCGCGACATCTATTCGACAGTCGAGACGCTGCGCGCGGACGGCCTGCCGTTCATGCCGTCGCCGCCCGACACCTATTTCGAGCGGATCGATGCCCGCCTGCCCAAGCATGGTGAGGACCTCGCGCGGCTACAAACCAACGGCATCCTGATCGACGGCGAGGGCGTGGTCGAGGGCGGCCAGACCAAGGTGCTGCTGCAGATCTTCTCGGCGAACGCGATCGGGCCGATCTTCTTCGAATTCATCCAGCGCAAGGGCGACGACGGCTTCGGCGAAGGCAACTTCAAGGCGCTGTTCGAATCGATCGAGGAAGACCAGATCCGCCGCGGGGTGTTGAAGGTCGATCACGCGGCTTAGCTGCTCAGGGGCAGTTTGCCGGCGCAAGACCAAAAGGTGTCGTCCCGGCGAACGCCGGGACCCATACCGCGGAATCTATCAAGTGTGCCGGGGTGGCCGTCCCGCGGAACGATTGTGCACAACAACTACGCTTCGGGGTTATGGGTCCCGGCGCGCGCTCGCTCCGCTCGCTTGTCCGGGACGACGGCGGAGACTATTTCCACGCTGCCGTCACATCCTCGATCTTCGCCATTTCCGGCTCGCGGATTGCCGACGGCGTGCGCGAGAAGCGCGGCGCGGGGGCGGGCTGGGTGACGCCGTGACGCTCGACGAACACCTGGCGTGCCGCCATGTGCGGATGCTTCGGGGCTTCCTCCATGGTCAGGATCGGCGCGAAGCAGATGTCGGTGCCTTCCATGATCGTGCACCAGTCCGCGCGCGATTTGGTCTTGAACACCTTTTCCAGCTTCGCCTTCAGCGCCGGCCAGGCCTTGCGGTCCATCTGCGCATCGAAGTCGGCGTCGGTGAGATCTGCGTGCTTGCGCAGCAGCGCGTAGAACTGCGGCTCGATCGAGCCGATCGAGATGAAGTTGCCGCATGAGCATTCGTAGACGCCGTAGAAATGCGCGCCGCCGTCCAGGAAATTCTGGTCGCGGCCGCCGCTCCAGCGGCCCTGTGCGGCCATGTCGTAGAACATCGACATCAGCGAGGCCGCGCCGTCGCACATCGCGGTATCGACCACCTGTCCCTTGCCGGACTTCTGCGCTTCCAGCAGAGCTGCAAGCACGCCCACCACGAGGTACAGCGCGCCGCCGCCGAAATCGCCGACCAGGTTGAGCGGCGGCACCGGCTTCTCCTTGGTGCCGATCGCAGCCAGCGCGCCGGTGATCGAGATGTAGTTGATGTCGTGGCCGGCGGCATTCGCCAGCGGGCCTTCCTGGCCCCAGCCGGTCATGCGACCAAACACCAGTTTGGGATTGCGCGCGAGCACGACGTCAGGGCCGAGGCCGAGGCGCTCCATCACGCCGGGGCGAAAGCCCTCGATCAGCGCGTCGGCATGGCTGAGCAGTTCGAGCACTTCAGCGATCGCCGCCTTGTTCTTGAGGTCGAGCTCGATGACCTTGCGGCCGCGGGTTGCGACCGCCTTCAGATTCTTTCCCGCGCCGACCCGGTCCAGCGTGATGACCTCGGCGCCCATGTCGGCGAGCAGCATGCAGGCGAACGGGCCGGGACCGATTCCGGCGAATTCGACGATGCGGAAGCCTGTGAGCGGGCCCGAGGTGCGAGCGGCGGTTTGGGAGGCGGGCTTATCGAGCACGTTGTTGTTCCGTTGTTGCTGTAGGGAAGTGATCGAAGGGTCTTTTCAGCGGCGGTTCGGCGCGCAAGGTGGCACGCGGCTGCCTTTTGGGGGCGCGGGCGGCAGCCATGGCGATGGTGTTCGTCTGTTCTGCCGAACGTCATGGGTCCTCTCCCCGGGGCCGTCCACCTGACGGTATTTTTAATTAGCTGATTAGCTAAATTCTCTCGCCTAATGGGGGATGTGGCAAGCCTTTTCGGCTGGAATGCCAGCAAAACGCGAACGGCGCGCATCGCTGCGCGCCGTCTGCATAGGTTCCGGAAGGATAGAGGCTAGCCGGCGGCGGTCACCGCGCGCTGACCCATCACCTTCACGAGGTTCGCGCGGTAATCCGCCGAGCCGTGGATGTCGGCGAGCAGGCCGCTTGCCGCAATCGTCACGCTGTCGAGCGCTGACGCCGCCCAGTTCGCCTTCAGCGCCTGCTCGATCGGGCCGACCCGCATGACACCACTCTGCGATGCGCCGGTTGCGGCGACGCGGACGTCGCCCGCCTTGGTCTTGGCGACGAACACGCCGGTCAACGCGAAGCGCGAGGCCGGGTTCGGAAACTTCGCATAGCCCGCCTTGGCCGGAACGGGGAACGACACCGCGGTGATGATCTCGCCATCCTCGAGTGCCGTCGAGAACAGGCCCTTGAAGAAGTCCTCCGCCGCGATTGACCGCTTGTTGGTCTTAATCGTCGCGCCAAGCGCCAGCACCGCCGCCGGATAGTCCGCCGCCGGGTCGTTGTTGGCGAGTGAACCGCCGATCGTGCCGCGATAGCGCACGGCGGGATCGCCGATCTCCGACGCCAGACTGGAGAGCGCGGGGATCGCCTTCTTGACCGCATCGCTTTGCGCCACATCGTAATGCGGCGTCGCGGCCTTGATGGTGACGGTGTCGCCGGACACGTCGATGCCGATCATGTCCTTGATCTTGGCGACGTCGATCACGTCGGATGGCGCAGCGAGGCGCTGCTTCATCACGGGGAGCAGGGTCTGGCCGCCGGACAGGAACTTGGAGTCCGTGCCCTTGGCGAACTGCGCCACGGCATCGTCGATCGAGGATGCGCGGTGATAGTTGGTCTCGTACATCGTATCCTCCCTCAACCGTGAATGGCGTGCCAGACGCGATCGGGCGTCGCCGGCATTTCCAGCTTGTTGTTGCCGATGGCGTCCGTGATCGCGTTGATCACGGCAGCAGAGGCGCCGATTGCGCCGGCCTCGCCGCAGCCCTTGACGCCGAGCGGGTTGCCCGGACACAGCGTCGTGGTGTGGGAGAGCTGGAACGACGGCAGGTCGTCGGCGCGCGGCATGGTGTAATCCATGAACGACGCGGTCACGAGCTGACCGGTGTCGTCATAGACCGCGCCCTCGAGCAGCGCCTGGCCGATGCCCTGCGCGAGGCCGCCATGGACCTGGCCTTCGACGATCATCGGGTTGATCAGCCGGCCGAAATCGTCGGCTGCGACGAAGTTGACGAAGGAGGTCTTGCCGGTGCCGGGATCGACCTCGAGCTCACAGATGTAGGCGCCGGCCGGGAAGGTGAAGTTGGTCGGGTCGTAGAACGCCGTCTCCTTCAGGCCGGGCTCCATGCCGTCGGGCAGATTGTGCGCGGTGTAGGCAGCGAGCGCGACCATCGGCAGTGCGATCGCCTTGTCGGTGCCGGTGACCTTGAACTCGCCGTTCTCGATCACGATGTCGCTCTCGGATGCCTCGAGCGCATGCGCCGCGATCTTCTTGGCCTTGGCCTCGACCTTCTCCATCGCCTTCACGATCGCCGCACCGCCGACCGCGATCGAACGCGAGCCGTAGGTGCCCATGCCGAACTGCACCTTGTCGGTGTCGCCATGGACGATCGAGACCTGGCTGATCGGCACGCCGAGCCGCTCTGCGATGATCTGGCAGAACGTCGTCTCATGGCCCTGGCCGTGGCTGTGCGAGCCGGTGAGCACCTCGATGGTGCCGACCGGATTGACGCGGATCTCCGCCGATTCCCAAAGGCCGACGCCGGCGCCGAGACTGCCGACCGCCTTCGACGGCGCGATGCCGCAGGCCTCGATGTAGCAGGAGACGCCGATGCCGCGCAGCTTGCCATCGGCTTTCGCCTTGGCCTTGCGGGCCGGGAAGCCGGCATAGTCGATCGCCTTCATCGCGGCATCGATCGAGGCGTGGAAGTCGCCGATGTCATACGCCATGATCACAGGCGTCTGATACGGGAACTGGTTGATGAAGTTCTTCTTGCGCAGTTCGGTCGGATCGACCTTCAGCTGCCGCGCCGCCGTCTCCATCATCCGCTCGAGCAGGTAGCTCGCCTCGGGGCGGCCCGCGCCGCGATAGGCGTCGACCGGCGTGGTGTTGGTGTAGACGCCGATCACCTCGGCATAGATCGCCGGGATCACGTACTGGCCCGACAGCAGCGTCGCGTAGAGATAGGTCGGGACCGCCGACGAGAACAGCGACATATAGGCGCCGAAATTGGCGTGGGTCTTTACCCGCAGGCCAAGGATCTTGTTGTCCTTGTCGAACGCCATCTCCGCCTTCGAGGCATGGTCGCGGCCATGTGCGTCGGTGAGGAATGCCTCAGAGCGATCGCCGGTCCACTTCACCGGACGATTGACCTTCTTCGAGGCCCACAGCGCCACCATCTCTTCCGGATAGATGTAGATCTTGGAGCCGAAGCCGCCGCCGACGTCGGGCGCGATCACGCGCAGCTTGTGCTCGGGTGCGATGTTGTAGAACGCCGACAGCACGAGGCGGGCGACGTGCGGATTCTGCGACGTGGTGTAGAGCGTGTAGTGCTCTTCGGCCTGGTCGTAATGTGCGACCGCGGCGCGCGGCTCCATCGCATTCGGCACCAGGCGGTTGTTGGTGAGTTCGAGCGTCACCACATTCGCCGCCTTGCTGAAGGCGTCGCCGACTGCGGCTTCGTCGCCGATATGCCAATCATAGACGATGTTGCCGGGGGCTTCCGGATGCAGCTGCGGCGCGCCCGACTTGATCGCGGCCCTGACGTCGGCCGCCGCGGGAAGCTCTTCGTAGTCGACGACGACGGCTTCGGCCGCGTCCTTGGCCTGGTTCTTGGTCTCCGCGATCACGACTGCGACGGCCTGTCCGACGAAGCGCACGGTTTCCGGCGCCATCGCCGGCCACGCGCCCATTTTCATCGGCGAACCGTCCTTCGAGGTGATTGCCCAGCCGCAGATCAGATTGCCGACCTTGTCGTCGACGATCTGCTGTCCGGTCAGCACCGCGATCACACCGGGCATCTTCATGGCCTCGGTGGAGTTGATGCCCTTGACCTTGGCATGTGCGTGCGGGCTGCGGATGAAGTGAGCGTAGCTCATGCCGACCATCTTAACGTCGTCGACGTAACGTCCTTGTCCGGTGATGAACCGGCGGTCTTCCTTGCGCACGACGCGTGCACCAATTCCTTCAACACCCATGGTCTAGTCCTCCCGACCGGAGATTCGATTTGCCGCCGTTTCCATCGAGATCGGCGGTGATGAGCTTGATCGTATGCGTTGCGTCAGCTGCTATTCGGCGGCCTGCGCGACCTTCATGCGGCCGGCAGCGTCGAGCACCGCCTTGACGATGTTGTGGTAGCCGGTGCAGCGGCAGATGTTGCCTTCGAGCTCGTGACGAACCGTTTCCTCGTCGAGCTTGCCGCCAGATCCTTGAGAATGATGGCGGTGCACGATGTCGACCGCGGACATGATCATGCCGGGGGTGCAATAGCCGCACTGCAGGCCGTGGTTGTCGCGGAACGCGGCCTGCATCGGGTGCAGCTCGTCGCCCTTGGCGAGGCCTTCGATGGTGGTGACGTTGGAGCCCGCCGCCTGGCCGGCCAGCATGGTGCAGGACTTGACCGCCCGTCCATCGACATGGACGACGCAGGCGCCGCACTGGCTGGTATCGCAGCCGACATGGGTGCCGGTGAGGTTCAGGTTTTCGCGCAACAGGTGCACGAGGAGGGTTCGGTCCTCAACGTCGACCGAGACCGCCTTGCCGTTTACCGTCAGTTTGACTGTAGACACGCGTTTCTCCCAATAGCTTCGTTATGGGCCCAGTAGACCACGCTTCACGGGGGGCGTAACCGCGATCAAAGTCGTAGTTGCGGCCGTGTCATGAAGGCGCCGGGCAGTGCCTGCGATCCTAGCAGGCAGCCGTTCAATGGGCAATTTGCCAGCGGCCAGTGGCGTGCTCCGGCACGATGGATTGGGTGGCGGTGCGAGGGATTCGGCCGGCTGATCCTAATTGCGCCATGTCAAAAACCACCGCGACGACTGCTACTACCTTCCGCCTATAACGGCAAAAAAGCGTTGCTGGCATTTTCATCGCCGACATAGCGACTGAAGATCGCTGGTTCACGAATTGGGTAGTGAGACGCGGCGCGCGATGAATCCATCGCGGCAACGAAACCATATTGGAGGAAGCCAATGAAGCTGAGGAGCGGGATTTTCTTTGCCGGCGTGTCGCTGGTCGCCATGGTCATGGCAGGCATTGGTGCGTCGAGAGCGAATGATTCCGTCGTGAAGGCGGCGTCCGATCCGAACGGATGGGCGATCGCCGGCCACGATTACGGCAATACGCGTTTCAGCCCGCTGAAGCAGATCAATTCCGAGAATGCCGGCAAGCTTCAGCTCGTCTACTCGCTGTCACTTGCGTCGTTGCGCTCCAACGAATCGTCGCCGGTCGTGATCGGCAAGAACCTGTACGTGTCGACCTCGTGGGGTCCGAAATACGTCTATGCGATCGACGCCGCGACCGGCGCACGCAAATGGACCTGGCAGCCCGACATTCCGGATGACGTGCTTCAATATGCCTGCTGCGACGTCAATAACCGCGGCGTGTCCTATGCCGACGGCAAGATCTTCGTCGGCCGGCTCGACGGCAAGCTGACCGCGCTCGATGCCGAGACCGGCAAGGAGCTCTGGACCTCGACCGTCGTCGACTACAAGCAGGGCTCGGTCATCACCTCGCCGCCGCTCATCGTCCGCGACAAGGTCATCACCGGCTTCGGCGGCGGCGAATACGGCGTCCGCGGCGCGCTGCAGGCCTTCAACCTCAAGGACGGCAAGCTGCTCTGGCAGACCTTCACGGTGCCGGCGCCGGGTGAACCCGGCAGCGATACCTGGAAGGGGGACACCGGGCTGCATGGCGGCGGCGCCGCCTGGCTGGTCGGCTCCTACGACGCCAAATCCGACACGGTCTACTGGGGTACCAGCAATCCGGGGCCGTGGAATACGGGTGTGCGCTCCACCGGCGACGGCAATTTCGGCAAGCTGACCAACCTCTACACCGCCTCGACGCTGGCGATCGATCCCAACACCGGCAAGATCAAGTGGCACATCCAGGGCACGCCGGCCGACGCCTGGGACTACGACGGCGTCAACGAACTGCTGCTCGCCGACCTTAAGATCAAGGGCGCCGAAACACCGGTCCTGATGAAGGCGGACCGCAACGGCTTCTTCTTCGTGGCCAACCGCGAGACCGGCAAGGTGATCTCGGCCGAGAAGTACGTCTTCGCCAATTGGGCCAAGAAGTGGGACATCAACACGATGCGGGCGGAAGAGGACCCGGACAAGCGTCCGGGCCCCGGCCATCCCGCCAAGGACATCTGCCCGAACCTGATCGGCGGCAAGAACTGGCAGCCGATGTCGTTCAACCCGCAGACCGGCCTCGTCTACATCCCGAGCAACAATGTCTGCATGGACTGGTCGGTCAGCGACGTGAACTACAAGCGCGGCGTGTTCTATCTCGGCGCCGAATTTCCGACCAAGCCGGGTCCCGGCGGCTTCCTCGGCGAGCTCGTGGCCTGGGATCCCGTGGCCAACAAGAAGGTATGGAGCATCAAGGAAGACCTGCCCTTCAACGGCGGTACGCTGACGACCGGCGGCAATCTGGTGTTTTCAGGCAATCTGCACGGCGACTTCCGCGCCATCGATGCCAAGAACGGCAAGGTGTTGTGGAGCAAGAACCTCGGCAGCGGCATCGGCGCCGGTCCGGTGACCTATTCGGTCGACGGCAAGCAGTATGTCGCGATCGTGGTCGGACGCACCGCGGCGCTGCCGGCCTTCCTCGGTGACATCGGCAAGAAGATGGTCGCCGCGGCGCCGGAAGGCGGCTCGCTGTTCGTGTTCGCCCTGCAGTAACCACCGTCACGAGGAGGCAGCCTTGTCCGCGTCCCGCATCAAGTCCAATGAAGTGCCCAGCTCTGCGCGCAGCGCACGGTCGGGAAAGGCGATCCGGACCGTGCTGCTCTCCGCCACCCTGCTCTCGCCGGCCTTCCCGGCCGGCGCGGAGGAGGCCAAGCCGCCGCTGCGGCTCTGCGCCGATCCGACCAACCTGCCGTTCTCGAGCGACGAGCCGGGTAAGCCCGGCCTCTATCTCGAGATCGGCCAGGCGGTGGCCGAGAAGCTCGGCCGCACGGTGAGCTATAATTGGTACAAGTCCTATTTCGGCAAACGCACCGTGCGCGAGACACTGCTCAGCAAGCAGTGCGACGCCATGGTCGGCCTGCCCTTGATCGAGGACTTCATGGGGCCGGCGGTGATCTTCTCGAAGCCGATCGCCCATGAAGGCTACGCGCTGGTCGGCGCCAAAGATCGCAAGCTTGCCGGAATCGACGACCTCAGGGGATTGCGGGTTGCGGTGCAATATCAATCGACGCCGCAAAACCTGCTGGCGATGCGCGACGATATCCAGAAGGTCACCGTGCTCAGCCCGGAGGAGGGCATGACGGCCCTCGAACAGGGCAAGGTCGATATCGCGTTCATCTGGGCGCCGGTGGCGGGCTGGCTCAACAAGACCAGCTACGGCGACAAGTACCAGATCGTGTCGACCGAGGGCGACGGCCTGCTCTGGGCCACCGCGATCGGCTTCGCCAAGCCGTCCGGCGCGCTGCGCGATGAGGTCGACGGCGTGCTGCCGTCGCTGCAGCCGGAGATTTCGGCCCTGTTTGCCAAGTATGGTGTGCCGAACGGCGCTCCGGTGAAGTTCGGCCAAATGGTCCCGGCGACGACGTCGTCCGTCGGGGCGAGCGAGCCGGTCACGGTCGGGCAGGCGACGGCGGCCGAGAAGCCGGTGCAGACCGCCGCGGCTGCCGGGGACGTCAACGCGGGTCGCGAGGTGTTCAACGGCACCTGCGCCCATTGCCACGGTCCGGACGCGGTGCAGGCTGAGCGAAAGATCGACCTCAGGCTGCTCAAGAAGCGCTATGCTGACGACATGGAATCGACATTCTGGAAGACGGTCCATGACGGGCGGCCGGCCAAAGGCATGCCGGCATGGAAGGATGTCTTCAGCGACGACGAGCTCGGAAACGTATATGCCTATCTGCAGAGTGTGCAGGATACCGGCGGGTCGAACTAGCTGCCGCTACCAGCAGAGAGCAGTGCGAGGGTCCTCATGATGGGGTTCCTGATCATCGACGATCACCCCCTGTTCGGGGAGGCGCTTGGCAACGCCATCCGCATCTCGCATCCCGATGCCCGGATCTATGAGGCCACCTCGATCAAGGGGGCCCTTAGCATCCTTGCCAGCGAGCCGAATATCGATCTGGCGCTGCTCGATCTGCTGCTGCCCGACGTAGTCGGCTTCTCCGGCTTCCAGAAGATCAGGGACCGCTATCCGCGGCTGCCGATCGCCATTGTCTCCAGTGAAGAAGACAAGCACACCATCCGTGAGGCGCTGGAAATGGGCGCGGTCGGCTATCTGCCGAAATCGACCTCGCTCGGCGAGCTGTCGCAGGCGATCGCGCGCGTGCTGAGCGGATCGGTCTCGGCGCCGCGGGATTTCGTCGCGGTCGGCGCGCTGGATCATTCCGAGACGGCGCGGACGCTGCGCGAGCGGATTCAGAAGCTGACGCCGCAGCAAATTCGCGTGCTTCATCTGATCGTCCGCGGCCTGCAGAACCGCGAGATCGCCTCCGAGCTCAAGCTCGCGGAGTCCACGGTCAAGGCGCATGTCACCGAGATCCTGCGCAAGCTGAAGCTGTTCAGCCGCAACAAGGCGATCATCGAGCTTGGCAAGATTCCGCTTCCGGTCCTCGAAGCCAGCTCGGGTGCGAAGGCGGAGAAAACGCCCTAGCTTGCTGCATTGCGAGGCGAACGCATCCGGGATGCTACCTATAGGCTGCCGGTCAGCTTTGAGATAATGTCTTGGACATAATGGCTGTCATCAGCGATCCGAGGGAGGACGGCGCAGCATTGACCACGACCGCGCCCCTGGCGGACGAGCCGCCGCTCGATAAGGCGGGTGCGCCTCGACTGCTGATCGTCGAGGATCACCCGCTGTTCCGTGCCGCCCTGATCGGCGTGATCGGGGCCGAGTTTCCCGATTCCGAGGTGCTGCAGGCAACCTCGATCGATGGGGCGCTGGATGTGATCGCCGCGCGCGACGGGCTTGATTTGATCCTGCTCGATCTGTCGATGCCGGGGACCACGGGCTTGCTCGGTGCCTACCGGGTGCGCGCCGCCGCACCGCGCAGTGCGCTGGTGATCGTATCGGCGCACGACGATTCCCGGATCATCGGCGGCGCGATCTCGCTCGGCATTTCCGGCTTCATCCCCAAATCGACACCGAAGGTCGAGCTGGCGCGCCTGCTGCGCGGCATCCTCGGAGGCGCGGTGTGCCTGCCGACGCGATTCCGCGACACGGCCGCGGCGCGGAAGGGCCAGGCCGAGACCAAGGAGCTGGTGCAGCAGCTCGGCCAGTTCACCGCGCAGCAGCTTCGCGTGCTCGACATGATCTGCCGTGGTTTGCAGAACAAGCACATCGCCTATCAGCTCGATATCTCCGTCACCACCGTGAAGGTGCACGTCTCGGAGATTCTGCGGAAGCTCGGCGTGCGCAGCCGGACCGAGGCGATCATCGCGCTGTCGAAGCTCGATTTCGGCAAGCACGACCATGCACCGGTGACGGCCTCGTCGCACAACGCTGAATCATAACCGCGCACCGGATTGCTCCGCCGCCAGCAGGAACGACAGCAGCGAGCGCATCTCGGCCGGCTTGATCGGCTTCTTCAGAAGTTCGTGGCCGAAGGCCGAAACGTCGGAGGCGGCCTTGGCCGAGTAGTCGGCGGTCACGATGATCGCCGGAACCTTGGCGTTGATTTCGCCGCGGATCACATCGACGGCCTGGATTCCGGTCTCGCCATTGTCGAGGTGCAGGTCGGCGATGATGGCGTCGGGAATGCCGTCGAGCGCGTGGATGCGTTCGAGCGCCTCAGTCTTGGAGATCGTCACCGCGACGTCGCAACCCCATTTCTCCAGCAGATGGGCGAGACCCTCGGCGCTCGACAGGTCGTTCTCGATCAGCAGGATCTTCGCGCCCTCCATGCCGCCATAGCGATAGTCGACGCTGGCCTGTTCGCGCACGGGGATCGCAACCGGATCGAGTGTGCGGGGCACCGTGACCGAGAACACCGAGCCTTTTCCGGCGCGCGAATTCAGCCTGATGTTGTGGCCGAGCAAGTCAGCAAACCGGCGCACGATCGACAGGCCGAGCCCGATGCCCGCCTTGTCGCCGGCGCTGGTCTCGCCGCGTTGAAATTCGACGAAGATGGCTTCGCGCTGGGCTTCCGGAATGCCCGGCCCGGTGTCGTGCACCTCGATGCAGATGTCGTTGCCCTTGAGGCGGCATCCCATCAGCACGGTGCCGCGCTGGGTGTAGCGCAGCGCATTGGCCACGAGGTTTTGCAGGATCCGGCGCAGCATCAGCGGATCGGAGCGGACCACGGCAGACGACGGCATGATCCGGAAGCCGAGGTTGCGCTTGGCCGCGGTCGCGACAAATTCCTGCTCCAGCGCCTCGAACAGCGAGGCGATCGCGACTGGACCGATTTCGGGCCTCAGCACACCGGCATCGAGCTTCGAGATGTCGAGCAGCGTCCGCAGCATGTCTTCCAGTGTCGCCAGCGAACGGTCGACCTGGTCGGTCAGCGCGACGCTCTTTGGCTCGGTTGCCATTTCAGTCAGTGCGGACAGCGTCAGCCGCGCCGCATTCAACGGCTGCAGCAGGTCGTGCGTCACCGAAACCAGCACCGATGATTTCAGCGAGCTTGCCGCCTCGGCCTGCTGCTTGGCCTGCAGCAGGCGTCCGTTGGTCTTCTCCAGCGATTGCAGCGCCTGCTTGAGCTGCTGGGTGCGGTCGCGGACCTGCTGATCCAGCGCAATGGCAGTCTCGAACAGCGAGAAGGCGTTGAGTTGCTGGTCGGTCGAACGTTCGACGCGCGACATCAGCGCGGCGTTGATCTTGCGCAGCTTCTCCGCTTCGCGCTCGAGGGCCGCAATGCGCGTGGTTATGGTGTCGGTCATTGCGGCGCGAGTGCCCGCTTGCCGATGGCGATGCCGGTCAGCGTCTGGTTGACGTGCATGGAGCGATACTGCTCGCCATAGGTCTGAAAGCCAATCACTTTGTTGCTGCGATAGAGCTCCGACATCTCCCGCGACAGCTGGCGCTGCTCGACATCGAGCCGGCGCAGCACGCATTCGAAGCCGATGAACATCGAGACCTCGCCGAGATCCTCGGTCAGCTCCTTGAGCATGCGGCTCGTCACGTCGATCGGGTCGCGCTCGCGCGCCACCGTCAGCACCATCCCCTCGTCGATGGCGCAGAAGAATTGCAGCGATCCGTCAGGGTTGGTGCGCTGGATCGACCGCGCGTAATAGGCGCCGCCGACGCGGACCAGGACCGGATGCGCTGCGAAGGAGAACAATTCGAGCTTGCTATCGCTGAGGCCGACGGCGCGGGAATATTCCAGCGCGGCCGGCTCGGCGTTCAATTCCTTGACGATGCGGTGCTCGATATCGGCCTCGGTTACCACCATCTTGGTCGAGGTCGGCTCGAAATGGTCGCACTTGAACAGGCGGAACGGCAGCCGGGTCCGGATCAGGATCAGGACGGCGGCGTCGGTGAAGGCCTCGCCGCCATGGAAGACCCAGGACTTCTCGAAGCGCAGGCCGTCGCCGGCGGAGCCGCCGACCACCGGGATGTCGCCGAGCGAAGCGTAGATCGCCGACATGATGGTCTCCTCACGCTGGCACATGCCGTCGATGAAGAGCAGCCCGAAGGAATCGTCGGTATGATCGCAATGTTCGGTGCGCAGCGCGAACTCGTTCTGCAACTCGGTGCAGATCGAGCGGCCATGATCGACCCGAAATGTCGCGAGATCGAACAGCGGCCGCGCCGCGATGACGAAATCGGCCGCGTTGAAGCCCATCGCGACGACGCTGTCCTCGTCCCAGCCGCCGGGCGACAATTCGCCGGCCGTGGTGCAGCCGAAGATCGGAACGTCGGGCATCTGCCGCGACAGCTCGGCAATGAATTGCTTCGGATCATAGAACGGCGACACGAACACCACGAGCATGGCGAGATCAGCCGCCGCCAATTGGCGCGCGATCTCGTCCGCTGCTTCCCGCGGTCCGTCGGTCTTTGCCTGCACCACGACAATGCTGTCGGTGGCGCTGCCGTTCTCCTTCGCCAAAGGCGTTCTCCCTGACCAGAATTTTTTGCTTTTCTTGGCGCGGCCGGCTGGGCTCGCGCGGGTCGTAAGGGCGTCCGGGCCGTGCCGCGATGGTTCGCGGCCAAGTCCGTCTTTATGTTCTAGGTCGTGAGGGGAATGTCATTGGCCGGGCGACGTCGCCGGCAACTACGCTCGCCGCGAACGCCAATGGCGCCGGTCGACGCGATGACATGGGACACCTCCCGATGTGTTCTCCCGGCCCGGGCAGGGACAGGTTTGATCGGTTCTAAAGTATCGGGCCGGCCCCGCGCGTCAATCACCTTGCCCACCCCCCTGGCCCGACCAAGGTAGTACCGCGCCGAACCGAACGACCGCTGCCCATTTACCGGGCCTTATTGATTCTGCCTTAGTTTTGCCCTCCGGGGCTGGGGCGGGTTGCTGCCGGACCCCGCGTGGTTTTCAGAATGAAGACGGGGGTTGGAATGCCGGGACTGAAGCGATCGCTCTCGATCAGGTTCCCAACCCTCAGATTTCGAGCCAAGATCATGCTCGGCTTTGCCGTCACGCTGGCGCTGTCGGCGGCCACCATGGGCTTTGCCTATATGGGCTTCGAGCGGGTCTCCGCCGGTGTCGGCTCCTACCGCCAGAGCGTCGCGGAAGCCGATCTCGCCCGCAACATCGACCGCGAAATGATCTCCTACCGTTCGCTGGCGCGCTACTACGTCGCGACCGGCAAGGAGGACGACGCCAAGGCCGCGCTCGCCGCCGAGGCCAGCCTGAAGGATGCCATCGTGGCGTCGATGAAGGGCACCTCCAATCCGGCCCGGCTCGAGCAGGTCACCAAGCTGGAGCGCGAATTCCGCGCCTTCACCAAGATCTTTGCCGAGATCGTCCGCATCAAGGACGACAGCGCGCAGATCGCGCAGAACAAGCTCACCCGCAGCGCGACCGCGATGCGCTACAAGCTCGACGATCTGCCGAGCAACGCCGATGATTCCGAGCTGCAGTCGATCCAGTTCGGCGCCAAGAAGGTGGCCGACCAGCTGCTGTCGATCACCGGGGCGGTCAACGGCTTCGTCGTCAATGGCGACAAGACCGTTGCCTCCAGTGCGCTCGCCCGGCTGAAATTCGCCGACAATCTGGTGAAAGGCATCACCTCCAAGGATGAGCGGATCACCCAGAGCGTGAAGGACATCACCGCGCTGCTCGAAGAGTATCGCGAGGCGCTCGCCAAGCTGATCGCGAATGCCAAGTCGATTGACGAACTGACCGTCGAGATGACCGAATCCGCGGCCGCCATCAGCCAGGGCGCGGCGGCGATGAAGTCCGATCTGCTCGCCGACCAGAAGCGGCTCGAGAACGAATCGCATTCCATGATCGGCGAGACCGAGCAGCTGATCCTGATGCTCGCCGCCGGCAGCTTCGTGCTCGGGCTAGTTTGGGCGTTCCTGCTCGGCAAGGGCATTTCGCGGCCGATCGCGGCGATGTGTGCGGCGATGCGCGAACTCGCCGCGGGCAATTTCGACGTTGTGCTGCCCGGCCTCGGTCGGCGCGACGAGCTCGGCGAGATGGCCGGCGCCGTCGAGGAGTTCAAGGTCCAGGCGATCGCCAAGGCCGAGCGCGATGCCGCGACCCAGGAAGCGCAGAACAAGGCGAGCGCGACCGCGCGGCGCGCGGAGCTCATTCGCTTTGCCGACGAATTCGAATCCGCCGTCGGCTCGATCGTCTCGAACGTGTCGGCCTCCGCCGTGCAGCTCGAATCGGCGGCGGGGACGCTGACGCGGACTGCGGAGACCACGCAGAACCTGTCGAGCCAGGTCGCCAGCGCCTCCGAGGAAGCCTCCAGCAACATGCAGTCGGTGGCCTCCGCGACCGAGGAGCTGTCGGCGTCGGTCGACGAGATCGGCCGCCGTGCCAAGGAATCCAGCCAGATCGCCGATTCCGCCGTGCGTCAGGCCGAGCAGACCGATGCGCGGATCGGCAAGCTCTCGCGTGCTGCACAGGAGATCGGCGATGTGGTCAAGTTGATCACGGCGATCGCCGAGCAGACCAATCTCTTGGCGCTGAACGCCACCATCGAGGCTGCGCGCGCCGGCGATGCCGGCCGCGGCTTCGCGGTGGTTGCCTCCGAGGTGAAGTCGCTGGCGAGCCAGACCGCGCGAGCCACCGACGAGATCTCCACCCACATCTCGGGGATGCAGGCCGCGACGCAGGAATCGGTCGCCGCGATCAAGGAGATCGGTGGCACGATCGGACAGATCTCCGGGATCGCGACCAACATCGCCAGCTCGGTCGAGCAGCAGAGCGCGGCGACGCAGGAGATCGCGCGCAGCGTGCAGAACGTCGCGCAAGGTACCCAGGAAGCCGCTTCCAGTGTCACCCAGGTCAATCGCGGCGCCACCGAGACGGGCGCCGCCTCCGAAGAGGTGCTGAATTCGGCCCGCTCGCTGTCGGTCGAGAGCTCGCGGTTGCGCGAGGAACTCGACCGCTTCATGGCCAACATCCGCGCGGCGTAATGGGCGCGCGCCTGCGGTAGCCGACACACCGCCGTCGTCCTGGCGAAAGCCAGGACCCATACGCCGCGGCCACTCGAAAGGGGCAAGCGGCGAGTTGTCCTTAAGCCAACAAACAGCGGTGGTAATGGGTCCCGGCCTGCGCCGGGACGACATCGTTGGTTGCGGAAACGGCGGGGCTAATCCCGCCCGAACTGGTGCTTCAACTCGACCTTGGCACGTTCCAGCCGTGAGCGCTCGGTCTTCGGCAGCGTCTTGCCGGCGCGGTTGATGTAGAAGGTCAGCATCGACAGCGCGGAACGATAGGCGCCGCTCTTCCGGCGCGCGCTGTGCTCGGCAGATGCTTTCAGCGATGATGCAATCCTCTTCGCGCTGGTCTGCCTGAACACGCCGTGCTTGAGGTCGAGCGCGTCGCTCTCTTTTGTTACCCGCTGCGACCAGCGCTTCGATGGCGTCTTCCTTGCGCCGCGCTTGCGACGCGTAGTGCTCGCCGGTCGCGTCGTCGATTTTGGTGCCGACTTTCTTGCCGTCTTGCGCGTCGCTTTCTTGTGTGCGGGCATCGTTGCCTCCGTGGCTGTTGAGCGCAAAACAGCTCGTCGCAGTCTCGGTTCCTATGCCGCATTGCGGGAACCCCCGCCGGCCTGCGGCGTTGATGTGCCGTGGCGGGCACTCCGTTTGCCGCAATCCGGGAGGGAGAACCTTGGAACGTATCGTTCCGGGGATTTTCTCATTGGCCAATCTGATGAACCTGCAGCGGACACAGTTGAGCTCTGCGACAACGACTGACGGAACCGCGTCGCCCCATGAGCAGAGCGACGACCGCGTCATTGAGACCTCCATTCCGCTGCGGCTCGACAATCTCAGCTGGAGCGGCTTCCATACCCGCGTCGTGCTGGCACTCGGTATCACCTGGATTCTCGACGGGCTCGAAGTGACGCTCGCCGGTGCGTTGTCGGGGGCGCTCAAGGAGAGCCCGACGATGGGCTTCTCCAACGCCGATGTCGGTCTTGCCAGCAGCGCCTATCTCGCCGGCGCCGTGCTTGGCGCGCTCGGCTTCGGCTGGCTCACCGACCGGATCGGGCGCAAGAAGCTGTTCTTCATCACGCTCGCGGTTTATCTAACGGCGACCGCCGCGACCGCGCTGTCGTGGAACGTCGCGAGCTACGCGCTGTTTCGCTTCCTCACCGGCGCCGGCATCGGCGGCGAATACACCGCGATCAATTCGACCATCCAGGAGCTGGTGCCGGCGCGCTATCGCGGCTGGACCGATCTCGTCATCAACGGCAGCTTCTGGATTGGCGCTGCGATCGGTGCGCTGAGCGCCATCATCCTGCTCGATCCGGCGTTGCTTGCGCCGGATCACGGCTGGCGCATTGCCTATTTCACCGGCGCGGTGCTTGGCCTCGTCGTGCTGTTGATGCGGATGTGGATTCCGGAAAGCCCGCGCTGGCTGATGATCCACGGCTTCCCCCAGCGGGCGCACGAGATTGTTGCCGATATCGAAACCTCGGTGCTCGGTCACGCGCAGTCCAGTGAAGATTTTGACAAGATCAAGCTGCGGATGCGCGATCACACCCCGCTGCGCGAGGTCGCGGTGACGCTGTTCTCGACCTACCGGCAGCGCTCGCTGGTTGGGCTGACGTTGATGGCCGCGCAGGCCTTCTTCTACAATGCGATCTTCTTTACCTTCGCGCTGATCCTGACCGATTTCTTCGGCATCGCCGCCAGCAATGTCGGCTGGTACATCCTGCCGTTCGCCGCCGGCAACTTCCTCGGGCCGCTGCTGCTCGGCCGCCTGTTCGATACGCTCGGCCGCCGCACCATGATCGTGCTGACCTACGGCACCTCGGGCGTGCTGCTGGCGCTGTCCGGCTATCTGTTCTCGATCGGCGTGCTCAGTGCGCAGACCCAGACCATCGCCTGGATGGTGATCTTCTTCTTCGCCTCGCCGGCGGCGAGCGCGGCCTATCTCACCGTCAGCGAGACGTTTCCGCTGGAGGTCCGCGCGCTCGCAATCGCGATCTTCTATGCGGTCGGTACCGGTATCGGCGGCGTGATCGGACCGGCGCTGTTCGGCGTGCTGATCGATACCGGATCGCGCAACAGCGTCTTCGCCGGCTACCTCTTGGGGTCGGCACTCATGTTGGTCGCCGCAGCCGTCGCATGGCGTTATGCCGTCGCGGCCGAGCGGAAATCGCTCGAATCTGTCGCGCGACCATTGGCATTTGTGGAGTAGACTATGACGAAGCATGATTTGGCCGAAATGCCTCTGGATGATGACATCAGCCCCGACGCGACGACCGGCAGCTTGCCGGCGCCGGCATCGCTGATCCCGCCGCTGCGGCAGACCGCGGTGCTGCTCGACATCGACGGCACGCTGCTCGATTTCGCGCCGACGCCGCGCGAGGTCTGGGTGCCGCCGGAACTGTCGACCACGCTGAAGCGATTGCATGAGCGTACGGGCGGCGCGCTGGCGCTGGTCTCCGGCCGCTCGCTCAACGACATCGATCTGATCTTCGCGCCGGACGTATTTCCCGCAATCGGCGGCCATGGCGCCGAGATGCGGTTGCAGCCGGACAGCGAGGCGGTCGCCGCGCATGCGCCGCCGCTCGACAAGGAATTGAAGCGCCGCCTTGCCGCGATCGCAAAGCTCAGCCCCGGCATTCTGCTCGAAGACAAGGGCTATTCGCTGGCGCTGCATTATCGGCTCGCGCCGCAGGCGGAGAAGGCGATCTATGAAGCGGTGTCGCTGATCCGCGCCGAACTGCCGAATGCGCCGATCGAGGTGCTCCCGGGCAAGAGCGTTTGCGAGATCAAGCATTCCGGCTTCACCAAGGCAACCGGCGTGCGCGAACTGATGACGCATGCGCGCTTCAAGGGACGCCGTCCGTTCTTCATCGGCGACGACGTCACCGACGAGACGGTGTTTGCGATCATGCCGGACTTCGACGGTCTCGCATTCTCGGTCGGCCGTCGTGCACTCGGCGTCGCCGGACATTTCGATGGGCCGAGCGATGTGCGTGCGTTTCTTGCGCGCCTGCTCGACGATGATAGGGACGTCAGCCTGTCCTAACCAAATCAGCTGCATCGCGCGCTACACCACCCACGGCCGAATACGGTTGTTTTGCGTCGTAGCGTGCATCTCGCGTGAATTTTTCTTTTCGCGAGTTCCCGCGAGTTCCTTACCCCTTTGCCAGAATTTGGTTTCATTTGGGAGATTCCTTGATCAGGAACCATCTTGATGAATGGTTGTTAATACGCGAGTTGACCAACAGGAGGGGACCTGGTGAACCTCGTCGTCGTATCGAACCGCGTCTCGCGCGGAAAACCTAACGAACCCATGACGGGGGGGCTTGCAGCGGCCTTGTTGCCGGTGGTGGAAAAGACAGGGGCAATATGGGTTGGTTCCAGCGGACGTGTCCGCGACGGGAACTTGAAGGAACCTTTTGCAGAGGTCGAAGCTCTCGGTGCGGGCGCGCTGGCGATGCTCGATCTGCCGGCCGCGCATTATGGCGGCTATTACGAAGGCTTTGCCAATTCGGCGTTGTGGCCCGCGATGCATTCGCGCGCCGACCTGATTCGTGCCTCGCACGAGGACTACACCAGCTATCGCGAAGTCAACGCGTTCATGGCGCGCGCGTTGCTGCGCTTCCGCAAGCCCGATTCCGTGTTCTGGATTCAGGACTATCACTTCCTCGCACTCGGCGCCGAATTGCGCGATCTCGGCGTGACGCAGCCGATCGGCTTCTTCCTGCACACGCCGTGGCCGGCGCGGGCGGTGGTCGCGGGCGTGCCCAATCATCGCGAGCTGATCGAGGCGATGCTGTCCTATGACCTGATCGGCTTCCAGACCGATGAGGATTGCGAGAACTTCCTCAGCTACGTGCAGAACGATCTCGAATTCGAGGTGCGTGGCGGCGTGATCCATTCGTCGTTCGGCCGCACCCGCGCTGCGGTGTTTCCGATCGGCATCGACCCCGGCAAGTTCGCGCAGCAGGCAACCAAGGCGATGACGCACCCCGACGTGACGCGGCTGCGGCGCAGCCTCAACGGCGAGAAGCTCGCGATCGGCGTCGACCGGCTCGATTATTCCAAGGGGCTCGTCAACCGCATCAAGGCGTTCGACAAGATGTGGTCGCTGCATCCGAACCTGAGGCGTTCGGTGTCGCTGTTGCAGATCGCAACGCCGTCGCGCGGCGCGATCGAGGCCTATGGCAATCTCGCCAGCGAGGTGGCGAAGCTCGTCACCGACGTCAACGGCGTGCACGGCGAGGTGGACTGGACGCCGATCCGCTACCTCAACAAGGGGTTTGGCCAGGGCGTGCTCGCAGGGCTCTATCGTACGGCGCAGGTCGGCGTGGTGACGCCGCTGCAGGACGGCATGAACCTCGTCGCCAAGGAGTATGTCGCCGCACAGAATCCGGCGGATCCCGGCGTGCTGGTGCTGTCGAAATTCGCCGGCGCGGCGAACGAACTCGACGCCGCGCTCCTGGTCAATCCGCACGACATCGACGGCATGGCGCGCACATTGGCAACGGCGCTCGCGATGCCGCTGACCGAGCGGCGGATGCGCTGGGAAGCGATGATGGAGAAGCTCAACAACGGCACCATCCAGCAATGGTTCGCCGATTTCATCGAGGCGCTGCAGGATACGCACAGTGCGGGGAACGCGGCGCTGCCGGAGCCACCAACCCTGTGGCCGCGCCGCACGGCGGATTTTGCCGCGCGCTATCACTGAGCGAACACTGAATGTGGAGGACGGGTGCGTTATTGCTCCCGTCCGTTGTTCTGTCGTGCCGGCCTGGTGCGAAATTTGCGCACGGGAGCCGGGACCCATACGCCGCAGCGCATGTCGTGACGGGACTCATCGTCGTCGTCCTGGCGAAGGCCAGGACCCATAACCACCGCATTCAATTGTGAACGAGATCGTGGCCCCAGCGTCGCGCAACAATGCGCATTCGGGATAATGGGTCCCGGCCTTCGCCGGGACGACACCGATTATGTTGCGCGGCCCGTGGGCCATACTCGCGCATTCTCGCGACATGATCTGTCCGAGGCGTGCTCTTCGTTCCCGGACAATGACGCGCGCCGGGCCGCTCGGGCCGCCGACATCGATTTGCGTTGGCCTCCGGCCGGTCGCAGGAATCGCGTGCGGCTGCCATCACGGCCGCCTAGCGCGACCTGGGGCTTGCCAATTTACCCAATATTTTCAATCCATTGGGGAAATTTTGCGCCGAAGGCCCCCGCTCCCTTGCAAAATCCGGCTGAGCCCTTCAAGAGAGGCCTCCCGGAGAGATGGCCGAGTGGCTTAAGGCGCACGCTTGGAAAGCGTGTGTGCGGGAAACCGTACCGTGGGTTCGAATCCCACTCTCTCCGCCATTTGCACGACTTTCCACGCAAAACTACGATTTGGTGCGATTTCCTGCGACCTGCGAAAATGGCCATGCGGCGCCCGCCGGCGTTGTTGACGAGATGCCGTCCGACGCACCGTCCGGCGCTGTTCGGGCTGACCGTCAGTATGCGCGAGCTCGGCGCTACACCATTCCCTTGCCTGCGTCCGATCCGTGACGTCGTTGCCGGGCCTGAAGCACGAGAATGACAACCAGCGCTAGGAAAATGACGAGAAAGGAAACTGCACTCGTCAGCGTTCCAAGCGCATAAATGTCCGGCTTTGTGACGGTGGTCGTCAGGCCCTGTAAATCAAGGGGCAGTGTGTTGACGGAGCCGATGGTCTGGCTTGAGCGTGCGAGCTCATCCCAGGACAGGGTAAATCCAAACAGACCGATACCGACGACCGACGGCAATATGATCGGCAGCACGACGTGCCGAAATGTCTGCCAAGGCGTTGCGCCAAGGTCGCGTGCCGCCTCTTCGAGCCGGTTGTCAAATCTGTTGAAGATCGCAAACATGATCAGCAGGCCAAATGGCAGAGTCCAGGTCAGATGCGCGCCAAGGCCAGACGTAAACAGCCCCATGGCCGTTGTCCAATCTCCGACCCCGCTCTTGATGATGAAATCGTCAAGCAGGCGGAATTCCAGGGCGATGCCGAGCGAGGTAATGATCGACGGCATGATCAGGCTTGCGATCGCAACATAGAACAGGAAGGTCGCGCCGCGGAACGATCTGCGGAAGGCCATGCCCGCTGACACGGAGAGCGCGACCGTGCACACCATGACGACGAGGCCGAGCTGCAGCGATCGCTTGAAAGCCGCCCCGATGTCGACGATGCCCGAACCGGAGAACACCTTGCCGAACCACACGAGCGACACGCCGTTCATGGGAAAGGTCAGGCCGCCATCGGGGCCCTGAAACGACAGGATATAGATCGCGAACATCGGGCCATAGAGAAACAGGACGTAGGCAGTGAAGAACGCGGCAAGGAGATAGAAGGATCGCGGTCGCTTCTCGCCCATCTCACAGCTCCTTGCGAATATCGACGATCCGGGTCAGCGCCGAGATAATCAGGATCGTGATGCCGAGCAGAATGACTGCATTGGCTGCAGCCGCCGGGAATTGCAGCGCATTCAGGCGCGCCTCGATGATCTTGCCGGCAGATGCAATCTGTTGGCCGCCCATCACCCCTATCGTGACAAAATCACCCATCACGATCGTGATCACGAAAATCGAGCCGATGACGATTCCGGGCTTTGCCAGGGGAATGATGATGTTTACCAGCGTCTGCCATCCGGTCGCGCCGGCATCATAGGCGGCTTCGATCAATCGTCGGTCGATGCGGATCATCGAGTTGAAGATCGGCACCACCATGAAGAACGTGAAGAGATGCACGAGGGCAAGCACGACGGAAAACTCCGAGAACAGCAACCACTCCAGCGGTTGGTGGATCAACCCGGCGCCCTCGAGGCCCCTGTTGACCAGACCGTTCCGGCCAAGAAGCGGGATCCACGCAATCATGCGGATGACGTTCGATGTCCAGAACGGGATGGTGCAAAGCAGGGTGAGTACGATCTGCCAGGTTTTCGACCGGACGTGGAACGCAAGAAAATAGGCGACGGTAAACCCGATCAGAAGGGTCAGGACCCAGGTCAGCAGGCATAATTTCAGGGTCTTCAAATAGGTCTTCAGGATGGTGCAGAGATTGGGCAGATCGGCAATACATCCTTCGAACGTATCGCTGTAGCCACGCATGCTGAACGCTGGAATCATTTCGTATTCGTTGTAATCCCACGCGCTGACGATCGTCACGAGGAGTAACGGCAGCAGGAAGAACAGCGAGAAAACGAGCATCATCGGTGCGGCCTGAAGCCATGCAACGAAGGTCTTGCGTTCTTGAGTCATTGAGAGGCCAATCGCAGTGATGGCGAAAGGACTTGCCGTACGCGTTGGCCCGGCAAGTCCTTCTGGATTGGATCACGCAGCTATGAATTCATTCCACTTGCGCACCATGTAGTCGTTCTCGTCCATCACCGCGTTCCAGCAGGCGACGGCGCCCATGCGTTCGTCGTAGGATCCTCCATCGCGCGTGGCGCCGGCCTTCTCGAGAATCGTGCCGTCGGGCGCCTTGATGTCGCCGACCGCGGCCTTGCCTTCCATCCAGTAGCCCCATTCGTCCGCCGTCATGTTGGCCTTGGCGGTCGAGAGCACGGCCGAATAATAACCCTGGCGATTGAGATAGGCGCCTGCCCAGCCCGACAGATACCAGTTCACGAATTCATAGGCCCAGTCGAGCTTTGGTCCCGAGACCGCCTTCGATACACAGAACCCTGACGCCCAGGAGCGATAGCCTTCCTTGAGCGGCTGGAACGTGCAGGCGATCCCCATCGAGCGCACCTTGGTGACCGCCGGCGACCACATCGATTGAATGACGGTTTCGCCCGATGCCATCAGGTTGACGGATTCGTTGAAATCCTTCCAGAAGGCGCGGAACTGACCGGCCTTTTTGGCCTCCGTCATGATCTTCATGGTGAGATCAATCTCGGCCTTCGTCATGTTGCCCTTGTCGGCATATGTGTGCTGGCCGCTGGCTTCGACCACCATCGCGGCATCCATGATTCCGATCGACGGAATGTTGAGGATCGAGGCCTTGCCCTTGAACTCCGGATTGAGCAGTTCAGTCCACGATGAGATCGGCCGCTTGATCAGATCGGGACGGATGCCGAGCGTGTCGGCGTTGTAGACCGTGGGGATCAGCGTCACGAATTCGGTCGGTGTCTTGGAGAAGGTCTTGGAGTTCGCTCCTTCGAGATAGAGCACCTTCCAGGGGGCGGTGCCCTGGTCGCCGATCTTCTTGCCGGTCGGCAACTGACCCTTGGTGAACACCGGCGTGATGTTGTCGAATTCCTTGATCTTCTTGGCGTCGAGGGCAAAGATATTGCCCGACGGCACGAGCTTCTTCAGTGAAAAATACTCCGTATCCAGCACGTCGAACGAGTTGGGCTGGGTGATCACACGCTTGGTCACGTCGTCGGTGGTTGCCGTGATGTATTCGATCTTGATCCCGGTATCTGCCAGACATTTCTTCGAGATCTCGTCACCTTCGTTAACTGCCGTTCCGAGGTAACGCAGCACTTTCGCATCGGCTGAACGGACATAAGGAAATCCGGTTATTGCGCCAGAGCCTGCCGCGAGGCCGACCGCGCCGGCCGCGCCCTTCAGCACGCTGCGGCGGCTGATGCGACGATCGAATTTCGAAGATTTGCTCATGATGATGATCTCCCTGGGTGTCAGGCCGCCCTTTCAGGCGACCGGATAGTTGCAGAACTGGCGGTCTTCAGAAGGCTCGCCTGCGTCGGGTCCCATGTGGCACGAACGCGCTCGCCGACGGTGTAGTTGGCCGCGTCGAATTGGGTTTCCGTGACCTGGGCCGAGATCTCGGGTCCATCGTCGACGGCAATGACGACGCGGACATAGGTTCCCTGGTATTCGACCTCGCTGATCGTACCTGTGACCGATGGGCCGGCGACGGTTTCGGTTGGCCGTTTCAGCATCAGCCGATCGACCCGAACGGCGAAGGTCTCATGGTTCAAGGCAATGACGTTGTGGCCGCCGATGAACTTCGCGGTGAACTCGGTTCGGGGGTGATTGAAGATTTCTCGCGGCGAGCCCTGCTGTTCGATCCGGCCGCCATTCATGAGAACCACGATATCGGCGAGCGCCATCGCCTCGTCCTGGCCATGTGTCACATGGATGAAGGTCAGCCCAAGCTCGCGCTGCAGCTTCTTCAATTCTGCTCGCATCCGCAGCCGCAAGAACGGATCGAGCGCCGAAAGCGGCTCGTCCAGCAGCAAAATTTGAGGAGAGGTGATCAGCGCGCGCGCGAGGGCCACGCGCTGCTGCTGGCCTCCGGAGAGCTGGCCAGGCAGCCTTGCCGCATAGGGCTGCATATCGACGAGCTCCAGCAGCTTGCTGGCCTCGGCATGGCGTGCCGACTTGGCAACGCCTTTCATTTTCAGGGCGAAGCTGACGTTGTCGATGACAGAGAGGTGCGGGAACAGAGCGTAAGACTGAAACATCATCGCCGTGCTTCGATCGGCGGGGGGCAGGTTGGTCACATTCTTCGGACCGACCAGGATGTCGCCGGAACTGACGGCCTCGTGCCCGGCGACCATCCGCAGTGTGGACGTCTTGCCGCAGCCGGACGGCCCGAGCAGGCAACAATAGGAGCCGGCGGGAATCTTGAGATTGATGGCGTCAACGGCGGTGACGCCGCCATACATCTTCGTCAACTGCACGAGTTCGAGCGCCGCCGTCGTTGTCATCCGCACCATTCCACATGGTCAACCGAGCCCCTGAGCGACCTTGTCGCCCCGGGGAGCTTTCGGGGATTGGAATGCAACAGATGTGCCAAAAATTGCGACAGATGAGACAAAAACTGGGCAAGTCCTGCTGTTCGGCAAAGCCGACCGTGCCATTGCGACCAAAATCGGAGCCGAGTTGTCCCTGTTAGCCGGCTTCCCTCAGCCTGTGGCTGAACGGAAGCGGCTGGGCCGTGTCGAAAAGCGTCCCTATCGGCAAGACGATCTGGTGTGATCACGGTTTTTCGGCCGCCCGGAGGCATCGACAATCGTTATGGTCGGCCTGACCGTCTCGTCGGCCGAAGATTTGCAAGGGAAGCGCATGCGCACAAATTCGGTCAACGTCGTTCGTATCCCCACCAATGGGCCCGGTGATGTCTCGGGGCTGCTGAGCCTGATCCAGCAAGGCAAGATCGATCCGAGGTCGATCGTAGCGATATTGGGCAAGACCGAGGGCAATGGTGGCGTCAACGATTTCACGCGCGAATACGCCGTTTCAGCGCTAACGGCTGCCCTGGCTCCCTATGTCGATCTGCCACCGCAGCGTGTCGAGCAACGGATCGCGTTTGTGATGTCGGGTGGCACCGAAGGTGTGCTCAGCCCACATCTCACCGTCTTCACGCGTGACGATGTTTCCGATCGCGGCTCTGAAGTCATCTCCGGGAAGCGCCTCAGCATCGGGATGGCACACACGCGGGATTTCCTGCCCGAGGAGATCGGGCGCGATGCGCAGATCAGGGAGACGGCAAAGGCAGTCGCCGCCGCCATGGCCCAAGCTGCGATCGTCGATCCACAGGACGTGCATTTCGTGCAGATCAAGTGCCCGCTTCTGACAAGCGACCGCATTGAGGCGGCGATGGCGCGCGGCAACGAGACCGCGACCAACAGCGCATACGGTTCGATGGCGTACTCGCGTGGCGCATCGGCATTGGGGGTCGCCGTCGCACTTGGCGAGATCGAGGGCGAGATTGAGGACAAAGACGTTCTTCGGCGGTTCGATCTATTCTCGTCGGTTGCGTCCACGTCGGCAGGCATCGAGCTGATGCATAATGTGGTCATTGTGCTCGGCAATTCGGCGTCCTCGGCCGCTCCATTCACGATCGGACACGCCGTGATGCGCGACGCGATCGATTCCGCAGCCGTGATCGATGCATTGAAAAGCGTGGGACTGCTCACCGAGCACGGCTCCAAACCGTCGACGGAGACCCGCCAACTCGTCAACATCTTCGCCAAGGCGGAAGCCGCACCAAGCGGGTGCATCCGCGGATTTCGTCACGTCATGCTTGAAGATACGGACATCAGCTCGACCCGACACGCGCGCGCGGCGGTCGGCGGATTGATTGGTGGTCTGTCGGGAACCGGCGCCGTCTATGTTTCCGGCGGAGCCGAACATCAGGGGCCGTCCGGTGGCGGGCCCGTAGCGGTGATCGCCCGGCTGTCGGACAATCAATCGGACTGAGGATTGGACTTCGCCTGCCGTTATGCGGATCAATCCCTCCTCATGGAGGCTTCAGCACGAAGGCGATGCCGCGCACACTTACCTCGTGCCGAACATTCTGTCTCCGGCATCGCCCAGGCCCGGCACGATATAGCCGTGATCATTCAGTCTCTCGTCGATGGCGGCAGTCCAGATCGGCACGTCGGGACACTCATTCCGGAATCGGGCGATCCCCTCGGGGGCCGCGAGCAGGCAGACGAACCTGATGTCTCGGACGCCTCGCGATTTGAGCAGGCCGACTGCGGCGCAGGCTGAATTTCCCGTCGCAAGCATCGGATCCAGCAGGATGACGATGCGTTCCGACACATCCTGCGGCGCCTTGAAGAAGTACTCCACGGCCTGAAGCGTCTGCGGATCCCGGTAAAGGCCGATATGCGCCACGCGCGCAGATGGGACGAGCGCCAGCATCCCGTCGAGAAATCCGACACCCGCCCGCAAGATCGGGGCGAGCGTGAGTTTCTTGCCGGCGATTTTGGGGGCCTTCATCGCGGCGACCGGCGTATCGATGTCGACCAACTCCAGAGGCAAGTCCCGGGTGACCTCATAGCAAAGCAGCATTCCGATCTCGTTCAGAAGCTCGCGAAAGCCCTTGGTGGAGCGATCCTTGTCGCGCATCAGCGAGAGCTTGTGCTGGACCAGAGGATGGCTGACGAGGTTCACGCTTTCTTTGATCATGGGATCGCCCTATCTGCGGTTGCGCGCGCGGAGTAGCGTGCAAGTGGCGTGCCCAATTTGCCCGAGATATAGGCACCGATCCCAGCCGCTCAGCGCAGGATGGGCGGATGACCTTGCCGTTTCCGGCCGCCGATTGCCCCTTCGTTCATGGCATTGGAAGAGAGGGGCAGGTCCTGCTCCACGGGGTCGTGATAGCGTCGTAAACCTTACCACTAATGCGCCTGTTGTGTTCAGCCGCGATTGGAACATACTGGAGAATCCTTTGGCTGCCGGTAACCGGGCTTTTTGCCGGGCGGACAGGCCATGTGTTGGTGCGTAACGATGACTCATTCCAATCGAACCGATCACATCCGGATTACATCCCATCCGGCGCCGGGCGCGAAGATCGAATTCCCGATTCATTGGGGAGCGGCCACGGCACGTGAACGCGGGCCGGTGATCGGGACGGTCTCACGCCCGCAGCAGCGCAATGTCATCGGCACTCACAGCGGCTCCTATTCGATCTATCGCGCGCTGGCGGTCTCGTCGGGCGCGCTCGATCCGATCCGGCGTCCGGACCTGACCAACACGCAACCTGCGGCCACGATTGGGCCATTCCCGCAATGGACGGATCCGAACCGGATCGTCTCGCTTGATCCGTGGGGGCACCTGGCCGCGGAGGCGTTCGCGAAAGAGATCGCCGAGGGCGTCGATATCCGTCCGAGCATTGCGATCACCCGCGCCCGTCTCGATTTGCCGGAATTGCAGGCCGCGATAGCGGCCGGCCGGCTCAAGCGCGATGGTGCTGTCGTTCACGAAGGGGGAAGCGTCTCCGTCGTCAAGATCGCGATCGACCCGGTCTGGTATCTCCCGGGAATCGCGGCGCGCTTTGCCACGACGGAAAGCAATCTGCGCAGGCAGTTGTTCGAACAGACGGCCGGCATGTTTCCGGAACTGGTTACACGACCCGATCTCCATGCGTTCCTGCCTCCGATCGGTGGCACCACGGCCTATCTGTTCGGCGATGTCGCCAAGCTGCCCGACCATCGCACCAGCATCACCTGCCGCGTGCATGACGAATGTAACGGCTCCGACGTGTTCGGCTCCGACATCTGCACCTGCCGCCCATACCTGCTGCACGGCATCGAGGAATGCGTGCGCGCCGGACAGACCGGCGGACTCGGCATCATCATCTACAACCGCAAGGAAGGCCGCGCCCTCGGCGAGGTGACCAAATTCCTGGTTTACAATGCCCGCAAGCGGCAGGAAGGCGGCGATGCCGCCGCCCAGTATTTTGAGCGCACCGAATGCGTCGCGGGCGTACAGGATGCGCGATTCCAGCAGTTGATGCCGGACGTCGTGCACTGGCTCGGACTGAAGCGCATCGATCGCTTCGTCTCCATGAGCGACATGAAGTATGACGCGCTGGTGAGCCAGGGCATCGACATCGTCGAGCGCGTACCGATCCCCGACGAGCTGGTCCCGGCGGATGCCCAGGTCGAAATCGTCGCCAAGAAGGCTGCCGGCTACTATTCGCCGGAAGAGCCTACCCAGCGCGACTTCGTCGGCCGTTCTCTCGACAAGTATTGAGCGCGGCCATGTCCTCCGTGAAGACCGAGACGGCGGCGGCCCTGTCGTTGCTCAACGCGGGGGCAGTGCGGGAGCGCGCGCACCGGCTTCTTGCCATCGGCCTCGAGGACCGGCTCCCGAACTTCCGCGTCCACCTCGATCGCATCGACACGACGGCCGAACTGGTGGTGCAGACCACACGACAGGTGCATCCCTCGCTCGCCGTGCCGTTTCATTCGCGCTGGCGGCATTTCTCCGTGAATGGTGTCGATCGCTGGGCGGGCCTGGCTGGCCAGGTCGCATGGCCCGATCGCGCGACACGGGCCCGTGCCGAATTCGATCTGGCCATGGTCAGCGTCTTTCTGGACGCCGGCGCCGGGCCATCATGGCGCTACTGTGACCCGGTGACAGGATTGGCCATCGGCCGTTCGGAAGGATTGGGGCTGGCAAGCCTCGCGATGTTCGTCGGCGGCGCATTCTCGTCGGACCCGCGACAGCCGCTGCGAGCCGATGCCGACGTGCTTGCCAATCTATCCGTCGCGGACCTCGCACGCGGCATGCAGGTCTCGGACACCAATCCGCTGGTCGGCATTGAAGGCCGGGTGAATTTGTTGCGTAGCCTCGGTCGGCTGGTGGCCTCCAAACCGGCAGTCTTCGGACGCTTCGATACGCCCCGGCCCGGCGGGCTCTTCGACCGGCTGGCGTCGGTTGCCGACGATCGCAGGCTTCCAGCCCCTACGATATTGTCGGAACTGCTCAGGGAGTTCGGGCCGATCTGGCCGTCGCGGCTGACGCTCGGCGAAGTCCCGCTCGGGGATTGCTGGAAACATCCGATGCTGACGACTGATGATGCGACCAGCCAGCTCATGCCGTTGCACAAGCTCTCGCAATGGCTGGCCTATTCGCTGATCGAGCCGCTGCAGAATGCCGGCATTGCCGTGACCGATATCGACGGGTTGACCGGCCTTGCCGAGTACCGCAACGGCGGTCTCTTCATCGACAATGGCGTGCTGACATTCCGCGACGACAGCGACGCATTGCGGGAGCACGATGTTGCGTCGCCGCTTGTGGTGGAGTGGCGGGGACTGACGGTCGCGTTGCTCGACCACGTCGCGGATAATGTGCGCCGGCGCCTGGGGCTCGACGCAAAGGCATTGCCGCTGGCGAAAATCCTCGAAGGCGGAACCTGGGCTGCAGGCCGACGGCTGGCGCGCGAACGCCGCGCCGACGGAGCGCCTCCGGTCAAGGTTCTCAGCGATGGCACGGTGTTCTAGGGCAGGGGCTTGGCATGGAAGGCGTCACGATCGTTGACCACCCGCTGGTGCAGCACAAGCTGACGCTGTTGCGCAAGAAGGACACCTCGACCAAGTCGTTTCGCGAACTCCTCAAGGAGATCGGGATGCTGCTGTGTTACGAAGTGACCCGCAACCTGCCGTTGGCCGATGTCGAGATCGAGACGCCGCTGGCCAAAATGAAATCGCCGGAGATAGCAGGCAAAAAGCTGGTGTTCGCGCCGGTGTTGCGCGCCGGCGTTACTTTTGCGGAGGGCATGCTCGACCTCGTCCCGACTGCGCGTGTCGCCCATATCGGCCTATATCGTGAACCCGAGACATTCGTGGCCGTGGAGTATTTTTTCAAAGCGCCGAGCGATCTGCACGAGCGACTCGTGATTGTGATCTCCCCGGTGCTGGCGACCGCCAATCTGTCTGTCGCGGCGGTGGATCGACTAAAGGAGCGCGGTGCCAATGACATCCGGGTGGTCAGCCTGATCGCCGCGCCCGAAGGGGTCGAACGCATGCGTGGCATTCACCCGGATGTTCCGATCTGGCTTGCCGCGATCGACGAAGGTCTGGACAAGAGCGCCTTCATCCTGCCGGGCCTTGGCGATGCGGGTGATCGTGCCTACGGTACGCGATAGTCAAGTCTGGTGGCGTATCGGAAGGCTGCGTGATCAATTCTCTTCTTCGGATACATCCGGCAGCTCTGCGAGTCTCGGTATGAACCGTACCACGACGTTTGCTTCCTTCAGCATCGTGCCGGCAATCGCAAAATCCTGAGCCCAATTCGAATTGGGCTGGTCAGGTTCATAACCAACGACCTCCGATATGCCCGATTGAATAATCGCTTTCGTGCATTCCACGCAGGGAAACCAGGGAACGTAGATCGTGCAACCTTTGAGCGCTATCCCGATGCGTGCCGCATTGAAAATGGCATTCTGCTCGGCATGGCAGCTCCAGATGTACTTTGCGCCGGTGATGCGGGAATGTCGCTCTTCCACCGCATCGTTGACCCCGCGCGGCAAGCTGTTGTAGCCGGTCGAGCGTATTTCATGATCGGGGCCGACCACGACGGCGCCGACCCGGCGTCCCTTCTCAATGCTCCAGTGCGCGAGATGATGCGCCAGAAGCATGAACCGCTCGTCCCATTTGCTGTCCCGCAATTCGTCCGACCCCGTTACCGTAGGGCCAGCATCAAATAGGTGCCAAGGCCAGTCAATAGTCCTGACGCCTCCTGCCGGTGCCATTCGCCGTGGGCCGGCAGATCTCCCGGCAACCACCGGCCAGGCCCGACCGACGCCGGTCGGCTGATGCCTCGGGCAAAGGCCGGCCGTCGGGAGGGCCGGCCTTTCCGATCGGTTGCAGCGGTCAGTGCCCTGCCGGGGCGGAATAGCCGCCGCGATAATAGCTCGACGTGCCCTCGTATCCCTCAGGCGTGGCCCGTGGCCAGGCCGCGTAGGCGTCAAGGTTGCGCGCCGGAGCCTCGGCCTGCGTCGTGACGCTCCGGTGCGGGTTGATGCGATGACGCTCGGCTGCAGTCGCGAACTGAACCAACGCCGTGCTGATGAGAACCGAACTGAGTGCGGTAAGCAGTATTCTGGGCAATGTCGTTTCTCCCTTGCCGATTTTTGTGTTCGAGGGTCAATTCGCTGGCCTTCGAATCTACTTGCTGAACTATGTCTTCGCGTGCTCGGTCGCGATGGCGGGGGAGTCACGAAGTAGCGAGCAAATTTCTTGGTCACGACTAAATAATCGGCACTGGTGGCCGTGTGTCACCGTGGACTTTGGCAATCCGATCAGCTTCAATAAAGCGTGTCCGAGAGCCGCTCATGAAAAAGGTCCTGGCTGCCCTGTTGTTGCTGACGGCGCCCGCCTGGGGGCAGACCAAGCCGCCGACAATCAAACCGGCCGCGAAGCCGGGCGCATCGTCGGCAGACGATTGCGCCCCGATCGGCCGTACCGCGAAGGGCGAACTGGTCTACTCGCTGAAATGCGAAAACTTGCCGGCGCCGGCTGCTCCACAGGCGGCGGCTCCGGCAGCGCCGCCATCTGCGGAAGAGCCGGAAGTACGCCGGAGCGGCGTATTCGGATGGTCTTATGATCGCCGTTAGCGGGGCTCTCCCGAAAGCGCTCGCCGAGTTGAATGCCTGCAGCCACGACGAGTTTGTCGCCGCGCTCGCCAACATCTTCGAGCACTCGCCTTGGATCGCTGAGCAGGCCGCCCGCAACCGGCCATTTGCCGGCATTGCTGAGTTGTTCGCGGCCATGAAAGCTGCCGTCGATCGGGCTCCTGCGGAGCTGCGGGTGGCGCTCATCAATGCGCATCCCGATCTCGCCGGCAAGACGCAACGTGCCGCGGGGCTGACCGCGGAGTCCAATGCCGAACAGAACAGTGTCGGTCTCGATCGCCTGTCCGATGCGGAATATGAGGCGTTCGAGCGCGTCAACACGGCCTATCGTTCGAAGTTCAATTTCCCTTACATCGTCTGCGTGCGTCGGCACACCAAGGACTCGATCCTGCGCGACTTCGCGCGGCGTCTGCCGAATGACCCCGCGACTGAAGTGCAAACCTCGATTGACGAGATCTGCCGGATCGCCGCGTTGCGGCTGGATCAGTCGGTGATCGGCGGTGATCGCCTTGCGGTGTCCGGCCGGCTATCGACCCACGTGCTCGACACAAACAGCGGAAAGCCGGCGGCAGGGGTCGCGGTCGAGCTGGTTGAGCTGGCTGAGCTCGGCGTCAGCCGGGTGGTGGCGCGCACGACGACCAATGCAGACGGCCGGACCGATGTGCCGCTCATCGGCGGACGTCCCGTGCCGATCGGAACGTACGAACTCACATTCGGCGTCGGCGAATATTTTGCTGCTCGGGGCGTGCCACTGGCAGATCCTCCCTTTCTCGATCGCATCACGCTGCGTTTCGCGGTAAGCGAGCCGGAAGGCCATCTGCACGTGCCGCTGCTGGTGACGCCGTGGAGCTATGCAACTTATCGCGGGAGCTGAAAGCCGCGGCGCGAGCGGCGAGAATTCTGCCAGGGATAGCCCTTCCAACGCGACCAGCACCGTCCCGGCTTGCCGTTGGCATGAACGTTGCTCCCTAGTTCCGACCCGAGGTAACATTCCTCATCATTGCAGCGTTGTTGGAGACACACGTGCCGCTGATCACGAACCGATACGGTAAGGGCCGGGTCCGCGTGATGCGAATTCATCGCGACGGCGAACGGCATGACGTCAGCCAGCTCGACATCAAGGTCATGCTGGAGGGCGAGTTCGCGCGCACCTTCACACACGCGGACAATTCCCTGACGGTGTCGACCGACACGATCAAGAACATCGTCAATGTCGTGGCGCGGGAAAACACCGGGCTTAGCCCGGAGGATTTCTGTCAGGTTCTGGCGCAGAAATATCTCGATACGTACCCGCAGGTTGCCTCGGTGTCGGTCAGCTCGCACGAGACCAGATGGAAGCGGCTGAGCTTCGACGACAAGCCGCATCCACACAGCTTCGTGCTCGACGGCAATGGCAGGCCGACCGTAGAGGTCGCCGTGGAGCGGGGCGGGCCGATATCGATTTCGTCGGGCGTCGACAATTTCGCCTTCATGAAGTCAACGCAATCCGGCTGGGAGAACTACGTCAAGGATGGCTACACGACGATTCCCCCGACCAACGACCGGATATGTGCGACCAGCATGGTCGCGACGTGGAAATGGTCGGGAAAGCCGGCAAACTATCCCACCACCAATGCCAGGATCCTCGGTACGTTGCTGGAGGTGTTTGCCACGACCTATAGCTGGAGCGTGCAGGACAGTCTCTACCGTATGGGCGAGGCGGCGCTCGCGGCGGTGCCGGAGATTTCCGAGATCAACATGGCCTGCCCGAACATGCACTTCATCTTGATGAATCTCTCTGCCTTCGGGCTCGACAACAACAACCAGGTGTTCCTGCCGACCGACGAGCCGCACGGCCAGATCGAGTGCACCGTGGCCAGGGAATAGGGCGCGGTTTGAGGTTTCAGACGATTGACTGGCCCGGTCCGTCCGGAGCCCGGCCGAACTTCTCGAGCAGTGCTGGAAACAGGCGGTCGGGCTTGAACGGTGTGCTCGTGAAACGGATGCCGGTCGCATCCGCAATCGCATTGCCCAGCGCTGCCGTGACCGGATTGTAGGGGCTCTCGCTCATCGATTTTGCGCCCATTGGACCAATCGTATCCGAAGTCTCGGCGAAATAGACCTCGGTACGCGGCACGTCGGCAAACGACGGAAGATGATAATCGCGAAACGTCGGGTTGATCACCCTGCCGCCATCGTCGATGATCAGCTCCTCGTAAAGTGCGGCACCGAGCGACTGCGCAACACCGCCTTCGATCTGGCCGCGGCACTGCATGGGATTGGCGACGCGACCGGCATCCGCGGCCTGCACGCTTTTGAGAATACGGACTTCTCCGGTGCCCTTGTTCACGGCGACGCGAAAGCCCTGCACGTTGAATGCGACCGAACGCGGCGTGCCGGCAGAATTGCCAATGCCGTGAAGCGTTCGTCCACTGGCTCTCGCCGCCCGAGCGAGTTCGAGGAATGACCGGCGTTCCGCTCCGCAGATTGCAGTCTCATTTTCGAGAGTGCAGGGAGCGGCACTGGCGCTGCTCAGCTCGGATGCGAATATCTTGATCGCGTCAGCGAGGTTCTCTGCGGCTGCTTGCGTCGCTCGCCCGGCGACAAAGGTGCCCGCACTGCCATAGGCGCCGGTGTCGTGGCCGCCCAGCGCAGTATCGGATTGCCGCAGGCTGATGCGATCGACGGTCGTCGCCAACGCCGTCGCTGCGAGCTGCCGATGTACGGTGCTGGTGCCGTTGCCAAACTCGGCGGTTCCTACCGTCAGCTCGAATCCGCCGTCGTCGCGGAGCGTGATCTTCGAATCGGAGAGATGTCCTGCCGGCGGCACGGTGTCGATCATGGTCAGCGCGATGCCCTCGCCGATCAGCCAGTCCTCGGAAAGGGCGTAGTGGGGGCGTTCCGCCGACAAAGCGCGCTCGACCAGGTCGATGCATTGGTCGAGCCCGTAGGAGCCGTACCGCACGTCGTGGTAGTTCGACGGCGGTGGCGACAGCATGGGATCGCCGGGCTTGACAATATTGCGACGACGCATCTCGAAGGGATTGATGCCGAGTTGCTTCGCCAGTTCGTCGATGGCGGCCTCGACGGCAAACAGCGTCTGCGGCAGGCCATAGCCGCGGAAAGCGCCGGCCGGTAGGGTGTTGGTATAGGCGGCGACCCCATCGACCTTCTTGTTCGGGCAGTTGTAGACGCTCATGCATTCGCTGACGGCGTGGAACAGCACGGGCCCCGCGTGATTGCCATAAGCTCCAGTATTCGAGAGCACGTCGAGCTGCAGCGCAGTCAGCATGCCTCGGCTATCAGCACCGGCCTTGACCGTGACGCGCATCGGATGTCGGGTCGACGTCGCGATGAACTGCTCCTCGCGGGTGAACTCGAGCTTGACCGGCCGGCCCGTGGCAATCGCAGCCAGCGCCAGAATATCCTCGACGAACATTTCCTGCTTGCCGCCGAAGCCGCCGCCCACGCGTTCGCAAAACACGCGCACGCTGTCGGGTGGACGATCGAAGATCTGCGCCAACGATCGCCGGGTCAGGAACGGCACCTGGGTGCTCGAGCGAACGTTGAGGATGCCGCCGGCATCGATCCAGGCAAGCCCGCCGTGGGTTTCCAGCGCTGCGTGCTGCACCCGCTGGGTGGTGAACGTGCCCTCATAGGTCGCGGCCGAGATTGCGAGCGCACCCGCGACATCGCCGAATTCGCCATGGGTTTCGGCGACGATATTGCGTGAGGCGTCGCTGACGCGGTGGATGTCGGCGCTCTTGCCGCCGTGAATGATTGGTGCGCCCGGCACGATCGCCAGCGCCGGATCCGTTACCGCTGGCAAGATGTCGTAGTCGACCTTGAGGCGGCGACAGCCTTCTTCGGCGGCCGCCTCATTTTCGGCGACGACAGCGGCGACCTTCTGTCCGACGAAGCGGACGATGTCGTCAAGCACGCGGGTGTCATCCGGATCCATCCACGCCCGTTCGTGCTGCGCCGTCGAGAACAGCCGATTCGGTGCGTCCCCGTGGGTCAAAACCGCATGGACGCCTGGAACCGCAAGTGCCGCCGTCTTGTCGATCGCGACGATCCTGGCGTGCGGGTGCGGCGAGCGCAGCAGCTTGATGTGCAGCAATCCTTCAAGCTGGATGTCGAAGGTGTAACGTGCCGTCCCGCGTACCACGAGCGGGCCGGCCGGTGCGGGGAGGCTGCGTCCGAAGGCGCTGCCGGCGGCGGCGTCCTCGACATTCGTCACGCCGTCGAACGCATCCTCGATCGAGCGATAGCCGGTGCAACGGCAGATATTGCCTTTCAGCGCAACGCCGAGCTCCTGACGCTGTGCCTGGTTCAGCGAGGCGCCGGTCAGGATCATGCCCGCGGTGCAGAAGCCGCATTGAAATCCCTGGGCATCCAGAAAGGCTTGCTGCAGCGGATGTGCACGTGTCTCGGACCCGAGGCCTTCGATGGTCGTCACCGCATGTCCGTCGGCGCGGAATGCCGGGATAACGCAGCTATGCACCGGTTCGCCGTCAAGCAGCACCGTGCAGGCACCGCAGTCGCCGGCGTCGCAGCCCTTCTTGACGCCGAAATGCCCGAGCTCGCGCAGGAATGTACGCAAGCATTGGCCGGGGCGGGGCGTCGCTGCAAAGGTCTTGCCGTTGATGTCGATGCTCATGGGCAGGTTCATGCGCCAGTTCATGGGCCGGTCGCGAGTTCGCGGCGGATCTCCTCGGCCAGGCGCAAGGTCATGTGCTTGCGCCACATCGGCCTGCCATGGACGTCAGCGTGGTACATGCTGTCCGCAATCTCCTGCAAGATGGTTGTGCGCAAAGCTTCGGGGCCGGGCAGGTCGGCGAAGGAGAGCTGGAACGGCCGCACCGTGGAAGCCGTTATCGTCAACCGCAGCACGCCGTTGCTGTCTATGCTCCCGATGAGGAGCGCCGCGGAGCGGCCGACCGGCGTCAGGGAAATCTGGCGAAAGACCGCGCGCCGCCGCAGCGCCGCAAGCGAAATATCGATCTGGCGCAACAGATCGCCGCTTGCGAGCACGTTCCGCTGATTGCCGGTGACAAAATCGGCGACCGGGACCTGGTACTCGCTGCCATCCGCGCGCCAAACTGTACAGATGCCATCAAGCGCCGACGCCAGTGCGATCATCGGCCCGGCCGGAAGCGACATGCAGATATTGCCGCCGACGGTCGCGGTCTTCCAGATCTTGAAGGACGCGAGGAAGGCGCGGCAGCACTGGCCGATTAGGGGAGCTGCGATCCAGTCCGGCGGGCAGGCGAAGCTGTCGAGTTGCGCCACCGTGCAGGTCGCCGCGATGCCGAGGCGATCATTACCAATGGTCAGCGCGGGCCATCTGAGGTCGGTCAGGTCGATCAGGCGATGGAGATCCGCCTGCGGCTCGGAAAACAGCCAGGTGCCGCCCGCAAGCCACGCATCGCCTGCCGTCCAAACGGGCAATTGACCCCGCGTCCGCGGCCGAACCACGTCTCTGATCGTGTTCAGATCCATCGCGATTTCAGCGCCTTCTCCGTGTTATGTGTTCGGGTAGGGACTCCTGCAAGACTGACGCCAATTGTGGGGCGATCCTTGCAAGCGAAGCCAAGGCCGACAATTGGAGATGATGGTTGGAATCATGGCTCAAACGCAACCGATCTGGATCAAGGATCCACTTTCCATCCTGGCCGACGGGGCCGAGCGCGGCGTCGTGATCCAGGATGGCAAGATCGTTGAACTGGTCGGCCGCGGTCGCGAGGCCGCGACCGCCGATATGACGATCTTCGACGCCAGTGCCCATGTGGTGCTGCCGGGCCTGATCAACACCCATCATCATTTCTACCAGACGCTGACGCGCGCCGTTCCGGCTGCGCTCGATCGCGAGCTCTTTCCCTGGCTTCAGGCACTCTATCCGGTGTGGGCCAGGCTGACGCCGGACGCCTTGTCGCTCGGCGTCACCGTCGCGATGTCGGAATTGCTGCTGTCAGGCTGCACCACCACCACCGACCATCATTACGTGTTCCCCGCCGGGCTGGAACATGCCATCGACATCGAGGTCGAGGTGGCCAGACGGCTGGGCTTGCGCGTGTTGCTGACGCGAGGCTCGATGAACCTCTCGCAGCGCGATGGCGGCCTGCCGCCCGACAGCGTGGTTCAGGATGAAGACACTATCCTGGCCGACAGCGAACGGGTCGTCGCCCGGCACCATCAGCGCGGCGCAGATGCGATGGTGCAGATTGCGCTGGCGCCATGTTCGCCGTTCTCGGTGACCACCTCGTTGATGCGCCGGACCGCCGAACTTGCGGACAAGCTCGACGTTCGCCTGCACACTCATCTTGCGGAGACGGAGGACGAAAACAGATTTTGTCAGGAGACGTATGGTTGTCGCCCGCTGGATTATCTCGAGCAATGCGGCTGGCTCAATTCACGCACCTGGCTTGCCCACGGCATCCATTTCAACCCGGAGGAAATGGTGCGGCTCGGCAAAGCCGGGATGACGGTCAGCCATTGCGCCTGCAGCAACCAGGTCCTGGCCTCAGGCTGCTGCCCGGTCTGCGAAATGGAAGAAGCCGGGGTCGGAATCGGGCTCGGCGTCGATGGCTCCGCCTCCAACGACGAGTCGAACCTGATGCAGGAGGTGCGTGCCGCCTTCCTGGTGCAGCGGGCGCGTTATGGCGTCAATCGCGTCAGTCACATCGACGCGCTGCGATGGGCCACCAAGGGCTCCGCAGCCTGCGTCGGCCGGCCCGAGCTCGGTGAAATCGTGGTCGGCAAGGCGGCCGATCTCGCGCTCTTCAAGCTCGACGAGCTGCGCTTCTCCGGGCATGGCGATCCGCTGGCGGCGCTTGTGCTGTGTGGGGCGCACCGTGCCGACCGCGTCATGGTCGGCGGCCGCTGGACCGTCATCGACGGTGCGATTCCCGGGCTCGACGTCGCCGATCTGATCAGCCGGCACAGCGCTGCTGCCCGCGCCATTCAGGCCGGCTAAAGCATGATCCGGAAAAGTGCGAAGCGGTTTTCCGAAAAGATCATGCTCAAACAAAGGACTAAAGCGCGACGACGATTCAACCAAATCTCATCGCGCTTTAGGTTTCGGCGAGAGCGGGGCGTCGTCGATCGTCGGGTGGCTTGATCCTCCTCTGCAAGAGGAGGATCATTTCGGAGCGGCGGTCGCTTATTTGCCGGGAAGCTTGTCGTCGATGCCCTTGACGTAGAAGTTCATGCCGAGGATCTGATCATCCGCCAGATGATCGCCGCCCTTGCACTCGACGTCCTTGCCGTCCTGTGCGACGACGGGGCACTTGAACGGATGCAGCTTGCCGGCGGCGATGGCTGCCTGGGTATCCTCCGCCGTCTTCTTCACGTCGTCAGGCATGTTGGTGTAGGGCGCCATTTCGAACATCTTGGTCTCGAGGCCGCCCCAGGTATCGCCGGATTTCCAGGTGCCGTCGAGTTCCGCCTTCACCCTCTCGATATAGTAGGGTGCCCACGTGTCGAGGATCGAGGTCAGCTGGGCCTTCGGGCCGAACTTGATCATTTCGGAGTCCTGGCCGAATGCGAGCTTGCCGCGCTCGCCTGCGATCTGCATCGCGGCCGGCGAGTCGGTGTGTTGCATGATGATGTCGGCGCCCTGATCGAGCAGCGCCTTCGCAGCATCGGCTTCCTTGCCGGGATCAAACCACGAGTTCACCCAGATGATCTTCACCTTGATATTGGGATTGACGGTCTGCGCGCCGATCATCGTCGCGTTGATACCCGAGACGACTTCGGGAATCGGGAACGAGCCGATATAGCCGAGCACGCCGGCCTTGGACATTTTGGCTGCGATTTCTCCCTGGATGTAGCGGCCCTGGTACCAGCGCGCCGAATAGGTGGACATGTTCTTGTCGCGCTTGTACCCCGAGCAATGCTCGAAATGCACGTTCGGATACTTCTTCGCCACCTTCAGCGTGGGGTCCATGTAGCCGAACGACGTGGTGAAGATCAGCTTGTTTCCGGCGCGGACGAGCTGCTCGACCGCGCGCTCCGCGTCGGGACCCTCGGGAACGTTTTCGAGAAAGGTTGTCTCGATCTTGTCGCCGAACTCCTTCACCACGGCCTGCCGCGCAAGCTCGTGCTGATAGGTCCAGCCGAGATCGCCGACCGGCCCGAGATAGATGAACCCGACCTTCAGCTTGTCAGCGGCGATCGCGCTGCTCGTGACGCCTCCTGCCAGCAGAAGTGCGGCGGCGGCCGCAAGCAAATTCTTCTTCATCGTGATGTCCTCCAAACAGTGGGGTGAACAGCAATTTTTGGACGGCACCCCCCAATCGCGCCGGTCCGGAAATCCAATGTCAGCGATCGGGAACGAAGACGGTGCCGAGCGCTGCAGGCGCCGTTGAACCGCCGGTTCGCGCGCGCGACAGCAGCACCAGCACGATCACGGTTGCGAGGTAGGGCAGCGACGACATGAACTGGGACGGAATGCCGATTCCGGCGCCCTGTGCATGTAGCTGCAGGATCGTCACCGCGCCGAACAGATAGGCTCCGATCACCAGCCGACCGGGCCGCCAGGAGGCGAACACGGTCAGCGCAAGCGCGATCCATCCGCGGCCCGCGGTCATGCCCGGAATGAAGAATGGCGTGTAGGCGAGCGGCAAATAGGCGCCGGCAAGCCCTGCGCAGGCGCCGCCGAACATCACGGCGTACATTCGGATCCGCAGGACGGGGTAGCCCAGCGCGTGTGCCGACACGTGGTTGTCGCCGCAGGCACGCATGATGAGCCCGGCCCGCGTCCGGTACAGAAACCACCAGACCGCCGCGATCAGCGCCAGCGAGAGATAAACGAATCCATCTTCGCCGAACAGAATACGGCCAATCAGCGGAATGTTGGTGATGAAGGGGATATAGAGATGGGGCGCCGGTGTGATCCGCTCGCCGACGAAGCCGGCGCCGATCAATCCCGACAGGCCGATGCCGAAGATAGTGAGCGACAAGCCGGTAGCGACCTGGTTGACCGCCAGCCCGAGCGCCATTCCGGCGAACAGCAGCGACATCAGCGTACCGGCGACCATTCCGCAGAGCGCGCCGACGATGATCGAACCGGTCAACCATGCGCCGCCGAAGCCGCAGGCCGCACCGACGATCATCATTCCTTCGACGCCGAGATTGAGCACACCAGAGCGTTCGGTCACCAGCTCGCCTGTTGCCGCCAGCAACAGCGGCGTCGATGCCGCCAGCACCGACAGGATGATCGCTTCAATGAGTTCCACGTGCGACCTGCGGAGCCGAGAAGATGATGCGGAAGCGATAGAGAATGAGGGAATCGCAGGCGAGCACGTAGAACAGCAGAACTCCCTGGAAAACCTTGGTGACGTCCAACGGGATTTTCATGGCAATCTGCGCCTGCTCGCCGCCGATGAAGGTGAGTGCGAGAAACAGCCCTGCAATTAGTATTCCAACCGGATTCAATCGTCCGAGGAATGCAACGATGATCGCGGTGAAGCCGTAACCTGGCGAGATGCCGGGCTGGAGGTGGCCGACGGGCCCCGCGACCTCGATGATCCCGGCCAGCCCCGAGAGCGCGCCGGAGATTGCAAATGTCAGCAGGATCAGCTGGTTGGCATTGAATCCGCCGAATCGGGCCGCGCGGGGTGCAGCACCCACGACGCGGATTTCGAAGCCCTTGATCGTCCTGCCGAGCAGCACGGCGCCGGCAGCGACCACGATGAGCGCGAGGATCGAGCCGAGATGCAGCCGGCCTCCCTCGATCAGCGTCGGCACCGTCGCGACCGGGTCGAACTCGGCCGTGGTCGGGAAGTTGAAGCCTTGCGGATCACGCCAGGGCCCGCGCACCAGATAGTCGAGCAGCAGGTCCGCCACATAGACCAGCATCAGCGAGGTCAAGATCTCGCTGGCGCCGAACCTGACCTTGCAGATGGCAGGGATCAGCGCATACAGCGCGCCAGCGATGGCGCCGAGCAGCAGCATGGCAGGCAGCACCCAGTGGCCGGCCTCGGTGCCCTGCGTCTTCACCGCAATCCAGCTTCCGGCGACCGCCCCCATCAGGAATTGTCCCTCGGCGCCGATGTTCCAGGCATTGGCGAGATAGCAAAGCGACAGGCCGATCGCGATCATCACCAGTGGTGTCGCCTTCACCGCGATCTCCTGCAGCGAGTAGCCGTCGGCGAGCGGCGCAATGAAATAGACATAGAGCGCCAGGATCGGATTCTTGCCCATGACCGCGAACAGGATCGTCATGGTCACGATGGTGAGGCCGATCGCGATAAGGGGCGAGATCAGTGCAACGGTCCTGGACCGCTCGGCGCGTTTCTCAAGTACCAGCTGCATGCGCCTGCTCCGTTGCCTCGAGGCTGCTTCCGCCCATCAGCAGGCCGAGCTTCTCGCGGCTTGCTTCCGCGGTCGGCAGCGGCTCCGACAAACGACCGTGAAACATCACCGCAATGCGGTCCGAAATTTCGATGAGCTCGTCGATATCCTGGCTTGTCACCAGCACGGCGGCGCCGCCGGCGGCGAGATCGAGCAGCGCCTGGCGGATCACCGCGGCCGCGCCGGCATCGACGCCCCAGGTCGGCTGGTTGACGACCAGCACGGCTGGATTGCGCAGGATCTCGCGGCCGACGATGAACTTCTGAAGGTTGCCACCGGAAAGGCTCGCGGCCTCCGGATCGCGTTTCGCCTTGCGCACGTCGAAGGTCTCGGTCGTGCGATCGACGGCATTCAGCGTGGCGGCGGTGTTGACGAATCCGTGCAGCACCATGTTGCCGGCGACGTGACCGGTGAGCAGCGCATTCTCCGAAAGCCGCATGCGCGGAGCGGTTCCGTGGCCGAGCCGCTCCTCGGGGACAAAGGCTGCCCCGAGCTTGCGTCGCCGGCTGATCGAGAGGTGTCCCGCGGCGATTCCTTCGATGACGACGGTGCCGGGGTCCTTGGCCAGCCGCTCGCCCGAAAGTGCCGCGAACAACTCGTCCTGTCCGTTCCCGGCGACGCCTGCAATTCCCAGGATTTCACCGCCCCTGAGCTCAAGCGAGATTCCCTTGAGGTGCACGCCATGGGGATCGTCGGGTTCGAGGTTGAGATCGATGATCGCGAGCCGCGGCACGGTGATCTGGCGGGTCGTCGCCGGCTTCACTTCCTTGATCTCGGTGCCGACCATCATGCGGGCGAGCGAGGCGGCGGTCTCCGCCTTGGGATTGCAGGTCGCGACCTTCTTGCCGTTGCGCAGGATGGTGGCGGTGTCGCACAGCTTTTTCACCTCTTCCAGCTTGTGGCTGATGTAGAGAATGGCGCGTCCTTCGCTCTTGAGGCGCTCCAGCACGACAAACAGCTGGTCCGCTTCCTGCGGTGTCAGCACCGCGGTGGGCTCGTCCAGGATGAGGAATTTCGGATCCTGCATCAGCGCACGGACGATCTCGATGCGCTGACGCTCTCCGACCGAGAGCTGCCAGACCTCGCGTTTCGGATCGAGCGGAAGCCCGTAACTGTGGGACACCCGCTCGAGCCGTGCGGAAATCTCCTTGAATGATTCCTTGCCATCGAGTCCAAGCGCGACGTTCTCTGCGACAGTGAGATTGTCGAACAGCGAGAAGTGCTGGAACACCATGCCGATGCCGCGAGCGCGAGCCTGCGAAGGACCGGACAAGACCATGTTCCGGCCTTCCCAGCGCAATTCGCCTTCGCTCGGTTGAACCAGACCGTAGATGGTCTTGACGAGAGTGGATTTGCCGGCGCCGTTCTCGCCGAGCAATGCATGGATCTGCCGCGGCCAGATATCGAGATCGATCTTGTCGTTGGCGAGAAACGTACCGTACCGCTTGGTCAAGGCGACCGTTTGCAGCAGCGGTGTGGCACTTGTGTGCTGCCCGGCGGATGTCGTGTCTCGCATCCCAGGATATCGCCTGTCAGGAGAAGGAGCAGCAATACTGGGCCAGTTTTGGAACATGCGTAAGTAGCAAAAAACGCCACCGGTTGCTTAAGCCTTCGGCACGCTTGAGCTTTCCATGGTTGCACGGGGCCGCCCGAGCGGCGCCGCAGGACAGCGCATCACCCGGCACGGCGGCAAGGAGTGTTGCAAGATTGTAACTGTCGAGCCAATTCGAAATGGCGATAGGCAGCGGTGACGCAAAGTTGAGCAGGGTCGCCGGAGCGCGCTGCGATGACGTGTTGGCGCGCCAACGGCGAATTTCGCGCTGCGCCGAAATGTCTCAGATCGCTAGCAATGACGGGCATAATTTGAAAAATCCAAAATCTGTCGGCGCAGATTTTTGGCGGGCCGAGCTTTGCGAAAACCAGCCAAGCCGGACCGATCTTGCAGAGCATGCTGATCAAACACGCGTCACGAGGTGGAAAAAGTTCAGGCTTCCCGTTCGAGCGGAAGCGGCGTCACGTTCCAGCGTCAGCACGAATTCCGTTTGCTTCACTCTGGGGGTCTTTCGCGATGTTCAATATCCGCCGTATATTATCAGCCGCCGCGCTAGCGCTGGGACTGATGCCGGCCGCCAATCTTGCAAGCGCCGCCGATCTTCCGGTCAAGGCGCCCAAGCCGGCGGCCGACCTGCCATTCTTTCTGGTCATCGATGATCGCGTGACCTATTCCTACATTTTTTCCGGCACCGATCCCGGCGTCTTTTCAGTCCGTCCGGACGGCAGCATCAATGGAAAGACCGCAAAGCAGGTCTACTCGTTCACGCATTTCGACATCTGGGCCTATGGCCAGAACTTCTTCACGATCTCGATGTACAAATCGGATCACAACGACCCCGCGTCGCCATGCTCGAATGTCGGTGTGACCATCACCGGAGCTCCGGCAACCTGCGCCGGCGCCACCGAGATTTACGGCCTGTTCCGTTCCACCTTCGGCTGGAATCAGATCTTCAACACGAAGGCGTTCAGCATGGGGCCGCTGAACAACATCTCGTTCGAAGTCGGCATGGACGCCAACACGGAGAACAACTTCCTCGCGCCGGCCAAGCGCGACGTCGTCGCCGGTCTGCAGTTCGAGTTCAACCTTCCCTACAAGGGCTACATCAACGTGTCGCCGTTGATGTACTACGAGTTCGCCAATCACAACGCGTTCGATCAGTGCGGTCTGTTTGGCCCCGGCGTGCCCGGCGTGACCTGCCTCACCGACGGCAATACCAAGTTCAAGCCGACCTGGGCCGTCGAGGTGAACTACTACATGGATCTCGGCTTCCTGCCTGAGAACATGCAGTACTTCTCGATCAGTGGCCGCGCCGGCTGGTACGGCAAGAAGGGCACCGAGAACGAGCCGATGGCGTTCAATCCGGTCACCAACATCAATACGGCGGTGGAGCTGAACTCCGAGCCGATCCGTCTGACCTTCGACGCCAGCAAGGCGTTCTGGGGTCCGAAGTACTCGCACTTCGTGGACGTCTGGGTCGCCTACCGCTACTGGCAGAACAAGTTCGGCCTCGACCACGCCAAGAGCACCGTCTGTAACGTCGCCCCGGGCGTCAGCAACAATTCCTGCACGGAGGAATCGCTTTATTCCGGTATCTCGGTGAAGTTCTGATCCACCCAGGCCGTTCCAACGGGTGGTCCTGATGGCGCCGCGATGACCCCGCGGCGCCATTTCTCCTGTCGAGCGACAAGGACGGCGCCGCAAGAAGTCAACCTGTTTGCCATACGCCGTGATGCAGGGCCGCGGCCTCCGCCTCGAGCTGCGGCCCGACGACCTCGGTCGAGCGTTGTCCGCTGCGAAAAACCTCACGGCAGGGCAGATCGAGCGTTGGATTCTCGGCGTGATCGCCGGTGAGCTCGCGCAGAGCATGCTCGCTGAGGCCGTAGACGACACGGCCGATGCCCGCCCAGTAGATCGCGCCCGCACACATGGCGCATGGCTCGGCGGAGGAGTAAAGCGTCGCCCCCTTCCGCACGTCGGCGGGAAGCGTCAAACAGGCCTGCGTCGCCAGCAGCCGCTCGGCATGCGCCGTGCCGTCGCGCGAAGGCATGAAGCCGTTTTCGGCTTCCAGCAGGATGCGACGGTCGCGGCCGACCAGGACGGCACCAAAGGGATGGTTGCCGTGGGCGAGCGCGCGGCGCGCCACGTCGAATGATTGGCGCAGAAAGTGCGTGTCGACGTCCTCCTGGCTCAGTGCTGAAATGTCGATCATAGAGGATGCCACCATTTCAAGGGACTGCGCTTGCGGGATTTCGGCCTACGCCTGCCGATCCGATCGTGCCCTGCTGCCAAGCGTCCGAGAGTTGATGACGCTCGTCAAGCAGTATTCGTGGCACGGATCGCGCCCGTGAAGCGGTTGAGACTCTGTCCGCGTGCCCGACAGGTGCTGCCGAAGCGGGAGTTCGCTCGAGCTGTGAGAATGACCGTTCGCATCGATCGCGCAGTCACATGAGCAGGGCCAAAATGAAACAGCCGATTGGTTCTTGTTGTTCGGATCCGCTATCGAAACGCAGGAGCCGCAGGCGAAACCCATTTCCGGCTGTAGCTCAAGCGGTGGGCATTGATCTGGGCGCATCGAAAATACGCTAATTTACAACCGGGATTGACTGACACTCTCTCCGCCGCCCGACGCCTTCAGGCCAACAAGGTCGAGATGTCGATCCTCTTGCGATGAACGCGGGGGGCGCGGGCGCGTGTTGGCCTTGCCCACACGGTAGCTGCGCACGCGATCGCCCCGTGGATGTCGGGGTGCCGCCTATCAGCGTCTCGCGGCAAAACAATATCGGCGCCCCTTTGGGGCGCCGATATGCAGGCCTAACTCCTCGGCTTGCCCGGCTACTGCCGTGCAAGCCGCTCGCTGTCTTGCGCCGCTGGAGCCACTGCTCCCTGCGGCCTCATTTTTCCTTCAGGGGCTCGACACCCTCGTCGCGAACCGCCTGGAGACTGTGCGGGTTGAGGTCAAGCGCACGGAGGATGGTCGGCGCGATCTGGGTGGTGAAGCTCACGTCCTCGACGACCTTCGGATGCTTGATGCGGGGCGAAGAGAGCAGCAGCAGCACGTTCCGATCGTCGTTGGAGAAGCCGCCATGCTCGGCGAGCTTGCTGCCGCCGGTGCAGATCACGCCATGGTCGGTGAGCGCGATGAAGTCCGGCACCCGGCTGTTGTGGAACGGATCTTCGTAGAGCTTGGTCAGTTCGTCGCGGTCGAGCAGCTTCTGGATATGCAGGTCGGCGGCGTGGGCCAGGATGTAGGCCTTGGCGTCGGCATAATAGGGATTGCCGGTCGCCGGGTTGGTCGCCTGCTGCAGCTCCGGCGACAGCCAGACCAGCGCCGCGTCGTCGCAGATCTCGAAGCCGTTGGTGCCGAAACCGGGCGTGTTGCTGTACAGCGCATCGGAGATCGCCACGCGGTCCTTGGCGTCGATCGGCGACTGACCGTGCTTGGCGCTGACGATGATCAGCGTCGAATCGTAGAGGTTCTGCGCCTTGAGTTCGTTGACGAACTTGCCGAGCGCGTCGTCCACGAACTGGAATTGCAGCGTGAGCGCGTTGCCGGGCGTCGCCTTGCCGTCGGCATAGCCGCCGACCAGCGACTTGTCGGTATCCGCATGACCGGCCTTGGCGAGCTTCTGGCCGACGCTGACCGCCTGGAAGTTCATGCCGAAGATCGCGGGCACCGGCTGACGCTGCGTGCGCATGCCATCATAGCCGTCGATCCAGTTCAGCACCGCCTTCACCTTCAGCGAGTCGTAGGAGCGGACGCCGGTGAAGCTCTTGGTGTAATCGTCGCCGGGCTGGGCGCCGGGGTCGATCGTGTCCTGCGAATTGATCTCCGGCGTGAAGAGCTCGTCGAGGCCCTTGCCCGACGGGCCCGCCAGGTCCTCATAGGCAGGATGCTTGTCGGACCAGGCCGTCCGCATTCCGGCCTCCTTGATGACCTCGAAGATCGTATTGGTGCGCACGTAGTCGTGCGGATAGACCGGCACGCACTTCCCGTTCACCAGCTTGCGCTGCATGTGGTCCGGATCGAGCTGCGTGTAGACCTGACCGAGCGTGCCGCCGGCAGTGTAATCGGCGACCAGTCCGCTGGAGTAATCGTAGGTCTTGTCGAGCGCTTCGAAGTTGGTGATCTCGGTTCCTGCCGGGCTCACGCAGCCGGGATCGGGAAGATTCTGGCTGGTATAGAAGGCCTTGGCGGGATACTCGGTGCGATCATAGCTGTCGTCATAGAACAGGCCGCCGCCCTTGGGCGTGGCGCCCGTGACCTGCGCGAGCATGCCGGGAAAGCTGTCGGACGGCGCGGTGGTGTAGGCGTTCGGATAGACGACGCCCTTGCCGGTGAGCTGGGCGAAGTTGCCGCCGGGGCGGCTTTCGACCCAACGCTTCAAATCAACGGCGTGCATGCCGTCGACGCTGATCAGCAGGACATGCTTGTAGCCATGCCGCTGCGAATGATCGTTGTCATCATCCGCGTGCGCGACGGCGACGCCGCAAGCGAGCATGGCCGCCGCGATCGCGGCAGTCGACATGCAAGAGTTACGAAAACCACTCATGAGTTCGCCCCTGTCTATTTTCGGTAAGTTGGAATCGCCAGCGCCGGTCGCGACAACTTGTCGCGGTCAATTGACGGTGGGATGACGTTTTCTTGCGAGTTCGATGACCCGCGGTCGGGGCTGACCGGCATCCGATGATCGCTGGAGACACGCTGACCCGGTAACGCGGCGCGACGGCAGGGTTTTGCCGTTCGGCCGCCAAGTTTGCAGCCGCCTGCTACTTTGCATGGGGTTGTTTTCGATATTTTTGTTGAGAGCGGCGGCGACCCCGGGCGGACGCGGGTCACTCGGATCGAGCGGCTTCTTGCAAATGCCGCTTGATCGCGGCGTCGAGCTCGTTGGGATGATCGATCTGGGGCAAGTGCCCGGCGTCGGGAATGATCGCCAGCCGGCAATCGAGCATCGCCGCGAGCTTCGTCATCGGCTGCACCAGCAGGTCGGATGCACCCACGATCATCGTCAGGGGCACTCGCAGCCGCTTCACGCCGTCGAGATAGGCGAGGGACTGGATGGCGCGGGCGCAGCCGATGAAGCCTTCGGGAGCGGTCTCGTTGATGCAATCGAGCAGTGCGGCGGCGATCTCCGGATGCGCCTCGAGAAAGGCGCGTCCGAACCCTCGCTCGGCGGTCGGCGACCGCCCCGAGGAGACCGTCGCAAATCCGTGAAAACACCTCCTTCTGTTAACCTTTGATTAACCATGCGGTCCGATTGTTAACCATTCGACAAGACAACCGAGTCAGGGGCGATGGACGCAACTCAACAGGTCGCACGTCAGCAGGTCCGCATGCGCGGCCGCTCCTATGTTGCGTTCGTTTTCTCGCCGGTCGTGCCGGTCGTATCCTGGCTCGCCGAGATCGACGCGACGCTGGGGAAGTCGCCGGGCTTCTTCACCGGCAAGCCTGTGGTGCTCGACCTCGCAGCGGTCGATCTCAGCCAGGCCGCGATCGCGCATCTGGTCGGCAGCCTCGCTGAACGCAACATCCGTATCCTCGGCATCGAGGGGGTCGACGAATCCAGGCTCGGCGCCAACATGCCGCCGCTTCTGACCGGCGGCCGCGCCTGCGCGATCACCCATGTCGAGCCGCAGAAGCCGCAGCCGCAGGAAAAAAACAAAGACAAGGACAAGACCAAGCTGCCGTCGCTGCTGCTGGAGAGCCCGGTTCGCTCCGGCCAGTCGATCGTGTTCGCCGAGGGCGACGTCACCGTGCTCGGCTCGGTCGGCTCCGGCGCCGAGATCGTTGCCGGCGGGTCGATCCATGTCTACGGCACGCTGCGCGGACGCGCGATGGCCGGCATCAACGGCAATTCCGCGGCCCGGATCTTCTGCCAGAGGATCGAGGCCGAGCTGCTCGCCATCGACGGCTACTACCAGACCGCAGACGACATCGGCGACAGCCTGCGCAACCGGCCCGCCCAGGCGTGGCTCGAGGGCGAAATGCTGCGCATCACACCATTGAACTGACCGACTGACTACAAGGAGAGAGAGAATGGCCAAGGTTTTGGTCGTGACGTCTGGGAAGGGCGGGGTCGGCAAGACGACCTCAACTGCCGCGCTTGGCGCGGCACTCGCGCAAATGGGCCAGAGCGTCGTCGTCATCGATTTCGACGTCGGCCTGCGCAACCTCGACCTCGTGATGGGCGCGGAGCGGCGGGTGGTGTTCGACCTCATCAATGTGGTGCAGGGCGTCGCCAAGCTGCCGCAGGCCCTGATCCGCGACAAGCGGCTGGAAAACCTCTGGCTGCTGCCGGCGTCGCAGACCCGCGACAAGGATGCGCTGACCGAAGAGGGCGTCAAGCGCGTGATCGACGACCTCAAGACCAAGTTCGACTGGATCCTGTGCGACAGCCCGGCCGGCATCGAACGTGGCGCCACGCTCGCGATGCGCTACGCCGACGAGGCCATCATCGTTACCAATCCGGAAGTGTCGTCGGTGCGCGACTCCGACCGCATCATCGGCATGCTGGACTCCAAGACCGCCCGCGCCGAGCGCGGCGAGCGGGTCGAGAAGCATCTGTTGGTCACCCGATATGATGCCGGCCGCGCCGCACGCGGCGAGATGCTGTCGATCGACGACATCCTGGAAATCCTTGCCACGCCGCTGCTCGGCATCGTCCCGGAAAGCCAGGACGTGCTGCGCGCCTCCAATGTCGGCTGCCCGGTCACGCTGAACGCTGCAAGCAGCGCGCCGGCGCGGGCGTATACCGACGCGGTGCGGCGCCTGATGGGCGAAGCGGTCGAGATGACCGTGCCGGTCGAACGCAAGGGGTTGATGGATCGGCTGCTGCGACGGAGGGCGGCATGATGAACGTAATGCGGCTGTTCGGCGGCCGCGCCGCATCGGCGCCCGTCGCGCGGGAGCGGTTGCAGATCCTGCTTTCGCATGAGCGCGGCAGGACCGGCGCGCCCGACCTGCTGGAGATGCTCCGCTCGGAAATCCTGAGCGTGGTCTCCAAGCATATCGACGTCGATCCTGACAAGGTCGTGGTTCGGATGGACCGGGGCAAGTTCGTCTCGATGCTCGAGGTCGACATCGAAGTTCCCAATGGCGTGCAGCGATCAAAGATGGTGGCGGCCACATGACGGCAGACAGCGACAGTCACATCGCCTGGCAGCGCGCGCAGCTCAAGAAGCTGCGCGCGGCGTTGAAGGCGGTCGAGGTCGATCAGCTCGGCAAGGCCAATTGCGGCCGCGCGACGCAGATGACGATCGACGAATTGCAGCGCAAGATCGGCGAGTCAGGCCGCTGCATCGCCGAATACGAGCGCCGCACCCGTCGCCCGCTGGCGACCGATCTCGGCAGCCTCGCCAGCGTCAGCTGGACGCATTGGAACGCCAACATGCCGACGGCCAAGGCACCGCGCCATCGCGCGTGAGCGGACCATCTCGTTCGTCGTCATTGCGAGGAGCTTGCGAAGCAATTTTGCGCTGAAGCGACGAAGCAATCCATGCTTCAACGTGTGCGGCACGATGGATTGCTTCGCTTCGCTCGCAATGACGTGGAGAGGTCGGCGGTCTACAGCAAGAACGACAGCGCCGCCTCGCACTGGTCCTCGATCTTGAGCGTGAGCAGCTCATCGGCGCGGGTGCGGCCGAGGTTGACGGCGGCAATCGGCAGGCCGCGCTGCTCCGCCATCCGGACGAAGCGAAAGCCGGAATAGACCATCAGCGAGGAGCCGACGACGAGCAAGGCATCGGCCTGCTCGAGATGCGCCTGCGCCGATGCGACCGTATCGCGCGGCACGTTCTCGCCGAAGAACACCACGTCGGGTTTCAGCACGCCGCCGCAGGCCTCGCAGGCCGGCACCATGAATGACGAAAAATCCTGTTCGAGATCGGCGTCGCCGTCCGGCGCGTCAGTGGCATCGAACGCGAGCCAGGCCGGATTTTGCTGCGCCAGTTCACCCTGAAACTCCTCGCGCGGCATCGTCGCGCCGCAGCCGAGGCAACGGACGACATCGAGCCGCCCGTGCAGGTCGATCACGCGCTGGCTGCCCGCGGCCTGGTGCAGGCGGTCGACGTTCTGGGTCAGCAACAGCTCGCAACGGCCCTGTTGCTCGAGCTTGGCCAGCGCGCGATGCGCACCGTTCGGCATCGCGCGGCCGAACCGCCGCCAGCCGACCATGCTGCGCGCCCAGTAGCGCTGCCGCGTTGTCGCCTCGCCCAAAAAGGCCTGGATCGTCACCGGCCGCGTCCGCTTCCAGTTGCCGTCGCTGTCGCGATAATCGGGAATGCCCGAATTGGTGCTGCAGCCGGACCCGGTCAGGACAAACAAGCGCTGGTGGCCGGCGACGAAATCCTCGAGGGCGGGGTGCTGCATGGGAGCACATCTAGTGTGGCGCGCACGGCTGCACCAGATGTAGGGCCTGTCGCGCAAGGACCTTTCACGTCGCCTCTGCGTTGACGGCATGGCACTTCCGACGGGTGATCGATGCGGCCAAAATTCATCGTCGTTGTTTGCTGGCTGATGTCCCTGCCACTGTCGCCGTCACATGGCGAGGATGCGGGCGTTTCCGGCGAGCAGGCATTCAACAATTCCTGCCGCACCTGTCACACCGTCAAGGAGGGCGACAACCGCGCCGGCCCGAACCTGCACGATATCATCGGCCGCAAGGCCGGATCGGTCGCGAAGTTTCCCTACTCGGAGGCGATGAAATCATCCGGCATCGTCTGGGATGAGAGCACGCTGCTGCGCTTCATCGAGGATCCCGAGGCCGTGGTGTCGGGCAACGGCATGAAGCCCTATACCGGCGTCCGCTCGGCGGAAGATCGCGCGAAGATCGTGGCCTTCCTGAAATCCCCCGGGAAGTGACTGTTGGAGGAATGCCGGCCTCATTTTGCCGGCAGGACGAAGACCTGGCCGGGATAGATCAAATTGGGATTGCGGATCTGCTGCGAGTTGGCCCGATAGATCACGGCATAGCGCTGCCCGGCGCCCAATGCGCGCTGGCTGATCCGCCACAGACTGTCGCCACGGGCCACGGTGGTCGTGGTGATCTTCGGCACAATCACCGCGGAGGGGGAGCTCGCATCGGATGCGTTTGCGGTCGTCGCCGCCGCGAGCTGTGGGGTGGCCACGCCTGCACGCGTGGACGACGCTGCCGGCGCCGGGATTGATGCCGTCGTCGTCGCGTCCGGAACGTTGAACGGCACCTCGGCACGCGAGCGCACCTTGCCTGAGCTGGCATCGACCTCGTCAAGCCGGACCTGGTAGTCGCCCGCCGTCACGCCCTTGTTGATCGTGACCGAGAGGCGCCCCTCCTGGTCGGCCGTCGCCGACGTGATCAAGCTGCCGTTCAGATAGAGCCTGACGGTCGCGCCGGGCGTTGCCTGACCGCTCACATGGAGCTTGCCGCCCGGTTCGGTCTCGACCGCCTCGATGGCCATCTTCCCGGCAGCTGATGCCGCTGCCGCGGGTTGCGACAGCACCCGGACGGGCTTGTCCGGCGCCATCAGCGCCACCATCGGGCGCTCCCTTGCCGCAGCCTCGAGCGCGACCGCGACGCTCTGCTTCGAGGTCACCTGCTTGCCGTCACGCGTGATGCGCAGGGTCAGGTCATGGTTTCCCGGCGGAAGCGGGCGCGGGACCATGACGAACTGGCCGGATTTGTCCGCCACCGCGCGATCGTACACCTCGCCATTGCGCAGCAATTCCACCGTCGCGTCGGGTAGCGCCCGACCGGCGACAACGGTCTCGCCGGTCGGCTCGACGCTGACGACATCGAACTCCGGCAGAGCGTCCGCGCCCGGTGCGGGCGACGGCCCGGCGAGCGCGTTGGTCAGCGCCGCTGTCTCGGTTTGTGCCTTCGCCAGTGCAGTCTGGTGCTGGTCTCGCGCGGTAGCCGCCGGCGCCGATGGCGCCGTCGCCATCAAAGGCGTGCTCGCGCCCAGAATTTGCTGGGTACGGTGAATGCCGAATACGAATGCCGCCGTGCCGCCGGCCGCAAGTGCCAGCAACGGTACGACCAGTTTCATCGCCGTGGCGTTCATGACCGTCATCCGCGGATCAACGTCCCCGCGCGTTCGCGCGCGCCACCCACGGCCCGGTGGGGGCATAGGAGAGACTGCGCCCGTTTGCCCACCCCATCAAGTCGGATGAAAGGATTACTCCCCGGGGCAGCGCGGCCGACCGGGCAGCTCATCGCCATTCCGCGACATTGACGGCAAGCGCCGCGGCGCCCACGAGAACCAGGCTGACCGCCCAGACCGTCTCAAGATTGAACCAGCTCCGCGCAACGAATCTCACGCCGAGATAGCGATAGACCAGCCAGGCCAGCAGGCCGCCGGCGCCGAGCATGGCGGCGGTGTGGACGAGTGCGACCAGCAGCGCCATCGCCAGGTTCTGGTCGATGACGCGCGCTGCCGCGGCGTGGCCATCATGCGCTGACGATGTCGCGCAGAGGCCGAGATAGATCGGCAGCAGCATCAGGCCTGCGCCATGTGCAATCGCCACCGCGAACGACCAGAGCGCCAATCTGGCCGGCGATATCCGCGCCAAAGCGCGCGGATGACGGCGATCGATGAGACGGATGAGGCCGAAGCCGATGACGACGATGCCGGCCGCGATCTGGATCGGGCGCTGCCATTCCGTCAGTGCGATCAACAGCGCGAACGGCAGCAGCACCAGCAGCATCGCTGCAAGGTGGCCCGTCGACAGCGGCAGCAGCGCGCCGAGGAGGGCGCGCGGAGATTTGTCCATCAGGCCCGCGGAAACCGCCAGCGGCCAGCCCATGCCCGGATTGATGCCGTGAAAGAGGCCGCTTGCGATGATCGCGAGCCATAGCCAGAGTGCCGTCGTATCGACGTCACTCAATGTCAGACCGACGGATAGCAGAACGAATCCGTCGAACAGTCGCCGCCCTCGAGGCGGATTTGATGCGGTCGATAGCCCTCCGGGAAATCAACGAAATAGTCCTTGGCGAGTTCGAGCCCGCCGTTGGCGCCGACATTGGCCATGACCTCGGCGCCCGGCATGCCATCGGGATAGAACTGGTCGTCCCAGGTCGAATAAAGCGAGTTGGTCCAGTACACCCGCTTGCCGTCGCGGCTGATCTCGACCATCTGCGGGCCGCCGGCAAACGCTTTGCCGTTCGGATGCGGCGTGCGGCGGGCGATGCCGCCGATATGCACCGAACCGGCAAGCTTCGGCTTCCTTGGATCGCGGACGTCGTATTGGCGCATTTCGCCGGTGCCCCAGCAGGAGACATAGAGGAAGCGGTCGTCCATCGACAGGTCGATATCGGTCACCAGCGGCGGCACGGCACCGAACCCCTGCAACAGCGGCGGCAGCTTCTCCTTCGGCGCCGGCTCGGGCGGTATCGTCGCGGTCTTTTCGGCATGGAATTTTCCGCCCTCGCGCCACCAGGTCCAGATCGAGGCTTCGAGGTTGGTGGTGTCGACGACGACGCCGACAAAGCCGTACTCGCGGATCGGATCGTGCGCGGGCCTGACTTCGAGCGCCATCTGGTGGTTGGCGCCGAGGTCGATGGTCTGCACGTTGCGCCGGGCGCGCAAATCCCAGAAATGCAGCCGATGACCGTATTTGTTCGCCAGCAGATCCTCAGGCACGATGCCGTTCTCGAACTGCGGCGGCAGTGCCCACTCGCTCGACACCATGTAGTCGCGCGGCAGATTCCACCAGAAATCATAGTGCAATGTCTGCGGCCCGCGGTCGATCTCCCAGCGGCCGAGCACGTCGAAGGTCTCGCAATCCATGATGAAGATGCCGGGCGGTCCTTGCGTGCCGTCCTTGCCGCCGCCGCCGAGGGTGGAGACATAGATGCCCTCAGGCCCGCAATGGATGGTGTGCGGCCGCGAGTAGCCGGTCTTCTTGAACACCTCCTCCGGCTCGATGATCTTGTGGATCTTCGCTTCGAGCGGCGAGGGCTTGGTGTCGATGATGTAGATGCGCGACGACCGCAGCCCGGGAATGACGAGATAGCGCCGCTCGATGAAGGCATGTCCGGCCAGCGGAGACAGTGCAGAGGAGCACGCGTTCCAGCCGAAGTGATGGAACTCGTCGCCCTTGTTCGGCATCGTCACGGTGTGGACGATCCTGCCATAGGTCTTCGAGCCCGGCTTGACGTCGATCACCGCGAGCGCGTCGGGCTTCTTGAAGTCGGGACTGAGCAGCAGCGTATAGGCGAAGTGCTCCGGCGGCGCCTCCATCGCAAGCTTTGGCGAGGCGTGAAACGTGGGGTCGGGTCGCATCGTCATGACGTCCTCCCGGTTCTGTCGGCCTGTCGCCAACGTCGGGTCGTTCGCAGCGTTGCAATGGTCTGAATAAGGCGGCCTGGCACTCCGCTGGACGCGAGGTTGGCTGCGGACAGCTTACGGCATGATCCGCCTTCCGGAAACACGCGCGCATCCACTTGGGCTGTGGCGTTCCGCCACGAATTCGTGAGCCGAATCACACTTGGGGTTGCCGGCCGCGCCGCCCCGACGCTCGCCGCGTCGGCATCCATGTCCGCAAGTTGTGAAGCGAGACCGCTGCCGCTCGTGGTATATGCGTTGCGCGAGCTGATCATGGCAGGGGCGGGAACATGCAGGCAGCCGATCTCGTCGTCGGGTTTTCGTCACGGACCATGGCTGCGGTGGGCGCGCTTGTCCTGCTCACATCGCTTCATTCCGGTGTAGCCCATGCGCAAGGCGCCGAGCCGGTGTGGCCGACGGCTCAGTGGGAAACCTCGACGCCGGAGCAGCAGGGCATGGACTCGGCGGCGCTGGCAAAACTGGTGGCGACCGGCACCGCGCGCAGCTTCGACAGCCTGCTGGTGACGCGCCATGGCCGTATCGTGCTCGATGCGTATTACGCGCCCTTCACCGCCGACATGCCGCACGCGATCAACTCCTCCACCAAGGCGGTGGTCGCGACGCTGCTGGCGATCGCCTACAAGGATGGTCTGCTGGATCGTCTCGATCATCCCATGCTGGATTTCTTTTCCGATCGCAGCAGCATTGCCAATCTCGACGAGCGCAAGAAGGCGATCACGGTCCAGCATCTGCTCAACATGACATCGGGCCTCGACTGGGACGAGGGGTTCGAAGGTGGCCGGGAGCTGTCGCTGCGCGACATGGGAAAGAGCGCGGACTGGGTCCAGTTCATCCTGGACCGCCCGATGGCGCATGCGCCGGGCGAGGTCTTCTACTACAACAGCGGCGGCTCGCATTTGCTGTCCGCGATCGTCACCAAGCTCACCGGCAAGAACACCGCCGACTATGCCGAGGAGCGACTGTTCGGCCCGCTCGGCATTGCCCAGCCGTTCTGGCGGCGGGATCCGCAGCGGCTCCCGATCGGTGGATTCGGCCTCTCGATGCGGCCCCGCGACATGGCGAAGATCGGCTATCTCTATCTGCGCAACGGCGAGTGGGCGGGCAAGCAGCTGCTGCCGGCGGATTTTCTCGATGCCGTCAACCATGCCAGCATCGACATGCATTCGCGGTTCGATCCGTCGCGGCGCTACGCCAACCAGTTCTGGGCCATCCCCGACAAGCACATCTACATGACGGTGGGCTATCATTGCCAGGTGATCATGATGTTGCCGGAGCGGGACATCGTCGCCGTCATGACGGCGAGCAATTTCTGTTCATTCGGCAAGCTGGCCGACGAGATTTCCGCGGCCGTCAAAGCCGACGAGGCTTTGCCGGCCGATGCAGCCGCGGCCGAACAGTTGGCAAGTGCGATCGCCGACGTCTCCACGGAGAAGAGGGAACAGGTCGGCGCGACGCCCGCGATTGCATCTGCGATTTCGGGCCGGACCTACAAATTCCCCGACAACGACCTGGGCATCAAAACGCTGACGCTGTTCCTTGCCGACGAGAACCCGCGCTACGTCGTGGAGACGAACGCGGGCGATCCCGCGCGGCGCCATCTCGACGGGCCGATCGGTCTCGACGGCCTCTATCGCAAGAGTGCCGCCAGCTTCCTCGGTCTGCGCGCCGTCAAAGGCGCTTGGATGGACGAGCGGACCCTTGTCGTCGACCTCCAATATGTCGGGCTCGGTGACGCCTGGACATGGACGCTCACCTACGACGGCGACAAGGTCGCGCTGCACGGCAAGGCGAGGGATGGGCGCGAGGGATCGGCGGAAGGAGTGGCTGGCGGTTGAAGCACGACGCGCGACATTCGCTCGCCTACGTTTGTTCAAAACTCCAGCGCCGCAGGAGCGGCAGCGGCAATTCTGGCTCGGATCGATCAGGTCGATGTTGGCCCTCGCGCCGCTGTTCCGCTGATTTGCCACAGCCCTTTATGGATATCGAATTTCACCAGGCCATCGTCCCGCATTTTCAGCAGCAGAGTCTGACAGGCTTCCTCATTCGCGACGTTGGCGCGTCGCATGATTTGGTAGACCTTGAGCGGCTTTTCGCGCAGCGCACTCAGGATTTTTTCTCGATCGTTCATCGCGACCGGACCCCGCGGTTACCGAAGCGCTTCCTCACTGAGAGTACGAAAGCTGATCTTCCGTCACAACGCGCTCGACGTTGTCCGATTTGCTCTTGATGCGGTATCGAAGTCGCCCATCTGCTTCGATCGGCATGCACTGAACGATGGTATAGAGCATCGGCCGATCGGCCGCCGCGCGGCCTTGCGGCCCCTGAGGCTGGTGCCGAACGTCCTCATTCAACTTGTAGACATGCGACATGTGTTCACCTCTATGATTTAAGGGCTGCCCTAGCGCAGACTGTGCCGCTCCGCAATGGACCTATGGCCTTTTGTCTTCGTCGCGCAAAAGCCTGATCGTTGCCGTGCGTGCTGCATCAGACTCGCGGGAAGGCGCAGGAGAGCGTAAGCGACATTGACCGAATATGCTTCAAATAGCCATTGAATATCTTCTCGGAATATCTTCGTGGCTTGCAACAAGGGCTGCAGGAGGTTGCCGGATTGCCATTTGATCTCGGGAGGCGGATGCTCTCGGCTGCGGGCACAAGGGAGAGCAGCATGAGCAAGGCAGGCCTCGATAACCGGCACCGTAACAAGGACGGCGAGATCAGCAGCAAGTACGGGGGCACGCTGCTCGGTACCTTGCGCAAGGTTTACGGCCCGAATTTCGCCGCGGGCTATCCCGGAACCGAGAAGTTGAGCGACGTCCTTCTTGCTCTGAACGAGACGTCACTGAGCCAGCTCCGCCGCGATCATGAGACCGGCCATCTGGGGCACAAGATCGCCAACGCCTCCAAATAGGCCGCAGCTCTCTCAAAATTCCAGCGCCGCATTGTCCACCACCTCCTTCATCACGAAGAAGGTGCGGGTCTGGCGGACGCCGGGCAGCGCGATCAGCTGGTCGCCATGGATGCGATTGAAATCCTCCATGTCGCCGGCGCGGATCTTGAGGAAGTAGTCGAAGTCGCCGGCGACGAGGTGGCAGTCGAGCACGCATTTGAGTTTCGCCACCGCCTGCTCGAAGCTCGCGAAGCTTTCCGGTGTCGAGCGGTCGAGCACGACGCCGACCATGACCAGCGTGCCCTTGCCGAGCCTGCGCGGCGCCACCATGGCGCGGACGCTGCTGACATATCCCTCGTCGAACAGCGCCTGGGTCCGGCGATGACAGGTGGCGGGGCTGACGCCGACCTGATCGGCCAGCTCGGCATTGCTGAGCCGGCCGTTCTTCTGCAGCAATCTCAACATCTTGAGGTCGATGCGGTCGAGCCGGGCGGACATGGAAGAATCTCTCGCTGCTTGCCGATTTCGTGAAAGAAAGCATATCACTATCGCCAAATCTGGCAATCTTCGGCGATATGTTGGGTCGAGTTAGAGAGCACCTTTCGTCCGTGTGGTGCTAGGTGTGGCCGCCGTTCCAGACCACCAAAGAGGATGCCAGCATGCTGGAGAAGTTCGCGCGCTATCCGCTCACATTCGGGCCGACTGCCATCGAGAAGCTCGATCGGCTGTCAAAGCATCTCGGCGGCAAGGTCGAGCTCTATGCAAAGCGCGAGGATTGCAATTCCGGGCTCGCCTTCGGCGGCAACAAGCTGCGCAAGCTCGAATACATCATCCCCGACGCGATCGCCTCCAATGCCGATACGCTGGTCTCGATCGGCGGCGTGCAGTCGAACCATACGCGCATGGTTGCGGCGGTTGCAGCCAAGATCGGCATGAAGTGCCGGCTGGTGCAGGAAAGCTGGGTGCCGCATGAGGACGCCGTCTATGACCGTGTCGGCAACATCCTGCTCTCGCGCGTGATGGGTGCCGATGTGCGCCTGGTCGACGATGGCTTCGACATCGGCATCCGCAAGAGTTGGGAGCAGGCGATCGAGGAGGTGAAGGCGGCGGGCGGCAAGCCTTACGCGATTCCGGCCGGCGCTTCCGTGCATAAATATGGCGGGCTCGGCTATGTCGGCTTCGCCGAAGAGGTGCGCGCGCAGGAGCGCCAGCTCGGCGTCAAGTTCGACTACATCGTCGTCTGCACGGTGACCGGCTCGACCCATGCCGGCATGCTGGTCGGCTTCGCCGCCGATGGGCGCGCGCGCAACGTGATCGGCATCGACGGTTCGTTCACGCCCGCACAGACCAAGGCGCAGGTGCTGTCGATCGCGCAGAACACCGCCAGGCTGGTCGAGCTCGGCCGCGACATTGTCGAGGATGATGTCGTGCTGATCGAGGACTATGCCTATCCCGCCTATGGCGTACCGTCGGAAGAGACCAAGGAGGCGATCCGCCTCAGCGCCCGGCTAGAAGGCATGATCACCGACCCCGTCTACGAAGGGAAATCGATGCAGGGCATGATCGATCTCGTGCAGAAGGGCTTTTTCCCGGCCGGATCCAAGGTGCTCTACGCCCATCTCGGCGGCGCGCCGGCGCTCAACGGCTACGCCTACGCGTTCCGCAACGGCTGAGGCATCGCACGTCTTGTAGCGCGGATGGAGTCAGTGGGTCGCGCGAATGCGCGTCCGATGACAGGTTCCGCGAAATCCGGTCCACACTGCTCCAAACCTCCCCTTGAAAAGGGGAGGTCGCTTTGCTCGCTAGAGCAAAGCGGGTGCGGATCTGCTTTCTCCGCTTGCAGCATCGCCTGCGGCTGACCCCATCCCGACCTTCCCCCTTTCAGGGGGAAGGAGAAGACAGCACCCCTCCGCGGAAAGACCGTCCCGGATTTCGCTCCCGCTCTATCCGGGCTGCGTTCCATTCGCACGAGTAAGGTCGGCGTCAGCTTCTCCCGATATCCTGTCCCGGCCGGCGAGTCGGGAGACTTTGGCGTGAAGTTGATGAATGCGGCCGGCCGGGCCGTCGCCGCGCTCGGTCTTGGCGTGGTTGCCGTGGGACATTGGTTCTGGGCCTATCAAGGCCACGGCGGAGTGCTGCGCGCCCGCCTGCTGGCGATGAATCATGCGGTCGAACTCTATGCGGGCATCTTCCTGATCGGCGTCGGCGTTCATGCCCTCGCGTCCTGGTACTGGTTCAGCGATCCAAATCCGCCGGTTCAGTCCTCGGCCCAGGATCCGCAATAGCCGCCGCCGTTCGCAGCGGATGGAATATGTCTGGTTGACATCTTTCGAACAAAAGAGGAACATTTCCTCTGTAACCTGAGGGTGTGGCGATTGCCTCATCTGCGGCGGTATTCCGCGGCGGCAGGACGAAGGCCAGGCCGCGCACCACTTGCGGATGAATTTCTCCGCCTCTTGCGATGGGTTGTGGCTGGAGAGTACGCCTCATGAGAGTTGCGATCCGGGCGGCCATTGCGGCCGCATGGCTGTTTGCGTCTGTAGTTCCGTCGGAAGCCCGCGGTCCCTACGGCTCGATCACGGTCGGCAACTGGAAGGGCGGCGCCTTCACCGACGACAAGAGCGGTGCATTCACGCATTGCTCGGCGGGGACGGTCTACCAAAGCGGAATCTACTTCGTGGTGGCGATTACCGCGAATGGCAGCTGGCGGCTGGGCTTTGCCCATGAGAGCTGGCGTCTGACGCCGGGTGAGGCCTTCCCACTCGCGCTGACCTTCGACGGGCAGCCGGCGTTCAATGTCTACGGCATGCCGCTCGGCACCCAGCTCGTCAACGTCGAGATGCCGGTGACCTCCAACCTGATCAATCAATTCCGCAAGGCGCACCAGATGACGGCGTTCGCGCAGGGACAGTTGTTTCAGTTCAACCTGAATCAAACCGGACAATTGCTGCCGGCGCTGCTCAACTGCGTCGTCGCGGTGAAGAAGAACGGTGTTGCCAATGCCGGCGAGTTTGCGGTCGCAGCGAAGCCTGCGGCTGCGCCGGCGCCGCCGCAGGCTGCACCGAACCCGGCGCGGAAGCAGGCGAAGTCGGGGACCGGGACCGGCTTCGTGGTCAGCAGCAGCGGTCACGTCGTCACCAACCATCATGTCATCAATGGTTGCAGCGAGATCACCGGTAATTTGAGCGGCGAGGCGCCGGTGAAATTGCGGCTGGTGTCCGGCGATGAGACCAACGATCTCGCGCTGCTGCAGGCGCCGGCGCCGTTCAAGGATGTCGCCAAGATCAGGCAAAATCCGATTCCGGTCGGCAACGGCGTGGTGGCGATCGGCTATCCCTATCACGGGCTGCTGACGTCCGATTTCACCGTGACCACCGGCATCGTCTCGTCGCTGAGCGGCATTCTCAACGACACCCGTTTCCTGCAGATCAGCGCCGCGGTGCAGCCTGGCAACAGCGGCGGCCCGCTGTTCGATCTCGGCGGTGGCGTGGTCGGCGTCGTGGCTGCCAAGCTCGATGCGGTCACGGTCGCGCGGGCGACGGGAAGCATCCCGGAGAACATCAATTTTGCGATCAAGACCGGCGCGCTGCGCGACTTCCTCGACAACAGCGCGGTGCAGTACCAGACAGCCGAGTGGCAAGATGCATCAAAGCGGGAAACGTCCGAGATCGCCAAGGATGCGCGCGGCTACACGCTCCTGATCGTTTGCAAGGTCAACGAGCAAAGCGCGGGCGCGAAGAAGCCGGCAAATTGATACCTCCGGGGCAGCCGCCGGCTACTTTGCATGGGGTTGTTTTCGATATTTCGGCAATGCGCGCCTGGACGGCAGCTCGTCGGGCGGCAGCCTGCCAGCTAGCGCAACCGCCGCAGGGTGTGCACCGTGATCTCGGCCGGGCAATTCAGCCGCACCGGCGCAAGGCTGGTGCCGGCGCCCGTGGATGTGTAGCCGGCGAGTTCCCCGAACCGCCAGGCGCCTTTGCCCATCCGCCGCGGCAGCCGCGCCTCCAGCTTGATTGCGATGCCGCCGGGCAGGCAGAGCTGGCCGCCATGGGTATGGCCGCTCAGCATCAGGTCGAAGCCGGCCGCGGCGCCGCGCGATAGGATTCCGGCGTGTGCGCCAGCAGGATCGAGAATGCGTCGCGCGGGATCGCCGCGGCGGCCCTTGCAATGTCGTCGGTGCGGTAGAAATGCGCGTCGTCGATGCCGGCGAGATGGATCGTCGCGCCATCGCGCGTGATCGGCTCCTGCTCGTTGAACAGCATCCTGATGCCCATCGCCTCCAGTGCCGGCGTCATGCGGATGCTGTCGTGATTGCCGAGGATGCCGTAGAGCGGCAGCTTGATCCGCGCGCACAGATCCCGCATCAGCGCGAGGCTGGTCTCGAACGAGCCAAACGTCTTGCCGCGATAGTCGCCGGTCAGCACGCAGATCTCGCAGGCGATGTCGCGCACGATGTCGGCCAGATGCCGCATCGCGCCCTGGCTGATGTCGGCGTGGAGATCGCTGAGCTGAAGGATGGTGAAGCCATCGAAAGCTGGCGGCAGCCGCGTCGACGTCACCAGATTTCGCCGCACCTCGACCCGGTCGGCGTTGCGTCGCGCGCGGCCGTAGAGGCCGGTCACCTTCAGCGCGGTGGTGATGATCCGCGGCGCCAGCTTCCAGTTCTCGACATTGAACAGCAAGGTGCCCTGGCCGAACACTTGCTTCTCATGCGCAGCCTCGATCCCAAGCCGGCGCACGACATGGTCAGCGCCGATCCGCTCGATCAATCCCTGCAACGCCGTGTCGGCCATTATCCCCCGTGCGACCCGCGACGCGAAACGCGGGCCGGCGCGAGGCGACACTATCATGCGTAATCCCGATGGGGATACCGCACTGTGGCTCAGACCACGGGAACGCGCTTGGCGGCGACCGCGGCCGGCGAGATCACCTCGATGTCGAGCGGCACCTGCCAGCGCTCGGTGAAGCGCACCTGCGGCGGTGCGTTGCCGTTGCGTCCGCCCCGTAGCACGAAGCCGTCATAGCCCGAATTCATCACCTCATTGCACTTCTGCACATAGATCGGGAAGCCGCCGATATAGGGCATGAAGACGCGGGGCCGGCCCGGGATATTCGTGCCGACATACCAGGAGCTGCAGGTCGAGCGCAGCGAGACCGTGGAGACGTCGTTGACATGGGCGACCCAGTTGTCCTCGTCGTCGCGGACCGCCTCGATGGTGCCGGCGCCGATGTCGCGCATGTGACCGAGGCAATCCGCCAGCCAGTCGACATGCTGCTCGATCGCCTGGATCATGCTCGCAAGCACCGACGGGCTGCCCGGCCCGGTGATCATGAACAGGTTCGGAAAGCCTTCCGAGGCGAGGCCGAGATAGGCGCGCGGGCCGGCGCGCCATTTTTCGGCCAGCGTCCGGCCGCCGCGGCCGGTGACCGCGATCTTGTCGAACGAGCCGGTCATGGCGGCAAAGCCGGTGGCGGAGACGATCGCATCGACCTTGTATTCGGTGCCGTCGACCACGATGGCATCACGCGTGATCCGTTCGATCGGTGTCTTCGACACATCGACCAGCTTCACATGCGGCAGATTGTAGGTCTCGAAATAATTGGTGTCGACGCAGAGCCGCTTGCAGCCAAACACGTTCGCCGGACACAGCAGCTCGGCGGTGGCGGGATCCTTGACGATGCTGCGGATCTTCTCGCGTGCGAAATCGGCGATGGTGTCGTTGGCCGCCTTCTCGAACAAGAGGTCGCCGAACGAGCCGAGGAAGGGCAAGCCGCCGCGCTGCCAGGCCTCCTCATATAGCCGCTCGCGTTCCTGCTCGCTCGCCTGCAAGGCGGGCTGGGCGTTGAACGGGAAATAGAACCCGGTCGGCCGCGCCCGCGCCTTGGCACGCAGCTCCGGATAATGCGCCTTGGCCTCCTTCAGATATTCCGCCGACAGCCGCTCGTTCCATGCCGGCACCGACCAGGTCGCGGTGCGCTGGAACACGGTGAGCTCGGAGGCCTGCTGTGCGATGATCGGGATCGACTGGATCGCGGACGAGCCGGTGCCGATGACGCCGACGCGCAGGCCGGTGAAGTCGACACCCTCATGCGGCCATTCGCCGGTGTGATAGATCGGCCCGTCGAAATCCTCCATGCCGGTGAAGGCGGGGCGGTTCGGCGCCGACAGGCAGCCGACCGCCATGATGCAGAATTTCGCGGTGACCCTGTCGCCGCGGTCGGTTTCGATCAGCCAGCTGCCTTCCTTTTCGTCGAAGGTCGCCGCGGTGACGCGGGTGTCGAACACGATCTGGCTGCGCAAATCGAAGCGATCGGCGACATGATTGGCGTAGGCGAGAATTTCGGGCTGCGGAGAATATTTCTCCGACCAACTCCAGTCCTGATCGAGTTCCTCGGAGAACGAGAAGGAGTATTGCAGGCTCTCGACATCGCAGCGTGCGCCGGGATAACGATTCCAGTACCAGGTGCCGCCGACGCCGCCGCCGGCCTCATAGACCCGCGCGGTGAAGCCGAGCCCGCGCAACCGATGCAGCATGTACATGCCGGCAAAGCCTGCGCCGATCACCACGGCATCGAACGTTCCACTTTCGGCAGGGCGCGCAGGTGTGCGCGCGGTGCTCTCCTGAGCCATGGCCGGTCTCATCCCTATATCGTTATGTCTTGTCCGCGTCTCGTTGGACGCGATGGGCAAAAGATTAGGGCGAGGGCGGCGCGGCCCGCAAGCGCATGCGTTGCCGCGACGGGTATGGCTCCTATGCTGCGGCGTTGACGGCTGCGGTATCCAGGCGCCGCCTCACTCCAGGCGCTGGACCTTGCGGAGCGCAGGGAACAACCACATCCAGAGCAGCGCCACGGCGACCGTGCCGATGCCGCCGATGAGGGCCGCCGGCACGGTGCCAAACAGCGCAGCCGTGATGCCGCTCTCGAACTCGCCGAGCTGGTTGGAGGCGTTGACGAACAGATAGTTCACGGCGCCGACGCGGCCGCGCATCTCGTCCGGCGTCGCAAGCTGGACCAGCGAGACGCGGATCACGACACTGATCGTGTCGGCTGCGCCCATCGCGGCGAGTGCCAGCGTCGAGAGCCAGATCTCCCGCGACAGCGCGAACACGCAGATTGCAATTCCAAAGGCGACCACGCCCTGGAACATGCGTAGCCCGACGTGCTTCGAGATCGGATGCCGCGCCAGCAGCGCGGTCATGATCAGCGCGCCGACTGCAGGCGCCGCTCGCATCACGCCGAGCGCCCACGGCCCGGCATGGAGGATGTCGCGGGCATAGATCGGCAGCAGCGCGCTGGCGCCGCCGAGCAGCACCGCAAACAGATCGAGCGAGATCGTGCCGAGGATCGCTGGATTGTCGCGGACGAATTTCACGCCGGCGAACAATTGCCCGAGGGATGGCGGATCGGGCTCGGCGGCCGGCCGCTCCAGCTGGATTGCGCCGGCGAGGATGGCCGCGAGCAGCCAGAATACGGCCATCACTGCATAGGGGACTGCCGGAGAAACCGCGTAAGCGAAGCCGCCGATCGCGGGGCCGGCGACGATCGCGACCTGCCAGGCGCCGGTCGACAGCGCGGTGGCACGCTGCAGATGGCCCTCCGGTGCCACGGCCGGCAATAGCGCGGAGGCGGCCGGGTCCCCGAATGCGGCGGCGACACCGAAACTGACCAGCACCGTGAATATCTCCGGAGCCGTCAGATCGCCGGCGAAGCTGCGCCAGCCGAGATAGGCGGCCCCCAGCCCCTGGATGATCTGGCAGGCCTGCACGACGCGGCGGCGATCGTAGCGGTCGGCGGCGTGGCCGGCGATGAACACGAGCAATGCACTGGGGATGAACTGCACCAGCCCGACCAGGCCGAGATAGACGGCACTGCCGGTCAGCGCATAGACCTGCCAGCCGATCGCAACGGTCGCGATCTGGTAGGCGAACTCGGAGAAGCTGCGCGACGCCACGAACAGCAAGAGCGGCGGATGGCGGAATAGATCGGCGGACGCGGCCTCAGGTTGTGCGGACATGCGTCACGGATGGCGGAGTGTGCACGCGCCGTCAATAGACACGGGCTAGATGCACTTTAGAGCCCGTGTGATCTCAGCCTTCCGTCGTCTTCACGATCCGGATCAGCTCGGCGCCGTAATGCTCAAGCTTCTTGTCGCCGATCCCGGCGATGTTGCGCAGTTCGTCCAGCGTGTCCGGACGCATCGCGGCGATGCCGTCGATGGTCGAATCGTGCAGTACCACATAGGCCGGCACGCCGCGCTGCCGCGCGACCTCCGAACGCCAGGCGCGCAATGCCGCATGCAGCGTCGGGTT
>NZ_JACMYK010000022.1 GCF_020889785.1 Bradyrhizobium acaciae
GTCACCGCGGCGATCGCCGGCGCGAACACCGAGCCGCTCGCGGCGGCGAGCGCCTGGGTCGCGGCGACCAGCGCGAAGTGGTCGAGCAGCGGCAGCAGCAGGCACGCGGCGGTCACGGCAATGGCCGCTGATATCATCAGGGCGCGCTTGGCGCGGCTGCGGTCGATTAGGGCCCCGGCCGGCGTCTGGGCGACTATGCCGGCGATCGCCGCGATCGACATTACCGATCCGATCGAGGCCTCGTCCCACTTCCGTTCAGTCAGCAGGTAGATAGCAAGATAGGGGCCGAGCCCGTCCCGCACGTCGGCGAGGAAGAAGTTCAACGCGTCAAGCGCGCGCTCGACGGTCGTCGTCCCGGACGGCTGCAAGTGATACCTCGCGGCGAGATTGCGCATCTCAACCCGCTCGCACGCGCCGAGTTCCCGCGCAGGTAAACTGGTGCTGCCATCAGGGATTTTGGCCGCGCATGCGTCATTTGGATGGGTTGACCCGGCGGGGACGTGCGGCCAATTTCCGGCCCGGCTCAGGGGAGAATAATGCTCATGAATTCCAGGTTGATGGCTGCCGCGATCGCGGCAGCCAGTGTTTTGGCCGCGCCCGTCGCGCAGGCCCAGCAGTTCATTAACGTGCTCACCGGCGGCACCTCGGGCGTCTACTATCCGCTCGGCGTCGCGATCGGGAAGATCTACGGCGACAAGATCCCTGACGTGAAGACCCAGGTGCAGGCGACCAAGGCCTCGGTCGAGAATCTGGTGCTGCTGCAGCAGGGCCGCGGCGAGATCGCCTTCACGCTCGGCGATTCGCTGAAGGCCGCCTGGGAAGGCGACGCCGAGGCCGGTTTCAAGAACAAGCTCGACAAGCTGCGCACCATCGGCGCGATCTATCCGAACTACATCCAGATCGTCGCCACCGCCGAAAGCGGCATCAAGACGCTGGCCGATCTCAAGGGCAAGAGCCTGTCGGTCGGCGCGCCGAAGTCCGGCACCGAGCTCAACTCGCGCGCGATCCTCGCCGCCGCCGGCATGAGCTACAAGGATCTCGGCAAGGTCGAGTATCTGCCGTTCGCCGAATCGGTCGACCTGATGAAGAACCGCCAGCTGAGCGCCACGCTGCAATCCGCCGGCCTCGGCGTCGCCTCGCTGAAGGACCTCTCGACCTCGAGCGAGATCACCGTGGTCGCCGTGCCGAAGGAGACGGTCGACAAGATCGGTCCGCCCTTCGTCTCCGTGATCATCCCGGCCAACACCTATACCGGCCAGGACAAGGATGTACCGACCGCTGCGGTCGTGAACTACCTCGTCACCTCGAGCGCGGTGTCGGACGATCTCGCCTACCAGATGACCAAGCTGGTCTACGAATCGCTGCCGGAGCTCGCCAATGCCCATGCCGCGGGCAAGGAGATCAAGCTCGCGGCCGCCGCGACCGGCAGCCCGGTGCCGCTGCATCCCGGCGCGATCCGCTATTACAAGGAAAAGGGCCTGATCAAGTAGGAGCCGCGAAGACATATTCGCCGTCATGCCCGGGCAACAGCGCGAAGCGCGTCTTCGCGCAGATGTCCCGGGCATCCACGTTTTTCGGCAACGGTCGCGCAAAAGACGTGGACGGCCGGGACAAGCCCGGCCATGACGAATTTGGCGGCAGCCCAAATGCTATAAGCGCCGCGGGCACGGCGGGGGACTTCATTCAATGCAGCAGCAGGTTGCGGGCGAACAGCCCATCAAGGTTGAATTCGACAATTTCGAGCATGGCTTTCCGGAAGGTTTCGGCCCCGGCGCCTGGGGGCATCTGGCCTATGCCATCGGTCTCGCCTTCGCAGTGTTCCAGCTCTATGTCGCAGCCTTCAACTATTTGCCAAGCCAGGTGGTGCGCGGCGTCCATGTCGGCTTCCTGATCCTTCTGACCTTCGGCCTGATCGGCAATTTCACCGCGAAAACCGATTTCGGCCGCGCGGTGAGCTGGATCGTCGGCGCGAGCGGCTTCCTCTGCGGGCTCTACCAGTGGATCTTCTATGCCGATTTGATCGCACGCGACGGCGATCCGACCAACACGGACCTCGCGGTCGGCACGCTGCTCGCGGTCCTGATCTTCGAGGGCACGCGACGGCTGATGGGGGCGGCGCTGCCGCTGATGTGCGGCGCCTGTCTGCTGTACTGGTTCTTCGGACAATATCTGCCGTCGCCGTTCAATCATCGCGGCTACGACTTCGACCAGATCGTCACCCATCTCTCGTTCGGCACCGAAGGCTTCTACGGCGTGCCGATCTACGTCTCGGCGACCTACATCTTCCTGTTCATCCTGTTCGGCTCGTTCCTCGAGCGCGCCGGCATGATCCAGCTTTTCACCGATGTCTCGCTCGGCCTGTTCGGGCGCACCCGCGGCGGCCCGGCCAAGGTCGCGGTGTTCGCCTCCGGCATGATGGGCACGATCTCGGGCTCCGGCGTCGCCAACGTCGTCACCGTCGGCCAGTTCACGATTCCCCTGATGATCAAGTTCGGCTACCGCCGCGCGTTCGCAGCCGGCGTCGAGGCCACCGCCTCGATGGGCGGCCAGATCATGCCGCCGGTGATGGGCGCGGTCGCCTTCATCATGGCCGAGACGCTCGGCGTGCCCTATTCGGAGATCGTCAAGGCCGCGGTGATTCCGGCGATCCTGTATTTCGCCTCGGCGTTCTGGATGGTGCATCTGGAAGCCGGCAAGCATGGCCTCGTCGGCATGAAGCGCTCGGAGATTCCGAGCGCCTGGAAGGCGCTGGTGGCGCGCTGGTATCTGGTGTTGCCGCTCGCGGCGCTGGTCTACATGCTGTTCGAAGGCTTTACGCCGCTCTATGCCGGCAGCATGGGGCTCGCGCTGACGGTTGCGCTGATCCTCGGCGCCAGCATCACGCTCGGCTTTTCCAACACGGTGGTGCGCACCATCTTCTGGATCGGGCTTGCGCTGGTGGTTGCCGCGGTGTCGCGCCACGGGCTCGAGATCGTTCCGGTCGCCGGCGTCGTAGCAGGATTGATCGTGATCGCGGCGATCACGCGCGGTGGCCGCGCCACGCTCAGGGCCTGCCGTGACTCGCTCGCCGACAGCGCCAAATCGGCGCTGACCGTCGGCATGGCCTGTGCCATCGTCGGCACCATCATCGGCATGATGACGCAGACCGGCGTCGGCACCATCTTCGGCAGCTGGATCATCGGGCTCGGCGCCAAGAGCCTGTTCCTGGCGCTGATCATGACCATGCTGCTGTCGATCCTGCTCGGCACCGGCATCCCGACCATTCCGACCTACATCATCACGGCGGCGCTCGCGGCACCGGCGCTCGCCAAGCTCGGCGTGCCGCTGATCGCAAGCCATATGTTTGCGTTCTATTACGGCATCATGGCCGATCTCTCGCCGCCGGTGGCGCTCGCCGCACTCGCGGCGGCGCCGATCGCCAAGGAGAATCCGGACAAGATCGGCTGGGAGGCGATGCGGATCGCGCTTGCCGGCTACGTCATTCCGTTCATCTTCGTCTATTCGCCGGCGCTGATGCTGCAGGCCGGCGATCCGATGCAGGCTCAGCTCGGCTTCTACGGCGCGGTGGCGCTGGCGACCTTCAAGGCGCTGGTGGCGATCGCCCTGTTCGGCATCGTCGCGATCGGCTTCCTGTTTACGCGGCTGACCTTCATCGAGATCGTGGTTGCCTTCGGCGCCGCGCTCTGCCTGCTCGGCGATTTCCGCTTCTCGGATACGGCCGGCTTCACGCTCGCCGCAGGCGTCGTGCTCTGGCAATGGCGGCAGCGCCCGCGCGATGCGGTGACGGCGGCTTGAGCCTCTGCCTTGCATCCGCCGGAGTCGTGAAGACGCTGTCGATTGCCGCCTTCACGCTCGCCTGGACGCATTCGATCGAGAAGAGCGCCTGGCAGGAAGACTGGCTGGTCACGCCGGCCGGGCTGACGTTGCAACAGGCGCGCATCAAAGGCACCGGCGCCGGCATGGAGCCGCCGCCGGAGGCGCGGCTCGTCGATGGCTGGTTTCAATGGTCGCTGCCGCCGGCGCCGAGGCCGGAAGTGGTGCTCGGCAATTCCGCTGCTGCCGGCGAATGGCACCTGTGCCATGCGGGACGCTGCCAGACGCTATCGGAGATTTTCGGACATCCGATCGGTGCTAATGTCACCACGATGCGTGTTTGCGGGCCATAACGAATAACAACGGAGAACAGGCGATGGATCGGCTCAAGGGCAAGGTTGCGATGGTGGTCGGGGCGGGCTCGATCGGGCCGGGCTGGGGCAATGGTAAGGCGACCGCCGTCACCTTCGCGCGCGAGGGCGCCAGCGTGTTCTGCGTCGATCGCAATGGTGCCGCGGCGGAAGAGACCGTCGGCATCATCACCGGCGAGGGCGGCAAGGCGGCGGCGTTCACCGCCGATGTCTCGCGCGCCGGCGAGGTCGAGGCGATGGTCGCGGCCTGCCTGAAGGCCTATGGCCGCATCGACGTGCTCGACAACAATGTCGGTATCGCCGAGGTCGGCAGCGTGGTGGAAGTGGCGGAAGCCGAGTGGGACCGCGTCTTCGCGGTCAATCTCAAGAGCGCCTATCTGTCGATGAAGCACGTCATTCCCGTCATGATCAAGCAGGGCGGCGGCTCGATCATCAACATCTCCTCGATCGCCTCGATCCGCCATGTCGGCATTTCCTATGTCAGCTACAATGCGAGCAAGGCGGCGATGAACCAGATGACGCGCTCGACCGCAGTCGAGTTCGCCTCCAAGCATGTCCGCGTCAACGCGATCCTGCCCGGGTTGATGAAGACGCCGATGGTGGCGCATTCGGCGGGGCTGGCGCAGAGCTACGCCAAGGGCGACGTCGAGGCGATGTGGCGTGCGCGCGACGCGCAGGTCCCGATGGGGCACATGGGCGACGCCTGGGACGTCGCCAACGCCGCGCTGTTCCTCGCCTCGGACGAATCGAAATATATCACCGGCATCGAGCTCGTGGTCGACGGCGGCATCACCTCCAAATCCGGTGCATGAGAGGGACGTGAACCTATCCATCCCGTCATTGCGAGGAGCGTGAGCGACGAAGCAATCCATGTCACGGCAAGCGGCGCTATGGATTGCTTCGCATCGCTCGCAATGACGGAGATAGAGTTCGCGCGTACCGCGCCCTTATCCTGATCCAGGTTGACTAAGCCTCGACGCTGAGCTCGGCGCGGTCGAGCTCTTCCTCGACCAGATGGAACGCGTCGTCGCCGATGGTCTCGGTGTGGCGCAGCTTGAGCAGAGCTTGACGCGCTGCCGCGATGGCGCGGCGGCGTAGCGGATCTGCCGGCAGCTCGCGTGAGGTCAGGCCGCCGTCCGGGTCGTTCTCGGCGCGGTCAAGTACGGCGCGATATTCGAGCCGGAGGATCTCGGCCTCCTCGGACGGGTCCGCGTCGATCTCGTCGAGGGCTGCGCGAAATACGACGCTGCGGGCATGAGCCGCCTCGCGTCCGACCGGATCGTCGTCGTCGAAATTCAACGCCATGATCAGCGGCCGCAAGGTCAGGCCCTGGATCACCAGCGAGCCGAGCACCACGGCAAACGCGGTCAGCAGGATCAGGTCGCGGTATGGAAACCATTCAGGCAGCGCAAACGCCGCCGCCAGTGTGACGATGCCGCGCATGCCGCACCACGACACGATGAAGCCGCGCTTCGGGGTCGGCACGGCGTCCACCACGTGCGCCGGCAGCCAATGGCGCGACTTCAGCGTGCGCAGCAGTGCGCCGTAGGGCATCACCCAGAGGATGCGGGCGAGGATCACGACGACAAGGATCGCGGCGGCGAAGCTGCAATATTTCCATCGTACGTCGGTATCGAGCTCGGACCAGATCGGGCGCAGTTGCAGGCCGATCAGCATGAAGGCCAGCACGTTGAGCACGAAGACGACGGTTTCCCACACCGCATAGGACGACACGCGCAGCCGCGCCGAGGTGCGGGCCGGCGCGGTGCGGGCGATAGTGATCGCATAGGCGATGATGGTGAGGATGCCGGACAGCCCGAGATGCTCGGCTGTGATCCACACCATGAAGGTGCCGCCGAATTGCGTGATGATCGCGCTCGGCGCCTCGGTGATGCGGCGGGTGATCATCATCCAGACCTGCGCGAACAGATAGCCGGCGGCGAGGCTGCCCACCAGCGCCACCGCGATGGAGGGTACGAACTCGCGGATCTTCATGTGCTCGGCGGCGACCAGGCCGACCGCGACCCGATAGATCAGGAGCGAGGTGGCGTCGTTGAGCAGGCTCTCGCCCTCGAGGATCTTCTGGATTCGGTAGGGCAGGCTGACCTGGCGCAGGATCGCGGTGGCAGCGGCTGCGTCCGGCGGCGCCACGATGGCGCCGAGCGCAATCGCAACCGGCCAGGGCATGTCCGGGCGCAGCCACCGCGCGACCACGGCGACTGCCACCGTGGTGACGCCGACCGCGACCACAACCAGCGTCGAGACCGGCAGCCAGTTGTTGCGGAGATCGCGCAGCGAGGTGTCGAAGGCGGCATCGAGCAGCACGGGTGCCACGAACAGCGCCAGCGCCAGTTTCGGTTCCAGTGCCCAGGTCGGGGCCCATGGCAAAAGGGTCAGCAGCACGCCACCGAGCGCAAGGAAGGTCGGATAGGGCACCTTGATCCGCCGCGCCAGCGCCGACAGCGCCACCGCTGCGAGCAACAGGCCGATGATCCATTCGAACGTGAGCAAGGCGAACCCCCAAAAGTGCGGCTCCAAGTGCAGCCGATCGTCGCAATTGACGTATAATCCAGCGTGTGGTTTTGCGCCAAATCGCACTGCCGGAAATCGGAGCCGGCGCTTCAGGCGCAAGTGAGGGATGTCTTGTCGGTGAGTGGAATGCGACGCAACTCTGCCAATCTGACCTTCAATCCGGCCTTCAATCTGATCCCGGCATTGCTGTGCGTTTGCCTGTCGGTCACGCTGCCATCAGGCTTTGCGCGTGCGGCGAGCAGCGAGCCCGGCAAGGACGTGCAGGCCGATGCAGGGCCCTGCATGGCCGCGGCGGCGGCAGCCGACGACGACAAGACCATCGAGACCTGCGGTGCGCTGGTCGACAATGAGAAGGCGGCAAGGCCGGATCGCATCAAGGCCCTGACGGCGCGGGCGGGCGCATATGATCGCAAGCAGATGATCGACCGCGCGATCGCCGACTTCGACACCGTGCTCAAGCTCGATCCGTCGCTTGCCGATGTACACAATGCGCGCGGCGAGATGTGGCGCCGCAAGGGCGACCGGCCCAAGGCGATCATGGATTTCGGCGCCGCCGTCAAGCTCAACCCCGATCACGCCGCCGCCAAGGCCAACTACAAATCGCTGTCGCTGGAACTGGAGCGGATCGGCGCCTTGATGGCGGTCGCCGGCAAGCCGAGCTTCGATTGCCGCAAGGCGCGCCGGCCGGTGGAGAAGGCGATCTGCGCCGATCCCGCACTTGCCGATCTCGATCGCGAGATCGGCGCATCGACCTTCCGCGCGGTGCGCGAGGCAAAGGATCCACGTCAGGCGCGCGAGTTGCAGCGCGCGCAGGATGACTTCATCGCCCGCCGCAACGCTGAGTTTGGCAGGCCGGGCTACGACCTGCAAACGGCGATGCGCGAGCGGTTGCGGCAAATCAACGGGGTCGACGGCTACTAGTGCTAACGTTGGTCATTTACGGCTTGAATTATCGGTCAGGCCCATGACAATGACGCCAAAGAGAGCCAACCATCCATATTCGTCATGCCCGGCCACGACGATGGAGAGAGGCGAGGGAGAAGCGCGATGAACGTCCAGCAGCAGAGCCGGTATCATGAGGTGCATGCCCGCTCGCTTCGGGACCCCGAGGGTTTTTGGGCCGAAGCGGCGCGCGAGATCGACTGGATCGAGCCGGCCAAGAAGATTTACGATCCGGCGACGGGCACCTATGGACGCTGGTTCACTGGCGCCGTGGTCAACACCTGCTACAACGCGCTCGATCGCCATGTCGCCCGCGGCCGCGCCGACCAGGTCGCGCTGATCCACGATTCCCCGCTCAGCAACACGATCACCAAATTCACCTATTCCGAGCTGCTGAAGGAAGTGCAGGCGCTTGCCGCGATCATGCAGGATTTCGGTGTCACCAAGGGCGATCGCGTCATCCTTTATATGCCGATGGTGCCGGAGGCCGTGGTCGCGATGCTCGCCTGCGCGCGGATCGGCGCGGTGCACAGCGTGGTGTTCGGCGGCTTCGCGGCCAAGGAGCTCGCGACCCGCATCGACGACGCCAAGCCGAAGCTGATCTTCTCGGCGAGCTGTGGCATCGAGCCCGGGCGCATCGTGCAGTACAAGCCGCTGCTCGATGAAGCGATCCGCCTCGCCGGCACCAAGCCCGAGACCTGCATCATCCTGCAGCGGCCGCAGCATGGTTGCGAGCTCATCGCCGGCCGCGATCATGACTGGGCGACGCTGCGCCGTGCCGCGCTCGACGCCGGCAAGGCCGCGCCCTGCGTGCCGGTCGCCGCCACCGATCCGCTCTACATCCTCTATACGTCGGGCACGACCGGAATTCCGAAGGGCGTCGTGCGCGACAATGGCGGGCATCTCGTCGCGCTGAAATGGTCGATGGAGAATCTCTACGGCGTGAAGCCCGGCGAGATCTGGTGGTGCGGCTCCGACATCGGCTGGGTGGTCGGCCACTCCTACATCGTCTATGGTCCGCTGATCCACGGCGCGACCACGATCATGTATGAGGGCAAACCGGTCGGCACGCCGGATGCCGGCGCGTTCTGGCGCGTGATCTCGGAGCACAAGGCGGTGGCCTTCTTCACCGCACCGACCGCGTTTCGTGCGATCAAGAAGGAAGACCCGGAAGGCAAGCTGCTCAGGAGCTACGACCTCTCGCGCTTCCGCACCCTGTTTCTCGCCGGCGAACGCGCCGATCCGCCGACCGTGGAATGGGCCGAGCAGCAGCTCAAGGTGCCGGTGATCGATCACTGGTGGCAGACCGAGACCGGCTGGTGCATCGCCGGCAATCCGGTGGGCTTGGGCATGCTGCCCGTCAAGCATGGTTCGCCGACGGTGCCGATGCCGGGCTATCAGGTCGACATCGTCGACGAGGCGGCGAAGCCTGTCCCCGCAGGCACGATGGGCTCGATCGTGATCAAGCTGCCGATGCCGCCGGGCTGCCTGCCGACGCTGTGGCAGCAGGACGATCGCTTCCGGGATGCGTACCTTTCGGAATTCCCCGGCTACTACAAGACCTCGGATGCCGGCTACAAGGACGAGGACGGCTACGTCTGGGTGATGGGCCGCACCGACGACATCATCAATGTCGCCGGCCACCGGCTCTCCACCGGAGGCATGGAAGAGATCCTCGCCTCGCATCCCGATGTCGCCGAATGCGCCGTGCTGGGGGTCAAGGATGCGATCAAGGGCGAGGTGCCCTGCGGCTTCCTGGTGCTGAAGGCCGGCGTCACCAAGGCGCCGGATCAGGTCGAGAAGGAGGTCGTGGCGCTGGTGCGCGAGAAGCTAGGGCCGGTTGCGGCGTTCAAGCTCGCGATCACGGTGGCGCGGCTGCCGAAGACCCGCTCGGGCAAGATCCTGCGCGGTACCATCAAGAAGATCGCCGACGGCGAGCCCTGGACCATGCCGGCGACGATCGAGGACCCGAAAGTGCTCGACGAAATCGGCGAGGCGCTGCAGGGGAAAGCGTAGCTTGTTGTTGTCTGCTGTTGAGACAGCGCGTGGTGTGGCACCCCTCTCCCCGCCCTCCCCCGCAAGGGGGGAGGGAGCCTGATAGGCGTGCTCACCTGACGTGAGGGAGCCACTAGCGGAAGGGCTCCCTCCCCCCTTGCGGGGGAGGGTCGGGGAGAGGGGTGGCCCCGGGCGCGATGATCGATCGGGGCGCGAACCGCGCAATCGCGGACAGCACGTCTTCGAAACGCATTTCGAAGCAAAACGGCCTTGATTTTGATGGATTACCGGGGCATCCCGGCCTTCCAACAGGCTATGAGATACGGACCCACGGATGCGATCCATTTCCGCACGCGCGCCCCTTGCATTGCTGCTTGCACTGCCGCTCCTGGCCGGCTGCCTCGAACGCGGGCGGTCACCGATCGCCGAGAGCATGGGCGATGACAATCAGTATTGTCAGGCCAGGGCTGCGGTCGGCTCGCCGGAATATGTCGCCTGCCGCAAGGATCGCGACGTGCAGCGCCAGAATGCCGAAGTCCGCTCCGACCGCCGGCAGCGCGATCTCGGCGAATACATGATGAACCATCCGGACGTGCACTAGTGTGCTGAATGCGAAGTTCGTGCGATTTCGCGGCAGCCGCTTTCACCAACTTCGCATTCATAAAGCACACTGGAATCATAAGTTTGCTAGTGTCCTTATCGAATCCGAAGTTCGTTCCGAAAGTGCGGCAAATGATGCGAACTTCGGATTCGGGACACTAGGCGCCGTGGTTGTTGCCCGGCCGATAGGGTATGCGTGACCGCCGCCGAGCCCAATTCCTGCAAGGTATCGGCTCGCCGCATACGAAAATGAGTCCCTGTTTTGGATGAGACCTGATCCTGTGCTTTTGGAAGGCGAGCTCGCGTTGAAGCGTGACAGGATCGGAGAGCTCGACGGGCTGCGCGCGATCGCGCTGTTGATCGTCGTCATCTGGCACTATTTCGGCACGCCGGACGGGCCGGAAGGCTGGCCGTGGAAGCTGCTGCATGTCGGCCGCTTCGGCGTCGATCTCTTCTTCATTCTGTCCGGCTATCTCATCACGGATATTCTGCTGCGACACCGCGCGGCCGAGCGGTATTACTCGGCCTTCTACGGCAGGCGTGCGTTTCGCATCTGGCCGCTTTACTATTTGATGTGCGGTGTCGCTCTGATCGGCTGGTATTTTTCGCTAAGCCCGCACTTATTCGATACCAGGGGCGTTCCCGGCTGGCTGTATCTCTTCGGCTTGCAGAATTTCGGAATGGCCAAGGCCCAGACCGATGGCGCTTACTGGCTGGCCGTCACCTGGTCGCTCGCGATCGAAGAGCAATTCTATCTGCTGTTTCCGCTGCTGGTCCGGAACATTCCGCCCGAGCGGCTGTTCGCGATCCTGCTCGTGCCAATCCTGATCTGCCCGATCGGGCGCCTGATCGATAGCCCGCTGCCGGACCTTTACGGCTGGTATGTGCTCCCGCAATTCAGGTTCGATTCGCTGGCGATCGGGGCGCTGATCGCCTGGTGGCGTCTCTATCGCAAGCCGGATGCCGAGGTCTCCAAACGCGTCGCAGACATCCTGAAATGGTCTAGTCTTTCGCTTCCCCTGCTGTGGCTGTTCGGGTGGAAGCGCTGGTCGGTGGCGTTGTCGCACACCCAGGTCGAGATCTTCTTCGGCTCGCTGCTGTTCGTCGTTCTGGACAATCGCGGCTCGCCAAAACTCGCGCTGCTGCGCAGCTCGGTCGCGAACTTCTTCGCCAAAACGTCCTACGCGGCGTATCTCACCCACCATGTCATCGCGTACCTGCTGTTCGCCGTGCTCCATCAACCGAGAACGGTCGAGAGCCTCGCCGGCATCTCGCTGACCTTCGGCGCGCTCGCGTTGACGTTCGGCCTGTGCGCCCTGAGCTATCGATATTTCGAACGTCCGCTGCTCGACTTCGCCCACCGGCGCTTCACGTTCGGGTAAGCGAAGCCGGCGCAACACTCGCGGAATCAAGACTACCCGTGCTCCCAAACAAAAACGCGGCGGGTTGTCCCGCCGCGTTCTGTATTCCGGTCTTCGGGTTGCTTAGGCCACGCTTACTCTTCCTCGTCGTCGTGCTTCTTGCCGCCGATCGTCTTCAGCTTGGCGAACACGGCATCGACGTTGAGATCGTCGTGCTTCTCGATCGGCTGATCGTCCTCGTCCTTGCGCGTGGTCTCGGAGGCCGGCAGCAGCGTGGCGCCGCCGTAGACCGTCGTGGTCGGCTTCTCCTTGGCGGCGCGCTGTACCTCGAAATCGAGCTCGATCTGCGAGCACAGGCCGAGCGTCACCGGATCCATCGGGGTCAGGGTCGAGGCGTTCCAGTGGGTGCGGTCGCGCACGCTCGCGATCGTGGTCTTGGTGGTGCCGACCAGCCGCATGATCTGGGCGTCCTTCAGCTCCGGATGGTTGCGTACCAGCCAGAGGATCGCGCTCGGCCGCTCATGGCGGCGCGACACCGGGGTGTAGCGCGGGCCCTTCTTCTTGGCGGCGGTGGGCAGCACCACCTTGCTCTCCTGGAGCCTGAGGCGGTAGTTCTGGTCGCGCTCGCCGCGCTCGATCTCCTCGCGGGTCAGCTGGCCGTTCGAAATCGGGTCCATGCCCTTGATGCCCTGGGCGGCGTCGCCGTCGGCGATGGCGCGGACCTCGAGGGGGTGCATCTTGGTAAAATCGGCCACCTGATCGAAGGTCAGGGCGGTATTATCGACCAACCACACGGCAGTCGCCTTCGGCATCAGCGGTGCGTTGCTCATGGCAAATCTCCTTTGTGCTTCGCCCACCTCTGTCGAGGCGAAGCTGGTAGTCATCGGCGATGACGGGAATTATGGCGCCTATATAAGCCCTCAGGGGGGAATGGCGCAATGGGCCAGCAAAATCGCCTTGACAGCGCCCGAAAGCAGTCCCAAGTCCTTACCTTAACTGGCCGTTCCCCGCCCGCCGGCGAGGGGTGATTCGGTCCCGAGATTGCCCCGAGACAGCCTGATGTCAGCGAAAAAACCCGATCTTAGAATCGTGCTTTGTTCCCCCCGCGGCTTTTGCGCCGGGGTGGTCCGCGCCATCGACACGGTCGAACGCGCGCTCACCATTTATGGTGCCCCGGTCTATGTCCGGCACGAAATCGTCCATAACAAGTACGTGGTGGACAGCCTGAAGACCAAAGGCGCCATTTTCGTCGAGGAATTGGCCGAAATCCCCGACGATACCAACGCGCCGGTGGTGTTTTCGGCCCACGGTGTTCCGAAATCGGTTCCCGCCGAGGCGAAATCCCGCAATTTCTTCTCGCTGGACGCGACCTGCCCGCTGGTGACCAAGGTCCACCGCGAGGCGGCGATCCATTTCAAGCGCGGCCGCGAGATCCTCCTGATCGGGCACTCCCATCACCCCGAGGTGGTCGGCACCCTGGGCCAGCTGCCGGAAGGCGCCGTGACCCTGATCGAGACGGCCGAGGATGCCAAAACCTTCGTCCCGAAGGATCCCGACAATCTCGCCTTTGTGACCCAAACCACGCTGTCAATCGACGACACCGCGGAGATCGTGGCGCTGCTCAAGCAGCGCTTCCCGAACGTCAACGGCCCGCACAAGGAAGACATCTGCTACGCCACCACCAACCGCCAGCTTGCGGTGAAGAAGGTGGCGCCGGTGGTCGATGCCCTGATCGTGGTCGGCGCGCCGAACTCGTCGAACTCGCAGCGCCTGCGCGAGGTCGCCGAGCGTGAGGGGTGCCCCATCGCGATTCTTGCCCAACGGGCCAGCGACATCGACTGGGATCGCTTCGAAGGCATCACGAGCCTCGGCATCACGGCGGGCGCTTCTGCCCCGGAAGTGATCGTCGAGGAGATCATGGGCGCCTTCGCCGAGCGTTACGAACTGCACGTGGAGACGGTCTCGGCCGCGGAAGAGAACGAGTTCTTCCCGCTGCCGCGTTCGCTGCGGCCTGACGCTGCCGCGGCGGAATAGACCATATGGCGGTTTACACCGACGTTGCCGCCGAAGACCTCGCGGAATTCCTCAAAAGCTACGACATCGGCGAATTGCTCTCCTACAAGGGCATCGCCGAGGGCGTCGAGAATTCGAACTTCCTGCTGCACACCAGCCAGGGCGCCTACATTCTCACGCTCTACGAAAAGCGCGTGGCGGAAGACGATCTGCCGTACTTCCTGTCGCTGATGGCGCATCTCGCCGAGCGTGGCGTGTCGTGCCCGCAGCCGGCGCGGAACCGCAAGGGCGAGGTCACCAGCCGGCTCGCCGGCCGACCCGCGGCGATCATCAACTTCCTCGAGGGCGTCTGGCCGCGGCGGCCGAACGTGGCGCACTGCTCGGGTGTCGGCGAGGCGCTGGCAAAAATGCATCTCGCGGGTGCCGACTTTCCGCTGGTCCGCAAGAACCCGCTGTCGGTCTCCGGCTGGCGGCCGCTGTTTGCTCTCGCCGCCGCGCGAGCCGACAGCGTGCAGGCCGGATTGCACGACTTCATCGCGCGCGAGCTCGATCATCTCGAGGCCTCGTGGCCATCGGATCTGCCGGTCGGCGTGATCCATGCCGACCTGTTTCCCGACAACGTCTTCTTTCTCGGCGACAGACTGTCGGGCCTGATCGACTTCCCGTTCGCCTGCAACGACATCCTGGCCTATGACGTCGCGATCTGCCTCAACGCCTGGTGCTTCGAGCCGGATCATTCCTTCAACGTCACCAAGGCGCGCGCGCTGCTCAAGGCCTATGGGCGCGAGCGGCCGTTGTCGGCGGCGGAAGAGGCCGCGCTGCCGCTGCTTGCGCGCGGCGCATCGATGCGCTTCCTGCTGACGCGCCTGGTTGATTTCCTCAACGTGCCGGAAGGCGCGCTGGTGCAGCCGAAGGACCCGCTGGAATACGTCCGCAAGCTGCGCTTCCAGCAGAATGTCGCTAGCCTCAGCGACTACGGCATCACGCCGGCAGGATGCGCGGCGTGAGCGACAAGCCGCATGTGATCGTCTTCACCGATGGTGCCTGCTCCGGAAATCCGGGACCGGGCGGCTGGGGCGCGATCCTCCGATTCGGTGACGTCGAGAAGGAATTGAAGGGCGGCGAGGCGCACACCACGAACAACCGCATGGAGCTGATGGCGGCGATCTCGGCGCTCGAAGCCCTGAAGAAGCCCTGCGTGGTCGACCTCACCACCGACAGCCAGTACGTCCGCCAGGGCATCACCGGCTGGATCCATGGCTGGAAGCGCAACGGCTGGCGCACCGCCGACAAGAAGCCGGTCAAGAATGTCGAGCTGTGGCAGCGCCTCGACGCCGCGCTGAAGCCGCATGAGGTGCGCTGGCACTGGATCAAGGGCCATGCCGGCCACGCCGAGAACGAACGCGCAGATGAGCTGGCGCGCGAAGGTGTGGCGATGGCGAGGTTGAAGAGCTAGGCGCGCAAGCGCCGCCTGTTGCCATTTCCAAAACTGTCATCGCCCGCGAAGGCGGGCGATCCAGTATTCCAGAGACAGTGGTGATTGAAACGAGAGGCCGCGGCGTACTGGATCGCCCGGTCCATGTGCGCAATTGCGCACAGGCTGGGCGATGACTGTGTGCGTGGGCCGTCAGCTCAGAGCTGACCGAGCAGCGTGTCGCCGCCGGAGACTTCGACCTTGCCCGGAGCCGGCTCCTTGTTGAGCTTCTTCACCACGCCGTCCTCGACCAGCATCGAGTAGCGGTGGGAGCGGATGCCGAGGCCGTTGCCGGAGGCGTCGAGCTCCATGCCGATCGCTTTGGTGAAGTCGGCATTGCCGTCGGCGAGGAAGACGGCCTCGTCGCGCTGGTCGGTGTCGCGCTTCCAGGCGTTCATCACGAAGGCGTCATTGACCGACACGATCGCGATGGTGTCGACGCCCTTGTTCTTCAGGGCATAGGCGTTGAGGAAGATGCTCGGCAGATGCATCTTGTGGCAGGTGCCGGTGTAGGCGCCGGGCACCGCGAACAGGGCGACCTTCTTGCCCTTGAAGATGTCGTCGGTGGTCTTGACCTGCGGACCCTCGGCGGTCATCACGCGAAACTTGGTTTCCGGCAGCTTGTCGCCAACATTGATCGTCATCGTCGTTCTCCCTCGGTGAAGCGGAACTGTCTTAGACCCGGCTACGGCAAGGCACAATACGGGCTCGCCGAAGAACGGCAATGCCCGGCCATCGTCACCGTTCCGTCATCAGCCGGAAAACCCGCCGGCGTCGAGAAAGGCCTGCTCCTCGGCCGTGCTCTGCCGGCCCAGCACGCGATTCCGGTGCGGGAAGCGGCCGAACCGGCGGATGATGTCGGCGTGGTCCTCGGCGTATCTGAGGTTGTCGGGATGGCAGTCATATTGCCGGAACAGCATGACGCAGCGCTGCTGGTCGGCGAGTTCCTCCGAATGCTCGAAAGGCAGATAGAGGAATTCGCGCAGCAGCGGATCGGTCCGCGCATCGACGCCACGGTCGATCGCGCGCCTTGCCACGTCACGCGCCAGCGCATCGCTTGAAAAGGTCCTGGCGTCGCCGCGAAATAGGTTTCGCGGAAACTGGTCGAGCACGATGGTGAGCGCCAGCGCGCCCTCGTCGCTCGCCTCCCATGACGACAATTCGCCGGCGGCTGCTTTCTGCCAGGTGGCGAGGAAGCGGCTGCGGATCTCGGCATCGAAGGCGTCGTCGCGCGCGTACCAGCGGTCGCGGCCGGCCTTCAGCCAGAACGCGAGGATGTCGGCGGGCGTCGCGATGCGAGCGCCGGTCATGTCCGTCCAACGCCCGCCGGTCGGTGTCAGGCCGCAGCCTTCTTCTCATCGCGCAGCTGGCGACGCAGGATCTTGCCGACATTGGTCTTCGGCAAATCGGTCCTGAACTCGATCTGCTTCGGCACCTTGTAGGCGGTGAGCTGGGTGGCGCTGAACTTGATGATGTCCTCGGCGGTGACGTTCGGGTCCTTCTTGACCACGAAGGCCTTCACTGCCTCGCCGGACTTCGCATCGGGCACGCCGATCACGGCGCATTCCAGCACGCCGGGATGGCTCGCGATCACTTCCTCGATCTCGTTCGGATAGACGTTGAAGCCGGAGACCAGGATCATGTCCTTCTTGCGGTCGACGATCTTGGTATAGCCCTTCTCGTCCATCACGCCGATGTCGCCGGTGCGGAAGTAGCCGTCCGCCGTCATCACGCGCGCGGTCTCGTCCGGCCTGTTCCAGTAGCCTGACATCACCTGCGGACCCTTGGCGCAGATCTCGCCGGCTTCGCCGAGCGGCAACTCGTTGCCGTCGTCGTCGCGAATCGAGAGCCAGGTCGACGGGACGGGAAGGCCGATCGTCCCGGAGAACTCCTCGATCGTGGCAGGATTGCACGTCAGGGTCGGCGACGTCTCCGACAGGCCATAGCCTTCCGACAACGAGATGCCCGTGACCTTCAACCATTTCTCGGCGACGGACCTTTGCGTTGCCATGCCGCCGCCGTTGGCAATCTTCAGCTTGGAGAAGTCGAGCTTGTCGAAGCCGGGCGTGTTCAGCAGGCCATTGTAGAGGGTGTTGACCGCCGGAAAGAAGCTGACCTGGTACTTCGACAGTTCCTTGACGAAGCCCGCCATGTCGCGCGGATTCGGAATCAGCAGATTGGTGCCGCCGGCACGCATGCCGAGCAGATAGCACGCGGTGAGCGCGAAGACGTGATAGAGCGGCAGCGCACAGACGATGACCATCTGTTCGACGATCGGCGGCTTTGCCAGCGCCGGCTGAAGCCAGGCGTCGTTCTGCAGCACGTTGGCCAGGATGTTGCGGTGGAGCAGGGTCGCTCCCTTGGAGACGCCCGTGGTGCCGCCGGTATATTGCAGGAAGGCAACGTCATCGAGCGTCAACTTCGGCTTGTTGAGTCTGGCGGAGCGGCCGGCCGACAGCGCCTCGTTGAACGTAACAGCGCCTGATATCGACCAGGCCGGCACCATCTTCTTCACCCGGCGCACCACCAAATTGACGATCACGCCCTTGAGGCCGAGCAGATCGCCCATGCTGCCGACGATCACCTGCTTCACGGCGGTGTTCGGCAGCACCTTCTGCACGGTGGTGGCAAAGTTCTCCAGCACGATGATCGCCTCCGCGCCGGAATCCTTGAGCTGGTGCTCGAGCTCGCGCGGCGTGTAGAGCGGATTGACGTTGACCACGGCATAGCCGGCGCGCAGCACCGCGGCGGTCGCGACCGGATATTGCAGAACGTTCGGCATCATCAGCGCGACCCGCGCGCCCTTTTGCAGGCCCTTGCTCTGCAGATAGGCGCCGAGCGCCGCAGACATCTCGTCGAGCTCGCGATAGGTGATCGCCTTGTCCATGCAGATGAACGCCTTGCGATCGGCGAATTTCTTGAAGCTCTCTTCCAGCAATTCGACCAGCGACGAATACTGCGTGACGTCGATGTCGGCGGGCACGCCGGCCGGATAATGCTTGAGCCAGATGCGCTCCATAATGGTCTTTCCCTCTCTCAAATTTGGCTGATGTCCCGGATTGCTTCCGGGTTTCTCGACCCTGGGTCGTATTATTCTTGGTCGCGGTATTTCGGGCAGTATTGAGCGATGCCGCGGCCAATGGCAAGCCGCTGCGCGCGATCGACGCATTGGGAGATCGGAGGGGGCGGCGCGCCGCTAGCCGGCCGGCTTGGCGTCGGCTTTCGGCTTGTCGGCAGCTTTCGGCTTCGCAGCAGGCTTTGCCGCCGCCGGCTTGCCGGCAGGCTTTGCGGCGGCCGGCTTGTCCGAGGCCGGCTTCGCAGCTGCGGCATCCGGCTTGGCGTTGGCGTGGCGCACGGGCTTGGCCGCCGGCTTGCTGTCTGACTTGCTGTCGGACTTGGCGGCGCTCTTGGTGCCGTCCTTCACGTCGTCTGCCGTATCGGGCTTCTTGCCTGCGACCCGGGCGTGCTTGCCCTTGGCGCGCTTGACCGGCTGCGTCTTCTCGGTGTCGGCCTCGACCGCGGCGATCAGCGCAGCGCCGGTCTTGGTCGGCCCCGTATAAACCACGACCGGTTCGGAGGCCGCCGCCGGCTGCGCCAGCATGTCGGCCGGTTTTGTCGGCGGCATCGCGGCCTGCAGGCCCGAGGCGAAGAAGCTCACGCCGCTGTCGCCATTGGTGCTCGCGCCGGCGCTGGCGATGGTGTCTTCGCCGTCCTCGTCGCTGGCGGGCCGCTTGTGCTTGGCGCCGCACATCTCCTCGCGCAGGTTCGGCGGCGTGGAATCGATCGGCACCAGATTGTCGACGGTGCCGAGCGACGGCCGCAGCCACGCCAGCCCATTATTGGCAAAGCCGCGATCCAGGAGCTGCGCGGCGCGGATCGCGCGCATCCGGCCCGAGGAGGCGCCGAGCACCACCGCGATCAGCCGCTTGCCGTCGCGCGTCGCCGACGCCACGAGATTGTAGCCGGAGGCGCAGATGAAGCCGGTCTTGAAGCCGTCGGCGCCGGGATAGCGGCCGATCAGCTTGTTGAAGTTCTGGGTGATGCGGCGGCCGAAGCGGATCGAGGGGATGTGGACGAAATACTCGTATTCCGGCAGGTCGCGGATGATGGCGCGGGCGAGGATCGCCATGTCGCGCGCCGAGGTGATCTGGCCGTCGGCGGGCAGGCCGTTCGGATTGACATAGCTCGTCTGCGTCATGCCGAGCTTTTGCGCGGTCTGGTTCATCATCCCTGCAAAGCCGTCGATCGAACCGCCGACGCCCTCGGCCAGCACCACGGCCATGTCGTTGGCCGACTTCACCAGCATCATCTTCAGCGCATTGTCGACGGTGACCTGGGTGCCGGGCCGGAAGCCCATCTTCGAGGGCGACTGCGATGATGCGGTCGGCGACACCGTGAGCAGGGTGTCGAGCGACACGCGGCCGTCCTTGACTGCCTTCAGCGTCACATAGGCCGTCATCAGCTTGCTGAGCGAAGCCGGATACCACGGCATCGTCGCATTGTCGGCCTGCAGCACCTTTCCGGAATCGGCCTCGACCACCAGCAGCGCTTCGGCCCGCGCCATCTGAGGCGCTGCGATGACGAGCATCGCGACGGCCAGAATCGATTTCAGTGACGGGCGCAACAGCGAGCGAGGAAAATGCACGAATCCGGTTCCGGTCCTTTGAGACCCGCCTTCAAGAGAAGGAGGTCTTGCGATGTGACGTACGGGTTTCAAGCGTGTCCGGCGCCGCATTGCGGCGATGCAAACCCTATACCGGCTTGCCAGCAGAGAACAGAGGCCGGCCGATTATATCGTGGACGAAATCGGCTGAATTTCGGCAGCCGCCTCAATTGGAAAGGGGAGAATTATGGTGTCTCGATGCCGGCGCGCGCCTGCTCCTGGACCATGAACTGGGCACGCGCGAGATCGGCAAAACGCTCGCCTTTTGCTACCAGTTCATCGAAAGTTCCGCTTTCGATCACCCGTCCCTGGTCGAACAGCAGGATGCGGGTGGCGTGACGGATGGTCGAGAGGCGGTGCGCGATCACGAAGGTGGTGCGGCCCTTCATCACTTCGTCGAGAGCAGCATTCACCTTGGCCTCGGTGACCGCGTCGAGCGCGCTGGTCGCCTCGTCGAGGATCAGGATCGGCGGATCCTTGAGCAGCGCACGCGCGATCGACAGCCGCTGCCGTTCGCCGCCGGAGAGCATGCGGCCGCGCTCGCCGGCATGGGTCTCGAATTTCTTGTCGCTGCGCTCGATGAAATCCAGCGCCTGCGCGCGCGCCGCGGCGGTGCGCAACTCCTCGTCGGTCGCATCGGGCTTGCCGACGCGCAGATTGTCGGCGAGCGAGCGGTTGAACAGCAGCGCCTCCTGGAACACCACGCCGATGTTCCGCCGCAGCGCCGTCAGCTTCATCGCGCGGATGTCCATACCGTCGATCTTGATGATGCCGGATTGCGGGTCGAACGCGCGATGCAGCAGCGCGATCGCGGTGGACTTGCCCGCGCCGGTCGAGCCGACCAGCGCGATGGTCTGGCCGGGCAACGCGGTGAAGGAGAGATCCTCGATCGCCGGCCGCTTGCCGTCATAGGAGAATGAGACGTCGTTGAACTCGACGAGGCCCGACAGCCGGCCGGGATCGATCGCGCCGGGCCGGTCGCGCACCGCCGGCACCGCATCGAGCACGTCGAAGAATTCCTGCAGCCGCGGCGCTTCCATGAAGACGTTGTTGATGAAGCTCACCACCTGTTCGAGCTTCTGGATCAGCATGGTGGCGAACGAGACGAACATCACGATCTCGCCGACCGTGGTGAGGCCCTCATTGTGGAGCGCGATGCCGACGGTGAAGATCGCGAGCACCGTGATCGTGGTCGAGGCGCGTGTGATCACGGTGACCAGCGCCCACCATGACAGCACCGGCATCTGCACCGCGAGCAGCTTGTCGGCGACATAGCGCAGGCCCTGCACCTCGGAATCGATCCGCACGAAGCTCTGCACCAGCGCGACGTTGCCGAGCGCGTCCGAGGCGCGCGCCGAGAGGTCGCTGTAATAGGCCTCGACCTCGCTCTGCATGCCGTAGGTCTTGCGCACCACCAGCGTGGTCAGCACCGTGAACACCACGCAAAGCACGAACAGCAGGATCGCCAGCCGCCAGTTGATGTAGAGCGCGAGCGGCAGCAGCACGATCAGCGACATGATCGCGGCGAAATGCTCGCGGAAGAAGCCGAGCCAGAGCCGCCACAGCGCATCGGTGCCGTTCAGCATCACCTTCATCAGCCGTCCGGAATGGGTGCCGGAGTGGAAAGTCAGCGGCAGCTGCAGGATGTGCTCGAAATAACCTGTCAGCACCGCCTGGCGCTGGCGGTGTGCCAGCCGATCGGCCTGGAGCGCGACGATCGCGCTGCATCCGATCGTGAACAGGCCGAACGCCGCCCAGGCCGCCAGCAGCGGCCATGCCGAGGAGGTCGCGAACAGCCCGGTGACCGGGCGGCCCGACAGCACGTCGACGATCTTGCCGAACAGCACCGGCTCGGCGAATTGCGCGGCGGCGAGCAGCATGTTGGCGACGGCGAGGATCCAGCCGAGCCGCGCCTCCTTGCCGAGCAGTTCGAGGACGCGGGTATAGAGGCGAAGCATGGACATGCCGGCGGGACTCGTAAGCGGTGGACGCCCGATCAGGCGCGATACGATCTAATCAGGGTTCGCCAGCGAGGGCCAGCGGGGCGGCGATGCATCACGCTTCGTCATGGCCGGGCTTGTCCCGGCCATCCACGTCTTTCTTGCGAGCGGCGATGAAAACGTGGATGCCCGGGACGAGCCCGGGCATGACGACGAAGTGGGCTAGCCTCAATTTCCCAGCCGGCCATCGATCGGCGGCAGGAACTGGTCGTCGAAGATGTCGGCGGCGTGCGGCCGCTTCTGGAATTTGAAGTCCTCCGCGAGCTGGTCGACCGAGCGCTCGAAGCGGGCCGGGTCGATACCGCCGATGCCGTTGCGCTTCACCTCGGCGGTCAGGATGTTGTCGCGGATGATGGCGGTGAGCCGCTCGAGCTCCAGATCGCGCGAACCGCCGTCCATCCGGCTCGCCACCTCGCTCGCTGCACGAGGAGGGTCCTTGACGGCGAGGTTGGTGCCGCCGATCACCGCGCGCACGAACCCTTTGACCGCGTCCGGCTTTGCTGCCGCAAGGCGCGGGTTGACGATCACCGCAAAGCCATAGGCTTCGCAGCCATAGTCGGCGAAACGCAGCACCGCGAGATCATCGGCAGGCACGCCGCGATCGCGCAGATTGATCGCCGAGAGATAGGAGAAGCCGGTGACGGCATCGACCTGGCCGGCGGAGAGCATCGGCTCGCGCACCGCGGCGCTGATCGTGTTCTGCTTCACGCTCGACAGCTTGATGCCGTTCTGCTTCGCGACCGCGGGCCACAGCCGGATCGAGAGGTCGCCCTCGGCGACGCCGAGGTTCTTGCCCTGGATATCGGTCAGCGCGTTGATGCCGCGGCTCTTGCGGGCAATGATCGCATAGGGTGCCTGGTTGAACAGCACGAACGCGGCCTTGACGGGGGCGGCACCAGGCTCGTCGCGGAAGCGGATCAGCGAGTTGATGTCGACGAGCGCGAAATCGCTCGAGCCGTCGGCGACGCGCGCGATGGCGTCCGCCGAGCTGGTGGCGACGTTGGTGCCGACGCTGAGGCCCTCGGCGCTGAACAGGCCGCCCGACGACGCCATCACGAAGGGTGCCGCGGCCGCATCGAGCGGACGATCGAGCGTGAACTGGATGGTGAGCGGCTGCGGCGCATCGCCGGCGCGCAGCGGCGCAACGACCGGCCACACGCCGCCCGAGAGGCCGATCATGCCGGCCAATATCCAGCGGAGAACGGTGGTCCGACTTACCTGCATCATGACATCCGGGAGGCGAGACAAAGTGCCGCGCCGGCTGCGCCTGTTTCACATCATCGAATGCGCCAAGGAAAGCTGCAGTTCAAGCGTGAATTTCAAGCGTTAGTTGCTGCATTTTGCCTCGACCAAGGTGAACGGCCGATGACTGCCGAAGGTTTGACCTGCTTCACCTAAGGGTTGTTCAGCTTGCGTTCGGTTTGGGGAACCTAATCTAGAGGAGGTGGTTAGCGAACCAGGGCCCAACGGGCCGGCTTCCACAAAGGATGACTGCAATGTTTGCGCGAAAAGGTGTTTTTTCGTCTATTGGCCGCGCAGCCACATTGGCAACGGTTGCCGCGGTGGCGTTGACGGCCGTCGAGCCGACGATGGCGTTCGCAGGCTCTGCTGCGACAGGCAGGGCGTCCGCCGTGACAACATCGCACGGCACGAGCAGCGCGACCGACATCAGCGCGCGCCGTCGTTACTATGGCGGCGGTGGCGCGGCGGCTGCGTTTGCCGGGATCGTCGGCACGGGTCTTGCGATCGCCGCAGCCCAGAGCCGCCGCGACTACTACGACTCCTATGGCTACTACGACGGTGGTCCGGGCTACTACGGTGGTCCCGCCTATTACGGTGGTGGCCCGGTCTATTATGGCGGTGGGCCGTACTATGGTTATCACGGCTATTACGGGCGTCGCTCGCAGCTGCCCTACACGCCGTACTGACACGCGCCGTACTGACATGCGTCGGCAGTTCTCAGAACTGTCACAAAACATCGAATTCACCGGCTGCAAGGCCGGTGGATTTTTCAATTGTGCCGTTAACACGCTGGCGAGGCGTTTCGATTAGGCTCGAGGGATGAGTGATTCGATCGAGCGGCTTTACGAGGCGGTGATCGCGGCCAGGGATCTTGATCCGGCAACGTCGCGCACGGCACGGCTGTTCCAGCGCGGGCCGGCCAAGATGGCCAAGAAGCTCGCCGAGGAAGCGGTCGAGGTCGTGATCGATGCCATCAGCGGCAAGCCGGACGCCGTGGTCCGCGAGAGCGCCGACCTGCTCTACAATCTGACGGTGCTCTGGGCCTCGGCCGGCGTGAAGCCGGACGATGTCTGGCGCGAGATGGAGCGGCGCGAGCGGCTGCTCGGGATTGCCGAGAAGCTGCCGAAGTCGCCGGTCAAGGTCTCCAAGAGCCTTTCCAAGACCGCGGCGGTCCCGGTGGTTCGGCGTCGAATTGTCGCGCTGGAGAACCGGCTGCGCAAACGGCAGCCGTAAAATCAACCGAATTCGGCTCATTCCCGGCATGGACAAATCCGCTCCATGATGGTTCATCGCGCCCATGTTGAAACGGATTTACGACTGGTGCGTCGACGCGGCCGACAAGCCCTACGCACTGTGGATTCTCGCGGCCGTTGCGTTCGCCGAGAGCTCCTTCTTCCCGATCCCCCCCGACATCATGCTGCTGCCGATGTCGCTGGCGCGGCCGAAGCGGGCATGGTGGTTCGCGACCGTGTGCACCGTCGCCTCGGTCGCCGGGGGCCTGCTCGGTTATGCGATCGGCGCGCTGCTCTACGACTCGCTCGGGCAGTGGCTGATCCATCTCTATGGTCTCGAAGACAAGGTTGACGCATTCCGCGCTTCCTACGCCGAGTATGGCGCGCTGATTATCCTGGCGAAGGGGATCACGCCGATCCCCTTCAAGCTCGTGACCATCACGTCGGGTTTTGCCGGCTACAACATCTGGCTGTTCATCCTGTGTTCGATCATTACGCGCGGCGGCCGCTTCTTCGTCGTTGCGGTGCTGCTCAACCGCTATGGCGATGTCATCCGCGCCGAGCTCGAGAAGCGGCTCGGCCTGTGGGTCGCGATTTTCGCGATCGTGCTGGTGCTGGGCTTTGTTGTCGCATTCAAGCTGATCTAATCCTTCGCGGCTTTGCCTGCGCCCGGCTTCGGGTTACGCTTGCTGCGATGGCTCACGGAATCGAGGATTTGCTCAATCCTGCCGGGCTTAGCCTCGCCAGGCTCACGCTCGCCGGACTCACGCTCGCGAAGGCGCGCGTCGCGCTGGCAGGCCTTGCGCTGTCGATGGCGATGGCGCCCCACGATCGCGGCTGGGGCCAGACCGCGCCGCCCGCGCTCGGCGTGCAGTCGCCGGCGCAGCAGCCTGTCGAGCCTCAGCAGCAGATCGAGTTGCCGCCTGCGCCGGTCGAGCGCGAGAATCCCGGGCTGATCAACGAAATCGGAAAGCTGTTCGAAAAGTCGAAGTCGGTGCTGCCGCCGCTGAAGAGCCCCGGCGAGACCCTCGACGACCTGTCGAACATGGCGCGCCCTTCGACGGTGGTGACCGGGCGCGCGGCTTGCGTGGTGGCCTCGAACGGTGCGCCGGATTGCAAGACCGGCGCCGACCGGCTGTGCCAGAGTAAGGGCTTCAAGGAAGGCAAGGGCATCGACACCGACGCGTCAGAGAAATGCTCGCCGCTGGTCTTTTTGCCCGGCCATAAGCGCGGCCCGAACGACTGCAAGACGGAAAATTTCGTGACACGGGCGGTCTGCCAATAGCAGCGGCGAAACTTGCGTCTGGGATGCCAGATGCTCGCGGAAAACACGATATCCGGATGAGGTTTTGTCATCCTTTTTGCAGCGCCATAACGCAATACTTGACAGTGGAAAGATTGCCTTGTTGGTATGACGGTCAGCATTCGAGATCAACCAATCGACCAACCCTTAAGGATCCGCCGCCAATGTCCATGCCTGCTCTGTTCAAGGGCCGCCTGTCTCTTCCCGTGATCGGGGCGCCGCTGTTCATCATCTCCGTGCCCGACCTCGTCATCGCCCAGTGCAAGGCCGGCGTGGTTGGCTCGTTTCCGGCGCTGAATGCACGCCCGCCGGAGCTGCTCGACGAATGGCTGTACCGGATCAAGGAAGAACTCGCCGCCTACGACAAGGCGCATCCGGAGCGGCCGTCGGCACCGTTCGCGGTCAACCAGATCGTGCACAAGTCGAACAACCGGCTCGATCACGACATGGCGCTTTGCGAGAAGCACAAGGTGCCGATGATCATCTCTTCGCTCGGTGCGCGCGAGGAGCTCAACCAGGCCGTCCACGGCTGGGGCGGCATCGTGTTCCACGACGTGATCAATCAGAAGTTCGCACACAAGGCGATCGAGAAGGGCGCCGACGGCCTGATCCTGGTCGCGGCAGGCGCCGGCGGTCATGCCGGTACGCTGTCGCCGTTCCCGTTCGTGTCGGAGACGCGGCAGTGGTTCGACGGGCCGATCGCGCTGTCGGGCACCATCGCCAACGGCCGTGCCATTCGCGCCGCGCGCATCATCGGCGCCGACTTCGCCTATATCGGCTCCGCCTTCATCGCGACCAAGGAAGCGAACGCGGTCGAGGGCTACAAGAGCATGATCACCAATTCCTCGGCCGAGGACATCGTCTACTCCAATCTGTTCACCGGCGTGCACGGCAACTACCTGAAGCCGTCGATCGTCGCGGCCGGCATGGATCCGGAAAACCTGCCGACATCAGATCCATCGAAGATGAGCTTCGGCACCGACTCGTCAGGCGAGCGCGCCAAGCCGAAGGCCTGGAAGGAAATCTGGGGCTCCGGCCAGGGCGTCGGCAGCATCTCCAAGGTGGTGCCCGCGGCCGAGTTGATCGGCCGGTTCAAGAAGGAATACGACGAAGCGGTCGATCCGGCGCTCTGATGGAGCCGATCTTTCGCGTTGACGGCGACCGCGTTGTCACCAGTCCCGATGCCGCGGGTCCATGGGATCCGCGGATGCAGCACGGTTCCGCGCCGGCCGCGCTGGTGGTGTGGGCGGCCGAATCCATCCCCACGCCGGTGCCGACGCGGATCGCGCGGGTCACGATCGACCTGATGCGTCCGGTGCCGGTGGCACCGCTGACGGTCTCGAGCGAGATCCTGCGCGACGGCCGCAAGATCCAGCTCTGCGGCGTCAGGCTGCTCGCCGACGGCGTTCTCGTCGTCTCGGCCAGCGTGCTGAAGATCAAGCAGCAGGCGGCCGAGTTGCCGCCTGATATCGCCGCACTTCCGGTCGATCTGCCGGGCCCTGACGAAAGCCCGGCCGAGCCGGGTAATCTTGCGAATAGTCCGTTCGTGAAATGCATCTCGATGCGGGCCGCGCGCGGCCGCTTCGGCGTGATGGGCCCCGGCGCGATCTGGTTCCGCGTCAACCAGCCGCTGATCGCGGGCGCCGCCGTCTCGCAGGCGATGCGCGCGGTGGTCGCATCGGACTTCTCCAACGGCACTTCGCCGGCGCTCGATTTCAACCGATGGACCTTCATCAACGCCGATCTCACCGTGAGCCTTTCGCGCGAGCCGATCGGCGACTGGATCCTGCTCGACGGTGAATCCTGGATCGGGCCCGACGGCGCCGGGCTTGCGATGTCGCGGCTCGCCGACACCAGCGGCTATTTCGGCCGCGCGGTCCAGAGCCTGGTCATCGAGCGGCGCTAGCCTGCGCTGCTCCAACCTCCCCTTGAAAAGGGGAGGTTGCTTCGCTCGTCAGAAGCGGGGGGAACCAGCTCTCTCCCCGCATACAGCCACCGGCTGGGGCTGCCCCCATCTCGACCTTCCCCCGTTCAGGGGGAGGGAGAACACCGGCCACGTCTACGGTGCATGGGGTTGTTTCACCGATTTTGCGATCCGGGAGCCACGCCAACCGGCTGCGGCTACGGCGAAAAATAACCCCGCCTGGCGGGAACGGTTGGCGGCACCAGCGAGTTTCGCTCCGATTAGGGGGCCCCATGACGCCTATCGATCCCGCCGCCGGCATCGTGGCATTGGCCGCCCGGCGGCTTCGTGCTGTGCCGGGCTGTCCGTGCGTCCGGCCGCCGCAGGGACAGACGCGATGAAGCCCGGCCCGTCCTCGGAACGCGCGGTCATCCTCGCCGCGAGCGAGCGGGACGCCGTCAAGACTGCCCACCTGATCAAGGAAGCCGGTTACTACGCCAATATCTGCGGCGACCTCGCCGAGCTCGGGCGCCAGATCGCAAGCGGGGCGGGCCTGGCCATCATTGCCGACGAGGCGATCAGGACCGCCGACCTTGCCGGCCTGACGCGCTGGCTGAACGAGCAGCCGTCATGGTCGGATTTTCCCATCGTGCTGATCAGCGAGAAGGGCGGCCCCGAGCGCAATCCCGAAGCGGCGCGGCTTGGCCGGGCGCTGGGCAATGTCACCTTCATCGAGCGACCGTTTCATCCGACCACGCTGGTGAGCCTGGTCGCCGCGACGGTGCGCGGCCGCCGCCGCCAATACCAGACCCGCCAGATCCTCGAGGACCTGACCGAGAGCGAAGGCCTGTTGCAGACCGCGCTCGATGCCGGGCATCTCGGCGCGCTCGAGCTTCATCTGCCGGATTTCGTGCTCGAGGCGTCGCCGACCTGCAAGACGTTCTTCGGGCGCAATCCCCGCGATCCCTTCACCTATCAGGAACTGCTGGATGCGGTGCATCCCGACGACCGGGCCCGCCGGAGCGAGATCGTCGAGCAAACGTTGCGCACCGGCGCGGATTACCGGATCGAATATCGCAACATCTGGCCCGACGGCACCGAGCACTGGGTTGACGTGCGTGCCCGCGCGGTGCGCCGGCCCGACGGCAGCATCCGCTCGCTGGTCGGGGTCTGCTCCGACATCACCGCGCGCAAGACCGCGGAGATCGAGCGCGAGGCGCTGCTGGCGCAGCTCGCAGCCGAGCGCACCGCGCTTGCCGAACTCACCGCGACGCTGGAGCAGCGGGTCGAGCAGCGCACTGCCGACCTGATGAAGGAGGTTGCCGCGCGCGAGCGGGCGCAGGAGCAGCTCCGCCATGCCCAGAAGATGGAGGCGATCGGTCAGCTCACCGGCGGCGTCGCGCACGACTTCAACAATCTGCTGATGGCGGTGATGGGCAATCTCGATCTGTTGCGCAAGCGGATGCCGGAAGACCCGCGCCTGCACCGGCTGATCGACGGTGCGTTGCAGGGCGCCGAGCGCGGCGCCTCGCTGACGCAGCGGCTGTTGGCATTCGCGCGGCAGCAGGATCTGCGCGCGGTGCCGGTCGATCTCGGTGTGCTGGTGCGCGACATGAGCGATCTGCTCGAACGCTCGCTCGGACCGCGCATCGTGCTGAGGCTCGACATACCCGAGGGGTTGCCGCCGGCCTGCGTCGATACCAATCAGCTCGAGCTTGCCATACTCAACCTTGCGATCAATGCGCGCGATGCAATGCCCGATGGCGGCGTGATCGAGATCCGCCTCGCGGCCTCGCAGACCAGGAACGATCTGGCCAAAAGCGATCAGGCGCTCGAGCCGGGCAACTATCTGAAGCTGTCGGTGGTCGACAGCGGCACCGGCATGTCGCCGGACGTGCTGAAACGGGCGATCGAGCCGTTCTTCTCGTCGAAGCCGGTGGGCAAGGGCACCGGGCTCGGCCTGTCGATGGTACATGGGCTCGCGGTCCAACTCGGCGGCGAGTTGCAACTGTCGAGCGCGGTCGGCAACGGCACCACGGCCACGCTGGTGCTGCCGGTCGCGACTGCCGTGCCGGCGGTCGAGAGCCCGGCGCCTGCGCCGCAGATGGTCAAGCGCTTGGCGATCATTCTGCTGGTCGATGACGATCCGCTGATCGCGATGTCGACCATGGAGATGCTGGAGGACCTTGGTCATCGCGTGATCGGCGCCAGTTCCGGACCGCACGCGCTCGATATCCTCAGGAGCGACCAGGAGATCGACCTGATGATGACCGATCACGTGATGCCCGGCATGACCGGGATCGAGCTCGCGGCGGCCGCGCGCAAGGTGCGGCCGCAACTTCTCGTGCTGCTCGCCACCGGCTATGCCGAATTGCCCGACGGCATCCAGGTCGATCTGCCGCGGCTCGCAAAACCCTACCACCAGGATCAACTGCGCGAGCGGCTCGATCAGCTGCTGGGGCAGGACGCAAAGCAGCAAGCGGCGGCAGCGGGTGCCGGCAACAGCGCCGACACTCTCTCCGCGCCGTCCACTCTCTCACCGTCACCCTGAGGTGCGAGCGGAGCGAGCCTCGAAGGGCGACGGCCCCGGGTATCGCCGCGAACGCTGTCCTCAAATATTTGGGCCGTGCATCCTTCGAGGCTCGCAAGAGCTCGCACCTCAGGATGACGGTGAGGGAGCACGTGCTATATGACGGTGCTTTTGCTCTCACCCCACCATGCGGTCGCGGCCGGTCCAGAAGCGCGCCTTCAGCACCTTCTTGTCGACCTTGCCGACGCCGGTCATCGGCAACTCCTTGACGAACTGGATCTGCTTGGGCGCGTGCGCCGAGCCCTTCTTCGCCTTCACGAGGCCGATCAGCTCGTCGGCGTCGGGCGTCGTGCCTTCGCGTGCCACCACGACGGCGGTGACGGCCTCGCCCCATTTGTCGTCGGGCACGCCGACAACCGCGACCATCGCCACGTCGGCATGCTGGGACAGCACATCCTCGACCTCGCGCGGGAAGATGTTGAAGCCGCCGGAGACGATCATGTCCTTCTTGCGGTCGAGGATGAACATGTAGCCGCGCTCGTCCTTGCGGGCGATGTCGCCGGTGTGCAGCCAGCCGCTCTTCAGCGTCTCCGCCGTGATGTCGGGCCGCTTCCAGTATTCGGCCATTACATGCGTGGCACGCACGCAGATCTCGCCGGCCTCGCCGGTCGCGACTTCCTGGTCGTCCTGATCGAGGATCTTCACCTGGCAGGCGGTGATCGGGAAGCCGCAGGACAGGAACAGCTGCGGCGTCTTCGGATCATGGTCGGCCTTGCGCAGCACCGAGACCGGATAGCATTCGGTCTGGCCGTAAAGCTGCGAGAACACCGGGCCGATCCGTTCGATGCCCTCGACCAGCCGGCTCGGCGACATCGCCGAGGCGCCGTAGAGCAGCAGCTCGAGCGAGGAGAGGTCGGTTCTGGGCAACGCGGGATGATCCAGCATCACGTAGATCATGGTCGGCACGAACAGCGTGAAGTTGATCTTCTCGCGCTCGATGGTCTTGAACACGGCCTCCGGATCGAACCCCTTCAGCATGTGCACGGTGCCGCCGCGCATCAGCGTCGGCAGCACCTTGGTGCCGGCGACATGGCTGATGGGCGCCACCGTGAGGTAGCGCGGCGTCTCGGGAATCTCGAAGTCGGCGAGGATGGCGGCGGCGAAGCCACCATATTCGCGGTGATAGCGCAGCGCGCCCTTGGATTTGCCTGTGGTGCCGCCGGTGTAGTTCAAGGTCGAGATGTCGTCCTCGCGGGCGAAGTTCCTCGCGGTCGCGCTGCCGGCATCTTCTGCCACCTGCAACAGGTCGGCGCCGTAATCCGCCGGGCCGAGCGTGAACACGGTCTTCAGCCCCGGCGCTTTCGCCGCGAGCTCGCCGCCGCGGTCGCGAAACGTGATGCCGTCGACGATCAGCATCTCGGCTTCGGAGTCCTCGATCTGGAACAGCTGGTCGTCGAGCGAGCCGAGCGGGTGCAGCCAGGTGATCGCGAGCCGCGACAATTGCGCTGCGACGCCGGCGCACCAGCTGTCGGCGCGGTTGGCGGTGAGCAGTGCGACGCGGGTGCCCGGCGCAAAGCCGAGCCGCATGAACACGCTCTGCATCCGTCCGATCAGGTCGGTCGCGCCCTGATAGCTGAGCGAGCCGCCCGGCCAAGCGAACGCCGTGCGCGACGGATAGCGCGCCAGCGCCCGCAGGGTCTGTTCGCACACTGCCGGAAATGCATAGAGCGGATTGCTCATGTCGTGGTCTCCTCCCGCTTTGTCTTTGGCCTCTTGCGTGCCAATGTTGGCGGCAACGCTAACACAATGATGCAGGGATGAAACAACTTGTCCGCTGATCCTCTCGCGCGTTTTCGCGATCGCCTTCGGCTGCCGCTGATTGCAGCGCCGATGTTTCTGGTATCGGGCGTCGAGCTGGTGGTAGCCGCCTGCCGCAACGGCGTGATCGGCTCGTTTCCGACGGTGAATTGCCGTGAGACGGAACAGCTCGACGCCTGGCTAGGCGATATCGCGCGCCGTTTGCAGGCGCATGAAGATGCGAGCGGAAGGGCGGTAGCGCCGATCTGTCCGAACCTGATCGTGCATCGCTCCAACACGCGACTGGCGCAGGATCTCGCCGTGCTGTTGCGGCATAGACCGGAGCTTGTGATCACCTCGGTCGGCTCGCCTGCGCCGGTGCTTGGCCCCCTGCACGATGGCGGCGCGCTTGTCTTCGCCGATGTCGCCTCGATCCGCCATGCCGAGCGCGCGGCAGCAGCCGGCGCCGACGGGCTCGTGCTGCTCACCGCGGGCGCCGGCGGGCAGACCGGCTGGCTCAATCCGTTCGTGTTCGTTCGCGCGGTGCGCGGATTCTTCGACGGCCCGATCGTGCTCGCCGGCGGTATCAGCGATGGCCATGCGCTGCGCGCCGCGGAGGCGCTCGGCTGTGATCTCGCCTATATGGGCACCAAGTTCATCGCGACGCGCGAGAGCATGGCCGACGCGCGGTACAAGCAAATGCTGGTCGAGGCGACAGCCGACGACATCCTGCTGACGACGGCGTTCACCGGCCTGCAGACCAACATGCTGCGGCCCTCGATCGAGGCCGCCGGTCTCGATCCCGATGACTTGCCGGCGCGCGGCGCGATCGACATCGGCAAGGACATCGACATCGGCGCCCGCGAAAGCCGGCCGAAGCGCTGGCGCGACATCTGGAGCGGCGGTCATTCCGCTTCGGGGGTGACCGGGGTACTCGGCGCCGACGAACTCGTGGCGCAGACGATCGCGGAGTACGAAGCGGCGAGTGCACGGGTGCGGCTGGTCTGACCGCCTAAAAACCCGCATGTCCGCTTAACGCGGCATTAACCATGCCAGTCCCAACTATGCGTCACGGGATGGTCCGCCGCCACGGCTGGCCGCCCGGCAAGTTGTGGGAATGCGACATGGCTTTTGAGGCGCTGCTTGCCAGGGATTCGGCCAAGACCCCGGCCTCACTCAACGAACTCCGGACCCGGGTGTTTTACGCCCTGCAGCGGCATCCGCTGTGCCGTCAGGTCGAATTCGACATCGTCAGCACCCCGCGCACCCGCCGCACCAACTGGACCGTCAGCATGCATTCGGTCCAGCCCGGCGCGCTGTGGACCGCGCATGAGATCGTGGCCGACATCCAGGAAGCCTATGAGCTTGACGCCGTGGCCTGATTTTCGGTCCGTTTCGGGACGATTTCACCTATTTGGCGCTGTCACGGCACGCTAACGCCGCATTTCGCGCGCAGTTTGCGGTGACACCGGCCGGCAATGGAGTTGTTTTTGACCAGAGCCATCACCCTCGCCGCGCTGACATGCTTCCTCCTCGCAGGCGCTGCGATCACAGCCATTTTGGGCCGTGACAGCCTGCCGGCGGCGCAGGCCGATGTCGGCCCGGTTGCCAATCGCGCCAGCAAGCAGGATAAGCTTGCGGTGACGACGCTCGCCACTGCCGCCTTTGAAGTGCCCCAGCCGGCCGCACCTCCGGCCAGTCCGTCGCCGCTGCTGCTGCGTGCGCAAGCCGCGATCCCGGGCGCGACCGATACGGTGCGCCAGGCTTACGCCTCCGCCGAACCCGCCGATATCGGCCTGCCGCAGATCACCGATCCTGTCGAAGCGGCCCAGCCGAAGATCGCCGAGCCCGCACCTGTGCCGGCCGCTCCCGCGGCTGCGCCGAAGCCCAAGGCCGCCGCCAAGCCGGCGCCGCAAAAGAACTACGCACTGCTCAGCGATGCGCAGATCGCCGGCATCAAGGATCGGCTCAAGCTGTCGTCGTCGCAGGAATATTACTGGCCCGCCGTCGAGACCGCGCTGCGCGCCGTCGCCCGCAAGATCCACGCCAAGCGTCAGGGCGATCCCGCCGCGGGCACGATGCCGATCGATCCCGACTCCGAGGAAGTTCAGCAGCTGAAGTCGGCGGCGATGCCGCTGCTGTTCCAGCTCCGTGAAGATCAGAAGAACGAGGTCCGTTCGCTGGCGCGCCTGATCGGCCTCGAACGCGTCGCTGCGATGATCTGAGCGCAGGGTTCGGTCGAAACCGAACCTGATCGCCGACATTCACCTCAGCCAAGCCGCATCGACAGCTCGACGTCTCCGCCGAACGGTGTCGAGATGTAGCCGCTCTCTGGTGCGCGCACGCGCGCCAGATAGTCGGGGCTATAGTCGGCATTGTCAGCGACCACGAAGGCGCCAGGCTTCAGGCGGCTCTCCACGAGATCGAGGATGTCGGGATAGAGCGCCTTGGCGCCGTCGAGCAGCACGAGCTCGATCGTATCGGGCAGATCGACACGCAACGTCTTGAGCGCATCGCCCTCGCGGATCTCGACCAGGTCGTCAAGCCCGCCGGCGACGAGATTGTCCCGCGCACGCGTCACCTTGGACGATTCGAACTCGCTGGTGATCAGGCGCCCGCCGCCATTGTCGCGCAGTGCGGCGGCAAGGTGCAGCGTCGAGATGCCGAACGATGTGCCGAACTCGACGATGTTCCGCGCGCGTGCACCGCGCGCCAGCATGTAGAGCAGCGCGCCGGTCTCGCGCGAGACTGCGAGCGGCACATCGTTGAAGCGGCCATAGAGCGCGCGGTAGTCGGTCCTGCTTCGCATCAGGCGTGCCTGTTCCTCGTCGGAAAGGTCGGCCACCGCGAGCCGGGTTTCCTGCACCGCGGCGGAAGCTTGCGCGAACAGGCGATCGAGCAGGCCTGCGAGCTTGGGTGAGGTAAGCGTGGTCATGTGGGTCTCCGGTGCAAAAGCGGCGCGTTCTTGCGCCTCGCCAGAAATACGAATAATTATTCGCATTCGCTAATCGCATTCCCTCAAGGCGTCGATGGCCGGCCGGCAAAGCCCTTCAATTTCCTCACGAAAACAGCCGCAACAGGCCCGCTCGAGCGAGCTCGTCGCGGCCATTCTGGATGCTGCTGTTCAGGTTTTGACGAAGCAGGGTGCGCAGGGTTTCACGACGGCGCGGGTGGCAGAGCGGGCCGGCGTCAGCGTCGGCTCGCTGTACCAGTATTTTCCGAACAAGGCGGCGATCCTGTTCCGGCTGCAGAGCAACGAGTGGCGGCAGACCACCGCTCTGCTGCGCGATATTCTCGAAGATGCAGCGCGGCCGCCATTGGACCGGCTGCGCGCGCTGGTGCACGCCTTCATCCGCTCCGAATGCGACGAGGCCGCGGTGCGCGTCGCGCTGAGCGACGCCGCGCCGCTCTATCGCGATGCGCCGGAGGCGCACGAGGCGCGGGCCTCCAGCGAGGGCACCATCGAAGTCTTCATGCGCGAAGCTTTGCCGAACGCTCCCGATGCCGTGCGCAGGATGGCGGGCGACCTGATCACGACGACGCTGAGCGCGGTGGGCAAGGATTTTTCAGAGAGCCCGCGAACGCGCGCGGAGATCACCGCTTATGCCGACGCCATGGCCGACATGTTCTGCGCGTATCTGAAGAGTTTCGGAAGGCAGTGAAATGCGCAGTCAATCGAGCAGCGTTCACAGATAGCGCTTGGCGGCCAGCAGAAAACCGAGCACGCCGCTCGTCACGGCGAAAACCATCACGCCATTGCAGAAGCTGACATAAGCGGCTGACCAACAGGAAGCGGTCGTCGAAGCCGTGGCGATCTTTTTCAGTTTCCGAGGCAAGCGAATGCATTCCTGAAAAAGCGCCGCCACCTGGTCAACACAGGTGACGGCGCCCGTCTGAGGGCTTCAGGGCGAAACCCCGCCTCAGCGTAGGCCGCGACTATGAACGGTTCGTATACCGCTCGGCGTCGCATGCTCGGATGTCAGCGCTGAAGCAAAGTTCCCTAGAACTGAGCATAAGCATTTCGGAATGCGATGGCGCCGGCCAGCGATCGCGGCCGCGTGCGCACGGCGTGTCCATCGTTGCCGCTCGTGACGATCCACTTGCCATTCTCTTGACCCACGATCTTGCCGACGTGGTGACGCCACACGACGATCGTGCCAACCGAGGGGCCGCCTGCATTGCTGCCGTATCGCGCCCAGGATCGCGCCAGATTGTACTGCGGGCCGGGATCGCTGCCGACCTGCGTGCGCATGAACCAACCGCACCACGCCGCCGGGCGACCCGAATGTGCGTGTGCATAGTGGCGATGATGATGGTGGCGGCCGCGGGCTTCAGCAGCGGATGAAGCAAAGGCCAGGAGCACGGCGACAGCCGCGAGAATTTTACGCATTACAAAGTCCTCTTGTTGTTGGCAGACCATCCGTGTTGTGGGAAGGGACGCAGCGATGATCTGCGATTTGGCTGCGAAGCGACCGCATCGGTCAGGCGACGCAAAACAGAGGCGGGGACGTGGCCCGCTGGGGCCTTTAAGAAATGGGCTATGGCCAAAATATGGCGCGAAGTCTGGCTGGCATGGCGCCCTGCGCAGACGCCATGACTGACATGTTCTGGCTCTGTCTCAATGACCCCGCGCAGCGCCCGTGTTCGCCTCCGCAGGCTGCGTCGCGCGCGGAGATGCGTGACTGAATTGCTTCCATTCCCGTGCGATTTCGCGGAGCAGCCGGGCTGGCACTGCGCGCTGACGCGTCTGTGTCTTGACGGGCCGCGAGATCGGGGACGACACTCGCGGCAAGCAACAACAAGCTCGTAGGCATCTGGTCACGTTCCCGGAGAGGACACCATGTCGAAGCGAAGCAGTTCGCGCCGCGATGGCGCGCCCGATTCCAGCCGCCGGAATTTCCTGAAAGGTGCAACGATCGCAGGCGCGGCAGCGCTGGGTACACCGGCCACGGCCAACACCGCGATGTCGGCATTTCCGGAACAGCCTCCCAAGGGAGCGCTTAAGGCCGCACTCCCCGGTCCAAGGCTTGCGGCCGCGGACGCGATGCCGCCGCCGGCCGATCCGGTCAATCAGACCTCGAGCGGCGGCGACTTCATGGTCGACGTGCTCAAGACGCTCGACATCGATTACCTCGCGATGAACTGCGCCTCGAGCTTTCGCGGGCTGCACGAGGCCGTCATCAATCACGGCGGCAACAAGAAGCCCGAGATCATCACCTGTCCGCATGAAGAGATCGCGGTGCATATGGGCCAGGGCTATGCCAAGATCGAAGGCAAGCCGCTCGCCATGATCTGCCACGGCGTGGTCGGTCTGCAGCATGCATCGATGGCGATGTACAACGCCTGGTGCGATCGCGTCCCCGTCATCGTAATGGGCGGCAATATCATGGAGGCCGACAAGCGCGCGCCGGGCGCCGAGTGGCCGCATTCGGCGATCGATCCCGCGGCGCTGACGCGCGACTTCGTCAAGTGGGACGACCAGCCGGCCTCGTTGCAGCATTTCGCGGAATCGGCGCTACGCGCCTACAAGATATCAACCACGCCGCCGATGGCGCCGGTGATGCTGTCGCTCGATCAGGAGCTGCAGGAAAATCCGATCGAGAACCGCGACCGCCTGCGGATCCCGAAATTCACCCCGGCGACCCCGCCGCAAGGCGACGACGCGGCGCTGGCCCAGCTTGCGAAGATGCTGGTCGCGGCGGACAATCCGGTGATCCTGTGCGACCGCATGGCGCGCACGCCGGCCGGCATGCCGCGCCTGGTCGAGCTTGCGGAAACATTGCAATGCGCCGTGATCGACAATTTCGGGCGGATGAATTTCCCCTCGCGCCATCCGTTGAACCAGTCGTTCCGCCGCTCGATCCTGTCGCAGGCCGACCTGATCGTGGCGATGGAGGTCAACGACATCTGGGGCTCGCTCAGCGATTTCCACGATCGCATCGTGCGCACCTCCGAGCCGCGCTACAAGAAGACGGCGAAGATCGTCACGCTCGGCACCCGCGGCCTTTACATGAAGGCCAACTACCAGGATCTTGGCCGCTATCAGGACGTCGACCTCGACATCTCAGGCGACGCCGAGGCGAGCCTGCCGACCCTGATCGAGCAGGTCAGACGCGGGATCGACGAGGGCCGCAAGGCCGCGTTCGATGCGCGCGGCAAGAAGCTCGCGGCAGCCAAGCTCGCCACCGTCGAGCAGGCGAAGCTTGACGCCACCATCGGCTGGGACGCGAGTCCGATCACCACGGCGCGGCTGTGTGCCGAGCTCTACAATCAGATCAAGGATGAGGACTGGTCGCTGGTCGGCACCTCGATCGGCCTGGCATGGCCGCATCGGTTGTGGAATTTCACCAAGCCTTATCAATGGAACGGCCTCGCCGGCGGCGGTGGTGTCGGCTACACGCTGCCGGCTTCGCTCGGCGCTGCGCTCGCCAACAAGCGGCACGGACGGTTGACGGTTGCGATCGGCGGCGACGGCGACTTCATGTTCGTGCCGTCGACGCTGTGGACCGCCGCGCATCATCAGATCCCGATGCTCTACATCGTGCACAACAACCGCGCCTATCATCAGGAATACATGTATCTGCAGGCGATGGCGGCGCGCCTTGGCCGCGGCATCACCAACGCCGATATCGGCACCACGATCAAGGATCCATTCGTCGACTATGCGACCGTCGCCAAGGGGTTCGGCCTCTATGGCGAAGGGCCAGTCAGCGATCCGAATGCGCTGGCGCCGGCGCTGAAGCGCGCGATCGCCATGGTCAAGAGCGGCCAGCCGGCACTGCTCGATGTCGTGATGGATCAGCGGTGAGACGGAGTTGGCGATGATGATCGGATCTGTGAAGCGCCTGGCCACCGCGGCCGCGATCGCGGCGGCTATCGCAATCGGCGGCGCCGTTGCATCGCGCGCCGAGGACGCGCCGGCCGGCGATCCCGTCAACGGCAAGCGGCTCTATCTTGCCGACGGCTGCTTCGAATGCCACGGCCGCGCCGGGCAGGGCGGCCGCTTCAACTACCTGACGCCGGCACTGGCGCAGATCGCGCTGCCGGTGGAGTCCTTCATTGCCTTCCTGCGCGAGGCGCCGAACGACATGCCGTCATTCTCAGCGGGCGTGCTGTCGGACAAGGACGCCGCCGACATCCACGCCTATCTCAGCTCGCTGCCGGGCCCGAAGGCTGCGAAGGATATTCCGGCGATCCTGAACGAGTGAGCGGTGCGGGGATTGTAACAGTCCGTCTTCGCCCTCGCGCCGCTCGGGCCTCGGGTATGTTGTTCATGACGAGCGCGCTAATGCCCCGAACCAGGCACGTCCTCCACCCGTCTCGACCTGTGGGTGATCTGCGCGAGCCGGTTATCAACTCCGGCTTCGGTGCGACGCATCGTGAGCGCAATGAGCCGGTGGCTCATACCGGATTCGTGCAACGCAACGAGCAAGAGTTCTTCGGTCTCGGTCCAGCTCTTGAATCTATTGGCAAGCATTTCGTAACGGCCCGTATCCCAGCGCGATCATTGTTGCTTCTCTGCGCGCATCCTGGTTGGTGGCGGCAGGGTATCGGACGCGTCAGTCCGCGACTCTATCGAAGTCGCACACCATGAGCGCGGTTTCCGCCAGGCTAACAATATCCACGCGCAGATCCGTGGTGGTACCCTGACCGATGATGCCCTGCAGCGTCAGTTCTCCTCGCAAGGCTTCGATCATCCGCTTGATGCGTCGCTGGTATTTGATGCTGGAACATTCGTCGTCGTGACTGAACATGTGGCAGGCTTGCAATTTTGCTTCTTGTCGATGAGTCGTCGGGGTCAAAACGACATGTCCAACATGGGGATCGATTCGCGAAAAGGTGCTGTCGGACCGAATGGACGGTGATTTTAGGACATGAGCCGATAGTGGCGTGGCGCTGTCCGCCGTTCGGGACACTTCGCTGCGACGTCAGTCCTTGAGCAGCCGCCGCAACAGCTTGCCCGCCGGTGAGCGCGGCAATTCGGTGACAAAGCGGACGTCCCGCGGCACCTTGTAGGGGGCCATGTTCTGACGCGCCCACGCCACGAGCTGCGCCGAGTCCAGTTCGGCGTGGGGGGCTAGAACGATGAACGCCTTAACCACCTCGCCCTTCGTCGCATCGGGCATGCCGATCACTGCCGACGCCGCCACTGACGGGTGCTTGTTCAGGATCGACTCGACCTCTTCCGGGAAGACGCTGTAGCCGGAGACCTTGATCATCTCCTTGAAGCGCCCCATGAAGGTCAGATAGCCCTCGGCATCGAGGCGGCCCATGTCGCCGGTGTGGAGCCAGCCGTCGCGCAGCGTTTCTGCCGTTGCATCAGCACGATTGCGGTAGCCCTTGAACACGCCGGGGCCACGGATCACGATTTCGCCGGGCGTGCCGGTCGGTGTGTCTGTGCGGGTGTCAGGATCGATGATCCGGATCTCGTTGCCGGGCACCGGCTTGCCGTGGGTGCCCCAGCGCACCGCCGTTCGCGGCATGAAGGTGTCGACCGTGTGCGTCTCGGTCAGCCCGTACGCCGCTTCGAAGCTTTCGCAGTTCGTCGCAACGGCCCGCCACTTCTCGGCAAGCTCTTCGGTCCAATCGATGCCGAAACTGGTCACGGGATTGACGCGGAGGCTGCTGAGCCTGAAATCGGCAATGTTCGGAAGCTGCGTGATCGCGACGTTCATCGGCGCCACGCTGTACCACCAGCTCACCCGGTAGCGATCGATCGCCTGCGCTGTCACGAGCGGATCGAACCGGTACAACAGGGCGGACGTAGCGCCGGCGTAGACCGGCGCATTCACGCCCATCACCATGCCCGCGATGTGATAGAGCGGCGCGATCGAGAGCAGGACGTCATCAGTGCCGATGCCGTTGCAGTTCACGGTCGCGGCCGTCTTGAAGATGACGTTGCGATAGGACAGCATCGCCCCCTTGGGCCGGCCCGTGCTGCCGGATGTGTAGATCATCAGCGCCGTATCGTTCATGTCGATCGCGACGGCGTCTGGCCCTGCACCGCTTGCCGCGACGGTGAGGAAGTCTTCGGTGTCGCCCGTCGCGCTGGCCGGCTCGAGGGCGGATCCCAACAATTCGTCCGGAATGCCGATCTGTGGCCGCTCGGGCAGCAGGTCCTGGTAGCGCACTACGAACACATGCTCGAGCTTCGTCTTGTCGCGGACTTGCTGCACGATCGGCAACAACGGCTCGGCCGCGACGATCACGCGCGCACCGAGATCGTCGAGCTGATAGGCGAGCTCGTGCTCCTTGTTCAGCGCTCCGCAGGGCGAAGCGACGGCGCCGATCTTCTGGATGCCGTATTGCGCCATCATGTATTGCGGACAATTGTTCATGAACAACGCTACCGGCTCGCCCTTGGCGACGCCGAGCTGTTGCAGGCGCGCTGCAAATGCATCGCTCGCGCGGTCGAGCTCGAGGAACGTGATGGCGCGGCCATACCAGATGCAGGCCGGTTTCTCCGGCCGCTCACGAGCGTGCCTCCGGAGTATTTCATGCAGCGGTCGTTCGTCGGTGCCCATGGGCGTGCTGGTCTTGGTCATTGTCGAAAGGCTCTTGTTCTCATGCCGACTCGGAAAGGTGCAAACTGGCCGCTTCGGGGGTTATATTCGGACATTGGTGCGCGCTCGGCTTGCCTGATCCGGCTCTCGCGTGCAGGACAGGCGGGAGAAACGCGGTGCCCCCGCAAGGGCGGTTGCAGCGAAGTGCGAATATCTGATTGAGCGAGCCGTCTGCATGAGGAACACCAGGATGCGATCCTATCCACGTCGCGTCAACTTCGAGAGCGGAGATATCGAGTTTCGGTTGATGGGGCCCGCTGACGAGGCGGCCACACTCAAATTCGCCAGGGCGCTTGCCGTGCACGACATGCTTTTCCTGCCGCGGAATATCAGCGAGCCGAAGGTGCTCTCGGCCTGGATCAAGGACATCGAGCGCGGCTCCATCGTCAGCCTGCTGGCGGTCAAAGACGGTGCCGTGGTCGGGTGCGGCACGATCGCGCGGGATCCACTGTCGTGGTCGGCCCATGTCGGTGAGATCAGGACCGTGATTTCCTCCCATGTGCGCGGCACCGGCGTCGGACGGGCGCTGTCGAATGAGGCCTTTGACATCGCGTTGTCGATGGGCCTGGAACGCCTGACCGTACAGATGACGTCGGATCAATCCCGGGCTATCGCGATCTTCGAAGGGCTCGGCTTTCGCACCGAGGCATTGCTTCGCAACCATGTGAAGGATCTCCAGGGCAAGACGCACGACATCGTGGTCCTTGGCCTCGACGTGTCGGAGGTGCAGCGCTCCGAACAGGGCGACTCGTCCGACGCGATTGAGTAGCGCGCGGCGCCCCGCGGGAGGGCGCTTAGCATCGTACAACGTCCGCTGCGCGCCGGACGATGAGAGAATAGCCCAAATCATCACTCATGCGGCCGCTTCTCGCGGCGTGGACCCGTGACTCCAAGTGTTGCAAAAAATGCAACAGAAATTGGACGCGCCGACCATTGATGCAAGATGCCTTTGCCCCGATGCTGGGCGGGCAAGTTGGTTCACCGTTCACCGCATTGCCTCGCAATCATTTTCCGGAGGTGTACTGCACTATGACGTCGACCTCTTCTCCTTCCTTAGGCCAGGCCGCTGAGGCGGCCCCTTCCGCAATCGGCGGCAAGCTCTCGTTGTTCGTTGCTGTTTCGATCATCGTGGCTGTTGCCGAGACGGTCGGAGTCGTCCAGTTCCAGATCGGACCGGGCAAGGTGCTGCTCCAACCGATGGTATGGGCGCTCCTGATCGCGGCCGCGTGGGGCCTTTCAGCGCGTTATCTGCCCGCAGTCGCGCAGATCGGTCCAGGCCTGCAGACCTATGCGGGACAACTGCTCAACGCAGGACTGTTGCTCTTCGTGATCAAGATGGCTTTCACGGTCGGTGGCGCGCTTCCGGAGGTCCAGAAGGCCGGCTGGGCGCTGATCTTCCAGGAACTCGGCCACACCTTCGGTACGTTGGTGCTGGGTCTTCCGATCGCGCTCCTGCTCGGCGTCAAGCGCGAAGCGGTCGGCGCAACCTTCTCGATCGGCCGCGAAGGCAACATGGTGATCATCGGCGAGAAGTGCGGCATGAACTCCGCCGAGGGGCGCGGCGTGCTGGCCGAGTACATCACCGGCACCGTGCTCGGCGCGCTGTTCATCGCGCTCCTGGCCGGATTCGTTGCCAGCCTGCACATCTTCGATCCGCGGTCGCTTGCGATGGGCGCCGGCGTCGGCTCGGGCAGCATGATGGCGGCCGCAATCGGGACCATCAACGGCCATAACCCGCCGGAGATGGCGAAGGAGCTGATTGCAATCGCTTCGGCGGCGAATCTGATGACCGCAGTGCTCGGCTTTTATTTCGCCCTGTTCTTCTCGCTGCCGGTGTGCTCCTGGCTGTATGACAGGCTGGAGCCCAGGCTCGGCCGGTTCTCGAACTTCAAGTCGGGAGATCTTGGGCCATCGATCGCCGTCGCCGGCGAGACACCGAAGCACGGCGCATTCGGCTTCTCCGACTCGCTCCTCGCCTGGATCACCATTGCGAGCGGCGTCTTGATCGGCAATTCGCTCACCTACAAGGTTCCGCTGCTGCAAACCTGCATGGGTCTCCTGGTCGTGCTCGCGGTCGTGCTGCTGGTCGATGTCCTTGCCCGGGTATTGTCGAAGGTGCCGCATATCCTGATCCTGGTCGCGGTGACCACCGTGCTTGGCATTCCCGGCCTGCTGCCGTTCTCCGACGCGATGATTGCCGCGGTCGACAAGCTGAACTTCCTGGCCTTCACGACCCCGGTGCTGACGCTCGCAGGCTTCTCGGTCGCCAAGGACCTCCCGATCTTCCGCAAGCTGAGCTGGCGTATCGTCGTGGTCTCGCTGACGGCTGCTGCCGGCACGTTCCTCGGCGCGACCTTGATCGCCGAATACTTCCATCGCTAACCAACCGAGCTGGATCCGGACATGTCAAAGGAATTTGGAATCGCCGACGATATTTGTGCGCGGATGCTGGATTGGCGTCATGACATTCATGCCAATCCGGAAACCGCGTTCGAAGAGCATCGCACCGCGCAGCTCGTGGCCGATGCACTGACGGAAATGCAAATCCCGGTCCATCGCGGCCTCGGCGGAACCGGCGTGGTCGGCACGCTGAAGAACGGCGAGGGCCCGACGATCGCGCTGCGCGCCGACATGGACGCGCTTGACCTCCAGGAACTGGGAGATCGCGCGTACAAATCAACCCGCACCGGCAAGATGCACGGCTGTGGCCATGATGGCCACACCACCATGCTGCTCGGGGCTGCCGTGCAGCTTGCCCGTCATCGGCCGTTCCGCGGCACCGTTCATTTCGTTTTCCAGCCCGCCGAGGAGAATGAAGGTGGCGGCAAGAAGATGGTCGAGGAGGGGCTGTTCAAGCTGTTTCCGGCCGATGCGGTCTATGGAATGCACAACATCCCCAACATCCCGCGCGGAAAATTCGCGATCCGGACCGGCATTGCGACGGCCTTCCTCGATACCTTCGAGATCCTGGTGACCGGCAGCGGCTGTCATGCCGCGACCCCGGAGAAAGGCATCGATTCGATCCTGGTGTCGGCCGATCTCGTCTCCGCGCTTCAGGGCATCGTGAGCCGCCGGATCGGCGCGATGGACGCTGCGGTGGTGAGCGTCACCCAGATCCATGGCGGCGACACCTGGAACGTCGTGCCCGAGACGGTCACGTTGCGCGGCACGGTGCGGACGCTCGACGCCGAGATCCAGAATCAGGTCGAGGCCGCCATGAAGCAGGTCTGCGCCGGCGTGGCGCAAACCCACGGCGCGAAAGTCGATCTGACCTACATGCGCGGCTATCCGGGTGTGATCAACACGCCCGCCGAGACCGATGCTGCGGCGTCGGCAGCCGCAAACCTCGTCGGCATCGGGCAGGTGCAGACCGACATCAAGCCTGCAATGGGATCGGAGGATTTTGCCTTCATGCTGCAGGAGCGTCCGGGTGCCTATATCTGCATCGGCGCGGGCGAAACCGCCAATGATGCGCCGTTGCACAATCCATACTATGATTTCAATGACGCCATCCTGCCGCTCGGCGCCGCCTACTGGGTCGAGCTGGTGAAGCAACAACTGCCTGCTGACTGATGCTTTCCGTCTTCGACATCTTCAAGATCGGCATCGGCCCCTCGAGCTCGCATACGGTTGGACCGATGCGCGCGGCCGGACAATTCGTCCGAGCGCTCGAGCGCGATGGGCTTCTGTCGAGGACAGTCCAGGTTCGCGCCGATCTCTATGGATCGCTGGGCGCGACCGGACGGGGGCATGCGACTGATCTTGGCGTGATCCTCGGCCTGCTCGGCGAGAAGCCCGATACGGTCGATCCGGCCCAAGTGGCACCACAGCTTGCCGACATCCGGCGCTCCGGCGAGTTACGGCTGCTCAATGTTCACCCGGTACCGTTCCGGCGCGGGCGCGATATCGTGTTCAAGCCCGACAGCACGCTGCCCGAACATCCCAATGGGATCCGCCTCGTGGCGTTCGCAACCGACGGCAGCCTGCTGGCGGAACGCTACTACCTCTCGATCGGCGGCGGGTTCGTGATCGAACGCGGCTCCGGCGATGTGGCCGGCAATGCCGGCGGCGTGCCTCCGGTCTGGCCGTATCCGTTCGGCACCGGCGCCGAGCTGGTCGCGCGCGCGCAGACCAGCGGCCGCTCGATCGCCGATATGGTGCTCGCCAACGAATGCATCCATCGGACCGAAGCGGAGGTCCGTGCAGGTCTCCTGAACATCTGGGATGCGATGAAACGATGCGTCGATCGCGGTTTCGGGATCGACAATGCGGGTGCAGCCGAACCGCTGCCTGGTCCGCTCAATATTCGCCGTCGCGCGCCGGCTCTCTATCGCGAACTGTCGGTCCGCAACAGCGACACCGAGAACATCGATCCGCTCGCTGCGATGGATTGGGTCAACGCCTTTGCGATGGCGGTGAACGAGGAGAACGCAGCGCGGGGAAGGGTCGTGACCGCGCCGACCAACGGCGCGGCCGGCGTGATCCCGGCCGTGCTGCATTACTACGTCAAGTTCAGTCCGGGCGCGAACGACGATGGCATCGTTGCTTTTCTGCTCACCGCGGCCGCGATCGGCATGCTCTACAAGGCGAATGCCTCGATCTCCGGCGCGGAGGTCGGCTGTCAAGGCGAGGTCGGCGTCGCTTGCTCGATGGCCGCGGGCGGCCTGACGGCCGTGCTCGGCGGTGCGCCGGCGCAGGTCGAGAATGCGGCCGAGATCGGCATGGAGCATAATCTCGGTCTCACTTGCGATCCCGTTGGCGGACTGGTGCAAATCCCCTGCATCGAGCGCAACGCGATGGGCGCCGTCAAGGCGATCAACGCCGCCCGAATGGCGTTGCGGGGCGACGGCAAGCACTATGTCTCGCTCGATGCCGTCATCAAGACGATGCTGCAGACCGGCGAGGATATGAAGTCCAAATACAAGGAGACGTCGTTGGGCGGGCTCGCGGTGAATGTTGTGGAATGCTGACCCGCAGCTCGGCGGCGCCGACGAAACACCGTGAGGAAGAATCGTGGCGCCGCAGGGGCAATCCGGGATGCGCGCTGCCCCCAGGCTGGGGACAGGGCCAGCCCGTTAGCTGCCGCCAGCATTGCGAATGATTTTGATTTGAGCAAGACTTTAGGCCCAGGAGGAGGACGACCATGAGCGCTGGAAGGCGCCCGCAAGACACGGTGCCCGCATGTCAATTGCCGCCCGATTTCGACCAGCACGCGTATTCGGCGCAGTTGATTGCTGCCATCATCGCCGAGCTCGACAGGCAGGACGTCCGGTCGTCCCTGGCGTTGGCGGGCACGGGTTTGGCCGAGGATCAGCTCGAAGATCATACGACGCGCATCTCGTATCGGCAGATCGATACTGTGGTTCGCAACGCATTGCGCTTGTCGAGCGAGCCGACGATCGCACTTCGCGCCGGACAGCGAATGCGCGTAACGGCACACGGCATGTACGGATATGCGTTGCTGAGCAGCGCGACCTACGACGACGTGCGCGCCTTCGCCAATCGATACCTTCGCGTCGTAGGCCCACTTTGCGATGCAAGATACTCGTATGACGGTGCGGCGGTCGTCTGTGCGTTCGAGCCGCTGCATTGGCCAAATCCGACGCAGGACGTGCATCGCTTCGCCGCCGAGTTCGCGCTGTCGTCGCATTTGACGACGATGAAGGATCTGGCAGGCGAGTCGTTCCGCTTCTCGCAAATTTCCGTTGCCTACGGCGAGCCGACGCATGCCTGCGCTTACCAGGCAATCTTTGACTGCCCGGTTCTCTTTCGTCAGCGAGGCAACGAGTACAGGTACCAACTGTCGCAGGCCGACGGGCCGGTGGCGTTGGCGGATTCACGTACCCATGGAATGGCGCGCGAGATGTGCGAGCAGGTGTTGTCCGAGGTCAATCATGCGGGCGGGATCGCGGCCGATGTCAGGCGTGTGCTGATCGAGCAGCCCGGAAGGTATCCGAGCATCGAGGCGATTGCCGAACGTCTTTCGATGCATCCGCGCGCGCTGCGGCGCAGGCTCGAGGCGGAAGACACGTCGTACCGCGAACTCCTGGCCGAGGTGCGGACCCGGCTTGCGATCGAATATCTGCGCAAGACTGCGATGACCAACGAGGAAATCGCGAACCGGCTGGGCTATAGCGATGCCGCCAACTTTCGGCATGCCTTCATCCGCTGGACCGGCAAGAGCCCATCCGATTTCCGGGTCTCTCCGCATATGTGAAGGCTGCGTGATTCAGGACAGCGGCATGTTTGACCGTTCATCACCTCGCGCTGTCCAAAAGTCACCTCCGAACCGGCCTCGTCGAACCTCCTCGCGATCGAACTCCATGCCTAGATTGGTCGTCGACAGCAAAGGCGACGAGCGGTGCGAGAGATACGGGGCAATGCGCGGCAGAACAATCAATCAACCGGCATTCATGCACTTCAAGTGCTGAGCGCTTCTGCTCAGGGGTGCCTCCCGAACCACAGCTGCGCCGCACCGCGGCTGTGGAGCCCCCCGGTTCGGGCGCCTCGAGACTGGCCGCGCTTCTCATCCGGGAGCGCGGCCTTTTCTTGTGGGTGCCGTTAATCCGGCGAGAATGACCTGACGTTCAAACCGTCAAGCCACGACCTTGCTGTCGCGCATCCCTGCGATGGCCGCGTCATCGTAGCCGGCCTCCCGCAAGATCTGCGCGCTGTGTTCGCCGACCGCAGGCGCCTTGCGCGGCTTGACCTTAGTCGCGCCGTCGATAAAGAACGGGCTGTCGATGGTCAGCATCTGGTCGTTCTCGAATGGCACGAGAACGCCGGCGGCCAGCATCTGCCGGTCGGCCGACAGGTCGCCCATTTCGGCGACGCATTCGAAGACGATGCCGGCCGCATCGAGCCGTGCGCGCCACTCGTCACGGTCGCGCGTTGCGAAGGCCGCGTCGAACAGGGCGATTAGTTCCGACGAGCGGGCAAAGCGATCTGCTTGCTTGGCAAAGCGTGGGTCAGTGAGGAGGTCGTCGAGGCCGAGGCATTTCGCGACGGTCGGCCAGTCGCGCTGCTCGTTGACGATCGCGAGGAGCAGCCAGCGGCCGTCACGGCAGCGGTAGTAGCAGCCGAGCGCGTTGAACAGGTTCTCGCGCGGCGGTCGCGGCGTGAACGTCGCCCCGCACAGCGCCGCCTGCGCCATGATGCCATTCGACCAGACGCCGTTGGCGAGTAGCGAGGAGCCGACCTGGGTGCCGCGGCCGGTGCGCTCGCGTTGATACAGCGCGACCGCGATGGCCGCGAACAGCGAGACGCCCGATGGATGGTCGCCCATGCCGGCGAGCGCCCGCGCGGGCGGCGTGCTGGCGTCGCTCCGTACCATGTCCATCAGGCCCGAGCGCGCCCAGTAGGCGGTGACATCGAAGCCGGGCTTTCCCGCCTCGTCGCCGGTTTCGCCGTATCCGGTGAAAGATGCGTAGATCAGCCGATCGTTTGTCGTGGCAAGCCGCTCGTAGCCGATCGCGAGCTTCCTGCGGACCGCGAGCGGATAGTTGGTGATGAAAACATCGGCGGTCGAGGAAAGGCGATGCAGCACCGCCTGACCCTCGGGCTTCGAAAGATCGAGCGCGAGGCCACGCTTGTTGCGGTTATCGAGCAGCCAGCCATAGGGGTGGTCGGATCTCGGCATGCCCGGCAGCTTCGGCACCTGACGGAAGGCGTCGCCGGCGCCGGGCGGTTCGATCTTGATCACGTCGGCGCCGAAGTCTCCCAACAGCGTCGCAGCGGTCGGCGCGGCGATGAAGCTGCCGCAGTCGATGACCTTCAAACCCTCGAAGATGCTCATGTGAGTCCGCCTCCGCTTGATGCTTTGGGATCATCCCAGGCTGGACCGGTCTTCGCCGACCGGATGACCTTGTTCCGCAATCTGGCGACCGTCCGGGCCTGCGAGCGCATGCAGCCCCGGGGCGCGCCGATCATGTGCGGTCTCTTCCGTTGCGTGCGGCCAGAACGTGCAGCAGCGCCACCTGAGTGTCGTCGCGTGCGCGCTCCATCTGCGGAATCGGCGTCTTGCCGAACGACGCGGCGGCCTGGTCGATGATCCGGCGCTGCAGCGCCTCGTCGAGATCGACTTGCGGAATGACCTTGAACGACGCGGCCATGTTCTTGCCGAGGTGCTGGAAGAACGATTCGAGCCCCTTCGGTCCGCCGCCCATGTGAAACGAGCTGAACGGCCCGTTCACTGCCCAGCGCAGCCCGATCGAGCTGGTGACGACGTCGTCCAGCTCGTCGACGGTGACGACGCCTTCCTGCACGAGGTAGCAGGCCTCGCGCATGATCGCGCGCTGCAACCGGTTCGCGACAAAGCCCTGAATCTCCTTCTTGAGCACGCGCGGTACCTTGCCGAGCGCTTCGTAAAAAGCCACGGCGTCGGCGGTGGCCTTCGGATCGGTGCGTTCGCCGGGAACCACCTCGACCAATGGAATGAGGTGCGGTGGATTGAAGGGATGGCCGACGAGCAGTCGGCTCGCATCCTTCATCTCGTGAGCCTGCTCTGTGGCGGGCCGCGCCGAGCTGGACGACAGCAGCAGCGCGTGTTTCGGCACCGCGGCCTCGATACGCGCCCAGAGTTGCTGCTTCCATTCGGGCTTCTCCGGACCGTTCTCCTGTACGAGGTCGGCACCGGCGACGGCGCGGGCGAGATCCGGCTCGAAGCGCAGATTACGCTCCAGCCCCTCGTGCGGCAGACCAAGCTTCAGCAGTGTCGGCGCGATCTTGATCAGCGCGGCATTGACGACGGTCTCGATGTCGGGCTGCGGGTCGTTGATCACGACGTTGAGCCCGTGCGCGAGAAACAGCGCGGCCCATGAGGACCCGATGACGCCGGCTCCGATGACGCACACATTGCGGTAGCGGTTGAGCACGGCGGCACGGTCTGCGGTTGCTGGCATGATTTCCTCCGAGGCGCCCGCTTACCGCGGCTGATCCAGATAGTTGTGGCAGCGCTTGGCGCGGGACAGTGTCAGGTCGGTCATGATGTGGCTGCACGCGACGATCTCGCGCACCGGAAAATCGGCCATCGGTGCCAATGCGTGCGCGAACAGCTCGAGCCGTGCCGGGCCGGTCCATGCGCCCTTGACGGTGATGTCGGTGATCTCGGAGCGCAGCAGCTCGCAGATGCGTGGCTCGCCCGCCGGCTTAGGACTGTCATATGTCCAAAGAATTTTCAGCATGAAGGTCGGCACGCAGATCTCGGCCTTTGCCTTCTCGAGGTCTATCGCACGGTGCTTGTAGCCCATCGTCGCGGTGGCGACCCGAAGCGTGCCGTAGTCCATCGTGCCCACCAGCGTGTCGGAATCGACGTAAAGCCTTGGCTTGCCGATCACCTTTGGGTAGCCGCTGATCTCGCGGCCGGATGCCAGTGCCGGCAAATTGTCGAGATACATAGCGTGAAGGTATTCACCCTTCTCCTCGCCAAAGCGCACCTGGACCGCCTGGCCGCATTCGGTGTAGTCGCCGAGACCGGAGGTGTCGGGCATCCGCATGATTTCCCAGCGGACCAGCGGGTCGTCGATCTCCAGCGGCTCGGGAACGACGGCGCGCAATGCCTCGATGTCGGTGCGATAGAGGATGTTGAAGTATTCGCGGTTGTTGAAACGAAAAGGTCCGCGGGGAAATGCCGGTGCGCCGATTGGTGTCGTCAGCTGCTTGAGAACGTCTTCCCGTCGCATCCGCTCCTCCCCTGATGGCTTGCAGTGGTCCGTACGGGCCTCCGGCTGTGTGCCGGCTATCGAGCAAGCGTCGCGAGCCTAGCGATCTCGCAAAACGTAGAAAGGTGCGATTGGACCGCCGATCGGGTGACTTCCGGACGCGGATTGCGTCGCGTACGGCCTGCAGGCATGCGGTCATTGCGTCGCATACGCGATCGGGCTTACGCTCGGAATGGTAGATCAATCGCAGGGAGGAACGCGCGGAATGCAAGGGGACAAGCGGTCGTCATGACCAGGCACGATCCGCAGGCAAGCGAACCGCCAGGTCGAACGTCAGCCGGTTTCTCGCAGCGTATCTTCCCGCCGCATTCGATCGCGGCCATTGCGGCCGAGCTTCGCCAGCAGGGCATTGATCCATCGACGGTTCTCGATGGCACCAGGCTTGGCATCGCCCAGCTCGAGTCCCATACGACGCGAATATCGTATCGGCAGCTCGACACGGTGATCCGCAATGCGCTGCGGCTGGCAAAGGACCCCGCCATTGCGCTGCGCTCGGGCGCGCGAATGCACGTCACCGCCTACGGCATGTACGGATACGCGCTGCTCAGCAGCGCAACGCACGCCGAGGCCCGCGACTTTGCGGCGCGGTATATCCGCGTGGTGGGGCCGTTCTGCGATTTCGGCCTCTCCTACAATGGTGAGACGGTGGCGGCGACATTCCAGCCCATGCACTGGCCGAATCCGACCGAGAGCGTGCATCGCTTCGCAGTGGAGTTCGCGCTGGCCGCGCACCTGACGACCATTCGCGACCGCTCCGGTCAGGGCTTCGGATTTTCGCGCGTGCTGCTCGACTATGCGCCGCCACCGTCCACCGTGGCCTATCAGAGTCTTTTCCAATGCCCGGTGCTCTTCAACCAGCTTCATTGCGGATACGAATACGCGCGCAACGACGGTCCGCGGGCGCTGGCCGATCCGCGAACCCACGCCATGGCGCGGGAGATGTGCGAGGAGATACTCGGCGAGGTGAACAGCGCCGGCGGTGTTGCCGCCGATATCCGCCGGATATTGATCGAGCAGCCGGGCAGCTATCCAAGTATCGAGGCGATCGCGGCGCAGCTCGACATCTATCCCCGCGCGCTGCGGCGCAGGCTCGAAGCGGAGGGGACCTCATATCGCGATCTGCTTGCAGAGGTGCGCATGCGCCTTGCGATCGAGTATCTGCGCAAGACGCGCATGACCAATGAGGAGATTGCCAGTCGCCTCGGCTACAGCGACGCGGCCAATTTCCGCCACGCCTTTTTGCGCTGGACCGGCAGGAATCCCTCCGAGTTCCGAAGCGACGAAGGGCTTTGACCCCGAGATATCCACGAGGGGGCTTCGCGAGCTCTGTCCGTAGTTCACCGGCAAACTGGTTCAATCGAACCTTTTGCGTGGGCCAAGCACGTCTATGCTCGGTGCCGTGGTTGCGCTCGCGATCGCGTTCTCCCAACCTCGACCGCCCTCCCTCGGCGGTCTTTTTTTGGCCGGTCTTGTCCGGAACTCACCCTCAAACGCGACCAATCGAACCTTCCGCTGCCTGGTCCGGCTTACTAGCCTGCCGGCAGATAGCGACGAACCGGATTGCGAGGCCGGCGAACCGGCGCTGAAGGCGGACGAGGAGGCTCGTGTATCACCCGTCACCAAATCTCGTGCAGTGTCTCTATTCGCCGCAACGGATCGCTGCCGTGGTGGATGTCCTCGCCGAGGACGGGATCTCCGCGTCGCGCGCGCTCGCCGGCGCCAATTTGAGAAGTGCGGACCTCAGGGATTCGTCGGTACGCGTCTCCTACCGGCAGGTCGAAACGGTCTTTCGCAACGCGATGCGGCTGTCGCAGGATCCGGCGATCGCGTTTCGTGCCGGAGAACGAATGCATGTCCTGGCTTACGGCATGTATGGCTATGCGATGCTGAGCAGCCGGACCCGTCCCGAAGTCATCGATTTCGCGGCCAAGTATGGCCGCGTCCTGGGTACGGTCGCCGACATCGACTTTACCCGCAAGGACGATACGGCGAGCTGCCTGCTCGATCCTCTGCTGTCTCGCGATCCGGCTGATGACGTCTATCGGTTCGCGCTGGAGTTCGCGTTTGCGACCTGTCAGACGCTGAGCCGCGATGTCTATGGTGGCGCGTTCCGCTTCTCGAAGCTGAGCGCCGCCTACGCGACGCCGCCCCACGCCAGGAGCTACGATCGGATCTTTCAGTGTCCGATCGAGTTCGGCCAATCCAGGAACATGCTGGAGTTCGATACGGCCTGGATCGACCATCGGGCGATCAGCCCCGGCGAGATGACCAGGGCGATGGCAGTCCGAATCTGCCGTCAGCATCTCGATCCTGTCGCGCGGGACGATGGCCTCGCCGCCGACATAAGGCGTCGGCTCGTCGAGCATCCCGGCCGCTTCCCGAGCATCGAGGCAATGGCGGCGGAGCTCATGATTCACCCGCGCACATTTCGCCGCAGGCTGCAACTGCAGCAGAAAACCTACCGGCAGATCGTCTCCGAGTTCCGCATGCAACTCGCGGTCGGCTATCTGCGTAACACCCAAATGACCAATGACGAGATCGCCGCGCGGCTTGCCTACAGCGACGCGGCGAACTTCCGCCACGCCTTCGTCCGCTGGACCGGCAAAAGCCCGTCGGATTTCCGCAATGGCCGGGCACCAGGCGTCGCAGCATGCGCGCAAGATTTGTTGGCGGATGTCCCAAACTAACCGCTCAAGTGGGCCAATTGCACCTTTTACCGGTCTGACCCGCCCGATAGCGTTTTGAGACCAAGGGAATGCACGGCTGCGCGATCGGGATTGGTATGGAGCCGCTCGCGGGGCTTGGCAGCAATCATAAAAATGACGGGTCGTGCGGGTCGTACCGTGTGATCCGGGAGGGGACATTCAGACATGAAAACGGCCGTTGACCGTTCCGCACCGCCGTCGCAGCTGCTGCTCGCGCTCGAGGCGCGCGGGATTTGGGAGCTGCAGGCGTTCTTCGCAAGCTATCCGCTGCTTCGGCGCGCGCCGCGCGGCGACGGACATCCCGTGCTGGTATTGCCGGGGCTTTCCGCCAGCGATATGTCGACGCGGCCGTTGCGCGCGTATTTGAAGGCACAAGGCTATGCGGCGCACGGCTGGAAGCTTGGGCCCAACCACGGACCGCGTCCCGGCGTCGAGGCCGCGATGGATGCGCGGCTGGCCGAGCTTGCCGAGCGCTACCAGCGCAAGGTGAGCCTGATCGGATGGAGCCTTGGTGGCGTCTTTGCACGCGAGATTGCACGGCGCACGCCCGAGCTGGTGCGTCAGGTGATCACACTCGGGAGCCCGTTCGCGAACGAGCCGAAGGCGAGCAATGCGTGGCGTCTCTATGAGGTCCTGAGCGAGCGTCGGGTCGACGATTGGCCCGACCGGGACGTGATGAAGCTGCCGCCGCCGGTGCCGAGCACGGCAATCTACTCGCGCACGGACGGCATCGTCTCGTGGCGGGGTTGCCGGGAGCAGCCCGGCGCGCGGACGCAGAACATCGAGGTCGAGGGCAGTCATTGCGGCCTCGGACACAATCCGGCGGTGCTCTACGCGATCGCCGATCGGCTCGCGCTGCCGGAGGATGATTGGTCGCCATTCGACCGCAGCGGTCTTCGCGGCCTGGTCTACCCCGATCCTGATCGTACCGAGAACAGCCTTTCTCTGCTTTGGCCGCGCGCGTCCGCAGCCTGACGCGCAGTCCAATGGACGGCATTTCGCCGCCATCAGCCAAATACCAGAAGGAGGAGATCGATGGGGACCGATGACAGCCAATCCGACGCAATGGGCATGGGCGCGATGCCGTGGCTCGGGGACCTGAAGAAAATGGCTGAGAGGTTCACGCTGCCCGGGATCGATATCGCCGCGCTGATCGAATGGCAGCGCAAGGACATGGAGGCGTTGGCGGAGGCAAACCGGCAAGCCTACGAAGGCATCCAGGCGATGGTCAGCCGGCGCAACGAGATCCTGCAGGAAACGCTCGCGCAGTGGCAGGCGGCGATGAAGGGTTTCGGCAGCGGCGATACCCTGACCAATCAGGCGGAGACCGCCAAGCAGCAGGTCGAGAAGGCCGTCGCGAACTTCCGAGAACTATCGCAGATGGAGGCGCAGGCTCGCAACAACGCCTGGAAGGTCATGCAGGACCGCATGCAGGAGAACCTCGCGAACCTGCAGAAGCTGCTGCAGCCAAAATAGCACCGCCCTTGTGAGGTGCCAACGATCGGGGGAAGCCATGAGTCTGGCCAAGTTGCAGGACCTGACGGGTCGCGTCGCGCTCGTCACGGGCGGATCGAGAGGTCTCGGCCTCCAGATTGCCGAGGTGCTCGGCGAGCTTGGCGCGAAGGCGCGATCACCGCGCGCAAGCGCGATGAACTCGACGCGGCGGCTGCTCACCTCAAGGGGTTGGGGGTCGATGCGCTGCCCGTGGTTTGCGACATGGGAAAGCCGGAGACGATCCCGCCGATGGTCGAACAGGTCGTGGCGGCACTCGGCCCGATCGACATCCTGGTCAACAACGCCGGCACGTCATGGGGCGCGCCGACGATCGAGCATTCGCTCGACGGCTGGAACAAGGTGATCAACCTGAACGTGACCGCGATCTTCGTCGCCACGCAGGAAGTCGGACGTCGCTGCATGGTGCCGCGGCGCAGCGGCAAGGTGATCAACATCGCATCGATCCAGGGGCTGACCGGCTGCTATCCGGAAGGCACGCCGACGCTGGCCTACAACGCGAGCAAGGGTGCGGTTGTCAATCTGACCCGCACGCTCGCCAACGAATGGGCGCCGCTCGGGATCAACGTCAACGCGATCGCGCCGGGCTATTTCCCGACCAAGATGACCGCTCAGCTCGACCAGGGCACGACCTCGCATATGGCTCCCATGAATCGCGGAGGCGGTCCCGAAGACCTCAAGGGTGTCGCAGCGCTGCTCGCCTCCGACGCCTGTGCATTCATTACCGGCCAGACCATTGCGGTCGATGGCGGCGTCACCGCTGTCTGATCTCGGCGACAATACAACGGAGAGAGCTGATGAACGACGTGCCCTGGATACGATCCTATCCCGACGGCGTGCGCTGGGATATCGACATCGCTACCGGACCGGTGCAGCGGATTCTCGACGAGGCCGTTGCCAAATGGCCGATGCGCCCTGCCATCGACTTCATGGGCAAGCAGATCACCTATGGTGAGCTCGGGCGGCTGACGGATCGCGTGGCGAAGGGCCTGCAACTGCTCGGTGTGAAGCCGGGTGTCCATGTCGGGCTCTATCTGCCGAACACGCCGCATTACATCATCGCATTCTTCGGCATCCTCAAGGCAGGCGGTACGGCGGTCAACTACTCGCCGCTCGACGCCGCCAAGGTGCTCGAGCACAAGATCGAGGACAGCCGCACCGATATTCTCATCACCCTCGATATGGTCTCGCTCTATCCGCAGATGGCGGCGATGCTGGGCAAGACCAGGCTGAAGAAGCTGGTGGTTGGTACGGTCGGCGAGTTCACGGCGGATCCCGACAAGGTGATCGGCGAGATGAAGGCGGCCAAGCAGCTGAGTGCGGTGACGTGGGACGACAATCACGTCAGCTTTGGCCAGCTGATCCACAATGACGGCGCCTACGAAGCCCATGCGATCGACGATCCCAGCGGGACGATCGCCGTGCTGCAGTACACCGGCGGCACCACCGGGTTGCCGAAGGGCGCAATGCTCACCCATGCCAATCTGACCAGCGCGTGCCAGCAATACCGGGCCACCACGGCGGGCTCACCGCCGGTGCTGGTCGACGGGCAGGAGCGCTTCCTTGCCGTGCTGCCGCCATTCCACATCTACGCGTTGTCCGTGAACGTGCTGTTCGGCGTCCTGATGGGGGCGGAGATCATCCAGCATGTCCGCTTTGATCCGAAGGCCTCGCTCGAGGAAATCTCGACAAAATCGGTCAGCGTGTTCTGCGGGGTGCCGACGATGTTCACGGCGCTGATCAACCACCCGGAGACGCCTAAGCACAGCTTGCGCACGCTGAAATATTGCGGATCCGGCGGAGCGCCGCTGCCGCTCGAGGTGGCGCAGCAGTTCGCGTCGATCACCGGCTGCAATCTGAGCGAAGGCTGGGGCATGACCGAGACCTCGCCGAGCGGCACCTTCACGCCGGCGCAGGCTGGATCGATGCGCAAGGCCGGCTCCTGCGGCATGCCGATGCCCGGCATCGTCATCAAGTTCCTCGATGTCGACAACGGCAGCACGTACGTCCCGCTCGGCGAGCGCGGCGAAATCTGCATCAGGGGCCCGAACGTGATGAAGGGCTACTGGAACAATCCGGACGCCACCGCCGAGGTCACGACAGCGAACGGATTCCTGCGTACCGGCGATGTCGGCTACATGGATGAGGACGGCTTCATCTTCATCGTCGACCGTACCAAGGACATGCTGCTGTGCAGCGGATACAACGTGTATCCGCGCGTCCTCGAAGAGGCGATCTACAAATATCCGGCGGTCGAAGAGGTCGCCGTCATCGGCATTCGCGACGAGTATCGCGGCCAGTCGCCGAAGGCCTTCGTCAAGCTGAAGGCTGACGCCAAGCCGTTCAAGCTCGAGGAGCTGCAGGCCTTCCTCAAGGACAAGCTCGGCAAGCACGAGATGGTGCAGGCGCTCGAGATCCGCGCCGAACTGCCGAAGACCGCGGTCGGCAAGCTCTCGAAGAAGGAATTGTACGACGAGGAGGAGCGCAGGGCCCGGGCGTCGGCGTGAAGACGCCTGCGTGGTCCAGCGCGGCCGCGGCCGTGAGGTTCAGGCCCTGACAGCAATGCAAAGACCGTGGTGCGCGAGGTGTCGGCACGCGGTCATCGGATACGGCCATCGCCGTCACACCGCTACGGGAGGAGAGAATGGACCAACTCAGCAGCATGGATGCATCGTTCCTGCATCTCGAAACGCCGGAAACGCCGATGCATGTCGGCAGCCTGATGATCTTCGATCTCCCCGAGGGCTACCAGGCCGACTACTACGAAGACGTCAAGGAGATGCTCGGCAAGCGCCTCCACCTCTCGGCGTTGCTGAATCGCAAGCTGGCGCAGATGCCGTTCCAGCTCGCCGAGCCGGTCTGGATCGAGGACGACGACATCGAGCTCGACTATCACGTGCGGACCGTCACCTTGCGGCGGCCGGGCACCATGGCGCAGCTCGAGCAACTCGTTGCACGATTGCACGCCTCGCTGCTCGACCGCAGTCGCCCGCTGTGGGAGATGTATGTCATCGACGGCCTCGAGAACGGCCAGGTCGCGTTCTATACCAAGGCGCATCACAGCGGTGTCGATGGCAAGGCCGGCGTCGAACTCGCCAAGGTGCTCTACGATGTCTCGCCCAAGATGCGCGAGGTACCGCCGCCGCGGCGCAAGCGCGCCTCGAGCGGGGAATACCAGCTCGGCGTGACCGAGCTCTTGCAGGCGGCCGCCAACAATGCGGCTCAGCAATATCGCAAGCTCGCAGAACTCCTGCCGACAGCCGCCAAGGCACTCGGCACGGCTGCGAGCGTGATGGCCACCCAGCGGTCGCAGAAAGGGGAGCGTTCGCTCAGCCTTGGGTTGGCGCCGAAGACGGTGTTCAACGACTCCATCACCAATCAACGCTCCTACAGTACGATGTCGTTGCCGCTCGCGGACATCAAGGTGCTGGGCAAACGTGTCGGCGGCACGGTCAACACCATCGTCATGGCGATGTGCAGCATCGCACTGCAACGCTTCCTCACCGAGCGCGGGCTGCTACCCAAGGAATCCTTGATCGCGATGGTGCCGGTCAGCCTCCGTGCGGAAGGCGACAAGGCGATGAACAACCAGGTCTCGGCGGTCCGCGTCGACCTGGCGACCGACATCGATGACCTGCCGACCCGTTTCAAGGCGATCCACGCGTCATCCGAAGCGGCCAAGGCGGTCGTGCGCGAACTCAAGCCGGTGCTCGGCGTCGACGTGCCGATCACGGGTTCGCCGTGGCTGATGACCGGGCTCGCCTCGCTGCTCGGCCGCTCCAACCTTGCGAGCCGCATGCCGGCAGCGGGCAATGTGCTGATCTCCAACGTGCCGGGGCCGGGGCAGCATCTCTACATGGCCGGCGCACGGATGGTGCACTACTTCCCGGTGTCGATCCCCTATCACGGCAGCGCGTTGAACATCACGGTGCACAGTTATGCGGGCCTGCTCGAGTTCGGCTTGACCGCGTGCCGACGGGTGCTGTCGCAGGACGAGTCCTACGAGATGATCGAGCACCTGCGGGCCGCGCTGCGCGAGATCGAGGCCCTGCCGCCGGTCGAGGCCGAGATCGTCGAACTCACGCCGCAGACCGCAGCTCAATCGAAGGCGCCGGCTTCGACCGCGGCGTCGGTGACGGTCATCCAGCCAGACGAGGTGCCGCCGGCCGCAGCAAACGACAAGGCAAGCCGGGCCGGCTAGGCGCCGGCCGTTCAATCGATCATAGCGCCGGAGCCGGGAACGCCGCCGCGTCGCCCGCTCCGCCTTGGAATCAAAAGAACATTTGGAGGAAACCGGAATGCACCCGCCCGCCGCAAACAAGGCATCTCTGTCGGTCCTGGAAAGCCCGGCGCACAAATCCCTGTTCTCGAAAATCGATTGGCGCCTGATTCCGCTTCTGCTGATCGCCTACATGATCGCCTATCTCGACCGTATCAATATCGGCTATGCGCAGCTGCAGATGAAGCAAACGCTGCCGTTCGACGAGGCGGTGTACGGCCTCGGTGCCGGAATATTCTTTATCGGCTACTTCCTCTTCGAAGTCCCGAGCAACCTGTTGCTGGAGAGGATCGGCGCACGCAAGACGCTGCTGCGCATCATGGTGCTGTGGGGCCTTGCGGCGACCGCCATGATGTTCGTCTCGACGCCGTTCCAGTTCTATTTGGTGCGATTCCTGCTCGGAGTGTTCGAGGCCGGCTTCTTTCCCGGCGTGATTCTCTACTTCACCTATTGGTATCCATCGGCGCGGCGCGGGCAGGTGATCGCCGTCTTCATGTCGGCAACAACGATCGTATCCGTGATCGCGGGTCCGCTGTGCGGCTCGATCCTGAAGTATTTCGACGGTGCCGCCGGCCTTCATGGCTGGCAGTGGCTGTTTCTCGTACAGGGATTGCCGGCGCTGATTCTTGGTATCCTGGTTTACGCCCTGCTCGAGGACAAGCCCGACCAGGCCGCCTGGCTTTCGACGGACGAGAAGGCGCTGCTTGAAGATACCTTCCAGCACGATGAGAAGGATATCCAGAGCGAACCTTCGGGAACGTTCGGGCAGATGCTGAAGGACCCCAAGGTCTATGTGCTGTCGTTCGTCTATCTGCTCCTGCTCGGCGCGACTTACACAATGGTGTTCTGGTTGCCGACCCTGATCCAGAGCTGGGGCGTCAAGGACCTGTTTCTTGTCGGCGTCTATGCCGCGATCCCGAATGCCGCCGGCGTGATTGGCATGATCCTGATCGGCCGTCACTCCGACAAGTGGCACGAGCGCCGCTGGCACTATACCGCCTGCGTTGCGATCGCTGCCTCCGGCCTGTTCATCACCACGTTGCTGCAGGGCAATCTGGTCGGATCGATCCTTGCTTTGTCCTTTGCGGTGATTGGAATTGCGTCTGCGACGCCGCTGTTCTTCGCACTGACCAGCGAATATCTCTCCACCGGCGCCGCCGCCGGCGGGCTTGCGCTGATCAGCAGCCTTGGCAACCTCGGTCCGGCCATCAGCCCCTCGATCAACGGCATGATCGTACGAAGCACCGGCGACAACATCTACAGCATGTATTTCGTGATGGCGCTCTATGTGCTGTCGGGATTGCTGCTGCTGCTCTCGATGCGGCCTGCCCCAGCCGCGCGCCTGGCGATGGCGTGAGGACGTTTCGAGCGATCCGGCCCCGGGCGGGGATCCGGATCGCTCGAAGCTCTGCTGGAATGCCGTTGGTGATCAAGCGAGTATCGGGACAAATACCATGAGGATCGTTCTGCTGGGGCCGCCCGGCGCGGGCAAGGGAACGCAGGCGAAACGCCTGGTCGAGGAATACGGCATACCGCACCTCTCGACCGGCGACATGCTGCGTGCCGCGGTCGACGCCGACACCGGCATCGGACGGAAGGTCAAGGATATCATGATGAATGGTGGACTTGTTCCGGATCAGCTCGTGATCGCCACGGTGATCGAGCGCATCTCGCAAGCAGATGCCGGGCGCGGCTTTGTGCTCGACGGCTTCCCGCGGACGATGGCTCAGGCGGAGAGCTTCGACAAGCTGCTCGATGCCGAAGGTCTTGCGATCGACCATGTCGTAGAGCTCAAGGCCGACGAGACCGTGTTGCTGAACCGGATCGAGGCGAGGGCCCAGGAAGCGCGAGAGCAGGGTGGCGCGGTGCGCGCCGACGACAATCACGAAACGCTCAAGATACGTATCGACGCCTATAACGAGCAAACGGCGCCGCTGGTCGACTACTATCGATCGCGGAATATCCTCCGGACGGTCGACGGACTCCAACCGGTCGAAGCCGTCGCTTGTGACGTCGTCAGCGCAATCGGCCAAGGCGGTCGGTGATGTGATGTCGGCTGCGCAAAGTCTCGACCCGCGATCCGGACCGTCCAGCCATCCCGACCGGATCGATGTGCTGGAGCCCTTGCGCAGGTCGTTGGGCGACGTGAGCGAAACGGCCGATCAATTCGCGCAAGCCCAGGCGCTGCTGCGGGCGATCGACCAGTTTTCCCGTATCTATGCCGAGGAGCGGGAAGGCGCCGGCACACGCGCCTATCTGCCGCATCGCGATGACCGTCGTCTGGCGCGCGCGCGGCTGCTTGCCCGTGCCGTCCGCGGATTGCGCAGACCTGTTCTGACAACGAAGGGAGGGCTTTGATGTCGGTCAGCGGAAATGAGGGGCAGTGCGCGCTGGTGACCGGCGCGTCGGGAGGCATCGGGCTCGAGCTCGCACGCGTGCTCGCGGCGAACCGGTTCAGCCTCGTGTTGCTCGCGCGCAGCCGTGACAAGCTGCAGGATCTCGCTCGCGAGCTCAAGGCCAATCATGACACCAAGGTGACCATCGTTGCCGCCGACTTGAGCGAACCGGGGGCACCGCAGGCGGTATTTGATTCGCTGAAGGACGCCGGCATCCGGGTCGATCTGTTGGTGAACAATGCCGGCCTGTTGCTCGAGGGACGCTTCAGCGCAATCGGCCTCGACGAGCAGCTGCGGCTGTTGCAAGTCAATGTCGTCGCCATCACCGCGTTGACTCATCTCTTCCTCGCTCCGATGCTCGAGCGCAACAGCGGACGGATCCTGAACGTTGCGTCCGTCGCGGCGTTCATGCCGGTGCCGAACCTGGCGGTCTATGCCGCGTCAAAGGCCTATGTGCTGTCGTTCGGCGAGGCATTGTCGCAGGAATTGAGCGGCAGCAAGATCACCCTGACGACGTTGTGTCCGGGCGTCACGGACACCGGAATGGTCCATGGCACCAATCTCGGCAACATGCCGAGCATGATGATCATGGACGCGAAGACCGTCGCGCAGGAGGGCTATCGCGCCTGCATGGCAGGAAAGCCGGTGCAGGTCGCGGGACTGGCCAATGAGCTGGCGGTCCAATGGATCAAGTATCAGCCGAGTTGGCTGCTGCGGGCGATCGGCGGCGTGTTCGGAAGGACCCAGCCGCCGGCGTAACGGGCGCGCGTTTGCCAGGCGATGCGCAGTGTCAGGGGCTGTTCTCGACCACCACAACGGATGCTGATCATGGGACGTGACACCGTCGAACCACCCTCGCTCGCCCTGCTTGCCGCGGAAGGGCGCGGATTTCTCGACATCCCGGCCCTTCTTGCCGTGGCAGCGCCGCTTCTGGCGGCTGCGCCGCGGGGACAGCGGCATCCGGTGATGGTTTTGCCCGGGTTGGGCGCCGATGACCGATCGACGCTGGCGATCCGCTCATTCCTCGAATTTCTCGGTTACGAGGTCCATGGATGGGGCCGTGGCCGCAATGTCGGTGCACCGGACGCGGACCTTGCCGCGGTGGCGGCGCGAGTCATCGAGCTCGAACAGCGCGCCGGCTCGAAGGTCAGCCTGGTCGGCTGGAGTCGCGGAGGCATCATCGCACGCGAAGTCGCACGGCAAATCCCGGCGTCGGTGCGGATGGTCGTCACGCTCGGCAGTCCATTCGCCGCGCCGGGAGCGAGCAATGTCCGTGCGATCTGGCGGCTTCTGACCGGCCGCAAATACGAGCCGCCGACATCCGAGCGGATCAGCCGCCTCGCGCAACCGATTCCGGTTCCGTCAACATCGATCTATACCCGCGCCGATGGCGTGGTGGCGTGGCGCGCGTGCCTGGAGCAGCAAGGAGAAGGACGCGAGAACGTCGAGGTGAGCACGACGCATATCGGCCTCGGCTTTCATGCGCCGGCGTTGTGGGTGATTGCCGACCGCCTTGCCCAGCCGCCCGGCACCTGGAAGGCGTTTCGTCCGCCTCCGCAGGTCGCGATCTGGTTTCCCGCAACGACGCATCGCGACTAGATTTGTGAGAGCGCAGCTTGCGTAGCCTATCGCGCACCGCTTGAAGTCGCGCGCATTTCGCCGACCATCATCCGCAGCAGCTCCATAGCGGCGGGCGGCAATGTGCGTCCCTGACGCGAGACGACGTGGGTGCGGCCACGATGCAGCAGAGCATTTCTCATCGGTAACGCCACCACCTTGCCGGCATCGGCCTCGGTCATCGCAAGGCGCGACACCAGCGCATAGCCGAGGCCGGCGGTGACGTAATGGGCAAGCGCATCGAACGAGGCCGTCGTGAAAGCGAAATCGAGACGGACGCCTTCGCTGATCTCGGCTGCCTGGACATGCTGGCGCAGACCGTAGTTCGGATGCATCGCGGCTCCCGGATATGGCGCCAGGTCAGCAAGCTTGAGCGGCCGACCGAGCTGGATCAGCGGATGCCCGCGCGGCACCATGGCCTTGATTGGATGCGGCTGCGAATGATGCGAGCGCAGCCTATCGTCCCGGGGCGGGTTGAACAGGACGCCGATATGGGCACGTTCGCCCACGACCTGTTGGACGATTTCGTCGGTGCTTCCGATGTCGAGGCTGATTGTGATCTTCGGGCGGGCTTTCATGAAGCGGCACAGGCTGGTCTTGGCCAGCCAGTCGACATAACCTTCGCCCGTGACGAGGTCGATATGACCCGACTCGACCTTGCGAATGCTGTCCATCTGCGCGAGCAGCACCTGCCGCTCGCTCTGCTGGCGGTGCACGTAGGCGGCCAGCAGTTGGCCCGCGTCGGTCGGCGAAACGCCGCGGCCGCGCCTTTCGAGCAGGGGCGCGCCATATTCCTGCTCGAGCAGGCCAAGCGCCCGGCTGACCGCCGAGGCATCCATGCCGAGTGCGCCGGCGGCGCCGCGCACGGAGCCGCTATTGAGCACCTCCATGAAATAGCGCAGTCGACGCGGCTCCAGCTTGGTGTTCATCGGCCCAGCCCCAGTCATTGCAAGCAACGCAACGAATATTCAATTCTGCGGCTATTTATGCAAGGACGTCGTGGCGGCGCCGCATCGAACGAGGCGGCGCCTGCGCCTTCATGGAGTGCGTGGACCCGGACGCTGCGCGCCGGGAAGCAAAGGTGCAGCTCGGTCGGGTCGCAGGCGCCCCGTTGAGGATCGCCAAGCTGATTTTAACGACCCGAAGCAACAATGTTCGCCCCGTGGCTGCAATGATTCAGCCGCTCGACATCATTGCATGCACACCCATTGCGTTCGATGCATGTTGAGCGCACGAGCTGCGCCGCGCGTCAGATCGATTGTCACCCCGCGCGTAAACGGGCCGCGGTCGTTGATGACAACGGTCACCGACTTTCCGTTCTCGGGATTCACGAGCGTTACCCGCGAACCGAAGGGCATGGTGCGGTGCGCTGCCGTTAGCCCACTGGCGTCGAACATGTCACCATTTGCCGTGCGCCGCCCCGAAGAATAGAAGCTTGCGACAACGTGCTGTCCCGAACACGAGCTCTGAGGCTTCCGAGTATGGGCAAAGAACCAATCGAAGCCCCTGCTGTGGGCGGGCGCGGATAGTGCGATCAGGCACGACACCACCCCAACGATGCAAGGAAAACCTATGGATTGCCGGTGGCTCATGTCGTCGCAATCCCTGAGAGGCGCGGTTGAGTAGAAGGTCCCCCGGCTGTGATCATGCATATTGACCGGGGGACCCAGCGCGGTCAGGGATGGGGTACGGAAAGACCGCACCGTGCAATTTGGCGGTGAGGGTGGCTTGATCGAAAGTGCCGAAAGTCACGTCACCGATCGGGATTCGTGCAGGCGTTCCGTCGTCCGGCCCTGTCCCGCTCTTTGACCGGAATTCCGCGTTCTCGGCAGGGCGCATAAGCCGGAATCAAGCTGGAGCCGTGAGTTCTTGTCTTTGGTTTGGTGCCCCTGGCCGTCAATCGCCTGGAGCCATAACCATTTGAATTTGAAACCACTTTTGTTGGCGATTGCTGCCGATACCAGCACAAATACCAGCACGATGCGGACGGCATTAGCTCGCAAAAAACAACAAGGGATCTGCGCCGGCACGGTCCGTGCTCAACAATCGCCCGACTGGAATCGAACAGGGCTCAAACTCGAAACCTTTGCAGCAGGCAGGCGAGCGTTTACTCAGCGGCTTTCAGTCTTTCGAAGTGGAGTAATCGAAATCGGGAGTTTGACTCCCACTCTCTCCGCCATCATTTTCCGACAGCGCAGAAGTTATTGAGCGCGCAGTCACGTGCCGCGATCAGAGACAGTCCTCGATCCGGATCGGCAGTTTGCGAATGCGCTTGCCGATGGCGTCGTAGACGGCGTTGGCGATCGCGGCCTGGATGCCGGCGGTGCCGAGCATGCCGATGCCCTTGACGCCGCCGGGGAGATGCGGGTCGTCCTCGTCGATCATGGCGATGTCGAATGCCGGCATGTCGGCATGAACCGGAATGAGATAATCGGCGAACGACTTGCCAAGGATGCTGCCGGTCGCAGCATCGGTCACGGCCTGCTCATGCAGCGCCATGCCGATGCCGCCGATGAGACCGCCGATATACTGGCTCTTCGCCAGCAGTGGATTGAGGATGTGCCCGGCCGCAAAGGCACCGCAGACGCGGCGGACGCGGATCTCGCCGAGCTCGGGATCGACGCCGATCTCGACAAAGATCGCGCCATATCCCATGCCGCTTGCCGCAAGCTTCTGGTGATCAGTCGCCGGGCTCTCGCCCTCAGCCTCGAGGCCATCAGTGGCGGCACGCGCGAGCACACCGGTGAGCCTCTCGCTGGCGTTGCCGGAGCGGCTGCGGATCATCCCGTCGGCGAACTCGAGATCCTCTGGCGGCTTGCCGCCGAGCGGCAAGGTGGTGTCGGCCGTTGCGATGCTCGCGAGCGCGGCGCGCAGCTTCGACGTTGCCGCTTCAACGGCGGGAAAGATGCTCGCCGTGACCTGCGATCCGCCGGAGAAAGGGCCGTCCGGCAAGCCGGTATCGCCGAGCTCGACGGTGATCTTGTCCATGCTCAAGCCGAGCGCATCGGCCGCGATCTGGCCGAGCGCGGTGTAGGTGCCCGAACCCATGTCCTGGGTGCCGCACTGGACCAGCAGCGAGCCGTCAACGCGCAGTGCCACGCGCGCGCGGCAGGCCTGGCGGATCGCCGGATAGAGCGTGGTCGCCATGCCGAAGCCGATTTTCCAGCGGCCGACTTTGGCGGCCGATCGCGCGCGGCGCTCGGCCCAGCCAAAACGCTCGGCGCCGACGCGATAGCATTCGCGAAGGCTGTTGCTGCTCCAGGGCCGGCTATTCTCCTGGTCTTGATCGGCAAAATTGTTGAGGCGCAATTCGAGCGGATCGATCCCGAGCAACTCGGCCGCCTCGTCCATCGCCGACTCCAGCGCAAAGGTGCCGGGAGCCGTTCCCGGCGCGCGCATCGGAACAGGTTGTGGCTCGTTGGTGCGCACAAGGCTGTGACGCGTGGTGACGTTGGGACAGGCGTAAAGGAAGCGTGTGTAGACCGCGGTCGAGTCGGAAAACTCCGCATGTGTCGAGGTTTGCGCGATGACATCGTGCTCGATGGCCGTCAGCCGGCCATCGACGAAGCCGAGCGCGAGATCTTGCGCCGTCTCCTGCCGCCGCCCGACCAGGGTGAACATCTGTGCGCGGGTCAGCTCGAGCCGCACCGGACGGTTCGTCTTTCGCGACGCCAGCATCGCCCAGAACATCCACGGCCACCACAGCTGTCCCTTGCAGCCGAAGCCGCCGCCCAGATAGCGCGACAGCACGCGGATGTCGGCGGGCGGCATCTCGAACGCATGCGCGATCATCGCGCGCGTGCCGAAGATCGCCTGGGTGCAGGTGTGGACGACGGCCTTCTTGCCTTCCCACCAGCAGACGACCGCATGAGGCTCCATCGGATGATGGTTGTTGACGGCAGTGGTGTAGCGGCGCCAGACCACGAGCCCGGCTTCGCTCAACGCCTTCGCAGAATCGCCGCGGCGGGTCGAGGCCGGGAAACGCCCGACCATCGCCGGCTCATAGGCCTGGTCCAGCGCCTGGCCCATTTGCGTCAACGCGGTGCGCGCTGCGATCGAGGCTTGTGTCGCCTTCGCCGCTTCGCGGGCCTCCGACAGCGTAGTGGCGGCGACGAGCGCGACGGGCTGGCCGTGGAAATGAATCGCCTTCTCCCGGATCAGGGCGGTTGCTGCCGACGGCTTCAGCGATGCGGTATCTTCATGCGTGACGAGGGTGGCAAATCCCGGCAGCGTGGCAGCGCGCGATGTGTCGAGTGACTGCAATTCGCCGCAGGCGATGGGCGACTCCACGAGGGCCGCGTGCAGCAGGCCCTCGGGCATCATCTCGCCTTCATAGCGGGCCTGGCCGGTGACCTTGAGGGTGCCTTCATAGCGCGCGATGGTTCGGTTCTTCACGACTGGCCTCCGGCCGTTTGCAGGGCGCGAATGACGGCGTTGCGCAGCAAGGGGATTTTGAATGCGTTGCCTTCGAGCGGTCGCGCGCCGCCGATTGCGAGCGCGCCGGCCTCGGCGAAGGCCTCCTCCGTCGGCGCGCGACCGATCAGCGCCGCCTCGCTTTTCTCAAGTCGCCAGGGCAGTGGTGCAACACCGCCGGCCGCGAGCCGCGCCTCGGCGATGGCGCCATCCTCGATGCGCAACGCCGCCGCGACGGAGACGACGGCAAATTCGAACGAGGCGCGATCGCGGATCTTCAGATAGGTCGCGTGGTTCGCGAAACGCGCCGCATTGAGCATGCGGATCGCCGTGATCATCTCCCCGGGGCGCAGAGATGAATCGGGTGCGGTGGTCTCGCCCGGCAGCGGGTAAAGCTCGGACAGTGCGAGTTCGCGTTCGCCGTTAGCACTGCTCACCACAATCTTGGCGTCAAGCGCGGCCAGCGCCACCGCGAGGTCGGACGGATGCGTGGCGACGCAGCTGGGCGAGCCACCGAACAGCACGGCATGGCGGTTCTCGCCATGTCGGGTGCCGCATCCGGACCCGGGATCGCGCTTGTTGCAGGCGAGCCCCGCGTCGCGAAAATAGGGACAACGTGTCCGCTGCAGCAGATTGCCGCCCATGGTTGCGACATTGCGCACCTGTCCGCTCGCGCTCGCAAGGATGCCATCGCATACAAGAGGATAGTGCGCTTTCACCTCCGGATGGGCGGCGATGTCGCTCAGCCGGGCCGTCGCGCCGATGGTGAGCGCGTCGCCGGAGCGGGTGATGGTCGCAAGCGGCAGGTGCGAGATGTCGATCACCTCCTGTGGCGCGGTCAGCGAAGCCTTCCAGAGCGGCAGCAGATCGGTGCCGCCGGCGAGATAGGCGGCACCTGCCCTCTCGCCGCGCGCGAGCGCATCGGTGAGTTCGGCCGCGCGAATATAGTTGAAGGAAGCGCTGCTCATAGCCCGCCGACCTCCGCGATCGCAGCGACGATGTTGGCATGGGCGCCGCAGCGGCAGAGATTGCCGCTCATGCCTTCGCGGATGTCGTCGATCGAGAGAGGGCCCTCCGCCAGCAAGGCGATCGCGGACAGAATCTGGCCCGGCGTGCAGTAGCCGCACTGCAGCGCATCGTGCCGGATGAACGCATCCTGCAGCGGATGCAGGCGATCGGCCGTGCCGATCCCCTCTATCGTCGTCACGTCGGCCTCTCCAAAGGATGCTGCCAGCGCCAGGCAGGATGCGATCCGACGGCCCGCGACGAGCACCGTGCAGGCGCCGCAGCCGCCCATGTCACAGCCCTTCTTGGTGCCGGTGAGCCCGAGCTCGTCGCGAATCACGTCTAGCAGGGTCGCGGTCGGCGCGATCTCGCGCTCGTATCGCGTGCCGTTGATCTTTATGGACAGCGCGATGCTCTGTTTCGGAATGTTGGCGTTCAGTGATTGCGTCATGTGGTGTACATCGCCGTGGCACTGGAATGTTCGGCCGCGATTATGGCAGGCTAGGGCGAAGCTGGAAGGCATGGTATTATCCTAGGATTGGCAGGTCCCCCTTTGGGCGTTGTTCGAAACATGCTGCAATGTCGGTGATCGAGAAGAGCCGCAGTGAGCTCGGGGATTTCCTGCGGTCGCGCCGTGAGAAATTGCGGCCGCGGGATGTCGGGCTTGCCGATGGACGGCGGCGGCGAACCGCCGGTCTGCGGCGCGAGGAAGTGGCCGAACTCGCCGGCATCGGCGTCGACTGGTATGTGCGCCTCGAGCAGGGCCGCTCGGTCAATCCGTCGATCACGACCATCAATGCGCTGGCCCAGGCGCTCAAGCTCAACAAGGTCGAGCACCTTCATCTCAAGGCCCTCACCCGTTCCGGCGAGCGGCGGAGTTTCCAGCAGGAGACCGTGCCGGCATCATTGCAGCGGATGATCGACGCGATGAAGCACCCGGCCTATGTGACCGGTCGCCGATGGGACCTGCTCGGCTGGAACAAGGCGGCGAACGACATTTTCGCGTTCGATCATCTCGCGAGCGAAGACCGCAACGTGCTCGTCTCCATGTTGACGCGGCCCTCGGCGCGGAAGCTGTTCGGGGCGGCCTGGGCCGATGAAGCCAAGCGCGTCGTCGCGCAGTTCCGGGCGGTGCACGATCTATGGGCCGACGATCCCGCGTTTCATGAGCTTTTGCTCAAGCTCAGGAAAGGCTGCCCGGAATTTTCGGTCTGGTGGAAAACCCACGACATCCGCGGCACGGCCGCCGGCATCAAGCGGCTGCATCATCCGAAGAAGGGCGTCGTGTCCTTCGAACATGCGAGCTTCCAGGCCAATGACGACCCGTCATTGCGGATCGTGATCTACACGCCGGTGAAGTAGGGGAACGGGGTTCTACTGACAGTCGCTAAATTGCGGCCCCGACCACGAGGGCCTATTAGCTGTCGATCCTGAGCTCCCGCACATCACGCGGGAGCCTTTCTGCAGGCGGCCAGCTTTTGACCGTCGCGTTCCGCGCGCGCGATCGAACGCCGAACGGCACTCGATCCTTGTGCCTTGAGCAAAAAAGCACGAACAACGAGCGCAAGGTCGAGACTGTTCTCCTGGGCGCCCTTGCCTAGAGCGGGATGGGTTTTGGTTGAATCGGCCGGGTGCGGTCTTCGTTTCACCTCTCCCCGTTGGGGAGAGGTGAACCTTCGACGCCGCTCCAACTCAACCTAATCTCATCACGCTCTAAGGGAGGCTTGAGGGGTACTGCCCGTCACCCCGCAAAATCCGCGAAGTCTCGAGATTCATGCCGCCATCGATCCGCGCCTGGGGCGAGGCGTCGTACTGCGGCTTGGCGGGCCTGTCGAGGCGCCTGGAAGAGCTGCACGGCTTGACCTGAACTGGTCGGTTCGTGTCGATAGGGAGCACCGTTTTGTGAGATATCCGCTTCAGGGCCAGGTTTGAGCGGATGCTCGAAACCCCGGTTATGCGGGAGAGCTTGTTTACGATGAGATCCTCAAGAGCCTCGATATCAGACACCATAACGCGGAGAAGATAATCGTTGTCCCCGGTCATCAGGTAGCATTCCATCACCTCGCCAAGGCGATCGATTGAACGCGTAAAGCTCTCGAGTGATGGCTGGGCCTGCCTTTCAAGCTTTACTTGTATGAATGCCGTAACGCCGATGCCGAGAACTGCGGGATCCAGCACCGCAATTCGCCGGTCAATGACCCCGAGTTTTTCGAGCGTCCGAACTCGAGCGAGACACGGAGACGGTGAGAGATTGACGCGGGAAGCGAGTTCAACGTTGGTCAAACTCGCGTTCTGCTGCAGTTCATTCAAGATCTTTATGTCGATCCTGTCCAAAGCCGTCGTCGTCATTTCGTTCTCCCATGGGCAAGCATTCGTCGTCCCATCGAGGCCCGGCCCCTTGCGTTATTCCGCGTGGTGACATCTCGATGAAACAAATGCTATCTCTCGCCCGGGCATGTAGAATTTCGATAAAATGACGACTTGTATCGAAAAACGGTCAATCTGATTGTGCCGCCCGAACATGTGGCCTGCGCTCAGTTGACTGCTGCCGTCGTGATGAGCAACGCGATTGCAATCTGTGCACTGATCTGGTCGCGGGAACTGAACCAGGTCCCAGCCCAAGCCCGCGATCACTGCAGATCCCGGCTTTGTCGTCGGCGAATCTAGCCGGGTAATTGGTAGGGCAGTATGTCCCTGCGATCGCGGTCTATTCTCAATCTGCTCTTGAGCGGCGGGATCGCGCGTTGAGGACAGTTGGTCCGCTCGCAGATTCGACAAGAAATTCCGATCGGATCGAAAGTGCCTTTGCTTGTGAGGTCGAGCCCGTCTGCATATACGAAATCCTTTGCATAGGAGACTTCGCATCCCAGCGCGATGGCATAGCGCGGACGAGGAGAGCCGAAGCCGCCCCGGCCTTTCGAAAGTTCGGTTGCGATGCAAAGAAATCGAATGCCGTCCGGTGTCTCGGCGAGTTGCCGAATGATTTGGCTTGGGGCCTCGAATGCCTGGTGCGCATTCCAGAGCGGGCAGGCGGCTCCGTAGCGTGCAAATTGCAGTTTTGCCGCGCTGTGGCGTTTGGTGATGTTCCCGGCGCGGTCCAGTCGGGCGAAGAAAACGGGCACACCCTTCGAGCCTTGCCGCTGAAGCGTAGACAAGCGATGAGCAACCTGCTCCAGGCTTGCGCCGAACCTGGTCGCGAGCAATTCGAGATCGTGCCGCAGCTCTCGAGCGGATTGCAGGAATCGTTGGTACGGTAGAACGAGGGCGCCCGCAAAATAGTTTCGCAATCCGGCGGCGCACACGTTTCGCGCATCGACTGATCGAAATGTCGCTTTATCTGCAATCTGACCAATCCGGTCGTCTTCTTCAAGAGCCGCGATTTGCAAGGCAATCTGGAAGGTTCGGGTTGGTGTCGGCAGATATTGGCTCAGAAACAGCGTGCGCGATGCGCGATCGAATTGCCGCAATGAAGTCTCATTCGGAGCGCTCTGGCGAATCTGCACGCCATGTTTCGATTCCAGGTAGCTGATCAACGCGCTCGTCGCGTTGCTGTCGGGAATATTCAGCTGGCCCGCAAGAGCCTCGGCCGCGGTATCCAACTCATGGACGTAATTGTCGACCAGGTGAAAGAAATCACGAACTTCCTCATAAGCCGTCGGTTCTCCCGCCAGGTTGGCGATCTGGCCATCCAGGCTGGCGAGCTGTTCGCTGTTGCGCCGATATGCCTGATGGGCGTTCAGGAGCGCCTGAGCAAAACCGGGAGCGTTCTGAACCACCAGCTTCAACTCTTGTATGCTGGGCGTGTAGGAGGCGAAGATCGGATCGGCCAACGACTCGGCCAGCATCGAAATGACTTTGTCGCTGTCGTTGAGCGACAAAGAGCTGAGGTCGACCTGAAATTTTTCGGCAAGCAGCACCAGTACGGAGGCCGAGACCGGCCGCTGATTGTTCTCGATCTGGTTCAGGTAACTCAGCGAGATACCCAGCCGCTCCGCGAATGCCGCCTGGGTGAGCATTTTGCTCTCCCTTATCTCGCGGAACCTGCGGCCAATATAAAGCTTCCCTGCCATTTGCAACTTCGCAATTTGCTGTCTGCAATTGCGTAACATGCGCAAATGTGCGTCTTCAAGCCTTCTCAAGTCTCGGATCGCTTGTATATGGCGGGGTAAGGCCTGCTCGCGGACCCATTTGGGGGGTGTTGGGTGATCTCCACAATTGAAGCTCTTGAAGAACGCCGCGCCGGCGCAAGGCTCGGCGGCGGCGAAAAGCGCATCGAGGCGCAGCACGCCCGCGGCAAGCTGACCGCCCGCGAGCGGATCGAGCTCCTGCTGGACAAGGGCTCGTTCGAGGAATTCGACATGTTCGTCGAGCACCGCTCGATCGAGTTCGGCATGGAGAAGACCAAGATCCCCGGCGACGGCGTCGTCACCGGCTGGGGCACGGTCAACGGTCGCAAGACTTTTGTCTTTGCT
>NZ_JACMYK010000023.1 GCF_020889785.1 Bradyrhizobium acaciae
GACCCATTACCCCGAATGCGAGTCATGATGCGATACAGTTGCGGCAGCTCACTTCAACAACACAACCCTGTGGTTATGGGTCCTGGCTTTCGCCAGGACGACGGCGTGATCGGCGCAATGATGCAATTGCAAGTGAGTGGCGATTGCGCATCGTGACTGACACTTGATGTTCACAGATGGCCTGCTAAACCGCCGCCCATGAGCTCTTCCAGCACCAGCGCGCCCAACACCAAGACATCCGTCGCCGCGATCTCGATCCTCGCCAGTGGCAGCATGGCCGTGGCGAAATTCGTCGTCGGCATCGCCATCGGGTCACTGGCGTTGATCTCCGAGGCGCTGCACTCGTCGATCGACCTGGTCGCCACCATCATCACCTGGGCGGTGGTACGGGTGTCGGACCAGCCGGCAGACGCCGAGCATCATTACGGCCACGGCAAGTTCGAGAGCGTCTCGGCGCTCGGCGTCATCGCCCTGCTCTACGTGCTGGCCGGCGGCATCCTGGTGCAGGCCTACAGCCATTTGCGCGAGGGCGCGCCGCCGCCGTCGATCTCGGCCATTCCCTTCATCGTTCTCCTCCTCGATATCGGCGTCAATCTGTGGCGCGCCCGCGCGCTGCATCGTGCGGCGCGCGACACCAAGAGCCAGGCGCTGGCCGCCGACGCGCTGCATTTCGCCTCCGACGTGATGGGTTCGGCCGCCGTGATCGTCGGCCTGGTAATGGCCGGCCTCGGCTTCTGGTGGGGCGACGCCGCGGCGGCGATTGCGGTCGCCGTGATGATCGCGCTGCTCGGCCTGCGCATGGCGCGCGAGACGGTCGAGACCCTGCTCGACCGCGCGCCCGAGGGCGCGCTTGAGAAAGCCACCGCCGCCATCAAGGCGGTGCCGGGCGTGGTCGACGTCGATCGCCTGCGGGTCCGCATGGTCGGCGCAACGCATTTCATCGACGCCATCGCCGCGGTGCCGCGCACCTACCCGATCGACCGTGTCGAGGACATCAAGCGCCGGGCGCAGGAGGCGGTCACTAAAACCTTCGGCGACGCCGACCTCACCTTCACCGCGGTGCCGGTGGCGCGCGACAATGAGAGCGTGCGCGAGCGCATCATGGTGATCGCGCGCAACTCCGGCCTCGCCATCCACCACGTTACCGTTCACGACATTGGCGGCAAGCTGATCGTCAGCATCGACCTCGAGGTCGACAGCGACATGGCGCTCGACGCCGCCCACGACGTCGCCCACGAGCTCGAGCGCGCGATCCGCGAGGACTTCGGCGAGGATGTCGAGGTCGACACCCATATCGAGCCGCTCGAGCCGGAACTGCCGTGGGGAACCGACGCCGCGCCCGACCGTGTCGACGCCATCAAGACCGCGCTGACCGGATTTGCCGATGGCGGCGCGATCCATGACATCCACAATGTGCGGGTCCGCAACACCGACGCCGGCGAGATCGTCAACTTCCATTGCCGCGCCGCGCCAACGATGAGTGTGATCAAGGTGCACGAAGGCGTCGACGAGATCGAACGCAAGATGCGCCGCGCATTTCCGACCGTGAAACGTGTGATCAGTCACGCAGAGCCCGAGCGCGCGTAATTCTACGGAGCCGTTCTCCTTTCGGACTCACCTTGGGCATCCCGATTCTGTTTTTGACAAGAATTATTTCGCATTAACGAATCGTTGACTCTCGACAGTCCCGGAAATCTGGATTCAAATGATCATGATTCGGATGCATCGTGGGGAGCATCCGAACCGGGTAAAAATCAGCTTAGAGCGGGGGTCCAGGGCATGGCGCGCGCGCATGCAGCGAACGCGTGCGTCCAATCCGATTCGATCAAGGGATTGGCGCAGTCGATCGCAAAACCGGCCTATCACAGGCTCTTGACGGCCGAGCCTGCACTGCGCCGCGCTGTGCCCACTCTCATCATCGCTTTCCTCATCACGATCTGCCTCGGCGCCTTCGTCCAGGTGATCGACCAGAACCGGCAGAAGCGCGGCGCGATGAAGCGCGACCTGGCCGCGCTCTCCGACATCCTCGCCGAGCGTCTCGATCGCCTCACCTCGGTGCGGCGCGAGCGCCTCGCCAACATCGAGCGGATGCAGGAGCTGCTGCCTGATCTCATTCCGTCTTGGGGCATCGCCTACGGCCGCCACGTCATCATCACCAGCGCCGATCATCGCGTGCTGGCGCGCGTGCCGATCGACGGCACCGGGGAGACCGACCGCGTCCTCGACATCGTCTCCACGGCGCAGCTCCTGATCGCGCCGGGCCAGCAGGGCACCGTCAGCGACATGACGCTGCCGAACGGCACCGGCGCGCTGGCGATCTCTGCGCTGGTCAAGTCGCTGCCGGGCCAGGTCGTCGTCATCCAGGAGATGAACGAGCCGATCTGGGGATCGGACGGCGCGCTCTCGGTGACGCTGTCGGCGACCACGAGCTTCGTGGTGCTGATCCTCGGCTTCGCCTTCCATTGGCAATCGACCCGCGCCCGCGAAGGCGACCTGATCAATGACGCCGTGCGCGGCCGGATCGACACCGCGCTCAATCGCGGCCGTTGCGGATTGTGGGACTGGGACCTGTCGCGCGGCCGGATATTCTGGTCGCAGTCGATGTTCACCCTGCTCGGCCTCGATACCCGCAACGACCTCCTCACCTTCGGCGAGGTCAACGCGCTGGTGAATTCCGACGACATCAACCTGTTCGACATCGCCGACCAGCTGATCTCGGGCAAGATCGATCACATCGACCAGAGCTTCCGGATGCGGCATGTCGGCGGCCACTGGATTTGGCTGCGCGTGCGCTGCGAGCTGAGCCACGCCGCCGCCGACAGCGGCCTGCATCTGATCGGCATTGCGGTCGACATCACCGAGCAGAAGAGCCTCGCCGAGAAGTCGGTCGAAGCCGACCTCAGGCTGCGCGACGCGATCGAGACCATTCCGGAGGCCTTCGTGCTCTGGGATGCCGACGATCGCCTCGTGCTCTGCAACTCGCACTTCCAGCGGCTGCACAAGTTGCCTGACAGCGCCGTCAGCCCCGGCACCTCCTACGAGACCGTGATCGAGGTCGGCAGCATGCCTGAGGTGCGCACCCGCCTGCACGAAAGCGGCGTGCCGGCGCCCGGCGCCCGCACCTTCGAAGCCCAGCTCGACGACGGCAGCTGGCTGCACATCAGCGAGCGCCGCACCAAGGACGGCGGCTACGTCTCCGTCGGCACCGACATCACCCGCATCAAGGCGCACGAGCAGAAGCTGGTCGACAACGATCTGCGCCTGCGCGCCACCGTGATCGACCTGCAGAGCTCGCAATCCGAGCTGGAGCGGCAGGCCGTCGAGCTCGCCGACCTCGCCGAGAAATACTCGCAGGAAAAGACCCGCGCCGAGGACGCCAACGCCGCGAAGTCGAAATTCCTCGCCAATATGAGCCATGAGCTGCGCACGCCGCTCAACGCCATCATCGGCTTCTCCGAGATCATGGGCAGCGGTCTGTTCGGAACGCTCGGCTCGGACAAGTACGCGGAGTACTGCCACGACATCCTGACCTCGGGGAAATACCTGCTCGAGGTCATCAACGACATTCTCGACATGTCGAAGATCGAGGCCGGCCGCATGAAGTTCGACATGGAGCCGCTCGACCTCTCCGGCATCCTCGCCGAGTCGCTGCGCGTGGTCTCCGGCCGCGCCGAGCACAAGGGCCTGTCGCTGGAATCGGATATCGAAAGCACGATCTCGGTCGTCGCCGACCGCCGCTCGGTCAAGCAGATCATCGTCAACCTGCTCTCCAACGCGGTGAAGTTCACGCCGGACAACGGCCGCGTGCTGGTGCGCGGCCAGATGCTGGACGACTCGATCGTGCTGTTGATCGCCGACAGCGGCATCGGCATCGCGCCGGAATCGCTGCGGCGGCTCGGCAAGCCGTTCGAGCAGGTCGAGAGCCAGCTCACCAAGAGCTACCAGGGCTCGGGCCTCGGACTTGCGATCGCGCGCTCGCTCACCAACCTGCACGGCGGCTCGATGAAGCTGCGCTCCAAGCTCGGCGTCGGCACCGTGGTCCGCGTCACCCTGCCCCGCGATCCGCGGTCCCTGCAAACCAGACTGCCCGAAGCGGCCTGAGCCCCCACGCTACTTCGCGAGTATCCCCTCCAGCACCGCGGGATCGCCGAGCACGGCCAGCGTCTCGCGTGGCGTCAGATGCGCGAGCGCCTCGTCAAAGCTGTCGCTCGCCTCGATCCGCGCACGCGCAACCGCGAGATGAAGGTCGATCTCGCCCGGACCGCCGCGCCGCGCCGGCGGCAGCGACGCGAGATGACGCTGCAGCAGGCCGGAATCCTGCCGGAGCATTGCGAGCGCGGGGGCCGAGGCGTGGGCGGGCTGCGACGCCAGCTCGTTGGCACGGACCAGCACGCGCGGCGGCCCGCTCTCCTCCGGCGTCACGAACAGCGCGCGCGTCGCAGGCTTCGCCGTCCAGGCGCCGATCGGAATCGCAAACAACAGGCCAATGATCACCGGCGACATCCACAGCAGCAGCGGCAGCGACACCGCCCAGGCGCTGATCGCCATCGCGACACCGCAGGCGGTGGGGACACCGTACTTGCGATAGAGCTCCTGCCGCTCGACCTCGCCGTCGTCGCGCCGCTGCGTCTGCCAGCCGGCGTCGCGGCCGAGCAGGATCTCGACCACGGCAATCGACTGGAACACCATCATGACCGGCGCGATCATCGCCGAGATCAGCACCTCGGCGACGACACCCGTCAGCGCCCGAAAGCCGCCGCCGAATTGCCGGCGCACCTCCCGCCGCGTCAGCAGCAGGATGAATCCGAGCAGCTTCGGCACGATCAGGAGCGCCATCGTGAGACCAAACACCCAGGCGGCGAGCACAGGATCCTGCGCCGGCCAGTTCGGGAACAGCGAAAATCCCTTCGGAAAATATTCGGGACGAATGAAGCGCGCCTGCAACGAGATCAGGATCCCGAGCAGCAGGAAGGACAGCCACATCGGCGCGGTGATGTAGGATCCGATCCCGGTCATGAAATGTAGCCGCGAGATCCAGTGCAGGCGGCGCGTACGCAGCACGGCGAGATGTTGCAGATTGCCCTGGCACCAGCGCCGGTCGCGCGCGGCGAAATCCAGCAGCGACGGCGGCACCTCCTCGAAGCTGCCGCCGAGCATCGGCGCCATGTAGATGCCCCAGCCGGCGCGCCGCATCAGCGCCGCCTCGACAAAGTCGTGGCTCAGGATATGTCCGCCGAACGGCTTGCGTCCGGAGAGCTCGGGCAGGCCGGCCTGCTGCGCAAAAGCCTCGATCCTGATGATGGCGTTGTGTCCCCAGTAATTGCCCTCGGAGCCGTGCCACCACGCAACGCCTGCGGCGACCATCGGCCCGTAGAGCCGGCCGGCAAACTGCTGCAAGCGGCTGAACAGGCTGCGCGCGTTGACGATGACCGGCAGCGTCTGCAGCAGCGCCGCCTGCGGATTGGTCTCCATGGCATGGACCATCCGCACCATGGTGTCGCCCGACATCAGGCTGTCGGCATCGAGCACGATCATGAACTCGTAGGCGCCACCAAACCGCGTGATCCACTCGCCGACATTGCCGGCCTTGCGTGCCGTGTTGTCGGCCCGATGCCGGTAGTAGAGCCTCCCGCCGCAGGCATCGCTGAGCGCGAGGAACGCCTGCTCCTCGGCGATCCAGATATCGGGATCGCGGGTGTCGCTGAGCACAAACCAGTCGAAACGTTCGCTCTGCCCGGTCGCCTCGATGGATTCGTAGATGGCCCGGAGGCGCGCCATCAGTTGATGCGGGTTCTCATTATAGGTCGGAAGCAGCACCGCGGTCCGGCTCGCGAGCTGCGGCAGCGGACCATCCTCGCGGATCGGCAACGCGTTGCCTTTGCGCCGAAGCAGCACGAAGAAACCGGCCAGGCCCGAGGCGAAGGAAAATGCGATCCAGGCAAGCAGCGCCACGAACAGCACCAGCACCATGCCTTCCATGATCGTCACGCCGCCGACCTGGACCACCATGTACATCTCATAGGCGCCCGCGCCGGTCAGCGCCGCCGTCAGCACCAGGATGAAGGCGCGGCGCATCGACATGCCGGCGCCGACCGATACCGGCTTGCTCACTGCGCGAGGCGGCTGGCCGAGATCGGCCGCCGCCATCGCAAGCGGGCTCTCGTGCGGCAGGAAACCGTCGGCCTCAGCGGCGACGTCCGGATGTGGCGACGTGACTATGGCGCCCATCGATAAACCCAGATCTCCGAGAGCGGCTTGTCGTCTTGCGCGAGATGCGCGCGCAGCTCGATCGGCTCCTTCTTCACCGCGCACTGGAAGCTGAGCCGCCACCCACCCGTATTCGGGTTCGGCTGCGTGACGATGTTGGTGATCTCGGCCTTCTCGGCCGACACCACGCCCTTGATGCTGGCGGGATCGATCCCCTTCAGATTGTCGCCGAACAGGTCGAGCACGAACAGCTTGCTGTTCTCGCCATGCGCGCCGATGCCGCTGCGCGTGAAGCGCGCGAGCGAATGCGGCTTCGGCGCGTCAGGTCCCCAATGCAGCCGGTAGGTGAGATTGGTCTCGCTCTTGGCCTTGAACGGCGCCTTCGGCCGCCAGAACGCGGCGATGTTGTCGTGGATCTCTTCCTTGGTCGGAATCTCGAACAGGATCACCGCGCCCTCGCCCCAGTCGCCGATCGGCTCTACCCACAGGCTCGGACGCTTCTCGAAGCTCGATTCGATGTCCTGATAGGCGAAGAAATTCTTTTCCCGCTGCATCAGCCCGAAGCCGTGCGGATTGATGTCCTGGAACGTGCTGATCTGCAGGTCACGCGGATTGCTCAGCGGACGCCACAGGCTCTCGCCCTTGCCGTTGTAGATCGCAAGGCCGTCGGAATCGTGCACCGACGGCCTGAAGTCATCGACCTCGTTGCGATCATTGGGCCCGAAGAAGAACATGCTCGTCATCGGCGCGAGGCCGGCATGCTCGAGATCGGCGCGCGGATAGAGCGATGCCTCGACATCGAACACCGTGGTCTTGCCCGGCCTGATCGTGAAGCGATAGCTTGCGGCGCAGCTCTTGCTGTCGAGCAAGGCATGAACGACGAGTGAGGTCGCGTTGGGCACCGGACGTTCAAGCCAGAACGCCTTGAAGAACGGAAACTCCTCGCCCTTGGCTTCGCCGGTATCGATCGACAGGCCGCGCGCCGACAGGCCATAAGTCTCATCCTTGGCGACCGCGCGGAAATAGCTCGCGCCGAGGAAGACGCAGACCTCGTCGTAATAGTCCGGTTTGTTGATCGGCGCGTGGATCCGAAATCCCGCAAAGCCCAGATCCGCCTCGGTGAACGGAGGAACGGTCTCGCCGAACGAGAACATGTCCTTGCTGTAGCCGACCTCGCTGACCTTGCCGTCGGCGACCTCGAAAATCCTGACCTTGTTCTTGTAGAAGAAGCCGCGATGGAAGAACTGCGCCTCGAACGGCAGTTTCGCGCCACGCCACAACGCGCGCTCCGGCGCGAAGCGGATCGAACGGTACTGATCGTAGTTCAGATCGGTCAGGCCATTGGGCAGCTTCTCGTCCGGCGCCTCGAACGACTTGGCTGCGAGGTTGCGCGCGAGCTCCCTTACCATCGACGGGTTGAAAGCTGTGTCCGACGTGTTCCCTACGGCTGCGGCCTCGCGCTGCGGCAACAGCAATAGTGTCGGCAACACGGCCGATCCGTGGAGTAACTGGCGACGATTCAAAGCGGCTCCTCTCGCTGACCGGGACGCCGCAATGAAACCAGCGAGCCGCCGCTGAGTTCCACGTTATCGCGTTCACGGAACAATTGCTTCGCGGCGAACGCGCCGCTTCATCTGAATGATCGAGCGAAAATAGCAATCGCTTCGCAAGGAGCAGCCCTGCGATCGTCTCGGGCAGGAACCATGATGGAAACGCCTCGGCCGATGGCCGCTCGCTACGCGCTCTCCAGCTTCGGCGCGACCTCGCGCGCGACCTGCACCAGGGCTGCGATCAGCGGCGTCATCGGATCGCGCTGCGGGATCACCAGGCCGATGCTGTAGTCCACCACCGGATCGACGATCGGAATGCTGCGCACCGCATCGGCAAGGCCCAGCGTCTCGGCGAGCTTGGCCGGCATCACGCTGGCCCAACGTCCGGTCTTCACATGGGTGTAGAGCACCAGCAATGAATTCGACGTCAGCGTCGGCGTCGCTTCCGCGCCGACCGAGGTCAGCGCGCGATCGATGATGCGGCGGTTCTGCATGTCGGGCGTCAGCAGGCACAGCGGCACGGTGCCCACCTCCTTCCACGTCACCTGCTTGCGGTCGCCGAACATCGCATCCGGCGCGGTCAGCAGGCGATAGCTCTCGTTGTAGAGCGGGATGGTGCGAACCTTCCCGATCGGCTCGTTCTCGATGTAGGTCAGCCCGGCATCGACCTCGAGATTTTCAAGCAGGCCAAGCACGTCGGCCGACGTACAGGACTGGATCCGAAACCGCACATCGGGATGGCGCGCCCGGAACGGCGTGGTGAGCGCGGCCACCATGCCGAGCGCGGTCGGGATCGCCGCGATCCGGATCTCGCCCGACAGCTTGTCCTTGAGGCTGTTGATCTCCTGCTTCATCGCCCGCGCATCGCCAACGATGCGCCGCGCCCAGTCCAGCGTCCGCTCGCCCTCGGGCGTGAAACCCTGGAAGCGCGATCCGCGCTGCACCAGCATGACGCCGAGGATCTCCTCGAGCTGCTTGAGACTGGTCGACATGGTCGGCTGGGTAACGCCGCAGGCCTCCGCAGCCCGGCCGAAATGACGCTCCTTGGCCAGCGCCAGCAGAAGTTCCAGCTTGTCGATCAAGGTTCAAATCCCTTCGGAAAACGGCGCCCCAAGCGGCGGCCCGACGCGTCGATAGGTAGCACGATCGGGGTGCGATCCCGAAATCCAAAGCGCCCCGGAAGTGCGTGATTCCAGAACATTATTGCGATTCCGGATCGGTCCATTCGGCAACGCTATTAATCGCGTTTCGCAATCGCCGCATGAGACAGCTTTATTGATGTTTCGAAGGATTCCAATTCTCATGTGCGCAGCAAAAAACGGATCGTGAGAAGCGCTGATGACGGTGGGATACGAACCTTGGGACACGGCGCGCGGCGCTGAAATCATCGCCGAGCATGCCGGGCTGGAAGGCGCCACGCTGGTGGTCCTGCACGCGCTCCAGGAGGCCTTCGGCTACGTACCGGAGCCCGCGATCCCGATGGTCGCCGAGGCGCTCAATCTGTCCCGCGCCGAGGTGCACGGCGTGTTCACCTTCTACCACGACTTCCGAAAAGCACCCGCCGGACGCCACGTCCTCAAGCTCTGCCGCGCCGAGGCCTGCCAGGCCGCCGGCGGCGATCGGCTTGCGGAGCGTGCGGAGGCCAAGCTCGGCGTATCCCTGGGCAATACCACGGCGGACGAGCGCGTGACGCTGGAGCCGATCTACTGCCTCGGGCTCTGCGCCACCGCGCCCTCGGCGATGCTGGACGGCCGCTTGGTCGGCCGGCTCGACGAAGCGCGGATCGACGCGCTGGTCGCGGAGGCACAGCGATGACGATGCGGATCTACGTGCCCCGCGATGCCGCGGCCGTCGCCGTCGGCGCCGACGATGTCGCCCTCGCCTTCGAGCAGGCTGCGGCAGCGCGTGGCGCAGGGATCGAGATCGTCAGGAACGGCTCGCGCGGGCTGTGCTGGCTGGAGCCGATGGTCGAACTTTCGACCACGCAAGGCCGTATCGCCTTCGGCCCGGTGGCGCCGCCCGACGTGCCGTCGCTGCTCGATGCGATGGCCGGCAACGGCCAGCACGCCCTGCGGCTCGGTGTCACGGACGAGATTCCCTGGCTGAAGCGCCAGACCCGCCTGACCTTCGTCCGCTGCGGCGTGGTCGATCCGCGCTCGGTCGACGACTACCGCGCCCATGGCGGCTACAGGGGCCTGGAGCGCGCGCTGACGCTGACCTCCGACCAGATCCTTGCCGACGTCACCAGCTCGGGCCTGCGCGGCCGTGGTGGCGCCGGCTTCCCGACCGGCATCAAGTGGAAGACCGTGGCGCAGGCCAGCGCCGACCGTAAATACATCGTCTGCAACGCCGACGAAGGCGACAGCGGCACCTTCGCCGACCGCATGATCATGGAAGGCGACCCCTTCGTCGTGATCGAGGGCATGACGATCGCGGGTATCGCGGTAGGCGCGACCAAGGGCTACATCTACATCCGCTCGGAATATCCGCACGCGGTCGAGGCGATGAACGCGGCCATTGTCGCGGCCCGCAGCGCCGGCTTGCTCGGCAAGCGGATCGGCGGCTCCGCGCATGAGTTCGATCTCGAAGTACGTGTCGGCGCTGGCGCCTATGTCTGCGGCGAAGAGACCTCGCTGCTGGAGAGCCTTGAGGGCCGCCGCGGTATTGTCCGCGCAAAACCGCCGCTGCCCGCGCACAAGGGCCTGTTCGGCCGTCCGAGCGTGATCAACAACGTGCTGTCGTTCGCAGCGATCCCCTTCATCCTCGACAGCGGCGCCAAGGCCTATGCCGATTTCGGCATGGGCCGCTCGCGCGGCACGATGCCGATCCAGCTCGCCGGCAACATCAAATTCGGCGGACTGTTCGAGACCGCGTTCGGTGTCACGCTCGGCGAGCTCGTCGACGAGATCGGCGGCGGCACCTTCACCGGACGCGAAGTGCGCGCGGTGCAGGTCGGCGGCCCGCTCGGGGCCTACTTCCCCCGCGCGCTGTTCGACACGCCGTTCGACTACGAGGCATTTGCCGCGCGCGACGGCCTGATCGGCCATGGCGGCATCGTGGTGTTCGACGACACCGTCGACATGGTCAAGCAGGCACGCTTCGCCATGGAGTTCTGCGCGGTCGAATCCTGCGGCAAGTGCACGCCGTGCCGGATCGGCTCGACCCGCGGCGTCGAGACCATCAACAGGATCATCAACGGCGAGCGCGTCGCGGAAAACCTCGCCGTGATCGAAGACCTCTGCAACACGATGAAATTCGGCTCGTTGTGCGCGCTCGGCGGATTCACGCCCTACCCAGTGATGAGCGCACTGAAGCACTTCCGGGAAGATTTTGGCGGAGATTTGGGTCCCGCACCGGCCCGCCTGCAGGCCGCGGAATAGCAAGGAAATCACGATGTCGCTGATCCAGGAAATCGATTTCGGCACGCCCAAATCCAAGTCCGAAACGATGGTCACGCTGACCATCGACGGCAATCAGATCACCGTGCCCGAGGGCACCTCGATCATGCGCGCGGCGATGGAGGCCGGCACCCAGATTCCAAAACTGTGCGCGACCGACATGGTCGACGCCTTCGGTTCCTGCCGGCTCTGCCTGGTCGAGATCGAGGGCCGCGCCGGCACGCCGGCGTCCTGCACCACGCCGGCGACGAATGGCCTCGTCGTGCACACCCAGAGCGATCGGCTGAAGAAGCTGCGCAAGGGCGTGATGGAGCTCTACATCTCCGACCATCCGCTGGACTGCCTGACCTGCGCCGCGAATGGCGACTGCGAATTGCAGGACATGGCAGGCGCCGTAGGGCTGCGCGACGTGCGTTACGGTTATGAGGGCGAGAACCACGTCTTCGCCAAAGCGCACGGCTGCGAAAACGACAACTGGATGCCGAAGGACGAATCCAATCCGTACTTCACCTACGATCCCTCGAAGTGCATCGTCTGCTCGCGCTGCGTCCGCGCCTGCGAGGAGGTGCAAGGCACCTTCGCGCTGACGATCTCCGGCCGCGGCTTCGACAGCCGCGTCTCGCCGGGCATGAACGAGAGCTTCCTCGGCTCCGAATGCGTCTCCTGCGGCGCCTGCGTGCAGGCCTGTCCGACCGCGACGCTGACCGAAAAATCCGTGATCGAGATCGGCCAGCCCGAGCATTCGGTGGTCACCACCTGCGCCTATTGCGGCGTCGGTTGCGCCTTCAAGGCCGAAATGCGCGGCGAGGAAGTGGTGCGCATGGTGCCGTGGAAGGACGGCAAGGCCAATCGCGGCCATTCCTGCGTCAAGGGCCGCTTCGCATGGGGCTACACCACCCACAAGGAGCGCATCCTGAAGCCGATGATCCGCGAACGGATCGAGGACCCCTGGCAGGAAGTGTCGTGGGACGAGGCATTCAACTTCGCCGCGGCGAAGTTCAAGGGCATCCAGCAGAAGTATGGTCGCGACGCGGTCGGCGGCATCACCTCGTCACGCTGCACCAATGAAGAAACCTATCTGGTGCAGAAGCTGATCCGCGGCGGCTTCGGCAACAACAATGTCGACACCTGCGCCCGCGTCTGCCACTCGCCGACCGGCTACGGCCTGTCGCAGACCTTCGGCACCTCGGCCGGCACGCAGGATTTCGATTCGGTGGAGGACACCGACGTCGTGCTGATCATCGGCGCCAATCCCGCCTCGGCCCATCCGGTGTTCGCGTCGCGGCTGAAGAAGCGGTTGCGCCAGGGCGCCAAGCTGATCGTGGTCGATCCGCGCCGCACCGAGATGGTGGAATCGCCGCATGTGAAGGCGCTGCATCTGCCGCTGATGCCCGGCACCAACGTCGCCGTACTCACCGCGCTCGCCCATGTCATCGTCACCGAAGGGCTGGTCGACGAGGCCTTCGTCCGCGAGCGCTGCGACTGGAGCGAGTTCGAGGATTGGGCCGCCTTCGTCGCAGAGCCGAAGCACAGCCCGGAAGCGACCGCGATCATGACCGGCGTCGATCCGAAGGCCCTGCGTGAGGCGGCGCGGATCTATGCCACCGGCGGCAACGGCGCAATTTATTACGGGCTCGGCGTGACCGAGCACAGCCAGGGCTCGACCACGGTGATCGCGATCGCAAACCTCGCGATGGTGACCGGCAATATCGGCCGGCCCGGCGTCGGCGTGAACCCGCTGCGCGGCCAGAACAACGTGCAAGGCTCCTGCGACATGGGCTCGTTCCCGCACGAGTTGCCCGGCTATCGCCATATCTCGGGCGACGCCGTGCGCGAGCAGTTCGAGGCGATGTGGAACGTCAAGCTCAACAATGAGCCGGGCCTGCGCATCCCCAACATGTTCGATGCCGCGATCGAGGGCACCTTCATGGGGCTCTACGTGCAGGGCGAGGACATCCTGCAATCCGACCCCAACACCAAGCACGTGGTGGCGGCGCTGTCGGCGATGGAATGCGTCATCGTCCACGACCTGTTCCTGAACGAGACCGCGAACTACGCCCACGTCTTCCTGCCCGGCTCGACCTTCCTCGAGAAAGACGGTACCTTCACCAATGCCGAACGCCGCATCCAGCGCGTCCGCAAGGTGATGACGCCGCTCAACGGCTATGCCGACTGGGAAGTGACGATCATGCTTGGCAAGGCAATGGGCTTCGAGATGAACTACAGCCATCCGTCCGAGATCATGGACGAGATCGCCGCGCTGACGCCGACCTTCGCGGGCGTCTCCTATGCAAGGCTCGACGAACTCGGCTCGGTACAGTGGCCTTGCAACGAGAAGGCGCCGGAAGGCACGCCCGTGATGCATATCGGCGGCTTCGTACGCGGCAAAGGCAAGTTCATCATCACCGAATATATCGCGACCGACGAGCGCACCGGCCCGCGTTATCCGCTGCTGCTCACCACCGGCCGCATCCTCAGCCAGTACAATGTCGGCGCGCAGACCCGCCGCACCGAAAACGTGGTCTGGCACGCCGAGGATCGGCTCGAGATCCATCCGCACGACGCCGAACAGCGCGGCGTACGCGACGGCGACTGGGTGCGGCTGGCAAGCCGCGCCGGCGAGACCACGCTGCGCGCAGAGATCACCGACCGCGTGGCGCCGGGTGTGGTCTACACCACGTTCCATCACCCGGACACCCAGGCCAACGTCATCACGACCGACTTCTCCGACTGGGCGACCAACTGTCCCGAGTACAAGGTCACCGCCGTGCAGATCTCGCCTTCGAACGGCCCGTCCGATTGGCAGAAGTCCTATGACGAACAGGCACGCAACTCCCGCCGTATCGCGCCTATAGTGGAAGCCGCGGAGTAACGATGCGCGAACCCGTCCACAAGGCGAACCGGAAAGTCTGGCGCGACGGCGTCTTCAGCGACGGCGCGCGGCTGATCCCGGAAGAGACGCCGCTGGCGCTGACCTACAATGGCGGCACCTACGCCGTGATGATGGGCTCGCCCGAGGACCTCGCCGACTTCGCCGTCGGCTTCAGCCTGAGCGAAGGCGTCGTGCAATCGGCCGACGAGATCGAGACGCTCGACATCGTCGAGCTCGATGACGGCATTGAGCTCAGGATGTGGCTCAAGCCCGACAAGGCCGAGTGGATCGCCGAGCGGCGGCGCAACATCGCCGGCCCGACCGGCTGCGGCCTCTGCGGGTTGGACTCGATCAGCGAGGCGGTCCGGCCGGCTGCGGTGGTGCCTGCCGGCCGCGTCTTCTCCCCGCGCGAGATCATGACCGCGGTTGCAGCAGTCGCACCGCTGCAGGAGATCAATCACCAGACCCGCGCCGTACACGCCGCCGCGTTCTGGACCGCCACGCGCGACATCGTGGCGCTGCGCGAGGACGTCGGCCGCCACAACGCGCTCGACAAGCTCGCCGGTGCGCTGGCCCGCGACAAGATCGACGCGAGCGACGGCATCGTGCTGCTGACCAGCCGCGTCTCCGTCGAAATGGTGCAGAAGACCGCCGCTATCGGCGCACCGCTGATTGCTGCCGTGTCGGCGCCGACCGCGCTTGCGGTACGGATGGCAGATGCCGCCGGCATCACGCTGGCCGCGATCGCCCGCGCCGACGGATTTGAAATCTTTACCCACCCGGAACGCGTCACAGGCGCGGTGCCCGGCAAGGAGTCCCCGTATGTCGTCGTCGCCTGACAAACTGGTCTATATGGCGAACCAGATCGGAAAGTTCTTCCACAGCCAGGGCCGCGACCGCGCCGTGCAGGGCATTGCCGAGCACATCTGGAAGTTCTGGGATCCGCGGATGCGCAAGCAGATCTTCGCCCATCTCGACGCCGGCGGCGCCGGCCTTGATCCCGACGTGCTCGACGCGCTGCAGAAGCTGAAGCAGCAGGCGTAGCGGCTAGCGACAACGTGCGGCCTTCCATCACCGTCACCCTGAGGAGCGCGCACTTGCGCGCGTCTCGAAGGGTCGACGGCCCGGCTGGTGGCCGTGCATCCTTCGAGACGCCGCTACGCGGCTCCTCAGGATGACGGGATTAGCTTTAGTTCACGGTTCATCTACCCCCCGCCCACGATCGCATTGAACACGCGGCGCACCTCGCTCTGGGTCTCGCGCAGGCGGGCTTCGAGTGCGGAGAAATCCGGCGTGTCACCGGCCCGCGCCATCACACGCAGCAGATCTTCGCCCGCCGTCTCCGGATTGAACTTGCCGGTGACGCACAGCCGCAGGATCTGCGTCAGGTCATGATACAGCCGTGCCGCCGAGCGCAATATCTCGGCTTCGGACTGGCCGAGCAGGCCCAGCTTGGCGGCATGCTCGAGCACCTGCAACGTGGAGACGCTGAGGATTTCCGGCTTCGCTGACGCGTGCGCGAGTTGGAGGTATTGCGCGATGAAATCGATGTCGACGAGCCCGCCGGCGGCGAGCTTGAGGTCCCAGACGTCGTCCTCGCCCTTCTCCAGCGCAATCGCGCGCCGCATGTCGGCAACGTCGGCCGCGGTCGACGCCGCATCGCGCGGTCGCGTCAGTACGCTGCGGATGATCGCCTCGATCCTCTCGCGGAACTCCGGCGACGACGAGATCACCCGCGCGCGGGTCAGCGCCATGTGTTCCCAGGTCCACGCCTCGCGCTCCTGGTAATCGGCGAATGCGTCGATCCGCGAGGCGACCGGGCCGGCGCGCCCGGACGGACGCAACCGCATGTCGACCTCGTAGAGCACGCCATAATTGGTGCGGGTCGTGAAGGCGCTGATCAGTCGCTGGGTGAAGCGGGCGAAATATTGCGCGCCATGCAGCGAGCGCTCGCCGTCGGAGTCCGGTGCCTCGCTGTCGAAATCGTAGAGCGTGATCAGATCGAGATCGGAGGACGCCGTCATCTCGCGGCTGCCGAGCCGGCCCATCGCGACGATCGCGGTCTCCTGCCCCTTGATCCGGCCATATTGCGCGGCGAACTGATCGGTGACGAGGCCGTGCACGGTGTGCACGATGCCCTCGGCGACATCGGCAAAGGCCGTGCTGGCGTGCTGCGCCGACACCGTTCCGGACAGGATCCGCGTGCCGATCAGGAACAGGCTCTCCTGGCCGAACAATCTCAGACGATCGAGGAAGTCCTCATAGGACGAGGCATCCTGCAGCGTGGCGGCGAGCCGCTCCGACAGCTCCTTCTTGTCCGGCATCGCGCCGAAGAAGCGCGGGTCGACCAGGCCGTCCATGATCCGCGGCTGCCGCGCCAGCATGTCGCCGAGCCGTGGCGCGGCACCGAGGATCAGCGCCACCAGCGCGACGAAATCGCGGTTCTGGCTCAGCAGCGAGATCAGCCGCCCACCGCGCTGCAGCGCGGCCAGGAAGCGGTCGAACGCCGTCACCGCATCATCGGGCTCCTCGGCATGTGCGAGGCCATCGATCAGACCGGGAATGAATTCGAGGAACGCCGCCCGCGTCGCCTCCACGCGTAGCGCGCGATAATCCCCCTCGATCCACTGCTGCACGGTGCCGGCAACCATCACTGGCTTCTTGAATCCGAGGCTGGCCAGATGCTCGATCAGGCGACCGTCGTCGGGGCCGGCCCCATAGTCGATATCCGGCAGCTTCGCGCTTCCGGTCGGATCGTCGCCCTCGAACAGCTTGCCGTAGTGATTCTGCACGATTTTGAGCTGGCCGAGCAGGTCTTTGGCGAAGGCCTCGCGATTCTCGTAGCCGAAGAAACGCGCAAAGCGCTCGACGTCCTCGGGCGCTTCGGGCAGCGAGTGGGTCTGCTCGTCGGCGATCATCTGCAGCCGGTGCTCGACCCGGCGCAGGAATTCGTACGCCTTGGTCAACTCGTCGCGCGCTTCAAAGGTGATCCAGTTGCTGTCGGCGAGCACGTTGAGCGCCTCCAGCGTCGGCCGCACCCGCAACTCCGGATGGCGGCCGCCGGCGATCAGCTGCTGGGTCTGGGCGAAGAACTCGATCTCGCGGATGCCGCCGCGGCCGACCTTGACGTTGTGGCCCTCGACCGAGATCTCGCTCTGGCCACGAAAGGTCTGCATCTGCCGCTTCATGTCGTGGACGTCGGCCAGCGCGGCAAAGTCCAGATGCTTGCGCCAGACGAACGGCGCGAGCTCGGCGACCAGCGCGTCGCCGGCCTTGGGATCGCCGGCGCAGGGCCGCGCCTTGATCATCGCGGCGCGCTCCCAGGTGCGGCCCTCGCGCTCATAATAATGCAGGGCCGCGTCGGTCGAGATCGCGACCTGGGTCGAGGCCGGGTCCGGGCGCAGCCGAAGATCCACCCGGAACACGTAGCCCTCGCCAGAGCGCTGCTGGAGCATCCGCGCCATCGCCTGGGTGACGCGCACGAAAAACGGCTGCGGCTCGATGTCCTCGGCGAGCGAGGTGGTCGTGCGATCGAAGAACACGATCAGGTCGATATCGCTGGAATAGTTCAGTTCGCCCGCGCCCATCTTGCCCATCGCGAGCACGATCAGGCCGGAGCCGATCTCTGGATGTTCGGGGTCGGCGGCGGTCATGCGGCCGCGCGCGATTTCCTGCCGGAACAGATAGCGCAGCGCCGATTGCACCGAATTCACCGCAATGTCGGTCAGCGCCGCGGTCACCCGCATCACCGGCCAGACGCCCCCGATATCGCACAGCGCGATCATCAGCGCGGCCTCCGCCTTCATGCGGCGAAGCAGAACCATCACGTCGGCTTCGCTGCCGGCGGCGAGCACCTCGCGCGAGGTCGTCTCGATCAGGCCGGCAAGATGCTGTTCCGGGTCGCAAGACAGGACCCGGATCAGCCGCGCGGCATCGGCGCGCGCGAGCTCGAACAGATAGGGCGAGAACTCGGCGATGCCGCGCAGGATGTCCCGCGCAAACGGATGCCCCAGCAACGCTGCGAGCGCGGCCGATTGCGCCGGCTCGAGCTCGGCGAACCAGTCGGTCAGGCGCTGATCGGCGGATAAGGAAGCGGCGACATGCAGCCCGTCCGCGAACCGCGCGGCCAGACGATGTCGGTCCGCGTTTCCCGGCGCGGCGGCATTCATGCCGCCTTCTGTGGCACATCCTGCGTTTGAGCCGCAAGCCTGTCACTGCCGCCCGCCCGCGCCGGCAGGACCAGGGTTGCCACCAGCCCCGGATGGGCATCGCCGAGCCTGAGCTCGCCGCCATGGAGCGTGGCAACCGCCGAGGCCAGGCTGAGGCCGAGGCCGGAACCGGGTAAGGTCCGGCTCGCCTCGAGCCGGACGAAGCGCTCCACGGCATGCTTGCGGTCGCCCTCGGGGATACCGGGACCATGGTCGGTGACGCTGAGCAGGACCTGATCGCCCTCGCGCCGCGCCTCGATCAGGATCTCGCGCGCATCCGCCTTCATCGGCTCGACGCCCGCATCGGGCTTGCCATATTTGATGGCATTCTCGACCAGGTTGGCGACCGCCTGGCTGATCAATTCGCGGTTGCCGTGAATTGGCGCCGGCGCGGTCTTCACCTGCAGCGTCATACCGTCGTCCTCGGCCAGCGGCTCGTACAGTTCGTGGATGCCGTTGGCGACGTCGGCGCCGTCGAAATCGTCCATGTTGCCGCGCGCCTGGCCGGACTCGGCGCGCGCGATCATCAACAGCGCGTTGAAGGTGCGGATCAAGCCGTCGGATTCCTCGATCGTCCGCTCCAGCGCCGCGCGGTAGTCGGTCTCGGAGCCCGACCGCGCCAGTGCCTCCTCCGCGCGGTTGCGCAGCCGCGTCAGCGGGGTCTTGAGGTCGTGGGCGATGTTGTCGGAGACCTCCTTCAGCCCCGTCATCAGCGCCTCGATGCGCTCCAGCATGGCATTGAGATTTTCCGCGAGGCGGTCGAGCTCGTCGCCGCTGCGGCCGACCGGCAGCCGGCCGGACAGATCGCCCGCCATGATCCGCTTGGTGGTGCCGGTCATGGCGTCGATCCGGCGCAGCACGCGGCGGGCGACGAAGATGCCGCCGCCGATACCGAGCACGACGACGACGAGGATCGACCATTGCGCGGCCTTGGCAACGATACCGAACAGCCGCCGCCGTTCCTCGAGGTCGCGCCCGACCAGCAGGCGGAAGCCGTTATCCATCTCGGTGACCCGCACCAGCGCGCGGTGATCGGACTTGTCCTGCTCGTCGATCCGGCGATAGGCGGTCTCGGTCCAGCCCTGCATGCTCATCACGCCCGGCGCCAGCGAGCCGACATTGCCGGCCAGCGCCTGCCCATTCGGCGCGGTCAGGAGATAGAGGTTGGCGCCCGGCCGCAGCGCACGATTGCCCATGGTGGTCAGCAGCCCGTGCAGGCCGCGGCGATTATAGATGGCGGTGATCTCGCCGATCTCGACGTTGACGGTCGTCGTGATCTGCTCGGTGATCAGCCGGCGCGTGTTCCATGCGAAATAGGCCAGCAGCGAGGCGGCAAACAGCGCGAACAGGAACAGGTAGACCAGCGTCAGCCGAAACGCCGTGGTCCGGATCAGTTTACCGAATGCCGTCACGGATCATATACCCCGCGCCGCGGATGGTATGCAGCAGCGGCCGCTCGAAACCCTTGTCGATCTTGGAGCGCAGCCGCGAGATGTGGACGTCGATGACGTTGGTCTGCGGATCGAAGTGATAATCCCAGACATTCTCGAGCAGCATCGTACGCGTCACCACCTGGCCTGCATGCTTCATCAGATACTCGAGCAGGCGGAATTCGCGCGGCTGCAGGGTCAGCTCATCCTTGCCGCGGGCGACGCGGTGCGACAGCCGGTCGAGCTCGAGGTCGCCAACCTTGTAGGTAGTCTCCTCGGCCGGCCCGACATTGCGCCGCGACAGCACCTCGACGCGCGCGAGCAGTTCGGCGAAGGAATACGGCTTCGGCAGATAGTCGTCGCCGCCAGCGCGCAGGCCCTTGATGCGGTCATCGACCTGGCCGAGCGCCGAGAGGATCAGGACCGGTGTCCGGTTGCCCTTGTCGCGCAAATTGCCGATCAGCGACAGCCCGTCGCGCTTCGGCAGCATGCGATCCACGACCAGCACGTCGTAATCGCCGGATTCGGCCATCGACAGCCCCTCCTCGCCGTCGGAGGCGAGATCCGCGATATAGCCGACTTCACGGAATGCCTTGACCAGATAGTCGGCTGACTCGCGGTCGTCTTCGATGATCAGGATACGCATTTGCGGAGCGGTTGCGGTCACGGGAATGGGCCCTCTGTCAGCATGGCGCGGCCGGCCTGCACATGCAAGACGACCGCGCGTATTCTCGAATTGTTGGGAAAAAGTGGGCGGTGAAGCTGGGGGACTCCACCGCCCTGAGACCTTCCGACGGAGGGGGGCATATTCCATCGAAAGGCAACATAGGGAGCGAGCAAGGGGCCCGCCCCCCGGAAAGCGCCGTCGGCGGGGGCGACTAATGCCGGCGACGCTCTCCAACTCATAGATAGTTATCCCTTGGCCAGCGGCACTGCCACAAAGCGCGACGAACCGCCGCTCTTCACGCGCATGAGAACGCTGTTCTTGTTGTCATTGCGCGCCGAGGTGATCGCATCGCGCACCTCACCGGCGGTGCCGACGGACTTGCCGGCGACCTCGAGAATCACGTCGCCTTCCTTGAAGCCCCGCTCAGCGGCAGCACTCTTGGGATCGACTTCGGTCACGACAACGCCTTCCTTGCCGGCGCCGGCCACGCTGTTGGCAGGCGCCACGGTGAGGCCCAGCTTCGGCACGTCGGTGCCACGGGACGAATTGCCCTTGTCGCTGTTGTCGGTATCAGCCTTGGCTTCCAGGCTGTTCGGCAACTGGCCGAGCGTGATGCTGACGGTCTTGTCCTGACCCTTGTGCAGCACGTTCAGCTTCACGGCATTGCCGGGCGCGAGGCCGCCGATGGTGCGGGCGAGTTCGCGCGCATCCTTCACCGGCTCGCCATTGACGGCGGTGATGACGTCACCGGACTCGATGCCGGCCTTGGCCGCTGGGCCGTTGGCCTGCGGTTCGGCGACCAGCGCGCCTTCGGCCTTCTTCATGCCGAGGCTGTCGGCAATATCAGAGGTCACCGGCTGGATCTGGACGCCGATCCAGCCACGGCTGACCGAACCCTTGTCCTTCAGCTGGGCAACCACGCTCTTGACGGTCTGGGCCGGGATCGAGAACGCGATGCCGACGCTGCCGCCGGACGGCGAGTAGATCGCCGTATTGACGCCCATCACCTCACCGGACACGTCGAACGCCGGACCACCCGAATTGCCCTTGTTCACGGGCGCATCGATCTGGATGAAGTCGTCATACGGGCCGTTGCCGATGTCGCGGCCGGAGGCGGAGACGATGCCCGCGGTCACGGTGCCGCCGAGGCCGAAGGGATTGCCGACCGCCAGCACCCAGTCGCCGATGCGCGGCTTGCTGTCGGAGAGTTTGGCGAACTGGAAGTTCGAGCCGCCCTCGACCTTGATCAGCGCGAGGTCGGTGCGCGGATCGGTGCCGATCACCTTGGCGGAATAGGTCTTGCCGTCGTCGGTCGTGACTTCGACCTTGTCGGCGCCGTCGACGACGTGATTGTTGGTCACGGCAAAGCCGTCAGCCGAGATGAAGAAGCCGGAGCCTTGGCCCGTCACCACTCCACCGCCACGCGGTCCACCGCGCAGACCCGGGGGCAAGCCATCCGGACCGCCGAAGCGGCGGAAGAAGCGCTCCATCGGCGAACCCGGCTGGAACGGCGAATCCTCGTTATTGCCGCTGTCGTCCTTGGCGACCTTCTCGCGAATGTTGACCTTGACCGAGATCACCGACGGCTTCACGCGCTCGACGATGTCGGCAAACCCGACCGGCTGCTGAACCTTCTTGACCTCGTTGTTGACCTGCGCATGCGCAGGCGTCGAGAACAGGTCGGCGGGATTGTGGGTGGGGCTGAGGCCGTAGGTGGCGGCACCGAGGCCGGCCACAACCGACGCCATCAGCGCGAGTTTGCGGACAGAGAACAGCGAGCGCTTCGGCGCCTTGTAGGACGGCAGGGTCGAGAGGTCGGGACGGTCGGTCATGTCTTGAAATCTCCAGGGCCAGAATCATTCGGTGCGGGGCAAGCACCTGATGCGTCTGAACATGGGGTCATCAGCCTTACGGCGCGCTGGCTGCGGAATTAAACTTTGGTAATCGAGCCGACCCGGGCTGCGGCAGAATAGCGCGGGCAAATAAACGACTTAGTAAGGAACTAAAGCGGCTTGTCCGGCGCGGATTCCACCGCCAGCAGCCGTTCCAGCCGCGCCTGCTCGTCGGACGTCAATGCGGGGCTGGAATCGCCCCCGGCAGCGGCCGGATCTGCCTTGCGGCGCCCGAAGCGCCAGAGCGCAAAACCGCCCAGCAAGAGCGCCAGCGGCGGGGTCAGCCACAGCACCAGCGTATGCTCGTTGAGGCGCGGCTTCAGCAGCACGAATTCGCCGTATCTGGCCACCAGGAAATCGATCACCTGGCGGTCGCTGTCGCCGGCCGAGATGCGTTCGCGCACCAGCAGGCGGAGGTCGCGCGCCAGCGGCGCCTCCGAATCATCGATCGACTGGTTCTGGCAGACCATGCAGCGCAGCTCTTTGGAGAGCTCCCGCGCCCTCGCCTCCTTCGCCGGATCCGCCATGATCTCGTCGGGCAGCACGGCGCGGGCCGGCATCGCACCGAGCATCAGGGTTGCCGCAAGTACGGCGGCTGCAAGAGCGCGCGACCGCATCACTCGGCCGCCTGCAAGGCGCGCACGGCGGCTTTAGCCGGCTTCGGCGCGCCGACCCGCAAGCGGCGGTCGGACAACGACAGCAGGCCGCCGAACGCCATCAGCACCGGCCCCCACCAGATCATCAGCACCAGCGGCTTGTGATAGATGCGCACCGCGATGGTGCCGTCGGCCGAGGTATCACCTAACGATATGTAGAGCTGGCTGGCGCCGCGGGTCAGCAGCGCGGCCTCGGTGGTCGAGGCGCCGCGGGTAGTGAAGTTGCGCTTCGACGGGGTCATCACGCTGACCTTCTCGCCGTCACGCGTCACGGTGAATTGCGCGACCATCTCGCGGAAGTTCGGCCCCTGCCGCGGGTTCAGGCCATCGAGCCGCAGCTCGTAGCCGGCGACGCGGGCGACGTCGTCCGGCTTCATGGAGCCGATATATTCGCTGTTCCAGGTGGTCTCGCAGACGATCCCGATCAGGGCTATGCCGAGACCGGCATGCGCAAACGCCGTGCCCCAGGTGGCACGCGGCAGACCGCGGGCACGGCGCAGCGAGAGCGACAGCGGAATCCGGAACAGCGCGATGCGTTCGGCGAGATCGCACAGCGCGCCCATGATCACGAACGCCGCAAGCCCGATCGCAAGCGGCGCCAGGGTCGCGCCGCCATGGGTCCACGCAAGCACCAGCGCGATGGCAACCAGGGCGGTGATGCCGGCGACCATCAGCCGCTGCGCCGCGCCGAGCAGGTCGCCGCGCTTCCAGGCCAGCAGCGGCCCGAACGGCACCGCGAGCAGCAGCGGCACGAACAACGGCGCAAAGGTGAAATTGAAGAACGGCGCGCCGACCGAGATCTTCTCGCCGGTCAGGACCTCGAGCGCCAGCGGATACAGCGTGCCGATGAACACCGTCGCGCACGCCGTGGTCAGCAGCAGATTGTTGAGCACCAGCGCGCCTTCACGCGAGATCGGCGCGAACAGCCCGCCCTGCTTCAGCGCCGGCGCGCGCCAGGCATAGAGCGACAGGCTGCCGCCAATGAAGACGAACAGGATCAGCAGAATGAACACGCCGCGCGTCGGATCGGTGGCGAAGGCGTGAACCGACGTCAGCACGCCGGAGCGCACCAGGAAGGTGCCGAGCAGCGACAGCGAGAAGGTCAGGATCGACAGCAGGACGGTCCAGACCTTCAGCGCGCTGCGCTTCTCCATCACCAGCGCCGAATGCAACAGCGCAGTGCCGGCCAGCCACGGCATCAGCGAGGCGTTCTCGACCGGATCCCAGAACCACCAGCCGCCCCAGCCGAGCTCGTAATAGGCCCAGTAGGAGCCCATCGCGATGCCGAGCGTCAGGAAGATCCACGCCATCAGCGTCCACGGCCGCACCCAGCGCGCCCAGGCGGCGTCGATCCGCCCTTCCAGCAGCGCCGCTACCGCGAACGAGAACGAGATCGAGAAGCCGACATAGCCGAGATAGAGCATCGGCGGATGCACCGCGAGGCCGATGTCCTGCAGCACCGGATTGAGGTCGCGTCCCTCGATCGGCGGATTGGCGATACGCAGGAACGGATTCGAGGTGATCAGGATGAACAGATAGAAGGCGCTGGCGACCCAGGCCTGCACCGCCAGCACATGCGCGCGCAGCGACAGCGGCAGATTGTTGCCGAAGGCGGCGACCAGGCCGCCGAACAGCGCCAGGATCGACACCCACAGCAGCATCGAGCCTTCATGGTTTCCCCACACGCCGGTGATCTTGTAGAGCAGCGGCTTCAGCGAATGCGAATTCTCGTAGACATTGGCGACCGAGAAATCCGAGGTGACGTGCACGGTCACCAGCGCGGCGAACGAGGCCGCGACGAACAGCAATTGGGCGAGCGCGGTCGAGCGCGCGACGTTCATCAGCGCCGCATCGCGCCAGCGCGCGCCGACGATCGGCACGATGGACTGGATCAGCGCAAGCGCGAGAGCGAGCACCAGGGCATAATGTCCGCTTTCGGCGATCACCGCATGGCTCCCTGGGTCGGCGCCGCAGAGGCGCTCGGCATATCGCCCGGCTTCTTGCCGTAATCGTCCTTCCAGTGGCCCTGCTTCTTCAGTGCATCGGCGACGTCCTTCGGCATGTAGGTCTCGTCATGCTTGGCGAGCACGGTGTCGGCGCGGAACACGCCCGACGCATCGAGCGCGCCTTCCGCAATGACGCCCTGCCCCTCGCGGAACAGGTCCGGCAGGATGCCCTTATAGGCGACCGGCAACGTCGCGCCGCCGTCGCCGACGGTGAAGGTCACCGCGAGGTTGTCGCCGCGCTTGAGCGAGCCTTGTTCGACCAGGCCGCCGAGGCGGAAGCGCTTGCCCGGACCGAGATGCTTTTCGGCGACCATCGACGGCGTCGAGAAGAACACGATGGAATCGCGTAGCGCGTTCAGCACCAGGCCCGCGGCGATCGCGAGCACGACGAGCGCGCAGCCGATCAGTGTCAAACGCCGTTGCTTCCTGGTCATGGTCTATCCTTGCGCATGACGTCATCCGAAAACCGCGGTGCACTTTTCGGCGTCATGCTCTATCCATCCAACCCGAGATTCTTCAGCCCTTCATTGAGCTGACGCAATCGGTCCGCATCGTTGGCGACAGCCTGACGGGCATCGGCGAGCGCGCTCATCGCCTTGTCGCGCTCCCCCATCACGAGATAGGCGCGGACCAGCCGCAGCCAGCCTTCGACGTCGTCGCCGTTGGTCTTCAGCCGCGTCGCCAGCCGATCGACCATGCCCTTGATCATGGTGCCGCGATCGGCCTCGCTCATGTCCTTGGCCGCCGCCACCGCGCCGTCAGGCAGCCTCGGCGCGCTGACGCCCGGTGGGACGTCTGGCACGCTGCCGCCGACCCGAACCAGCGCGGCCTGTACCAGAGGCCGCCACGGCGCGTCGGATGGCCCCTTCGCCAGCATCTTCTGCCAGAGCGCCGCGGCGTCGGCCTTGCGGCCGTCCTGCTCGGCGGCGAGGCCGAGGAAATAGTTCGCCTTGGCATCGTCGCCATTCAGCGCGACCGCGCGCTCGAACTCCGCTTTGGCCTCCGCGGTGACGACGCCGCCGGCGCTCCCCATCAAGGCCTCGCCGAGATCGGCGCGGCGATCGGCGCTGTCGCCGGCATAGGTGATGGCGTTGCGATAGGCGCGCACCGCGTCATCGTAGCGGCCGAGCCGCGACAGCACCGGCGCCAGCACCGTCCAGCCGCGGCCATCGGTCGGGTTCTTCTCCAGATGGGCCTCGACCTGCGCGACCAGATTGGTGAGCGGCTGGTTGGCATCGGCCACCCGGCTGCGCTCGGCCAGCGGAAAGTCGCCGAGGCGTGGCGAGCCAAGCGCGAGATAGAAACCCGACGCAATCACCGGCAATCCGACCAGCGCGACGATCGCGGCAGTCCGTCGCAGGTTGAGACTGCCCTGCACCGGCTCTTCACGTCCGCTCTGGTCGGCGGCGGCAAGCAACCGGCGGCTGATCTCGATCCGCGCAGCATCAGCCTCGGCGGCGCCGATGATCCCTGAGGCCATGTCGCGATCGATTTCGGCGAGCTGGTCCCGGTAGACCACGACCTCGCTGCCGCCCGAGTCCGCCCGCTCGCGGCGGCTGAGCGGCCACAGCACGGCAAAGATCGCCGCGACCGTCATCAGCGCGAACACAAACCACAGCGTCATCAAGCGGTTCCCGGATGGAACGGCGGCTTCCGGCAAGCCACCTTAGAATCGCTTTACACCACCGGCGGCGAGCCCGGCAATTGACAATTACTGGATCGACCGAAGGTCGAAATCGGGCGATTTTCCGGTGCCGTCCCGGCGGTATTGCACCGGTGTCTCGGAGCGAAGGCGCGCGCCACCAAAATATCGAAAACAACCCCATGCACAGTAGCCGACTGGCGCCGGCGCTCGATTGACGGTTGACACGTCGGGCAACTCAAGTGCACACTTCCATTATTCCGAAATATCGCAAAGGGTTGTCGTCCCGCCTTGGCGGGGTCGTTGGTTCGCGTTGAAATGCTCGCGAACTAGGGTGCATCTAATTGTTGACCCATGGGATTGTCCGGCGGTGCTTCCCCTCAGGGCGCGACTTTGCAATTAAATGAACTGTCACCGTGATCGGACAACAACTGAAGACGTCGCCGATGAAATCGAGAGTCGTTGAATTTCGGACCGCGTTCGAGGCCCTTGGATATCGGAGAACGCCTGAGTACGAGGTCTTTGGCAAAGGTGATCTTTGGTACATTTTTGACGGAAGCACGTCGGGGGTCACCCATGTCGCTTACTTGGCATACAAGCCTGCACTGCGTGCGTATGCTCCCCAGTTCGGGGTGTTCAACGCTGCCTCGCGGACGAAAGTCATGGCTGCATTGCCGGCGATTTTTCCGTATCTCCACCCGACGTTTGGAAACGATACTTGGCCCTTAAGTCGGCGGCCGTGCTGGACCCTTTTTGACGCGGCACGCCAACTTGGCTGGCAGAGAATGTGTGTGCCAGACCCTCAGGCTCCGGATAGTTGGCCAATCCGTCTGAACGAAATGGTGGAGGAGCTTCTCAAGCCGACATTCTGGTCAATCGAAACCCCATCCGGAATCAAGGCTTTGCTCCTGAAAGGAAAAAAGAAGTTCGAATGGACCGTTAGCTACTCAGTGTTGCGCGTTGCAGAAATTGTCGCACTCGCCAAGTCTTTATCGTGCGATGAGAACTCCATCAGAAAGAGACTGGCGGAGCACGAGTCCAATATCGTACGGGATATGTATGGGTCGAAAGACTTTAATGAAATGCTCGGTAGGTTCCTGCGTACGATATAGTGTGACTTGAATTCGGAGATGGCCCCGGAATCCTGCACAGGACGACAGGTGGAAATTGCGGTGATTGGCCATCACTGCAATTCCTTGTTCTTTCCCGCCCGTTATTGTCCGCGGAACTGCTACCCCGCCCGCGACGACTTCCGCTCGCCGGTCACGGCATTCTCCGCCGCCCGGTTCATCAACGAGGCGTAGTCGTGGCCGAACAGCACCTCGCAGAAGCGGATCGCGGCCTTGACCTGCTGCTGGCGGAAGGCGCGGACCCGGGCGTCGCCGCCGCGCAGTGACTGCACCAGGCCCTCGGTCGACTGCTCGACGTAATGTTGCAGGTCGGAGAAGGTCCGCAGCGTCACCTCGTTGATGGCGAGCTCGCTGGCATAGGTGCGGCACACCGCGACGAAATCGATCAGGGCGGCGGCGTCCTCGACCTCGGACGCATCGATCTTGGCGCCGGCCGTGATGTCCTTGTCGGCACGCTGGCGCAGGATGCGGCGGACCCGGCCCGGCACGCTGTCGATCTCCGATTGCAGCGCGTTCGAGGTGTCGGCGCGAACCGAGGTCAGCTGGCGGCCCCAGGTGGAATCGTTGCGCAGGTCGAGCTCGGTGCGCAAGCCGCGGACACCGTCATGCAGGGTCTTGAGCTGCTCGCCGACATAGTCGAAATGTCCGCGCCTGATGTCGGTGCGCAGACAGGCCGCGACGAACGACAAATCATGCAGCGCGATGGTGACGGCAATGCCATAGGGCGTTGCCGCAACCCGCAACTCGTCGTCGGAGGCCGCCATCTTGATGGCGAGGCGAATGATCTGCCAGGGCGCAGCGAGCCGCTGCGCGATCAATGACAACGCGAACGGCAGCAGCTGCGGCGTCTGGAGCGACGGCAGCTTGAGCGCCTCCATCGCGGAGGCGATCTGGGAATCGGCAAACACCCGGATCTGACTCGGCAGCCGGCTGCCGAGGGTTTCCAGGGCTTCACGGGCCTGCAGCACAAGACCGATCGGCAGCAGGTCCTCGACCACGCTCGGCGGACCGACGCGCGACAGTGCGCGCTGACGGTCGTCCTGCGAAGGCCCGGCGATCTTGAGGATGGCTTCCGCAGCCGCCAGCTGGAACTTGCGCGCGGCGATCTCGATCGGCCCGCTCTCGGTGGCCGCCGCCAGCGCCGCCTCGAATTGACGGGCCGCCTCGGGCGCGCCCTCGCGGGCCAGCCACTGCCAGATCGGCAGCAACGAGGCACGCCGGAGCTGGCCGGGGCGGGTCGGGAAATTGGTCTCGGCAAGGAACGGCTCCAGCGGCCGGAACAGCAGCCGCGCCGGATCGTCGCTGCGCGGCTCGATCTGCTCGTCCGCCTCTGCCCCGCGCACGATCTTGCGCAGCTGCTCCAGCACCAGATTGGCGATCGCGACATCATCGCCGCGTTCGACGGCGCGCTCCAGCTCCCGCATCAGCAACGCCTGCGATTGCGGCGGAAGCTGCGCGAGATAATCCCTCAGCCGCTCGATCGATTTCTGGCTCATGCGCCCGGTCGTGAAAGCTTGGTGCCCGGCAAACGCCGCAGCCCGTCCGCCCGCGATGATAGAGGTCGGCGCGTTAAGAAGCCGTTTAGGAATGATGGCGGCGCCGAAGCGAGTGCCAGGGCGCGTACTGGGACGCCCGCTTTCAGGGGCGAAGCAGACACGCGACCTGATGTCCAGGGATATCGGCTTGTGACCCCATCGCGACAAATCCAGCAGGGCTCGCATAGGTCTCATCTCTGAGGCAGAGCCGACGTGATTTGCTCACCGCAAGTATTACGGCTCGTGACCCTTAAGCGACATCGCGTCGAAATAACGGGAAGCGATCAGCCTGGCTCTAGGCCATGCTTCTTGATGATCGGTGCAGCGGCCGGTGCGGTGAGGAATTTAACCAACGCCGTAGCGGCGTCCGCCTCCTTCGTCGCACTATGAATGCCGCCCGAATATACGGTAATGTTCTGGATCTCTGCCGGGAGCGGTCCAAGAATTTGGATGCCCTTCACGGGAATGAGCTCACTCACCTGGTGAAATCCGATCTCGGCCTCGCCACGCGCGACCACTTCACCCACCGGTTCACCCGGCTTCACCGTGGCAATTTTCGATTCGACCTGGTCGGAGATGCCGAGCTTCTGAAACATGCTGACGAGATAGATGCCGCTCGCTCCGGCAGAGTAGGCGACGGATTTTGCTGCGAGCACTGACCGTTTCACGGCGTCTGCGGAGCTGATATCGGGCCTAGGTGTACCAGCGCGCACCGCAACTCCGATGCCCGATTTCGCGAAATTGACGCGACTGTTGGCGACAAGTTTACCTTGCTTGATCAGCTCTTCAGTTCCGCTGTCGCCCAAGATGATCAAATCGGCGGCTTCGCCGGCCGCAATGCGTTTCTGGACATCGGGGGTGCTTGACCACGCCACAGAGACCTTGTGACCTGTCGCCTTCTCGAACTCGGGGATCAATTCGAGATACGCATCCTTCATTGCAACGGAGGCAAGGAGTTTGATTTCGGAAGCTTGGGATATATTCGGTAGGAGCAGAGTTGCTGCCACGGCGACAATAAATCGCGCTTTCATGATCGTCCTCCCTGTGAGACTACTTCCCCGGCTAACCGAGCATTGACCGTACATCATCGTGGCGCCTATCTCGACTGGCTTCTTGAACACGTCATCAGCCCGGGTTGATTTCCGCTGTTGGCCCCAAGCGGACAGTCTCGCGGTCAGCCGCCGTTGTCGCCTTTTGACCCGTAGCGGACATCGATGATCAGGCAACTTTGAGTTGATCGATTAACTCCAGTAGAAGGGATTGTCTGTCATCACGACGGCCCACTTAATGGCCTGGGCTCTGCAATGAAGTTGGTTCTCGCACAGTCGGCAATTGCCGCAGCGGCGGCATGTCTCTTGATCGGTGCGGCAGCATTCGCCGACGTTCCCTATTCCTTTTCCGATCATCCATCGCAGGACGGCCGGTGCATCGGCGACCATGGCGTAGGCGATATTGATCGCTCGGAGAAAGCGTGTCTGGAACAGGTTGGCGAACTGGCCCGGCGCATTGGTCCCGGTTTGCAGTTGACGTTTAGGAACGGGAGGACGCGTACTTATCTCAACGAAGAAGCGAAGTGTCAGAGCAGTGACGCTGACGGGTGCGTAAAATATCAACTTGTCGGCTATTTTCCTGAGCACGATCTTATTTTGATCGAGATCGATTATTGGGAAGGTGTCAGCTATCGTCTTGTATGGGCTGACGCGGGCAACGATACGAGCATCGTTGCACCTCCGCACTATTCACCGGATAAGCATTGGCTGGCATCCGTCGCCTCGGGTGAGGGGCCTTCGGGCCCTCCTAACGGAATGGATATAGTTCCGAGCAAGCCAAGCTCATCTCTTAATGAGTGGCACTATCGCACTCCGGATGACGGTAAATGGCTCTATGAATTTACTGGTTGGGACGGAAACGCCCGCGTCAACCTTCTTGCCTCGTCGTTGGGAGCGCCACAACGAAGCACTCCGACCTCTATCGAGCGCCGAAAGGGTGATTGGCACCTAAGGGAACCGCAGTGAGAGACACGTTGGCCGACTTCCGCTATTGGCCCTTAGCCGACATGACTAAGCGCGCCTCTCTTGTCCGCTTCTAACGATAATGCGGATGTCGTTCGGCGGGCGGATTTATGGGTACACGCCTAAACCGCCGGCAGGACCAGCTCGGCCCGCAAGCCGCCGATCGGCGCGTCGTTCAGGGTGAGATTGCCGCCATAGAGGCCGGCGAGATCGGTCACAATCGACAGGCCGAGCCCCGAACCGGGCTTCGATTCGTCGAGCCGTTGGCCGCGCCGCGACACCTGGGCGCGCTCGGCCTCCGACAGGCCCCGCCCGTCGTCGTCGACCACGATGCGTAGCCTGGGTCCGGCGCCCGAGGCCTGCGGCGGAACCACGGCGACCTCGATGAACACTTGCGAAGCCGCCCATTTGCAGGCGTTGTCGACGAGATTGCCGACCATTTCCTCCAGATCCTGCCGCTCGCCGCGAAACCGCGCCGCCGGATCGGCCTTCGCCTCGATCGAGAGATCGCGATCGCGATGGATCTTCTCCATGGTCCGGCGCAGCGCCTCGATCACGGGCGCAACGTCGGTGATGGTGCTGACGATGGTGGCACGGGCGGCGATCCGCGCCCGCTCGAGGTGATGGGCGACCTGGTCACGCATCACGCCGGCCTGCTCCAGCACCTTGCTGGCGAAGGGATCGGCGGCATGCGCGGCCGCCTCGTTCACGATCACCGACAGCGGCGTCTTGATCGCGTGCGCGAGATTGCCGACATGGGTGCGCGAACGCTCGACGATCTCACGGTTGGCGTCGATCAGCGCATTGGTCTCGCGCGCGAGCGGCGCGATCTCGACCGGGAACCGACCCTCCAGCCGCTCGGCGCGGCCGGAGCGGATATCGGCAATCGAATCCGAGATGCGCTTGAGCGGCGCCAGGCCGTAGCGCACCTGGAAGATCGTGGTCAGCAGCAGCACGATGCCGAGGGCTGCGAAGGTGCCGCCGAGGTAGTAATCGAAGCTGCGGGTCTCATCGAAGATCTCGGTGGCGTCGCCGGCGACGCTGACCAGGAACTTGCCGTCGGCGCCGAGATCGACCGGCCGCTCCACCACGCGCAGGCTCTGACCCTCGGGCCCGTCGACATAGCCGAGGCGGACGCCGGCGGCGGTCAGCTCGGCGCCGTGCTCCTCTAGCTTCGGCAGCTTCTTGTCCCACAGCGAACGTGAGGCGCGGGTCTCGCCCTTTTCGGTGTCGGTGCGGGTGATCTGCCAATACCAGCCCGACAGCGGCAGGTCGAACAATGGCTCGCCGAGCGACTGGAACTGGCGGTCGGCCGGCTCGTCCGGCGTTGCCACTTCAGCGATCAGGGTGCGCAGATAGAGATTGAGCCGGCGGTCGAAGGCGCGCTCGGTGGCGTCGCGATAGACCGACGACAGGATGACGCCCGTGATCGCCAAGATCACCACCACCCAGGCGGTCGCCGAGACGAACAGGCGTGTCGCAAGTGAGCTGCCGCCCATCAGGGCACGCGCTCGAACAGCGTGTCGGCGGCAACAGACATCAGGGATTCAGACATCAGCGAATCCAGTCCTCCCGGCGCGGATCATGACAATGCCCGTGTCCACCAATCAAGCACTCCAAGAGCATGATCCGATTGTACAGGATATGCCCTCATCCTGTTGTTTGGCCGCGTTTTCCTTACGTGAGCGACGGGGTATCCGCGTCGCTCGAAAACGCTTTAAGTGGGCGGCGACAGCATGTAGCCGAGGCCGCGAACCGTCTGGATGATATCGACTTCCAGCTTCTTGCGGATGCGGCCGACGAACACCTCGATGGTATTGGAGTCGCGATCGAAGTCCTGGTCGTAGAGATGCTCGACCAGCTCGGTGCGCGACACCACCCGTCCGGTGTGGTGCATCAGATAGTCGAGCAGATTGTATTCGTGCGAGGTCAGCTTGATCGGGTTGCCGTTGACGGTGACCCGCTTGGTGCGGGTGTTCAGTGCCACCGGACCGCAGACCAGCTCGACCTGGGCATGCCCGGTGGCGCGGCGCAGCAGCGCGCGGATGCGCGCCAGCACCTCCTCGAGATGGAACGGTTTTGCGACATAGTCGTCGGCGCCGGCATCGAAGCCCTGCACCTTGTCGCTCCAGCGGTCGCGCGCGGTGAGGATCAGCACCGGCATCACCCGCTTGTTGCGCCGCCAGGCCTCGAGCACCGAGATACCGTCCATCTTCGGCAGGCCGATATCCAGCACGACCGCGTCGTAGGGCTCGCTATCGCCAAGGAAATGCCCCTCCTCGCCGTCGAACGCGCGATCGACCACATAGCCGGCGTCCGTCAGCGCGGTGGTGAGCTGGCGGTTCAAATCCGGGTCATCCTCAACGACGAGCAGACGCACTTTGGCCTCCGAGAGTGAGCATTGCGATATTCCGGCATCAAATGAGGCTTCCGGCCGTGAACGGCCTATGAATGGATTCGCAAGGCAAAGCTTATTTTTTCGTCAGGTGCACCATCCCGGGAACCCGCGCAAGCGCGACTGGTTCCCGCGAATATACGCGCGCCGGATCGGGTCGGGTTTCAATTTTGAGTATCGAGGTACCTAATATCCTGAAGCAATGCCGGGTTTACCGGGAAACACCGGACAGACAGGGTTCTCGGAGTTTGCAATCTCTAGCTGGCATTTCATGACTGATAGCTTTGGAGAATGCGTTGCCGGCCTGGATGGAAGAGGAAGAACAGCGCCTGCTGCGGATGATCCGCGAAACTGGCCTTACGCAGCGCGAGATCGCTCAGAAGCTCGGCCGCACCGAAGCCGCCGTGAGCGCACGGCTAACGATAATCAGAAAGCGCCTCGCAGAGGGAAACTAGGATCGCCCGTTAAGCATGCGGACGATTTGTTTTACCTTTGATTCACACAGGTTAATTGACCAGCTCACACTTTGATTCGATGATCCAGCCACTGGGTCGGGCTGTTTCATTAAGTTCAAGTTTTAAGCCCAGAGGGGCCGTCTATTATCGGCAAGCGGCGGTTCGGCGTGAGAATGGGAATAAAGAGCGGCCCCGGCATTGACCCTCCAAGGGTGCCGGGGCCGCATCTTTTTGCAGGAACCACCGTCGCGACATCCGGTTGACCAGCGGTCCCGGTGCCTAAGACGGACAGCACTTGGACGCGGCCTCAGCGTTTCCCCGGCGCTGGGGCCGTCTCTTTCGAATGAGCCCTATGGTTCACCGCATAACCAGCCAGGCCACGCTTGCGGCCAGGACCAGCAACGACACTGTCGCAGCGCAGACAAAGGCGATCCCGACGCTGTCGATGCGATGATGGTGTGCATGCATGACAGACCTCCTAAGTGGAGCCGGGCGAGCGTAACCACTCGCTCATGCTTGCCCCGGCGTCGGCCTGCCGGGCCAGCTCGAGTATAGCCTCTTTCTCGGTGCCCGGGGCCAGCGCTGCGGCCTGTTCGCGCAGGCTCTCGGCTCTCGCGATAAGACGCTCTTCGAGCGAATTGGTTTGCTTGACGCGGTTGCGTCGCTTCGTCATGTGCGGCTCCGTTGCCATTCAGAAGGCCAGAGCGCCACACGCGATCCAATCGCCGGGTGCCAAAGGTGATGCGCGGCGACCACGGTCAATTGTCAGGTTGGCGTAATGTTCCTAAATCGAAACCATCAACCCGGCCCGGGCTCGCCCATGGCTTTCTCGACTTCGGCAGCCAGCGCGCGGTGATGCGCAGCGAGCTTGGCGAACAGCTCTTTCTTGGTCGGATTGGTCGCCAGCTTGCTGATCAGCTCGCACTCTTCCGCCTCGACACGAAGCTTCTCCAGGTGCGCTTGCATGTCCTTCATTGGATGAACTCCCCCGAGACCAAAGTGAGATCATCATACATGGAACTCGCGGGGCAATAACCTGAGCGGGCTTTTTTGAACTCCGTTCCCACGCGGCGCCCCCGGCAAGTTAACCTTCGGCGGGTATTTAATTGTCGCTGACCGGAGCGATGCGCTATTCCAGCGACCGCGCGCCTTGGGGCATTGGGACTGGGAAGAAATTGTTGCCTGTTTCGAAGATAAAGACATTCGGTGTGATTGCGGGCTGGCTTGCGCTTGCCTTCATCGCCTTCGTGACGCTGTCCCCCATTCAGGACCGCCCCTCGCTTTTTCATCCGCAGGCCGAGCATTTCGCGGCATTTGCCGTGATGGCGCTGGCTTTCGTACTGGGTTACCCGCGGCGCACCGCGCTGATCGTGCTCTTTGTTGTCTTCAGCGCATTCTCGCTCGAAGCGATGCAGTTGCTGACGCCTGACCGCCACGGCCGCCTGATCGACGCCATCGTCAAGGTGGCGGGAGGCCTCGCCGGCATCGGCACGGGTCGCCTCATGCTGTTCATGGTGCGCAGCCAGTTCGGCCGGCTGAGGTCGCCTGCGGAACATTCTGCGAGCTGAGCGGTTCAATCGCGCTTCGGCGCTTCCGCTGACTTCCTGCCGTCCTGCGTCATACACTGCTGAAAGAAATGCAGCCGGTCGCCATTCATCGGCGCGACACCCGGTCGCTTGTAGGGATAGATCAGATAGGCCGCGCGCAAGCACCGCTTCGCCGTCTCGGCGTCAGGTGCTGCGATGGCGGCGGTCGACGACAGCAACAGCGCCAGCACGGCGCTGAACCGGACCGGCGCGCCACTCACGGCTTGTCGCATTCCGAGTAGAACACGCCGTTCGCAGCCGCCAGCCGTTGCAGGCAATGCCGCTTGTCGGTCACCGCACCCTCGACGGTGAAGTCGTAGGCCTGCGCCTTCAGGATCAGCGCATAGCGTCCCGGCGACAGCGGCGCGTCGTCGCGCGGCTGGACCTCGAACATCTGCGGATACTCGCTGAGCGGCGCTGCGCGGAACGGGATCGAGATGTTGCGGATCACCCAGCTGTCGTCACCCGACGAGACCACCGGCTTGCCGGCCGCGTCGAACGTGGTCTGCTGGCCCACATGCGCGATCAGGCGCACATCGATCGGGTCGGAGGCGCCGCCGGCGCCCTCGCGGCGGAACACGATGAAGCGGAGATGTCCGTCGGGCAATATGGTCTCGCTCGGCCGCGTGATCGCCGCCGAAATCGCCACCCGCGGATCCGGCGCGCGCGGCCCTGGATCAGTTGCAACTCGTAGAGCTTGCCGCCGCTCTCGGCATAAACGCCGTAGGCGGTCGGCAACGGCCGTCTCGGTGCCGGCGGCTCGACGGGCGCGGCCGGCGCAGGCACCGCGGCGACCACCGCAGGCCGTTGGCTTTCAACCGCCGCCGGTACGGGCGTTCCCGCGATCATCGCGCGCGCCGCGGCCAATGACACGTCGCGTTGCTGCAGCAGGACAATTGCCGCGATCATTGCAAAGAGAGCCAGCATGGCAACGTAGCGCAGCGGCGGCGACGACGACCATCGCGGCCGGCGCGGCAGCTCGGCCGGCTCGACAGGATCGAGCGTCCTAACGAATGCGTCCGCGGCATCAATCCGCCGTGGCGCCTCGATCCGTCGCGCGGCGCCGGCCGCCGCCAGGAATTCCGGCAGCGCCCGCGCCGGCGGCACCGAAAACGTCTCGACCAGATCATTCCTGGTGTGCGCCTCGACGCCCTCGATCGCCACCTCCAGCGCCTGCATCAGACGCGCTTTTTCCCGGGGATCCTCATGCGCGAGCTGTTGCAGCTTCTGCCGCGCGAGCTCGTAGACCGCGCTGCGCAGCTGCTGCGGGTCGGAACGCACGGAATCGATCGTCCGCGACAGCACCAGCGCGAACTCCATTTCGGGGTGCGCAGGGCTGCTACCCCTGACCGTCCTCTGGGCCGGCGTCGGCGTCATAAATGTTAGTCTGGTTTGCCCATAATGTTACAACATTGTAGGCGGCTTTTACTGTTAACACAAATGACGAAGGCCGCGGATGACGCCGTGGTTTGACGTGACCGATCCGAGCAGCAGCAGGGTTCATTGAGCCGATCTTTGCAAATCCTGGACGACTGGTTGTTCGCGCCGAAGCGGGACCGCCGCTCCTGGCCGGACCTCCTGCTGTTGGCGGGATGGATCGCGCTGGCGGGCTTCCAGATCGCCCGTCACGTGATGTGGCGCGACGAAGTCCGCGCGCTCACCATCGCCCTGTACGGCGACGATGTGATCGCCATGCTGAGAGGGCTGCACGGCGAGGGCCACCCTGCCCTTTGGTATCTCCTGCTGCGCGGCGCGCACGCTGTGTTCGACCGGGTCGAGGTGCTCCCCGGCATCGGCTTCGCGGTCGGGCTCGTCACGGTCGCGCTGCTGATCTTCCGATCGCCATTCCCGCGGCCGCTGGTCCTGCTGCTGATCACGGGTCACGCATTGCTGTTCGAATATGTCGTGATGGCCAGGAATTACGGCATCTCGGCCCTGTTCCTGTTTGCGATCGCGGCCTGCTATCCGGCGCACCGCGACCGCGGCGTCCTGCTCGGCGTGCTGCTGTCGCTGCTGGCCAACACCAATGTCGTCGGCGCGATCATGGCCGGCGCCTTCCTGCTGTTCTGGCTGCTCGACCTGCTCGAGGCTAACGGGTGGCGCTGGACGCCGCAACTGACCAATTTCGCGATCAATGCGATCATTGCGACGATCGGCGTCGCGATCTGCGCGGTAACAATGCTGCCGACCTACAATGATGCGGCGGCGCGGGACTGGTCGCACGCGTCACCGCTGACGGCTGCGATCCTGTCGCTGGTGAACCCCGGCGCGACGTCGCTGGGCGCGCTGTTTGCCAATCTGCTGCCGGGGATCGCAGGATCAGTGCTGCTGTTCGCCGCGACGCTCGGGCTGCTGCCGCGGCGTCCGGCGTTTCTCGCCGCCATCGCCGCGCTGCTGCTGACGTCGCTGTTCTTCGCGGTCGCAGCCAACGGTGCCTACCGTCATGCCGCCGTCTGGCTGTGTTTCCTGATCGCGCTCTACTGGATCGGCTGGAGCAAGGTCGCCACCGCATCCGACGGACTGCTGCCGGCGATCGGGCGCGTGTCGCTCCTGCTGGTGCTCGCGATCCAGGCCGCCGCAGGCATCAACGATCTGCGCAATGCCGCGACCGGCGCGGTCGCGAGCCGCAGCGCCGATCTCGGCCGCCTGATCGCCTCACGCGCCGATCTCGCCAATGCGGTCATCCTCAGCGAGCCGGAATATCTGGTCGAGGCGCTCCCCTACTACGTCAGGAACCCGGTCTTTCTCGCGCGCGACCACAGGTTCGGCAGCGTCGTGATCTTCTCGCGCAAGGGCAGGATGGACAGCGATCTCGGCGAGACGCTGCGCCTGGCGCGCGAACTCCGAGAGACCTCCGGCGCGCCCGTCATCATCCTGCTGGCCTACCGCCTCGATGAGATCACGCCGGACCAGATCTACGACGAAGGCAAGGACTGGCGGACGTTCCGTGCCTCGGCCGCGCAGATCCGCAAATTCCGCGAAGCGACCACTTTAATCCGCCGCTTCGGCCTCGCCAGGACCGACGAGAGTTTCGACGCCTACCTTCTCAACTAGGCGATCGATCGAGGGCAACAGGAAAAGGACCGCGCGATGGCGCTGATGGACAGCAAGGTCGAAGCCCGCAAGCCGCCTGCCGCAAGCATCCGGCAGTACCTTGCGATCCTCAGGCTCGATCACAGCACCAAGCACATCTTCATCGTTCCCGGAATCATTCTCGCCTGGCTGCTCCGCGGCGCGCGAGGCGATCATCTCGTCACCTCCATCGTCCTCGGCCTGCTGGCCGCGATCTGCATCGCGTCGGCCAACTACGTCATCAATGAATGGTTCGACCGCGACTTCGACCGGCATCATCCGACCAAGTCGCAGCGCTCGGCGGTGCAGAGCGCCATGGACGGCAGGATCATCGGGCTGGAGTGGCTGCTGCTGGTCGCGCTCGGCCTCGTCTGCGCATCCGCCAGCAACCGCCTGATGCTGTTCGCAACCGGCATCTTTGCCTTGCAGGGCATCGTCTATAACGTCCCGCCGCTTCGCAGCAAGGACAAGGCCTATTTCGACGTCATCTCGGAGTCCGTCAACAATCCGCTGCGGCTGTTGATCGGCTGGGCGATGATCGACCCGACCTCGCTGCCGCCCGGTTCGGTGATCCTGTGCTATTGGTTCGGCGGCGCGTTCCTGATGGCCGCCAAGCGGCTGTCCGAATATCGCGAGATTGCCGCGTCCCACGGCAGAGAGCTCTTGGCGCGCTACCGCGCGAGCTTTGCCGACTATACCGAGGTATCGCTGACCGCTTCCTGCCTCAGCTATTCGCTGTTCTCGGTGCTCTTCCTCTCGGTGTTTCTGGTGAAGTACCGCATCGAGTACATCCTCGCGATGCCGCTGGTGGTGATGCTGTTCACCACCTACTTTTCGATGTCGACGTCACCGGGATCGTCGGCGCAGAAGCCCGAGAAGCTCTATGGCGAGCGCGGCCTGATGCTGACCGTGCTGGCGCTGGTCGCCGTCTTCCTGGTGACAAGCTTCGTCGACATGCCGTTCCTCGCCCGCCTGGCGGAGCAGCACTACATCACCCTGGATTGAGGTCGAGCCTTGTTTGGTTAGCGCCGGCGCGGATGCGCCTTCTGGTGCCACGCCCAGGCCGAGCGGATGATGTGGCCGAGATCGGACCGGCTCGCCTTGAAGCCGAGGCCGCTCTCCGACTTGGAGGGATCAGCGACCAGGATCGGCGGATCGCCAGCCCGGCGTTCGCGCACCACGCTCGGCACCGCTTCACCGGTCACGGCGCGGATCGCGTCGAGCACCTTGCGCACCGAATAGCCGGTGCCGGTGCCGAGATTGAACACGCCGCCGGCATCACCCTTCAACAGCAGCTCGAGCGCGGCGATATGAGCGGCGGCGAGATCGTCGACATGGATGTAGTCGCGCACCGCGGTGCCGTCAGGCGTCTCGTAATCCTCGCCGAAGATCGCAAAGTCCGGCACGTGCCCCAACAGCGCCATCAGTGCGCGCGGAATGAGGTGCGTCTCGGGGTCGCGCAACTCGCCAATGGTGCCGGAGGCATCGGCGCCGCAGGCATTGAAGTAGCGCAGGCAGACCGATTTGAACTGATACGCCGCACGATAATCGGCAAGCAGCTGCTCGATCATGTATTTGGAGCGGCCGTAGGGATTGACGGTCGGCCCTGCGGCGCTCTCGGGAATCGGATCGCGCCCGGCATTGCCATAGACGGCGCCGGTAGATGAGAACACCAGCCGGTCGCAGCCCGCCTCCCGCATGCCGCGCAGCAGGCCGAGCGTGCCGGCAACATTGTTGGTGTAGTATTTCTGCGGATCGGCGACGGACTCGCCGACCGCACTGAATGCCGCGAAATGCATCACGGCGAGCGCATTGTGCTCGCGGATGGTGGCGGTGATCCTGTCGTGCTCGGCGACGTCGCCGACGACGAGCGGTCCCCATTGCACGAAGTTGCGATGGCCGGTGGACAAATTGTCGTAGACGACCGGGAGAAATCCGGCCTCGGCGACCGCCTTGGCGCAATGGGACCCGATATATCCCGCGCCGCCCGTGATGAGTATAGAACCCCTGCTCGCCATTGCGAATATCGTCCCTGCACGGACCAAACCTGCGTCTCGACAGACGCAGCAACTGCATGGGTACGACATTCCATCCCGCGCGGCAAAACGGCGATGGGAATAGCGTTAAGACTGAACGGATGCGCCGCTGACGTAACGGTTAACGCGAGCCCAGCGGGACGTTGGTCTGCTGCCCGACCGGCGGCCCGTGGCGTGACGGCCTGCCGTAAGGATAAACCGGTGTTGCCGGCGGGACCGGCCGGGTCGCCTGCGGCCGCGATGTCGGGACGCCGCCGCCAGGGCCATCGATCGAATAGCGGGTTGTGCCCTGCGCGGTCTGCCCGGTGCCCTGTGCAAGCACCGGCGCGGCGGCGGCGACGACCAGCACCGCTGTTGTGACAAGGCCGGCCAACTTCATCTCGATGCCTCGGCGAGTAAGATCGGGATCAACCGTTCATGCCTGCAATCGTTCCGGCGCGCCGGCACAACGCTCCTGCGGTCTCCATCATCCATACGAAAAGTGGCGCGGCGGAATGTCTCGCCGCGCCATCTTCAATCGATAGGACCAATTCAGAAGTTCAGGCGCCGACCTGCGCGATGGCGGCCCAGTGATCGGGGTTCGCCGGGGTCTGCATCCTGACCCAGCGATAACGCGCCTGCGACCAGGTGCGGATCTGCGCGTTCATATTGTCGAGCACGACATCGCCGCCCTCAACGCGGACCACCAGCACGAGATGATGCTCGCCCCAGGACGTCACCACCTCGCTCAGCAACAGATTGCGCATCGGCCAGCCGCGCGCCAAGAGTTCATGGCGCTTGCTGACCGCATAGTCGTTGCAGTCGCCGCGCGCCGGATTGATCAGCCATTCCTCGCCGGCGAGGCCGCGTTCGTTGCGCTGTGGCGCGATGCTGCGGTTGACCGAGGCGTTGACCTCGATCAAGTCGGCGATGAGTTGCTTGGTCAGACGGGTGGCGCCACCGCGGAACACCATGCGGGCGCGGGCCTTCGGCTTGCATTCGTCAGCGTAGCGCATGCAGAACATGGTGTAGGCCATCGGCGCCAGGGTCGGCTCGCTGAAGCGGATCTTCTCGACCACACCGCGCAGCGGCAGCGGGAAGCCGATCATTCCGGCCTGGGCGTTCTGCGCGCTTGTCCCGAGCGCGACCATGGCCAGAACCAGGGCCATCACTCGCTTGACGTTGTACATTCTTCACTCCCCACAGTGACGGGAAGCATCTACGGGAAATGTCTTGAGTTAAGGCTCAGGCGCGCGGCGGCATTTACTTCAAATGCTCGGATCCGCGCGAGCGGTCCGTTAACCAAGCAAGGCTCCCCGCACCGACAGGCTTTTCGGTCCCGAATGATAACGCGCGTGAGGGCCGACAGATCGCGGCTTTATTGCCTTTTGGAGCTTTTTCCCGCGGCTTCTGCGGACGCCGCCGTCAGATGCAGGACTAGTTGCAAGTGCGGGATTTCTTGTTCCCGTGCGGGCATGGTTAGTCTGACGTGAACCAGCCGGCGCGCTCTGTTATACCGATACGCGTTGCCTGGGCGCGATCCCGCACCAGCTCATGACCAGATCGGCGAGCATCTTGATCTCGAGATCTGCGGGCGTACCGCCGGCGAAATCGGCCACCGATTGTCCCAATGCGACGGCGCGAACATAGGCCGAGCGGCTTCCGATCATTGGCCCGATCTCCTCGTCGAGCGTATCCAGTTCCTCGATCAGTTGCTGGCCTTCGAGCGTGCGCTGGTCGACGCGGTTCGGCACGATCATGGCGCGGAGCGCCGTTCGCCGCGCTGCTCGCACCTCCCGCACGATGTCGATCGTCCGCGCGGTGGCCTCGATATCGAGCCCGGACGGCGTGCACGGCATCAGCACGATATTGGCGACCGCGAGCACGGCGCCCAGCACCCGATCGTTGGGCGCGGAGTCCACGACGATGATCTGATGCGGAATCTGGCGCATCAGCTTGGCCCATTCGGCCACGGGGCGGGTCTCCGGATCAAGCTGGTAGACGGGGAACGACAAATTGCCGGGCTCGGCCCAGTGACAGGCGGAGGCCTGCGAGTCGGCGTCGACCAGTCCCACCACGCCCGTGCGCCGATCCAGTTCTGCGGCCAGCAGGACCGCAAGAGTCGTCTTACCGACCCCGCCCTTGCGCTGGGCAACCGAGATGACAAGCGGCATCGCAAACTCCTGGCGTTATCCCCCGTTACGTGTGCGGGAGGACACCTTCATCAACGAGCGTCAGCATCCGGGGCAGACAGACCCGCTTTGCGTCGTAATTGTCCCTCACAAAGCTCCTCGCCTTCATCCGCATCTTCTTGAAGGCCTTGGGCCGTGTCAGCACCGAGATTACCTGATCCGACAGCGCATCAATATCAAAAAACGGCGCCAGCAGGCCGTTGCCGTCCGAGATGATGTCGCGCAGCGGGGCGGTGTCGGACGCCACCACCGCACATCCCGCGCTCATCGCCTCCAGCAGCGACCACGACAGCACGAAGGGATAGGTCAGGTAGACGTGCACCGAGGAAATCTGCAGCAGTTCGAGATATTGTCCCCGAGGAATTCGGCCGAGGAAATGCACGCGGCGAAGGTCGATGTCCGACCTGATCTCGTCCAGGAACATCGACTGCCAGCTCGAACCCTCCGGCGGATTCGCGCCGTACGACGTCCCGCTGCCGCCGACGATCACCACCTGTGCATTCGGCCGCGCAGCCATGATCCTCGGCAGCGATCGCATGAAGATATGGAATCCGCGCACCGGCTCCAGGTTGCGCGAGACATAGGTGATCACTTCGTCGTCGGCCGACAACGTCGCGCCGTTCGGAAGCTGAAACCGCGCGACCGGATTGGGCTTCACCTCGTCGGTGTCGACGCCCTCGTGGATCACCTCGATCTTGCTCTGAAACTCGCGCGGAAAGGTCGACCTCTGCCACGGCGTCGGCGAAACGCCGGTATCGCATTCCGTGAGCGCCAGCAGCGTGGTCGCATTTTTCAGATGGAGCGCGACATTGCCGTCAAGGCCCGTCATGGGAAACTCGGGATCGAAGCCGACGTCCCGGCCCTCCGAACCGTAATAGAATTCGCAATAGAGGATGATCCGCGCGCGCGGAAACATCGTGCGCAACGGCAGCGTCTCGCCCCAACCGGGATGCGCGAAGATCAGGTCGGGCACGAAGCCCTGCCCCGACAGCGACGACAGCGCATACAGCACCTCTTCGGCACGCCGCGCTTCGACATCGAAGCGGCGGGCAAAGGGATGCACCAGCGCGGAGTCCGACTTGGTCGTCGAATATTTGAGCAGCCGGATATCGCGCGTCGTGCTCGCGGTCGATGAACCGACCGCAACGACCTTGTTTCCGGGCTGCTCCGCGAGCGCACGCGCAATGTGGCGGTACTGCGCCGGAAAGTTATTGTGGACGAAGAGGACGTTCATTGGCGGGCGGGCGCGCCCCCCGGCCGCGCGGTCTTCGATTGGGGTCAGGGTTTGCATCATGACCGGCAGGGTGTCTTCGATCTGCACGTGTGAAACTATCTCACCGGATTAACATTAAGCCCCCTTCTATCACACAGATTTTTGGGGCACACTGTGTGAGAGACATATCGATCCATTCCGTTAGGCTCGCAGGCGACGATGAACGAACAGATTCAGCAGAAAACCATTGACCTGGCACGAGGTCTTTTCCTGGTTCGGTACAATGGCGCGGAAGATAAGACATCACCTCCGGTGGTGCGCGTTTATGCAGATCGCGCCAGCCTTAACAATTGTAATATCATTACCGGACCCGACGTGGTCAATGGAACCCTGTTTGCGCCGGAAAGCGCGCTGGTCGTGTCGGTCGCGCGGCCAAGCCGCCTGATCGTCGAGGTCACGGCGGGGCGCGCCGGCGGATCGACTGCCGCCAATATCAAGATCGAGCCGCTGACCCAGGGCCATCAGGCCCAGGGCCAGCATGCGCAAGGCCAGCAGTTCCAAGGGCAGCAGCCCAAGGGGCAGCCGGCCGGCCAGCCATTCGATACGTTCGAGGCTGACGCGGGCCTCGATGGGGCAGGTGTTGGCGAGTTGAGCGACCTCAAGCTGCTCGCCCATGTCGCAGGTCTGGGCGATGTGACGGTCGGCACGAATACCTGGATTGCCGGACCGTCCGCTCCGGCACGAATCGAGGGCATTTCCCTCGACTGGCCGAACAAGCCGCACGACCTCGACCTGCAATATGCGGTCAAGTTCGCGAGGCCGCAGCGGGGCGACAACCAGTTCGTTCCGCTCGGAACCTTTGCCGGAACCAGGGGACGCGCTTTGGCCATCACAGGGTTCTCGCTGGAGGCCACAGGCCCCAGCGTCGATCGCTATCTCATTTCGGCCGAGACGATATTCCTTGGGGCGCCCGCCCTGCGGGTCACCGGGAACCGGATCGTGGTGTCGGGCCCGTCGGGCCGGGAACCATTGGTAGGCCTCAAGCTCAACCTCGAAGAACGCCGCGTGCAGGCAGCGCCCCTCGCGCCTCAGCAACCGAGGCGCGCTGAACCCGTCAATCCGGCGCCGCGCCTGGGCGGAGCGCGCCTCGAGGGGCGAGTGCGCGTGTTCCGGAGCCGGCATAGCGCCGTAAAGACGACGGGCTGACTGCGGCCAGATAAGGGCGACATTTGACCGCCGACGCGCGCAGGATCGCCTTCACATCCAGAACGCTCCATCACGTCGATCTGGAGCGAGCCGCCGTCGGCGCGCTCGAGGCGCGTAATTTTCGTAGGGCGTTCGCGCTCGCCGACCGCCGCTGCCGGATCCTGCCGCATCCGGGCGCCCGCGCTCACCTGCTGCGCGCAGAGGCGCTGTTTCACCTCGATCTCAGGGACGCCGCCCTCGCCTGTGTGGCAAGGGCAATCGAGCTCGAACCGGACGATCTGGTCGCGGCGCGGCGAATGATGGCCTGGGGTGACGGCCCGCAGCAGATCGAAGCGGCACGGAGCGTGGCGCGACGCGACGACGATCCGGATTCGGTCAGGAGCGCCCTCCTGCTGCTCGAACAGAGCGGTCAGGACAGTTGCGCCCGTGTCGACTTCCTGGATGAAGAGGTGAAGGGCTGGGTGACGTGGCGGGGGGCTGATGACCCGCACCTTTCGCTGGCGCAGGCGAATCAATCCAGCACGATCCAGCTTCCCGCCGATCCCCGCCACGGATTCGCGCTCGATGGACGACGCGCCGCGAGCTTCCGCCTGATACGGCCGGCATCGGCGACCTCGCAACGCCTCGAGATCACGCAGGCTGACCGGGTCATCGCGAGCATTCAACTGCCGGCCAATCGCGCTCCGGATCGCCGGAGCACACCACAACGGCCGGCGCGCGCCCGAAACGGCGAAACTCCCCCGCTCACCGTCATCATCCCGGTCTACCGCGATCTGGCTGCAACGCGCGCCTGCATCGAGAGCGCATTGACGGCCGTCGCCTGCACGCCCGGCTCGACCATCCTGGTCGTGGACGATGCGACGCCCGAGCCCGACATCAAGCGTCTGCTCGGCGGGCTTGCGGCAGAGCTCCGCATCCGGCTGCTGACCAATGAGCACAATCTCGGCTTTGTCGGCGCGGTCAACCGGGCGCTCGGTGCGACGGGCGCCGGCGACGTCGTGCTGCTGAACTCGGACACGATCGTGCCGAAATATGCGCTGCAACGCTTGCGAAGCGCCGTGCAATCGACACCGCGCGTGGGGACGGCGACCCCGCTCTCGAACAACGGCGAATACACCAGCTTTCCGGTCCCGAACCGCTCAAATCCGCTGCCTTCACCCAGCGAGATAGAATTACTGGACGAACTTGCAGGTCGAGCGAATTCAGGGATCGCCATCGACATCCCCAACGGCATCGGGTTTTGCCTCTACATTACCCGCGAATGCCTCGACGCGGTGCGTGAGCTGTCCGACGACTTCTATCGCGGCTATCTCGAAGACGTCGACTTCTGTCTGCGCGCCGCGGAGGCCGGCTTCCGCAACGTTTGCATCCCCTCGGTCTTTGTCGGACACGAGGGCTCGCGCTCCTTCCTCGGCGAGAAGCGTTCGCTGGTGCTGCGCAATCTGCGCGTTCTCGAGCACCGCTACCGGCGCTATGCAACGGAGTGCGCCGCGTTTTTGCTTGCCGATCCGCTGCGCGATTGCCGTGCGGCGCTCGAGCTCAAGCTGCTCTCGAACGAACCGCGCGGCGACGGGCCACACGTCATTGTCTGCGGCTCCTCCGTCGGCCGCGAGATCGCCATCAGGCGGTGCAGGCAACTCGCGAAGGACGATCAACGTGGCCTGGTCGTGCACGTCCGCTCCGAGGGACAACGCCAGCCGGCTGCGATCTTCGATCCGGATGGCGGCGTTCCGCAATCGATCGCGCTCGACGTTGCGACCGATGAGGGCCGCGAGACTCTTCTGACGCTTCTCACCGATCTCAAAGTCCGATTGCTCGAGATTGCAGAGCCGAACCGCCTGCCCGCCGCAGGCCTGGCGCTGCTCACGCAGCGTTTCGCCTACGACCTCCTGATCACCGACACCGCACTTGCCACCCGCGCCGCGATCGGATCAGGCAGCGATCCGGACTGGACAGACCTGATCGCGGGGGCTCGACGCATGGCAGTGATAGGTGACGATGGAGCCGCGTTCTCCGGAGCGGTTCTCGGCCTGCAAGCGGTCAGGCTGAGCGACACGCCCGCACCGCCCACGCAGCATCACGCCGTGGATGGCCCGGCGCGTCTCGGCCTGCTTGCCCTGCACGCCGGCGCCGCGGAATTCCGCTTCATCAGAGCCTTGAGCGATCACATGGCCGCCGCCGACGAAGACGCCGAGATCACCGTGCTGGGTACCACGCTCGACGATCTCAAGCTGATGCAGCGGACGAATGTCGTGGTCGCCGGCGACGTCACCGTCGACGAAATTGCCACACTCATCGAGGGGCACGGCATCACCAAACTGGTTCTCGACATCGGTCAACCGGCATTCGGGCATCCGCTGGTGGACGCACTGCTGGCAACCGGGCTACCGGCCGCCGCGACGGAGTGGATCGCGACACCATCGCGCAGCCGAACAGCAGACCTGAAACTGCAACCAGGGTCTGACGCCGATGCAACGATTGCGGCCGTGCTCGACTGGGTGGTCGAGGACGTCCTGCTACATCCCGATCGGAGGAACGGTCGGCACCGGCGGCAGGTTGGCGCGCGGCTTCCATGATCGCGGCGGCCACGCAAGCGAAGAGAACGGCGTCGAGTCCAATCCCAGCAGCGGGCTGTAATAGGGATCGTCGAGCAGCACCTCTCCCCACTTCGCGCGCAGCATCGACAGTTCGCGCTTGAAGCGCGCTTTGCGATCCGGCATGGAATCGCGGCCCCGGCTTGCCGACTCCAGATGAACCAGCTTGGCATCCGGCGTGAAGACGATGCGCTTTCCAAGCTGGCGCAGCTTCAGGCACAAATCGATGTCGTTGAAGCTGATCGGAAAGCGGATCTCGTCCATGCCGCCGACAGCCACGAAATCGCGCTTGCGCATCAAGAGGCATGCTGCCGTCAGCGCCGAACATTCGTGCGCCACCTGGAGAAGATCGCCGTAACCGGGATCGCCGTCCATCCGGTCGTTGAAGGCGTGCGCGGCCGAGAAATTGGCCCCCAGCACCACCCCGCCATGCTGCACGACGCTGCTCGGCCAAAGCAGCTTTGCGCCGACGGCTCCGACATCGGGGGCAGCGAGCCGCCAAAGCAGCTCCGCCAGCCACCCGTCGTCGAGCGCCTCGACGTCGTTGTTGAGGAAGCAGATGTTCTCGGTGTCGACGCAATCGACCGCGGCGTTGTTGATCAATGCGAAGTTGAAGGGACCTTCGACCGAGATGACGTCGATTTCGTCCGAGGAAAGGCTCTCCAGATAGTCCAGCGTTTCAGGCTCGGTCGAGCTGTTATCGACGACCAGAATCCGTGCGTTCGTCTCATTCGCTGCCGGCATCACCGTCTCGATGCATCGCTTGAGCAGTTCAACGCGATTTCTGGTCGGGATGATGATGGTGGTGCGCTCGTTCCAATCGACCGCGCGCTTGACCTGGACGGCTGGAAGAAGACCGGCCTTTCGCGGCTCGACACTCACCTCGATACTGGCTCTGGCAAAATAGGCCTTGCTCGCAGCGACCAGTTCGGCGGTTGCCGCCGCGGCATCGATCCGCGGCAAAGCCGCAACCGATCCCGGAAGATGATAGGTTCGACCAGGCTCCGCGCAGGACAGGAAGATGTCGTAGAGCGACGTCGCCGATCGCAGCGCTTGCAGGGCACGTTCACGGCGCACCGCAAAGCAATACGCCCCGTAGCCCTGCTCGAGCGCGCGTTCAAGATCGAATGCCGAAAACGCCAGCGGCCAGACCGCGCCGGCGCCCGCCGAGACCTCGACGTCGCCATAGACGAGATCGCAGTCCGGTTCGGACGCGAAGAGGTCGGCAAAGCGCAGCAGGGCATCTTCCGCGAGAATCGTCCCGCTCAGGCAGAAGACAAAGAATTCGCTGTCGGCGGCATCGCCATCGACGAACTCGCGCGCCGCCTTGGGATCGAACTGACTGAACCCCTGCGTCGGCAGGCACACCGCCGACCAGGCCGGGTGCCGCTGGGCCTCGAGGCTTTCAATGCTTTCGTCCACCCTGACGTCGCCGATCAGGACAACGGCTGCCTCCGAACGAACATCGGACTGGATCGTCGGCGAAAAGCGCTCTTTCCAGCTGCGATAGGCGTGAAACGGCATCGAGGCCGGCAGCACCCGGTCGAACAGCTGTCCGCGAAGACGCTCGCTTTCCCAGCGCCCGAGATCGGCAAGCGTCTGCTCCAGTCCGCGATCGAAAGCGACGAATGCAACCGGCTCCGGTATCAGGCTTCGTCCCGAAATCGTCCGCGCGGAAAGTCCGCGCATGCGACCATCCGCAAAATGCTCGGGCAGATGAAAATCGATCCGGCGGCCGACGCCGAACTCGCCTCCCCGCGCAACGTTGGTCCACCCGGTCGGCTTCACCGTCATCACCGGCCGCTCCGCGATCAGGATCTCGATGTCCTCATCGATGTCCTGGGAAAGCCAGCCCTCGAAGCGTAAACCTCCGACCCATTCGATATCGCCGATCCGGTGCCACCGCGCTTGCTGTGCAGCGACATCGCAACGAATCGGAACGCCGACGGGATCTCCGATATTTGCCAGTCTTGCCTCGATGATCCCGGCATCCGAGGCGACCTGGTCCTGCACGTTGAAGGTAAAGCCAAATCGGCCGTCGCCGATCCCGGCGTCGGCGAGCTCTGTTACAAACTCGTCACATAATGATGACATGTATGGCTCGCCGTCGACGAGCAGCTCAACGGTGTAGCGCCGGCCGAGATCGGCGCGATCATAGACAAATCCAGAAAACGTCGTGCGATCGTATCTGGAGAATTGCGTTTGTAACGACGCGTGTTCAGCTCCTGAGGGCCTCTGCTTGCCAATCGTCATCGTACTCATGTCCACCCCTCAAACGGCGGCTCGATTGTCAGTCGATTTCAAGTTGAGAATGTGTCCACGGCGTGCCCAAGGTGATTAGCGCGCACTCAACTGCACTGAGGCAATCACCGTTTGCACAAAAAGCCGCCGAGCTCCAACACAAACTGTACGTTATAAAACTTGGCGTTATCGGCGCCAATTGTGCTAGTGCTAACTCCTCCTCTCCACACTGATCGACGAGCGGATTCATGAAGATTGCAATGGTTGGAACGGGATATGTAGGTCTCGTCTCAGGAGCGTGTTTTGCCGATTTCGGCCATCAGGTCGTTTGCGTCGACAAGGACGCCGGCAAGATCGAAGCCCTGAAACGCGGCAAGATCCCGATCTACGAAACTGACCTCGATAAGCTCGTCGAGACCAACTCCGCCTCCGGACGGCTCACCTTCACGACGGAGCTCACCGGCGCCGTCGCCGACGCTGATGCCGTGTTCATCGCGGTCGGAACGCCCTCGCGGCGCGGCGACGGCCATGCAGATCTGAGCTACGTCTATGCTGCCGCCAAGGAGATCGGCGCAGCGCTCACGAAGTTCACCGTGGTGGTGACGAAGTCGACCGTGCCCGTGGGCACCGGCGACGAGGTTGAACGCCTGATCCGCGAGACCAATCCGGACGCCGATTTCGCCGTGGCTTCGAACCCCGAATTCCTGCGCGAGGGCGCCGCGATCCAGGATTTCCGCCATCCCGACCGGATCGTCGTCGGCACCGAAGACGAGCGGGCCAAGCGGGTGATGGGCGAAGTCTATCGTCCGCTCTATTTGAACCAGGCACCGATCCTCTATACCGCGCGACGCACGGCGGAACTGATCAAATACGCCGCAAATGCCTTCCTCGCGACCAAGATCACCTTCATCAACGAGATCGCCGATCTCTCCGAGAAGGTCGGCGCCAACGTGCAGGAAGTCGCGCGCGGCATCGGGCTCGACAACCGGATCGGGACCAAGTTCCTGCATGCCGGCGCGGGCTACGGCGGCTCGTGCTTCCCGAAGGACACCCGTGCACTGTTCAAGACGGCGCTCGATCACGACGTCCAGCTGAAGATCGTCGAAGCGACGCTGACCGCCAACGACAACCGCAAGCGCGCGATGGCACGCAAGGTCGCCAACGTGCTCGGCGGCGAGCTGCGCGGCAAGACGATCGGCGTGCTTGGCCTGACCTTCAAGCCCGACACCGACGACATGCGCGAGGCGCCCTCGATCCCGCTGATCAACGGCCTGATCGACTTCGGCGCCAAGGTCCGCGCCTACGATCCGATCGGCATGGAGCAGGCCCGCAAGGAATTGCCCGAGATCGACTACTGCAAGGATGCCTATGAATGCGCCCACCAGGCGGATGCGCTCGTCATCGTGACCGAGTGGCGCCAGTTCCGCGCGCTCGATCTCAAGCGCATCAAGCAGGAGATGAAGCATCCGGTCGTCGTCGACCTGCGCAACATCTACCGCCCCGACGAGATGGCCGCGCACGGCTTCACCTACGACAGCATCGGCCGGCCGCGCTGAGCGGCTGCAACTGACCGGCGACGATCGCTCCAGCTCAATCCCAAGGCCCCGTTTCAATCGGAACGGGGCCTTGATTTTTGTCCGACGCGCCCGCTTAAGCCGCGCCGATACCAGCTCGCTCCAACATTCTCTACGCGTGGGCGGGCGCGCTGAGCTGGACGAATGCATCCAGCTCGCGCGCGAGCGCTTCCTGCCATGTCGGCATCGCCACCCCGAACTGTGCCTTCAAACGCGACAGATCCAGCCGCGAGTTGCCCGGTCGCACGGCCTTGGTGGGGAAATCGGCCGTTGCGATCGGAACGATATTGTCGACCGCCAGCGTGACGCCGCGAGACCGCAGCCCACCGACAATGGCCGTTGCAAATCCGTGCCAGCTGGTTTCGCCGGCGCAAACCAGATTGACGACACCGCCCCGGCGCGCGAGCTGATCGTGCAACGTGGTGGGGTTCGGCAGAACGATGCCGGCCACCGCGCTGGCGATCGCTTGTGCCGTCGTCGGCGCACCGATCTGGTCGGCCACGATCCGCAGCTCCTTACGCTCGCCGGCGAGCCGCGCGATGGTGCGCAGGAAATTGGTGCCCTTTGCAGAATAGACCCATGAGGTGCGCACGATCAGATGCGCCCCGCCCGCCGCCTGAACCGCGACATCGCCGGCCAGCTTGCTGGCGCCGTAGGCCGACAACGGTTCGGTTGCGCTGTCCTCGCGCCACGGCACGTCGCCTGAACCGTTGAACACGTAGTCCGTGGAGAAATGCACCAGCGGCACATGGTTCGTCGCAGCCCATTTGGCGAGTGCTTCCGGCCCCTTCGCGTTGACCAGGAACGCCTGCTCACGCTCGTCCTCGGCGCGATCCACCGCGGTATAGGCGGCCGGATTGATGATGAGGTCGGGCTTCAGACTGTCGAGCTGGCCCGCCAGCAGCTCCGGCTTCGACAGATCGAACTCCGCCGTCGGCGGCGCGACGATGGTGCCGTGGCTTTCCAGCAGTGGCTTGAGTGCGCCGCCAACCTGGCCGCGCGTTCCCGTCAACAAGATCCGCATCAGATTTGTCCATAGGTCGGAAGGTTGCGGGCATCGGCGAGCAGCGGCGCGTCTGCATCCTTCGCCGACAGCTGCGGCTTATCGACCCCCCACTTGATCCCGATCGCCGGATCATTCCAGCGGATCGAGAGCTCGTCCTTGGGGCTGTAGAAGTCGTCGCATTTGTAGAAGAAGTCGGCGGTCTCCGAGAGCACCACGAAGCCGTGGGCAAAGCCGCGCGGCACCCATAACTGCCGGCGGTTGTCCTCGCTCAATTCCACCGCGACATGCCTGCCGAAATTCGGGCTGCCGACACGCACGTCGACGGCAACGTCCAGCACCTTGCCGCGCAACACGGTGACGAGCTTGCCCTGGGTGAGCGGGTTTTGCAGATGCAGCCCGCGCAGCACGCCATAGGCCGAGCGGGACATGTTGTCCTGCACGAAGGGACGCGCGATGCCGTGCTCGACATAACGGGGCGACTGGTAGGTCTCGAGGAAGAAGCCGCGCTGGTCGCCGAACAGCTTCGGCTCGACGATCAGGACTTCAGGAAGCTCGGTCTTGATGACGTTCATTTAACATTTGTTCCAGTTTGATGCGCTCAAAATGTTAGTTTTCCTCTCATAACAAACTTGTGCGGCGCACGCTATCTGTTATGTTTTGATAGTCAAATTGTGAGGGACCATGAAAGGCATTATCCTTGCCGGTGGCACCGGCTCGCGCCTCTATCCGGTGACCACTGTCGTCTCCAAGCAGCTGCTGCCTGTGTTCGACAAGCCGATGATCTACTATCCGCTGTCGACGCTGATGCTCGGTGGAATCCGCGATATCCTGATCATCTCCACGCCGCAGGACAAGCCGCTGTTCCAGCGCCTGCTCGGCGACGGCACCGAGATGGGTGTCCGCTTCGCCTATGCCACGCAGGAAACTCCGCGGGGTCTCGCCGACGCCTTCATCGTCGGACGCGAGTTCATCGGTGATGACTCCGTTGCCCTTGTGTTAGGCGATAACATTTTCTACGGCCACGGCCTGCCGAGCATGCTGTCGGCCGCCTCGGTGCGCCGGAAGGGCGCCACCGTGTTCGGCTACGTCGTCAACGCGCCCGAACAGTACGGCGTGATCGAGCTCGACGGCACCGGGCGGGCGCTGTCGATCGAGGAGAAGCCGAAACGGCCGAAGTCCAATGTCGCCGTCACCGGCCTCTATTTCTACGACAACGACGTAGTCGACATCGCCGCCGGCATCAGGCCGTCCCCGCGCGGTGAGATCGAGATCACCGACGTGAACAAGGCCTATCTCGAGCGCGGCGACCTCTATGTCGAAGTGCTCGGCCGCGGCTTTGCCTGGCTCGACACCGGCACCCACTCCTCGCTGGTCGAGGCCAGTCATTTCGTCCAGATCCTCGAGCAGCGCCAGGGCCTGCGCATCGCCTGTCCCGAGGAGATCGCGCTGCGCCAGGGTTACATCTCGCTCGAAGCCTTCGCGAAGGTGGCGCAGAAGACCGCCAAGAGCAGCTACGGCGAGTATCTGCTGTCGGTCTACCGCTCGTTCCAGGGGCAGCCCCGCACGGCGGAGGTATTCAAACATGCGGTTTAAGGGATCGACGATCTTCGTCACCGGCGGAGCGGGTTTCATCGGCTCCGCCGTGGTCCGTCATTTGCTGCGAGACACCCACGCCCGCGTCGTCAACATCGACAAGCTGACCTATGCGGCGAACCTGGCCTCCCTGCCCGGCTCCGCCGAGAGCCTGAACTATACGTTCGAAAAGGCCTGCATCTGCGAGGCCCAGGCCCTGCGCCGGCTGTTCGAGAAATATCAGCCCGATGCGGTGATGAACCTCGCGGCAGAGAGCCATGTCGATCGCTCGATCGACGGTCCCGGCGAATTCATCCAGACCAACATCGTCGGCACCTTCACGATCCTGCAGGAGACGTTGCGTCACTGGCGGACGCTCTCGCCCGAGAAGCGCGACCAGTTCCGCTTCCTGCATATCTCGACCGACGAGGTGTTCGGTTCGCTCGGCGACGAGGGGCTGTTCACCGAGACCACGGCCTATGCGCCGAACTCGCCCTATTCGGCCAGCAAGGCATCATCGGATCATCTGGTCCGCGCCTGGCGTGAGACCTACGAGCTGCCGACCCTGGTGACCAACTGCTCGAACAATTACGGCCCCTATCATTTCCCGGAAAAGCTGATCCCGCACATGATCATCAAGGGGCTCGCCGGCGAGCCGCTGCCGGTCTACGGCGACGGCCAGAACGTCCGTGACTGGCTGTTCGTCGAGGACCACGCCAAAGCACTGACCTTGGTGCTGGAGCGCGGCGAGGTCGGCGAGACCTACAATGTCGGCGGCCGCAACGAACGCACCAATTTGCACGTCGTGGAAAGCATCTGCGACCTGCTCGACGAGGTCGTGCCGGCAGCGGCAGGCCCGCGGCGCCAGCTGATCAACTTCGTCGCCGACCGTCCCGGCCATGACCGCCGCTACGCCATCGACGCCACCAAGCTCGAAACCGAGCTCGGCTGGCGCGCCGAGGAGAATTTCGAGACCGGCATCGCCAAGACGGTGCGCTGGTATGTCGACGAGCAACCCTGGTGGCGCGCGATCCTGGAGCGCGGCTACAAGGTGGAGCGCGTCGGGCTGAACCAATAACCGCCGATCTCTCCAGATCGCCGGCGTGGCTAGCCAACAGGAAACCGAGAAGCGCGACGACGATTCAACCGGATCTCATCGCGACTTGGCGAGCCACGACCGCCTTCCGACGGTGGATTGGCATCCACCAGCCAGACAGCAAATCGAGAAACCACGGGGTCCCGCCATGAAAATCGCAATGGACGCTCAGGAATTGACACTGTTCAAGAGCTTCCTGGATCTCTCGACACGTTTCCTTGAATTTGGGTCGGGAGGAAGCACCTGGCTCGCGTGTCAGACCAAGAAGGACTGGGTCATCTCGATCGATTCCTCCCTGGAATGGCTCAACAATGTCGGCGACGCCACGCGTGATGCGAGCACCAGGCCGCAGCTGCTGCATGTCGATATCGGCAAGCTGCGCGAGTGGGGTTATCCGATCGAGAAGGAAAAGGAGAGCTCCTGGCCCGACTATCACGAGCGCATCTGGGAGCGTCCGGAAGCCAAGACCGCCGACCTGTATTTCGTTGACGGCCGGTTTCGCGTGGCGTGCTTCGTGCAGTGCGTGCTTCACGGCGCGCCGGGCGCCTTCATCGCAATCCACGACTTCGAGAACCGTCCCCACTACCATTCGGTGCGGACGGTCGCGCGCGAGATCGCCCGCGCCAACAACATGTCGGTCTTCCAGAGGCCGGCAAGGATCGACGTCGATGCCGCACAAGCCTTGCTGGCGAAATACCGGCTGGAGCCGCTGTAGCTGACCAGAACCTATGTAGCCGGTCGCGACAGTCAACGATCACGTCACTGCACGAAACAACAAGGGCGCGCCGATCGGCGCGCCCTTGTTATTTTTCCCGGATTCAGCCCTGGACCAGCTTCTTCAGGTCGGGAACAAACCGCTGAATCGTCGCATCTTCCAGATCGTTGCGATCGCGTAGCGTGAAGAACTCCATGGCCCGGATCTTTTCAGGATCTCCATCGGCCAGCGGCCGGCCGCGCTCGCGCTTCTTCAGCAATTGCTGCCGTGACTTGGTATAGTAGTGATTGATCACGAGCTTGTTGCGCTTGGGAGCCGTGCAGCGTCCGCCGATCGGGAAAACCGGCGTGCCGTCTTCCGCGACGTAGCAGCCCAGAACAAGCGATTGGTGGGGATGCAGATAGGACACGATGGTGTCCGGCCGCACGATCGACTTCATGATGAAATGATCGGGGAAGTCGTCCGGAGCGCGACGCGTGAAGGACTCGATGCACAGGCCGGCCGGCCTCGCGTCGTGACCGTTCGACCCGAAATTCAGCCAATGCACCGCCACCGCCGGCGCGGCGCCGACTTCGGCCAGAACGTCCTTGATGCTGCCGGCCTCGGTCGGAAACAGGTATTCGTCGGCGTCGATGAAGGCGCACCATTCCGCACAATTGCGATAGCTGTCGATCGCATGCGAGAAGGCGCGCATCTGGCCGAATTCCCCTTCCACGAAATGATAGGTGATCATTTCGGGCCACGGGAAGGACTCGATCACGGCGCGCGTGTCGTCGGTGCTGCCGTTGTCGTAGAGGTAGAAGTGATCAACCCCGACCAGCCTGTGAAAGTGCAGCCATTCCAGGAGATCGTCGCCCTCGTTCTTGACGGCGCAGACGACGGTCAGGCCGTGCTTCTTCCGGTCGACCCCGCGATAGAGCTTCTTCGCCTCCATCACGCGGAGGAGGCCGGCGAACTCCCGGCGCAGGTTTTCGCTCTGCGGGGCCGCAACGAGCGCGGAAAGATAGACGTCCTGCGCTTCTTGTGCGGACCCCATATTGAGATCCGCGATTGCAAGGCGATGCAATACCCGTGAGTCCGACGGCAGCTGCTTGACGAGGTCGAGCAGGATTGCGCGCGCTCCGGCGAAATCACAGGCCTGCACAAGCGCCGCCGCCTTGGCAAACTGGAATTCCTTATAATCACCGAATTGCTCTTCCAACTGCTTGACCGATTGGATGAGCTCGTCGGGCTTCGGATTTGCGATCCGCCCGGAAAAGAAATCTCTGAGCCGTGTCTCGATCTCACTTGCTGGAAGCGTATCGAGATTCACGCCTGAGCTGAAACTAGACAGTGCCGGGATTTCCATGTCCAACCTGAGCCGCTCCCCACAAGATCAACAAGCAATTGCCATTGGTTTGCACCACGAATTCCCTGTTAGCGCACTTATCCTACAAGAATAAGGCTATAACACGCAGCGCTCACATTTAACTGTTGTAAGGTTATTTCGAGGGAAATCAATACAATAGAGTACGGCGCTCGATGTCATTTGCATGAAGCCGTCGCACAGGATGGGAACGATCGGAGATCGCCAATGGACAATGGGAACGAAGCAGTCCGTAAGCCGTTCGCGCTTACAAGAAGGATGTTTTTGGCATCGTTATCAGCAAGCCTCCTGCCCGGCTCGCTCAGCTTCCTGGGTTCCGGCAATCCTGCTGCGGCTGCGGCGCCATCCAGGCCTCTCGTCGGAGCCATTCGATGGGACGCGTGGTATGCGCCGGGCTCGCAGCCGACGGAAGCGATGAAGCAATCGCTCGGTCCCGAAAAATATCGTTGGCGGACGCCCTTCTTCGGGGCGCCGACCAATCCCAACGCGCTTAGTTTTTCGGCTTCGATCCAGGGCGAGATCGACAAGGAAATCGATCAGGCCATCTTTGCCGGCTTGGACTATTGGGCATTTGCCGGCTACGGGGCAAACCACCCGATGTCGAAAGCGCTGTACGCGTTCAGGGCCAGCCCAAAGGCGGCTGCAATGAAATACTGCATGTTCACGGAGCTCGGTCGATGGGGATCGGCGGCCAAGCTCTCCTCGCTGCCCAAGGAACACATCGGCCTCATGGCCGACAAGAATTACCTGAGGGTGCAGGGCGATCGGCCGCTTTACTTCCTGGGCTTCATCAAGGGCGCGGATGTGCAGCGAAGCTGGGGCGGCGTGCAAGGTCTGCGAACCCAGCTGAACAAGTTCAGATCCGACGCGAATGCAGCCGGGCTCGCCGATCCATACATCGTGCTCGCGGGAGAGGTGAAATTCCTGAGCCAGGAGGCCGCCAATATCGGCGCCGACGCGGTCGGGTCGTACGCGATTACGACGGGCAACGGCCGAGGCAGCTTTGCGGATCTCGCGAGATATGCCGAAAAAGGCTGGAATGATCTCGCCGCGAGCCAACTCCCCGTCGTGCCCACGGTGATGACAGGATGGGACCGGCGGCCTCGCATCGAACGTCCGGTGCCTTGGGAAACAAGCCAGCGTCCGGGCGATGGGGTCAACAATTTCTATACGGCTCCGACGAAGAAGGAATTGGCCGGTCATCTCGCGCAATCGATCAGTTGGGTGAACAGCCGTCCAGCGGATAGCCGGGCCCCTGCAGTGCTGATCTATGCCTGGAACGAGAATGATGAGGGCGGCTGGCTGGTCCCCACCTTTCCCTGTCAAACCGATCGCCTCGAAGCGTTGCGTGAGGTTCTCAAGGCGACGGCGCGGGCGGCGTCGAAGAACCTCTGCTAGATCGTTTCCGAGAAACGTGTGCGATCAAGGCTCCGTTCCGATTTCGTCGGAACGGAGCCAACCGGCTTACGATCCTCGATCAGCGCCAACGGATCGGCCTGGTCCGATCGTTCGATTCTGTCGTCCGATGTTCGACGTGATAGGGCGCATAGATCTGCTTCACCCAATAATTGAAGTTCGGGTGCAGCTTCACGAAATCGTAGAATGAATCGCCGAAATTGGACGGGCTGAGGCAGGTCTTGTTCTGAGGCCTCGCCGTGATTGCATTCAGGCAATACGACAGCATGCAAGCTTTCGTCTCGCTCTCTGCCACCTTGCTCAGGCTTCGGAAACTGTTGGTCGAATGAAGCCGGTACAGATAGCGGTCGGCCTCGAGATAGGTCGGCTCGACCTTGGTGACGGCGCGCAACGCGAAGTCCCAGTCATGGCAGTATTTCAGGTCGGCGAGCCAGCCCACCTGCCGCAGCAGTTCACGGCTGAAGACGAAGTTTCCGGTCGACGCGGCAATCTGCGAATCCAGAAATGTCCATGACAGCGGCGCACCCGCAATCTGCGCCCGATCGATCGCATAGCGCAGGCGGGTGGGAAACTGGTAGTTGCTGATCGACCTTCCGAGTTCGTCGATCGGCTCGACGGCCGAGAAGCCGAAGAACAGCCGCTCATTGCCGTACTGGTCAGCGAACAGTCGAACGCGGTCCCTTGAAAAGGCATCGTCCGAGTTCAGAAGAAAAATCATGTCGCCGCTGGTCAGCGACAGCGCCCTGTTCCAGGTGTAGTGGGCACCTAGATTTTGGGGGTTCTTGAGCAGCTTGCACGAGACAAAGCGTTTTCCGAACGACCTCTTCTTGATCACCTTCTGCGCGACTTCAAAACTCTTGTCCGGCGAATTGTCGTCGACGATGACGAGTTCGATATCGGCAAAGGTCTGCTGATAGACAGTCTCGAGGCATTCCTCGAGATACTGCTCGTGCTTGTAGCACGCGATGACAACGCTTGCGAGCATCGGCGGCGACCTCAACGTCTCACGATGATCGAGTGGCGGGACCTTACGAGCGCACTGGCTCCGTCGCCAACCTCAAGGACCGCGAGTTGATACTCACCATCGGGCAGGTCCCGAATCGAGAACGACAACTGGAAGCCGAAATAGCAGTCCTTGCTCTCGGCCTTCATGTACTCCTTGACGTCGACACGCTCGTGCCAGTCGACGATCAGGCAGTAGGCGCTGTTAGCCGCGCTCCCCGGAGCAAGTGCCGGCAAGACCAGGAATCCAGTTCTCTGTCGGCTGGCTTCGAAGGCATTGCCTGCACAAATCCAGCCGCGCACCAGGATTTCATAGCGCGGATCGACGATCACGCGTTCGCCGGTTTGAGAATTGATATTCTCGATGACCAGCAGCGAGCCTTCCGGATCAACAGACGCCCCTTCCGCCTCGACCGGAATGCCGCTCCTTGCGCGCTGCACCCCGGAATGCGTCAGGCCGGAGCGGTGGAGGCTTGCGAGCACCTCGACATGCGTCGAGGCTTCCTTCACCGCCCACTCGAGCTCTTGCCTGCTCAGGCAATCCAGCAGATCCGGACTATTGCGAATCTGGGATGAGATCGGCTCCGCCGACGCGACCCTTCGCACGACGTCGAGGAACGCGCGCCCGTGTCGCGAATCCGGCTCGAGATGAGCTCCCTCCGCCCACTCATTCCAGGAATTGATAAATACCAATGATTCGGAAAAGCTGTTGCCCTTGGCGCGCAACGTCGCATCGCGGAGCCAGACCTCGAACGCTTCCGGACTGGACCGGGTAAAGACGTGACCGCGCGGCCCCTTGCGCGGCGTATTATCCCAACGCGGCATCACCGCGGGAAAGAACGGGAAGTCGTAAGTCTTGCCGATCGACGATCGCATGGCGTCGACATAGTCGTACACCTTGCCGGCAAAGGTCGGCGGTGCATCGACCTCGGTCGGCGGCACTTCCCTCGTCGAGACGGTGTGCGGCGGAAACTCGATCGCAGCATCGCAATTGACGTCGCGCGGATCGAACTCTCCGAAGGTCATCGCATTGCAAATGAGGAGCTCGCCGATTCCGAGCTCCCTGGCCCTCTCGCGCCAGACCTCGAACAGGCGCTGCTTGTCCGGCAGCAATGACGGCCTGTAGATGACGATGACCTTCCGGCCATCGACGGTGATGTAACGCTCATCGAGCAGCAAGTCAGCCATGTCGTCGATGAAGCGGACGTCGTCGTCCAGCGAGTGGTTTTGCCCCAGCAGGAGCTCGGCATCCGAACCGTCCCACCGGCGCGACCAGTTCTCGTTTGCCCAGCAGATGCAGAACGGCAGGTTCGGTTCGCCGTCCTCGAGCAACAGCTGAAGCGGCTTTTCCAACAGCCTGCGCCCCTGGAACCAGTACACGTAGTAGCAGAATCCATCGATGCCGTATTGGCGTGCGAGGTCACCCTGCTGACGGCGGGTTTCCGGCAGCCGGACGTCGTAGAATCCAAGATCGGCCGGCAACCATGGGGATTCATGCGACGGAAACTGGGCGCGCATCCGCGCGACGTTGGTCCATTCGGTGAACCCCGGTCCCCACCACCGGTCGTTTTCGTCGAATGAATGGAACTGCGGCAGATAGAAGCAGATGTAGCGCACCTCCTTGGGGGAAGCGGCCGCGAGCTCGGGAACGATCCTGTTGTTATTCGGAAACAGCAGGTCGTCGTAGTCTTCGGTCGAGAAGCCCAGCGCGACGATCACTTCGCCCGATGTAAAGTTCTCGAACAGCGGTATCTCGTAGTATTCGCCGTCGCTCAGACTGATGCGGAGATAGATCTGCGCATGCTTGGGCTCGACAAGCGCGTTTCTCAGCGCGCGCGCCAGCCGACGGCGCACTCCCGGGGTGGATAGATCGATGCGAAACCCGGGGCGCCCGATCACACTCCGCGGACCAACACGAGCCGGCATCGAGCGGCCCGTCCGTCCCTCTTCGACACAGTGAGAGGCGACAAACAGCGCGATCGAAACGGTTGAGGCAGGCGCCTGGGCATCGACGATCCAACCGGAGATCCCTCGCCCCGAATATTCGAGTATCGCACCGCGCAGCCGCGAGCCCGACTGCAGATCGCTGACATCGGGATCCAGGAACAGGCTCTGCGGATGGTCGTCCTGCTGAACCGGACTGGCAACGGGCAACATATCCTTCGTATCCCTGACGCTCCGTTCGACCATCTTGTTCATTGCCACTCAATCTCCTGCCAACGTTTAACGTCGGCTCCAGTTTCTTTCCCGGTCGCGCGGAAGTTCGATCCCGAGATCACGTTGCCTGACACGCTCGAGATCGTGACCCCATGCTTCTTATCGGTCATCTTCACACAACCAGAGGTACAATGAGCATTTATTCCGCGAACACAACATTAGCGCAATCTCTCTGTCGTCGATATGAAAGCCATTGTTAGTTCTGCCTCAATTGTCACGCGGACGTGCCCGCTTCCGTGCCTTCGCGCCCAAAACAAAGCCGTTCACCATCTCGGTCATTGCCTGCATGCGACGAGATGTCCGCCTTCAATGATCTCAGCCGACGCTCTCGCCCATTGCCTGCAGACGACGCAGCGCGCCTTCGTTGTTCTTCTGCGCCGCTTGTCGATACCAGTGCAGCGCCTGATCGCGATCCTGCGCGACACCGTTGCCGGCGCGCAGCGCATCGCCAATTGCGAGCTGGGCTTCGACCATGCCCTGCTTCGCAGCGGCCTCGAACCACTCGGCTGCCTTCGCCGGATCGGCCTCGCGGCCTTGTCCTCGTCCCAGCATCACGGCGAGGTTGTATTGCGCGGTCGTGTGGCCCTGGCGCGCCGCGGCCTCGTACCATTTCACACCCTGGGCAAGGTCCTGCTCGACGCCCTGCCCGGTACAATACATAACGGCAAGCTTGAACTGAGCGGCGGCATTGCCGCCGTCGGCCGCCTTGACGATCCAGCTCGCAGCTGCCTGCGGATCCTTGAGGCCGCTCTTGGGATCGGAATACAGCAGCGCCAGTGTGTGCTGGGCCTCGACATGGCCGGCGCTTGCCGCGCGCTTGAACCACTGGGCCGCGGCCGGAAGATCGACGGCGCCGCCTGAACGTCCCATATGCAGCCCGCCGAGCTGAAATGCCGCAGCGGAATGGCCAGCCTCAGCGGCGTCGGTCAGCAGCGTGCGTGCTTGCGCAAGACGCGCTTCGGACGGATCTTCCTGGATGAGAAACATGGCATAAGCCGTCTTCGCATCGGCGTCGCCGCCGTTAGCGGCCTTGCTCAGCCACTCCGCCGCGCGCACCTGATCGCGCGGCACGCCGTTACCCGCCGCGAAGAGCCGGCCGAGTTGCACGCCTGCAGCGCTGATGCCTCCCTCGGAGGCGCGCTCGAACCACTTGATCGCGGTCGCGACATCGCGCGGCACGCCGTTGCCGTTGAGATAGAACACCGCGATGTTGTGGGCCGCCGTGGCGTGCCCGCTCTCGGCGGCGCGTTCGAACCATTTCGCCGCTTGGCGGACGCTGGGCGGAACGCCGGTGCCGGTCGCATAGAAGCGCCCAGTGAAGAACTGCGCCTGCGCATCGCCGCGCTCCGCCGCCTTCTCGTACCAATACGCCGCCTCGCGGAGATCGGGCTCGGCGGCGGTGCCGAGCGCATAGAACTCGGCGAGCGCCTGGATCGCCGGCAGATAGTCCTTCCGCGCCGCCTTCCGCAACGCGGTCTCAGCCTTGTCGAGATCCTTGGCTGTCCCTTTGCCGCTCAGCCGCATCAACGCGATGTTGTAGAGCGCGATCGTGTCGTCATGCGAGGCGGCACTCTGGAACAGCCGCGCGGCCTGTTCAATATCTTCGGGAAGCCCGGTGCCCTTGAGGCACATGAATGCAAGCGCAACCTGCGCACGTACATGTCCCTTATCCGCGGCCTTGTGATACCAGATCGCGGCCTGGGGGAAATCAACGGGAACGCCGCGGCCCTGATAATGCACGTCGCCTAGAGCGAACTCGCCGGCCGCCGCGTTCTGCTCGGCCGCGGCCTCGTACCAGCGCAAGGCTGCAGCGTGATCCTTTGCGCAGCCTTGCCCGTTGGCGTACATGTCGCCAAGAATCGCCTGCGCCTCCGCCTTGCCTGCTTCCGCTGCCACCGACATCCAGAGGAAGGCAGCGTCGAGGTCCCTCGGCACACCGATTCCATTCGGGAAAACCAGGTCGTGGATGTTGGTCGCCTTGTCACCGAGACGCGCCGCGGTGGATTGCCGCCACATCTCGGGCCTGTTCGGACCGACCGTGGCCTGGACGCCGTGGAGGTAGATCAAGCCAAGCTGGAATTGCGCTTCGGTATGTCCGTGCAGGGCGGCACGCTCATACCACGCGACCGCGTCCGGAATGTTGCCGATGACTCCTTCGTTCCTCGCATAGAGCAGCCCGATCCGGTAGTCCGCCTCCGGGTTGCCCGATCGCGACGCAAGCCGCCACTGGCGCAACGCCTCGAGATATTGCCGGTTCTCGTAAGCCTCCAGTCCCCGTTCAAACTGCGTCGAGTCTGAACGGGACGAACCGGGCCTGAACAGGTCGAGAAGGGATCGCGTCGACACCGTCATGGCTCGCGCATTGCTTCTTTGGCACTGCGCAGCATGCCGCCGAGCAGATACATCGCCACCGAGCGGGTGCCGACATTGACATCGCCCTGCAGCGTCATGCCGGGGATGAGGCGGAAATTCTTCGGAACATCCTTGAAGTTGGTTTCGTCGACGGAGCATCGCGCCTTGTAGAAGGCATCGACGGGCTTTCCGTCATCGTCGGTCGTGAACGCGCCTTCGCTGATCCAGCGTATCTTGCCCTGCGCCGTACCGTGCTCCGCTGCGTTGAACGCATCGACCTTCATGGTGCAGGGGTCGTTCGGCCGGACAAAGCCGACGTCGCGCGACAGGATCTGGATCTCGGCCTCGAGCCGGGTCTTGAGCGGCATCAGCGTGATGAAGGGATCGCCCGGCTTCAGCACGGACCCGACCGAGAGCTTGGCGAGGGTCAGGACGACCGACGGCTCGGCCGCGGTCCAGCGGACGAGGTCCTGGTGCTTGATCGCCTTGTCGTATTGCGAGCGGGCCGTATCCAGGTTGTTGCGCGTCGTGACCAGATCCTGGCTCAGCTGCGCGTTCCACTGCTCGGTGAAGGCGCTGCGATCGGCCTTCAGCGACTCCAGCTGGTGTTGCGCTTCCAGCAGGGTGTTGTGCGTGTTGTCGATCTGGCGCAACAACTCCAGCCGATTGTCCTGCGACAGGTACAGGTTCAGCTTGGATCCGCTGCCGCTTTCGGCGAGGGTCGAGCGCATGTCCTCGATCTTGCCAGCGATCTCGGCACGTTGGCTGTACCGCTCGTCGTCCTTCTTCGACTTCTGGATCGTTGCCTCGGTCTGGCTGATCTTGGAGTCGTAGCTGTTCACCTGCGCGCGATACTGCGCGACACGCTGGTCGTAGAGCGCCTTCTGCAAGGCGTTGTATCTGGTGACTTCCGGATCGCTGGACTCGCCGTATGACAACGGCTTTCCGGACAATTCGGCCTCGTCGCGGGCGACCTGCGCCTCGAGGCTCGCCATCTGCGACTTGTACTGCGTGACATCGGCCGCGGTGAACGTCGAGTCCAGGGTCGCAAGCAGTTGCCCCGTCTCGACCTGCTGGCCTTCCCGAACATCGATCGTCTTGATGATCGACGCGTCCAGAGCCTGCAGCACGTTGATCTGATCCACGGGAACGATCCTGCCGCCCACGCTCGTGATCACCCGGTCGACGCGCGTGAAGCACATGATCGCCACGATGGATACCATGAACGCCGACAGCGCGAACAGCGTCGCGCGGGCCAGCAACGGCTCGGGCGCCTCGCGGATCGCATCGGTTTCGGACTGGAACTGGCGGACGGTCGCGAGCGACGCTTGATTAGGAGACAAGGGTCGGGCTCCTGAAGTTCTTTTCGGTGCGGCCCGCCGGCACCAGATGCGTATTCTGCTGGTACCAGAGCGAGCTATAGATGTCGTTTCGTTCCAGAAGCTCGTCGTGGCGGCCGATATCGTTGACCACGCCACGATTGAGCACGAGAATCGCGTCGGCCTTCGTCAGCGACGACAGGCGGTGCGAAATGATGATTAGCGTGCGCCCCTGCGCGATCCGCGAAATGTTGGCGTTCACGATCGTCTCGCTCTCGGCATCGAGCGCGCTGGTCGCCTCGTCCAGGATCAGGATCGGCGGATTGACGATCAGTGCTCGCGCGATCGCGAGGCGCTGACGCTGGCCACCGGAGAGATTGGTGGATCCCTCGTAGATATAGGTCTCATAGCCGCGCGGCAGCTTGTCGATGAACTCCTCGGCGCCGGCCAATCGCGCGGCCCTGACGATGTCGTCGAAGGTCGCGTCGGGCTTTGCGGCGGCAATATTCTCGCGGATCGTGCCGCTGAACAGGAAGTTCTCCTGCAGCACCACGCCGACGTTGCGCCGGAGATGGTCGACGTCGTATTCGCGAACATCGATGCCGTCGACCTTGATCAGACCGCCGTAGTCGGAATGCAGGCGCTGCAACAGCCGCGTGATCGTGGTCTTGCCTGAGCCGCTCTTGCCCATCACGCCCAGCGTCGTGCCGAGCGGAATCTCGAAGGAGACATTGTTCAGCGCCGGCGACACCGCGCCCTTGTACTTGAACGTGACGCCGGAGAATTCGACCAGGCCCTTCAGCGGCGCCCTCACGCCATGGCCGGAGCGTCCCTCCTCGGCCGGCTGATTGACCAGCCTGCCGACGATCGTGACCGCGGTTCGCGCCTCGTCATACTGGTTGATGAGCTGGGCCATCTGCATCAGCGGGCCGGCAACGCGTTGCGACAGCATCAGAAACGCGAACAGCGCGCCGACATAGACCGGATCGCCGCTCGACACGGCGAGGTAAACACCGAACGCATAGGGCGCACTCACCGCCAGCCGTTCCAACGGCTTCACCAGCGTCTGGATGGCGGTTCCGGTCATGCCCTCCGCAAGACGCGCTTTGGCGACGCGCGCCACGAGCACATCCCACATGTGCCGCTGCCGCGTATCGAGCGCCAGCGATTTGATGGTCCGCATGCCGTTCAGGCTCTGGATCAGAAACGCGCCCTGCGCGCCCTCAGCGGCCAGCGTCGCCGAGGACTTCTTGCGGTAGGCCGGCAGCATCAGGACCAGCCAGGTTACGATCAGTCCGGCAAAGGCAAGCACCATCAGCGTCATGATCGGGCTGAAGAAGAACATGACGGGCAGGAAGAAGAACAACGTCGTCGAATCGAGGATAGTCCCGAACAACTGTCCGGTCAGGAAGCCGCGAATTCGAAATACCTCGCGGATGTCCCGCGAAATCAGGCCGACAGGATTCTGCTCGAAATAATCGATCGGCAGATTGAGCACCTTCTCGAACACGTAAGTCGACAGCTTGACGTCAAGGCGCGCTGTCAGACGCTGGACCAGGTACTGCCGCAGGAACGTGAAGGCCGCCTCGAACAGGATCAGCACGAACATCGCGATGCACAGCACGTAGAACGTGTTGTAGGCCTTGTAGAAGATGACCTTGTCCGAGAGCAGTCGCCAGAACATGATCGGTCCGAGGCCCATGAAGCCCAGGATCAACGCCGCGATCGCGACGTCGCGCAGGATGCGCCGTTCGCGGAACAGCAGGGCGGTGACAAAACCGAAGCTGAACGGCTGGGTCTCGTCGGAAATCTCGTAGTCGCGCTTGGCCATGACGACGTCGCCCGACCAGATGTCCTCGAAGCGCGGTTGATCGATGACGAGCAGCGCGTCCTCGCTCGCGTTCGGATCCTGCAGCACCACCCGCGAGCTGTTTTCATCTCCTTCGAGGCGCAGCAACACCATGTGGCTGCCGTCACGCAGGCGGACGATGGCCGGCAGCGCCCGCTTGAGATGGCTCAGCCCCTTCCAGTCCAGCGTGACGGCCTTGGCCGTCATTCCGGATGTATTTGCGCACTTCAGAAGCTCGGGAAGCGTGACTTCCTGGTCACCCAGAAGATTGTCGTGGATGAGCTGGGACGGGGTCAGATGCAGCCCATGCTGCCTTGCCACGATGACGAGGCAGGCGAGACCCGAGGGTGGCAACCCTTCCACCGAAGGTGCGCCGACGAGCGAGAGGTGTTTGGTCATGGATGCCTCAAAGTTTCGACTGCGCAGTTCCCGGCCTTAGCGAATGATAACTTACCACTGTTAGTTCGCTAACGCAGCATTTTCGGCACGTCGCATCAAAAAGATATGTTTCGCGACAGGCAAGAAGCCGGCCTCGAACATTTGCCGTGGACGGTTTAACCACGGAATTTGTAACATTTGTTAACATCGACAGTCACGAGGCGGCGGACACCGTCTCCCGGAAGTCGAAGCCGCAGGCCTCCAGCTGCGGCCGGATCCGCTCATCCTCGGCCTCCGGCATCAGCGCCAGCGCGCACACCTCGAAATTCTCGCTGCGCACGGAGACTGTCGGAAAGCCGGCGCTGAGCAGCAGATTTCCCATCCGCTCGGACGAAAAGCCGGTCTTGTGCGCCATGTGGTGGCGCCCCTGCTCGATTGCGCCGGAATGCCCGTAGATCATATCAAGTGGCCGGATCGGGCCGGCCGGCGAGACATAGGCGACTGCACCGAGACCGTGGATCAGCATGTGCTGAGCGACGGCCTCCAGGTCGGGCGACATGATCAGCGCGAAGCCGTCCGGCTTGAGAACCTCGCGGAACTGCATGAAGGTGGGATGAATCTCATGGGCATAGAGATGCTCCATGACGTGGGAGCACCAGATCGCATCGAACGTGGCCAACGGGAACAATCGACCGAGATCAGTGATCGATCCGACCACGTCCGGATTCACGCCGCCGTCGACGTCGAGCCGGATCTCCTCCCACTCGTGCGATGTCATGAGCGGCTGGATGCGCTTGGTCACCGTCGATCCAGCGCCGGCATTCAGCATTTTCTTCTTGGCCAATCGAGAGCTCCGCGGGTTCGCGCATTAAGCGGCTGAATTCTGCAGCGATCGTTCGTCTTGACCGAATGAGCCCGGGCCGCAGAAAGCGATCGGCCACGGTTCCCGTTGTATCAAGCGAGCACCACGGCTTTACAAAAGCTACGTGGTCCGAATGTGACCAACTAACGTCTAACATCCGTCGGCGGACATGTCCCAAACGGAACTTGTGATAGAGACCCGCGCATGTTCCAATCAGGTCCAATCGGCATGCAACAAAAGCACCGCCTCAACATGAGTTGAGGCGTCTTCGCTTGGTGCAAAGCCGGGATCCTACAGCCTGGTCGAGTGACCATCGTTGAAGATCAGGTATTCGATGTTGCTGATCTGGGTCACCTGGCCATTGCTGAAGTTGATGTCCGGATATCCGCCCTTTCCAGCGCGGATGTCGATCACATCGGTCGAGGCGTGATCCAGGAAGGTCAGGGAATCCTTGCTGCCGCCACCGCCGTCGACGGTGTCGCTGCTATGGGGATTGGACAGATAGAAATAGTCCTGACCGGCGCCGCCGACCATCGAAGCCGTACCGGTCGCGGAGCCGACGAACGACGAACCATCGTTGCCGCCGGCGACCAGCCACTGGTGGCCCGAACCGGCGACCAGCGTATCGTGGCCGGAGCCGCCACGCAGCGTGTCGTTGCGGGCGCTGCCATAGAGCACATCGTTGCCGTCATCGCCAAAAAGCACGGTCGCGCGCAATGCATCGCTGCCCGCGTAGAGCACGTCGTTGCCGTTGCCGCCGTGCTCGGAATAGGTCCCCGTACCGCCAATCAGCGTGTCGTTGCCGGCGCCGCCTTGCAGCGTGTCGCTGTTGGCGCCGGCGCCGCCAGAGAGCGACGAGCCATAGAGCACGTCGTTGCCGTCACCGCCATCAAGCATGGTCCCGTGGAACGAATCGCTGCCCGAGTAAAGCACATCGCTGCCGGCGCCGCCGTACAGTGTGTCGTTACCAGCGCCGCCAGCCAGCAGGTCGTCGCCGGCGCCGCCATAGAGTGTGTCGGCACCTCCGCCATAGAGTGAGTCGTTGCCGTCACCGCCATCGAGGATCGAGCCGTACCTCGCACCGGGCACCGCACCGTTGCCCGAGTAGAGCACGTCGTTGCCGCTGCCGCCGTACTCGGCAGCAGTCTCCTCACCACCAACCAGCAGGTCGTTGCCAGCGTCGCCATACAGCGTCTCGCTACCACCGACGACACCACCAACCAGCGTGTCGTCGCCCGCACCGCCGTCGAGCACGACCCCCAACAAGTCACGCGCGCCTGAATAGAGAATGTCGTTCCCGCTGCCACCGTACTCCGCGACAGTGCCGGCGCCGCCAACCAGCAGGTCGTTGCCGTCGCCGCCATCCATCGTGTTGGCAGCGGCAGAGCCATACAGCGTGTCGTTGCCGTCAGCGCCCCACAGCATCATCATCGAGCCTGGACGCACAAACACACCCGCGTAGAGTACGTCGTTGCCTGCGCCGCCGTAGAACTCGCAGCCGTTGCCGCCGACGCCGAGCAAGTATTGGCCTCCGACGAGGGTGTCATTCCCCGGGCCGCCGTCGAGAACCTCGTGGCCATAACCCGGACCCGCGCTCAACCAGTCGTCACCGGCGCCGCCATACAGGCTATCTTCGCCCCAGCCACCAATCAGCGTGTCGTTTCCTGTACCGCCGTAAAGCGTGCTGGGTTTGCTGTCCCCCGTGCTGCCCGACACCAGCACGTCGTCGCCGCTATCGCCATACAGTTCCGACGGGCCACCACCGAACACCGTGTCGTTGCCGGCGCCGGCAAAAACCGTCGTATCGACGATAAAATCCGTATCCCCGCTGCTGACAAAGGAGACATAGTCGTTGCCGGCGCCGGTCGCGACCAGCACCGGGCTGCTGCCGATCACGCTCAGCGTCACATCGCTGTTGGTGGCTTCGATGATCGCCTTCAGACCGGCGCCGGGGTGAACGGTATTGCTGGCGTTGGTTTCGATGAGAACGTTGGCGGCCGTATCCGGGTTGCTGATACCAGCCCCGTCCTGCACTGGGATCGTCGCGCCGTTATCCGGGCTGGTGTAGCCGATGCCCGCGCTGATCAGGTAGTCAAGAATCTCTCGCTGGGTTGCGTGATCGATCGCGGAGTGGATCGCTGCCTCGAGGCCCGTCTGGTCGAGATTGGAGGTCGCCATCGATGTAGCCCCTGAAAAAAAGCGCCGCCTCAACCTGGGTTGAGGCGGCGCCTTAAGCTCAGTGCAGAAGACCTAGCATCTTACAGCTTGGTCGAGTGACCATCGTTGAAGATCAGGTATTCGATGTTGCTGATCTGGGTCACCTGGCCATTGCTGAAGTTGATGTCCAGAGAACCGTCCTTGCCCGCGGAGATGTCGGTCACGTCGGTCGAGGCGTGATCCAGGAAGGTCAGGGAGTCCTTGCTGCCAGCACCGCCGTCGATGGTGTCGCTGCTGTGCAGGTTGGACAGATAGAAGTAGTCCTGACCGGATCCGCCGACCATCGAAGCCGTACCGGTCGCGGAGCCGACGAACGACGAGCCATCGTTGCCGCCGATCAGCGACTGGTTGCCCGAGCCGGCGACCATCGTGTCGTGGCCGGAGCCGCCATACAGCGTGTCGTTGCCGGCACCGCCGTAGAGCGAGTCGTTGCCGGCAGCGCCGTCCAGGATCGAGGCGTGCGACGCATCCGAGTTCGAGTAGAGCGCGTCGTTGCCGGCACCACCGTAGAGCTGGTTGTTGCCCGCGCCGCCGACCAGGACGTCGTTGCCCTTGTCGCCGTAGAGAACCTGGTCGCCAGAACCGCCGTAGAGCGTGTCGTTGCCGTCACCGCCATACAGGCGATCGGAGCCTGCACCGCCGTACAGCACATCGTTGCCCTTGCCGCCTTCCAGCGTGCTGGAATTACCGGCAGTGCTGCCAGACACCAGCACGTCGTTGCCGGTACCGCCCTCGAGAGTCGACGAGCTGCCGCCGTACAGCGTGTCGCTGCCGGAACCGCCGATCAGCGTGTCGGCACCGGTGCCGAACAGCAGATCGTTGCCCTTGCCGCCATCCAGCGTGCTGTGGCCGGAGACGTTGTCGATCAGGACATCGTTGCCGTTGCCGCCGGAGAGCGAGTCGTGACCGGCACCGCCGAAGATCGTGTCGTTGCCGTTGCCGGCGAGAACCGTGGTGTCACCGGTATTGTTGAGGAAGATCTGATCGTTGCCGTTACCGGTCGCGACCAGCACCGGGGTGCTGCCGTTCACCGTCAAGGTCACGTCCTTGTTGGTGTCTTCGATGATCGCCTTCAGGTTGGCGTCGGTGGTAACGGTGTTATTCGGGTTAGTTTCGATCAGAACATTGGCGTTCGGATCCGGATTGGTGATGCCGGCGCCCACCTGCACCGGGATCGAGGTGCCGTTATCCGGGCTGGTGTAGCCGATGCCAGCGTTGATCAGATAGTCAAGGATCTGTTGCTGGGTTGCATGGTCGATTGTGCCGTGGAGAGCGTGTTTGAGGTCAGTCTGGTCGAGATTGTAAGTCGCCATCGAGGTAGCCCCTCTTGGGATACGAGGATTCAAGCCGCTCGTCCGCACTTAAGCTGTTGATTCACAACTGGTCTGTTGCGACGCAGCTCAAACATGGACATACGTTACGAACTTGTTAAGTCCATTGTTAAGTCCGCAATGCCGGAGTGTCAATCAGCAATGCGCCATTAACGTCTGGTTCCATGAGGCTTTTGTGAGACTTAGCGCCAATTCGGATGCGCTATAACATTCAGCGCAAGCGATTCACAAATGTTAGCCGCGGCGCAAAAAAGGGTAGTGATTATACGGGGTTTCATCGGCTGCCGAGATTGCGCGGGAGCGTAGAATTCGCCGTTGTTGCGCGCGCTTCGACACGATTTTCCGATCTGAAAAAATATTTCTGCGCGGCGTGAGAGCTCTTCCAAAAAAGCGTCAAACTTCACAACCGGTCCGCAACCCGAGCTGTGTTATGACGAGTTCTAGAGCGGGATGGGTTTTGGTTGAATC
>NZ_JACMYK010000024.1 GCF_020889785.1 Bradyrhizobium acaciae
CACCCATAACCACAGGGTCGTGTCGTTGAAGCGAGCTGCGGCCCCAGCTCTGCATAAACAATTCGCATTGGTGGTTATGGGTCCCGGGTCGCGTTTCGCTTGCCCCGGACGACGTGGGGATCAACGCCGATTCACATCCCAAGCAGCGCAGCTCGAGGGTGGGTTGGAGAATCGTAGCCCGCTATCGTTCCGCGATGAGGATGGCGTTGGTGCGTTACGCCTTCCGCCGACCCCACCCTACGCCTCCGCCACGGGAAACACGAGCCTGCACAACAGCCCCGGCGCGTTGTCGCGCAGTTCGATCCGCGCGCCGTGCAGGCTCGCGACCGCAGCAACCAGGCTGAGACCGAGTCCATTTCCCGGCGTATAGCGGCTCTGCTCGAGCCGATAGAAGCGCTTGAAAACCCGATCGTGCTGCTCGGCGGGAATACCGGGGCCGTCATCGGCGACCGAAATCACCGGCCCGCTCTCGTCATTGTCGCAGGTTACCGTCACCCGTCCGCCCGGGCGGCCATGCTTGATGGCGTTGTCGACGAGATTGGCAATGGCATCGAACAGCAGGTCGCGGTCGCCGGTGACCAGCACCGCCGGATCGCCGGCAAGAACGAGGTGCGTGGTGACCTGTTCGGCCGCGGCATCATAGAGCTCGACCACCTCGCCTGCGATCTCGACCAGATTGACCGTGCGAAACGCCCCCTTGCGGGCCCGCGTCTCGATCTCGGAAATCCGCGTGATCGATGCGAACATCCCGAGCACCGCATCGAGATCGGCGATGGTGTCGCCGATCAGCGCCGCATCCCCTTCCCCGTTGCGTGGAGCATGGTAGGCCTTCTCCAACCGGCCGCGCATCCGGGTCAGCGGCGTGCGCAGATCGTGGGCGATGTTCTCGCTGACCTGCTTGACGTCCCCCATCAGGGATTGGATGCGATCCAGCATCAGATTGAGGTTCTCGGCGACGCGATCCCATTCGTCATGGCTGCCGTGGAGCGGGATGCGCTGGTCGAGGCCGGAGAGCATGATGGCGCGACTGGTCGCATTGATCGACTCGATCCGGCTGACCGTTCGCTGCGTGACCCCGATGCTGGCAGCCGCCGCAAGCCCGATGATCAGCACAATAGCCGCGATGCCCGCGGCCCTGATCTGCGCCATGAAACCATCGAGATCGCTGATGTCGCGGCCGACTAGTAACCGATCGCCGTTCGACAGGGTCTCCGTCGCAGCTCGCACCAGAGCGGGTTCCGCGGAGAGCCGTGGCAGCGAGGCGCGGAATTCAGCCCATCCCTGCGCGGCAGCATCGTTTGGCCATTGCCCCAGATTTCCAGCGAGTACCGCGGAGCCGGGGCCAGCCAACAGATAGACATGATCGGCTACGTCCTTGTCCGCAATGCGCTGTTCGATCGACGCGGCCAGGCCATCACGGCCGGATCGCGCATAGGCAGCATCGAGGCTCGCCTGCTCAGTCATGATTGCGCGATCGGACCTGTCGCGCACGTAGGACAGCGTCGACCAGTAGACGTAAGCGAAGATGGCGGACACGATCAGGCCGAAGATGCCGATGGCGATCAAGGCCAGGCGAAACGTCGATGACCCAAGGGTTTTAGCCAGGAGCACGGAGGCAGTACCCGATGCCGCGGATCGTGTGGATCAGCGGATAGGCTTGCTGGTCGTCGACCTTGCGGCGCACGCGCCCGACATAGACGTCGATGATGTTGGTCGAGGGATCGAAGTGCAGATCCCACACGTGCTGCAACAGCATGGCGCGCGACACAACACGGCCTTCATTCCGCGTGAGATATTCGAGCAGCTGGAATTCCTTCGGCAGTAGCGGAATCTTCCGGCCGCGGCGGCTTGCCGTCCGCGCGATCAGATCGACCGCAAGATCGCCGACCCGCAGGATGGTCTCCTTGGCAACGGTCTCGCTGCGGCGACCGAGCGCCTCGAGCCGCGCCAGCAGTTCGACAAAGGAAAACGGCTTGACCAGATAGTCGTCGCCGCCGGCGCGCAAGCCTCGCACGCGGTCGTCGACCTCACCGAGCGCGCTGATGATCAGAAACGGAACTGCGATGCCGTCGTCGCGCATCTGACGCATCACCGTGATGCCGTCGATATCGGGCAGCATGCGATCGATCGTGATCACGGCATAGTCGCGCGCCGCCCCCTGGCTCAGCGCCTCGCGGCCGTTCGCCGCAAGGTCCACGTCATAGCCGCTGGTGGTGAGCTCTTCGACGAGTTGACCCGCGGTCTCCGGATCGTCCTCGACGACGAGAATGCGGCGGTGAACTCCGGTCATTGTGTTCAACTCTCCGAGCGCCCGCCCCGCGACGATCGCCGCCAGACTATCCCATTCCGGGGCTGGATGGAACGTCTGGCGACGACCGCGACAACGGTGCGGTTGGTTGGGCGATCACCAATAGTCACCGCACACATTGACCCATTGCAGACCGTAAGCCGTCCATACCCGGCGGTAACAGCCATCGTAGTAATCGGCATAGACGTAAGGCCCGCCGAAGAATGCGAAGCGATGGAAGCGGTGGTGATGGAAGAAGCCGCCGTGATGGAAGAAGCGTCCGCCATGGAATCCGGCTCCGGCAAATCGCGGTCCGAACGCAGGAGCGCCGGCAAAGCGCGCGCCGCCGAAGTGCCCGCCGGCAAAATGGCCGCCGCCGCCCATCGCGGCGAATGCCATGCTTCCGCCACGCATACCGCCACCGAAACCTCCGCCATGCATTCCGCCGCCAAAGCCGCCACCGTGCATGCCGCCACCCATGGCGCCAGCGAAGCCACCGCCGTGGCCGCCACCGAAGCCACCACCGCCACCATGTCCGCCACCGCCACCGCCGCCACCTCTGGCCAGGGCTGCGGGTGCAAGCGCGACGCTGACCGCGAGCGTCGCCGCCGTGAGACATTTGAGAAGCCTGTTCTTCATGAAATCCTCCCTGATTGGGACCGCGGCAAAATCTCGTATCGCCGCACGCGAGCATGATCAGAAGACGCAAGCGGACCGCCGACTTCAACTTACAAATGCGCCAGATTCTGACAGCGGATTTAGGATCGGCACGAGGCTTTCTACTTGCCGTGGGCCTCGCGTGTCCGGTTCAAATTCCGACGCGATCTTCGTGTCAATCATGACCGCTCGCCTTCAGGCTGTGCACACCGCCGGCGCAGCCCTTGATTTTGCGCGATCCCCGTGATAGCCAAGCGACATGATCAACGTCGTGCGCACCGCGAACCGTAAAAACATGACCCACTTTTGCTGGGCCGTGGAAGGAGTCGTGCACTAGGAATTCGACGACGCGATCTTTCACCAGGCCCCGCCGGCATCGGACGGGGCCTTTTGTTTGGCCACACTCCTGCCGGCACACCAGTAGGAGCGTGCGATGCCACCTCAACAGACGAACTTCATAGCCGAGCCCGGGCGCGCAGGGCTCAGCCGCGCCATCGCCTTGGCGAAAGATACCCCGGGCGATGCTGTGGCCGAGCCGTGCCCCGACGCCTCCATCGCAGCACGGAGAGACGCTTTCTCGGAAAAGCAAGCGGCTGGACCACCCGTCGCATCGACGCGGAGCGTCCCAGGTTTACTTCAGCGGTGCTGGCGTGCGTTCCGCACCTGGCGGCGACGCAAGAGGTTACGCGTGAGTTTGCGCGACCTGAGTGACAGACAACTGATGGATATCGGCCTGACGCCCAGCGACATCGACTACATCGCGGCCCACCGAGCTCTCGAACGGCTCAGGGATAGCACCGCGCACCAATGGCTCTCTCGTGGTCTGACGTAACTGACGGCAGGTCACCAGCAGTTCTGTGGCGTTCCATGGCAGACAACCGGGCGGATCCGCGAAGCGTGATCCGCCACAGTTCTGCAATCGCCGCGAGATGGCCGATGGCGCCAACGCGGCTCAGGTCGGCTTGCCGCGCCCGCTCTTCTCGGCTGCGCGGCGCAGCGCCTCCGCGAGCGCGCCGCCGCCGGACTGCTCCTGCGGGCGGCGCGGGGCCGACGACGTCATCTTGGCCGAACCACGTGAGAAATCGCGCGGCGGACCCGCATTGTCCTTCTTCGGACCGATCTCATCGTCAAGCCGCAAGGTCAGCGCGATGCGCTTGCGTGCGACCTCGACGTCCAGGACCTTGACCTTGACGATGTCGCCGGGCTTCACGACCTCGCGCGGATCCTTGATGAAGTTCCGCGACATTGCCGAGATGTGCACCAGCCCATCCTGATGCACGCCGATGTCGACGAAGGCGCCGAAGGCCGCAACGTTGGTCACGGTACCCTCGAGGATCATGCCCTTCTTGAGATCCTTGACCTCCTCGACGCCCTCCTTGAACACCGCCGCCTTGAACGCCGGGCGCGGGTCGCGGCCGGGCTTTTCCAGCTCGCGCAGAATGTCGGTGACCGTGGGCAGGCCGAACGTGTCGTCGACGAAGGTTTGCGGCTTCAGCCCGCGCACCACATCGGCGTTGCCGATCAACGCCTTGATGTCGCTCTTGGTCGCCTCGAGGATACGGCGCACCACCGGATAGGCTTCCGGATGCACGCCGGACGAATCGAGCGGATCCTCGCCATTGCTGATGCGCAGGAAGCCGGCGCACTGCTCGAACGCCTTAGGTCCGAGCCGCGGCACTTCCTTGAGCGCCTTGCGCGACTTGAACGGGCCGTTGGCGTCGCGATGCTGCACGATGCTCTGCGCCAGCCCCGCGCCGATGCCCGACACCCGCGATAGCAGCGGCACCGAGGCGGTATTGGCATCGACGCCGACCGCGTTCACGCAGTCTTCCACCACGGCATCGAGCGAGCGCGCCAGCTTGGCCTCGCCGAGATCGTGCTGGTATTGGCCGACACCGATCGCCTTCGGATCGATCTTGACGAGCTCGGCCAGCGGATCCTGCAGGCGCCGCGCGATCGAGACCGCGCCGCGAATGGTGACGTCGAGATCAGGCAATTCGTTCGAGGCGAAGGCGGAGGCCGAGTAGACCGACGCGCCGGCTTCGGAAACCACGATCTTGGTCATCTTGCGCTCGGGCAGCCGCTTGACCAGCTCGGCGGCGAGCTTGTCGGTCTCGCGCGAGGCGGTGCCGTTGCCGATCGCGATCAGCTCGACCCCGTGCTCGATCGCGAGCTTGCCCAGAGTAGCGAGTGCCTCGTCCCATCGCCGCTGCGGCTCGTGCGGGAAGATTGCGGTGTGCGCCACCACCTTGCCCGTCGCATCGATCACCGCGACCTTGACGCCGGTACGATAGCCGGGGTCGAGCCCCATTGTGGCACGCGGGCCGGCCGGCGCTGCGAGCAACAGATCGCGCAAATTCGAGGCGAACACCCGCACGGCCTCGGTCTCGGCCGCGGCCCACAGCCGCATCCGCAGATCGATATTGAGGTGAATCTGGATCTTGGTGCGCCAGGCCCAGCGCACCGTCTCGGTCAACCACTTGTCGCCCTTGCGGCCCTGGTTGGAGATCGCAAAGCGGTTCATGATCTTGAGCTCATAGAGGCCGGGTACGCCGACGGCGGGCGCCTCGGCCTCCGGCTTGATCGCCAGGTCGAGAATCTCTTCCTTCTCGCCGCGGAACAGCGCCAGGATGCGGTGCGACGGCAGCTTCGGCAACGGCTCCGAGAAATCGAAATAGTCCTTGAACTTCTCGCCTTCGGTCTTCTTGCCGGCGCGAACCGTCGAGGCCATGATGCCGTTCGACCACATCTCCTCACGCAACGCGCCGATCAGATCGGCATCCTCGGCGAAGCGCTCAACCAGGATCGCGCGCGCGCCGTCCAGCGCGGCGGCAACGTCAGCGACCTGCTTCTCGGCATTGACGAAGGGAGAAGCGGCCTCGTTCGGATCGTTTTGCGGCTGCGTCAACAGCTGATCGGCAAGCGGCTCGAGCCCGGCCTCCTTGGCGATCTCAGCCTTGGTGCGGCGCTTCGGCTTGTACGGCAGATAGATGTCCTCGAGCCGGCCCTTGCTGTCGGCGGCCATGATCTGGGCTTCAAGCGCGGCATCGAGCTTGCCCTGCTCGCGGATCGAATTGAGCACCGCGGTGCGGCGCTCCTCGAGTTCGCGCAAGTACGTCAACCGCTCTTCCAGCGTGCGCAGCTGCGCGTCATCGAGCGCGCCGGTGAGCTCCTTGCGGTATCGCGCGATGAACGGCACCGTGGCGCCGCCGTCAAGCAGCGTCACCGCCGCCTCGACCTGCTCGTCGCGAACCCCCAGCTCCTGCGCAATCTGATGATGAATCTTTGCCACGCCTCTCTCTCTGATCCCGTTGCACCGCCGGACCTGGACAGTGCGGACGCCGCTTATGAACCATCCCGGATTGATTCATCAAGGCGCGCTGTGGATCAAATGAGGCGCCGCCTGCAATCTATTTCCGGGATGTCGGCCGCCCGCGACTTGACAAATAGACCCACGCCGCATTGCCGCCGAAAATCGCAGCTCTTGCCTCACTTGACAAATCAGCCAGCAAGGTCTCCGCCGCCGCGAACCAGTGCGCATAGCCGCCGGCGAGATTGACGACGGGCCAATCGCTGCCCCACAGCATCCGCTCCGGCCCGAAGCAGGCCATCGCGTGATCGACGGCCTCGCGCAAATCCTTGACCTGCCAGTTCGGCGCCGCCTCCGTCGCAAGCCCCGAGAGCTTGCAGACGACGTTGGATCGTGTTGCAAGGTTTGCAATGTCGTCTTTCCAGGCCGCAATGTCGCCGGTGGCGAGCTGTGGCTTGCCGCAATGATCGAGCACGAATTGCAGATCCGAATGCTGATCGACCAGCTGGATGAGCCGCGGAAAATGGCGCGGTAGCACCAGCGCGTCGAACACCAGATCATGCCGCGCCATGGCCTCGAGCGGCGCCGCCAGCTCGGGCCGCAACAGCCAGTCGTCATCGGCGATGTCCTGCACCATCGGGCGCAGGCCGACCAGCAGCTCGCGCCCGGCGACGGCATCGACGCGCGCCGCGGCATCGGGCGCATCGAAATCGATCCAGCCGACCACGCCGCGCACCAGCTCGGTGCCCTTGGCGACGTCGAGCATGAATGCCGTCTCGGCCTCGGTCGGCGCGGCCTGCACCAGGATCGTGCCATCGATCCCGGCTGCGGCGAGATGCGGCGCCAGATCGGCCAGGCCGAAGTCGCGATAGATCGGACCGCGCTCCGGCGTCAGCCAGCCGTAATCGGCGCGCGCCAAGGTCCAGACATGGTGATGGGCGTCGATCCGCATCATGCCGGCACCGGCGCATGCTGGTCGAGCAATCCCTCGGCTTTCAAATCGCGCCATAGCGCGGCGGGCACGGGCAATGACAGGGCGGCGGCGTTGCGCTCGACCTCCTGCGGGGTCTGCGCACCGAGCACCAGGCTCGCGACCGCCGGATGGCCCAGCGCGAAATGCAGCGCAGCGGTCGGCAGCGCTACGCCGTGGGCGCGGCAGACGCGCTCGATCGCGGCGACCTTCTGCATCACGTCGGGCGGCGCGTCCTTGTAGTTGTACTTGGCGCCGGCAACCGCGCCGGTCGCCAGGATGCCGGAGTTGAATACGCCGCCGAGCATCATGCCGATGCCCTGCTTCTCCGCCAGCGGCAGGAACTCGGCGAGCGCCGGCTGCTCCAGCAGCGAGTAGCGGCCGGCGAGCAGCATGGTGTCGAACGAGCCTGCCTTGGCGAAGCGCACGCACATCTCGGCCTCGTTGACGCCGATGCCGATGCCCTTGACCACCCCCTGGGAACGCAGATTGTCGAGCGCGACATAGGCGCCCTCCATCGCCTCGCGAAACCGCGCCTCGATGGCGTCAGCACCATGGGTCCAGACGTCGACGTCGTGGATCAGGAGCAAGTCGATGCGATCGGTGCCGAGCCGCAGCAGCGACTGCTCGACCGAGCGCATGGTGCCGTCATAGGAATAATCGACCACCGCACGGTGCGGCTGCCCGCCCGCGAAATTGGAGCCGTCACCGCGGCCGTGAAACGGGTCCATCCAGCGCCCGACCTTGGTGCAGACGACGATGTCATCGCGGGCCACGCGGCGCAGCGCCGTGCCGCTGCGGTGCTCGGCGAGACCATGGCCGTAGAGCGGAGAGGAATCCAGCAGGTTGACGCCCAGCGCAAACGCCCGCTCCGCCGCTGCGATCGCGGCGGTGTCGTCGAGCCGCGCAAAGAGATCGCCGAGCGGTGCCGTGCCAAAACCGAGAATGGAAACATCGAGCCCGGTGCGACCGAGCCTGCGGCGCGGCAGTGCGGGTGCTGGATCTGAAGATTGGTATTGGTTCACCGTGTTGGCTCCCTGCAGTCTTCTTGCTTGCAGAGAGACTAGCCTCGCGGGCACGCCACGCACAAGCCGAAGCGTGCAGAGCCTCCCGCGAGCGATGCTCGCAATCCGGCCAGTGGTCGAAGGTTCCACAAGGGCCGTAGAGTCCAGTGTTACAGCGCCTTAGCTACGCGTCGGCGAGAATTTGCTCGGCGACGTTGTCGACCACGACAGGACTCTCGAAATAAGTCACCGTCGGATCGGCGCCGTATTTCTCCCGGGCGCGGGCGCGCCATGCGTCGGTGTACAGCGCTTCCGCATCCGGCCTCGAGTTCCAGAAATAGACACCGCCGGCCGTCATCCCGTCCTCGGAAATCATATAGGTCTTCCGAAACAGCCCCGACACGCCGCGATAGAACGGCGCCGTGCTCAGAAAGATGCTGCGCGCTTCCTCGCGGGTGATCGGCTTCGGCAATCTGAACGTCGTGACGGCGGTAATCATCCTGATCTCCTGTGGCATCATCCTTGACATGATTGTTAATCTTGACGATGATGTCAAGAATGAACGGGTGGAGCGAACCGAGATGGCAGGTGTGCGTCAGTTTGATGAGGATGAGGTGGTGGCAACCGCGCTCGACGTGTTCTGGCGCAAGGGCCTGCACGACGCGACCATGCAGGACCTCGCCGCCGCGACCGGCGTCCAGCGCGGCAGCCTTTACAACGCCTATGGCGACAAGGAAGCGATCTTCCTGCGCGCCTTCGATCGATATGCCGAGCAATTCCTCGAAGCGGCCGGCAACGCGCTGGCGCAGGGCGATGCGGCGAGCGGGCTCAAGAGCTTCTTCGACATGATCATCGTCAACATGACCGACGGTTCGCCGCCGCGCGGCTGCCTGACCACCCGTACGGCGCTCGACGCGGCCATCTCAAGCACGGATGTGCAGCAGCGCGTGCAGGGCGTGCTCGCCCGGCTCGAACAGCTGATCGGCAAGGCCATAAACAGGGCCCCAGGCAAGCGGAGTGTTGCCGATGCGAACCGGCTGGCCCGCGTCATCGTGACGTTTACGCGAGGGTTGGCCGTGATGGAGCGAGCCGGCTACAGCCGCAAGCAATTGAGGGAGTCCGCCACGACGTTCATCGAGGCGGTCGTGGGCAACGCCTGAGGCGCCGTTGCGCTGTCGCGGACGCGACGAAAGGCGGTTCAGCCTGGCGGCTTGCGCGACCATGCGCCGACAAAGGTCGGGAGTGCAAAGACGCCCTGCATGCCGACCACCTCGGTGCGCAAGCGTTCGGCAAAACTGTCCAGCGCCAGATCCGCTTCGGTCGCGATGCCGAGCTTGACGATATGCGGCAGATTGCTGCGCAAGCCGCTCGCCATGTAGTCGTAGCCGTCGAAATCCGCTCCACCTCCCGCCGGCGCGAACAGGCTCATGCGCGGCGCGGGAAGCCCGGACGCGACGAAGGCGCCGTGCAGCGACAATCCCATCCGGTTGTTCAGCCCCGCCCGTGCGAACATCTCCTTCACATAGCCCCACGCCTGCGACAGCAGCGGCGACGGCGGAATGGCGATCGGCCCCTCGCCCCAGTCGAGATCCTGGAACGCGACGATGCCACCAGGCTTGACGTGCCCAAGCAATTGCCGAAGCAGCGCGGCTGGGTCCTTCACATAAATCAGCACGAGCCGGCCGATGACCGCATCGAAATCACGCTCCAGCGCGATCGTATTGATGTCGCCGGCCCGAAACGAGACCTGATTCAGGCCGAGCGAGCGCGCCGTGCTTGCGGCTTCTTCGACGATGGCGGGGTTGCTGTCGACGCCGACGACCGCGCCGCTCTCGCCGACAACACCTGCGGCGATAAAGGAGACGTTGCCGGCTCCGCTTCCGACGTCGAGCACTTTCATGCCCGGCGAAAGTCCGGCCTCTTTCAGGAGCTGCCATGTCGACGGGTCGTAGAGCTGGGACTGCCGCCTGAGCCTGTCGGTCTCCGCGGTCGAGCGGCCCATCACGTAGTTCGGATCGTAGCCGGACGTCGCTTGCATGGGTGTACCCGTCTTCGGTTCATGAATGTGCGGTGCCGGATTGCCGGACGTCGTCACGGCATCGTTGTTGCGCGCGCTCATTTCGACCGCAGGCCCGACAGGAAAGCTTCCAGATCCGCCGCGAAGCGTTGCGTGAATGCGATGGCGCGATGAGGTGAATGGCCGCACCCCTCGTAGCGAACGATGTCGGCACGCGGATTGCCGTGTGCGAAGCGCGACTCGTGGCCTTCCAGCAAGGCCGCGCCAGAGCCGGGATCGGCCTGAATAATCTTGACCGGGCACAAGAATTCCCGCTCGGTCGGAATCGCCGCAAGAACCGAGCCCGCAACGTCTCCGTCCGCCCAGCATCGCCCGTCTTGCCGCTGCAGCGCAGACGCATGACTGAGCAGATGGCGGGAGCCGAAATGATCGCTACCGATTCCACCCATCGGCGTTGGAGAGTCCGAAACGAACGCAAGGTACGTCCCGAGCGGCGCGCGCGCTTGCTGCCATGCGGCCTGACGCGCGCTGACGATCGCAAACAGTTTTGGGAATGCCGATTTTTCCCACTCTCCCGGCTGCCCGAGAAACCACGGCGGATCTTCGAGAAAGGCTGCACACACGCTGGCGTCACCGCTCTGCGCCAGCACACCGACAACGCAGCCGCCGAGCGAGTGCCCAACAATCACGGCCGGGCGCCCGATTGCGGCCAATGCCGTCTGCGCGTCCGAAACATAGTCGGCGAGAGCGTAGCTTGCAGCCCGGTCCGAGTGGCCGTGCCCCCGGAAATCAAGGGTCCAGACCCGATAGCGTTCCCTGAGCCGATCGCCGATTTCCTGCCAAGTGTCCCGGCTCAGCGACAGGCCGTGTAGAAACAGGATCGGTTCACCGTCCGTTGGGCCAGCAACGGACGCAGCAAGCCTGATGCCATTATTGTCGAGCGATAGATCGGTCACCGAACATCTCCGTTGTGAAATACGATCAACACCATGCACTGGCCTTCCGGATTGCAGCTCGGCATGACCTGCCGTCCGCCGGTTTCAGCGTCCGATCTGCTTGAACTTGTCTGTGAGGCCATCGAGATAGCCAACCCAGGTCGAATTGATCGGCTGATTCTCGATCAGGGCGTGAAAGCGGATCATCATACAGATCAAGAACAGCGGCTGGATGAACGCCGCGCGCACCGTCACCGCCAGCAGGGTCGCGATGAAGACCGTGACCGAGGCGCCATACTCCCTGACAGCGTCCGGCAACCAGACCGTCACCACGCCCGCGGGGACCAGCAGCAGCAGGCACAGCAGGATACTCAGGACCCGCTCCACGATGACCATCCAGACCGACGTCGTCAGGATCGGCTTGGCGTTCTGGCAATAATAGACCAGGCCGTCCTGGATGTTGCGCCTGGGATCATCGCCGCCGCGCGCCAGATCGTAAGACAGCACCACCTTGTCCAGATAGCGAGTCGCGGCCGACAAGATGGTGTTGAGCAGACCGACGATCGCCTTCATGCCGGGCGCCGGCAGCCATTCGCCAAGCGTATCGAGCGCATTGTGAAACGCACGGAGCACGGCGCGGATCAGCGCATTGAGCCCGAACAGGACCGCGACCTCGCCGAACCGGTTCATCACGATCCGGCGGCCGTAGGCGAACTGCCCTTCGGTGCCGTTGCCGATGCGGCCGTGCATGATCAGTTCGGTCAGCACCGCGACATGGCCGCAGGCGATCATGTGAAGGGTGTAGCGCAGGACGGCGCCCCAGATCCAACCACCGAGCAGCAGGATGCCGAGCAGCCAGCAATAGCCGAACACGCTAGCAACGTGAGTGCCGAGCCACACTGCGCCGCCCACGGCGACAATGGCCCAGACCAAGCAGGCCGCGGCAAAACCCAGCAACACGCCCCATCGCGCCAGCGCGTAAGGCAGGGTCTCGAGCAACAGTTTCAGCGCGGTGCCGAGACCGTGATCGCGCACCAGCAGCGGATAGGAATGCGACGGTCCTTGCGACGGCCCGTTGCCGCGCCATTCGGCTGAACCGCCGCCACCCCGACCGCCGTTATTGGTCAGACTCATGTCAGACATCTGGTGCTCTCTTCGTTTATCGGGATTGATTGCCGGATCGGTTCAACGCGACGGCCCTCAACGCGGATTCCCGGCTCGGCCGTCTTCCCGCTTTGCCGGCAATCGCGCCGGCAGGCGGATCACCGCACTGCCAGGCGTCACAGCGCCAACACCTCGGGGCTGGCAGAGGGTTGATCCGTTGGCGCTGTGAGCCGGCGCAGCCGCGACATCGAACAGGGGAGCGTCGATGTCGCGGCCCAGCGATCATTGACCAGCCGGCAGTTCGGCGTAGTTGCCGTCCTTGTCGCGGCGGTACACGACGTAGTCGATCAGGGTGATGTCACCCTTCGGCGTGTAGCTGATGTTGCCGAGCACGGTGTCCCAGCTGCCGGCCTTGATGGCGGCTGCGACCTTCTTGGCATCCGTGGTTTTGGCACGGGTGACGGCCTGGCTCCAGATCTGGAAGGCCGCATAGCTGTAGAGCGTGTAGCCGTCGGGATCGATGCCCTTGTCCTTGAACTTCTTCAAGGTCGCGGCCGCGGTAACCTTCTTGCGTGGATCGGGCGAGAAGGTAAACAGCGAACCCTCGGCGAGCGGGCCTGCGATCGCCGCGAACTGCTTGTCGACCAAAGCGTCGCCGCCCATCAGCACGGCATTGACGCCCTGCTCGCGCATCTGGCGCAGGATCAACGCGGCTTCGGCATAGTAGCCACCGACATAAACGAAATCGATCGACTCCTTCTTGAAGCGGGACACCAGCGCGGCAAAATCCTTGTCGCCCTTGGTGTAGGCTTCATAGAGCTTCTCTTTCACGCCCGCGGCGTTGATGGCGTTCTTGGTTTCGTCGGCGAGGCCTTTGCCGTAGGTCGTCTTGTCGTGGATGATCGCGACGTTCTTGGTCTTGTAGTTCTTGATGATATAGGCCGCAGCGACCATGCCCTGCTGGTCATCCCGGCCGCAGACGCGGAATGTGTTCCACAGCCCGCGCTCGGTGAACAGCGGGTTGGTCGAGCCCGGCGTGATCTCCAGCACGTTGCCCTCGGCGTAGGCGTCCGAGGCGGGAATCGAGGTCGACGAGCAGAAGTGCCCAACGACGAACGGGATCTTCGCGCCGGCCATCTTCTCGGCGACCGACACGGCCTGCTTCGGATCGCAGGCGTCGTCTCCGACTTCCAGCTTGAGCTTCTTGCCGAGCACGCCGCCCGCCGCGTTGATGTCGGCAATCGCGAGATCGGCGCCGTTCTTGAACTGCTGGCCGAAGCTCGCCTCCGAGCCGGTCATCGGCCCGACCACGGCAACACTGACATCCTGTGCCATGGCAGCACCGGACAACGCCAGGCTCGTGCCGAGCGCAAGAAAATATCCTCGAAGTGCAAACGTCATCACATTCTCCTCGATGGTCTTAAGTCGCCTCAATGCATCGCAATCGACTCATGTCGCCGGCTGCGACGATCACCGGGGGCTGCCTTTTATGCGCGCGGTAGCCGGCAGGCTCGGACTGAGGCGACGGGGGATTGGACATATGCGACATCGTGCAACAATGTGAAACACGTTGCCGTGCATTGGTTTGTGGAATCGTCGACGGGTACGATCGGAGACGATCCTGTGTGCGCGACAGCACATGGCTGATGTATTCGATCACGGCCGCACCAGCGGCTCGGGCTGTGCGGGCTTGGCGTCCGCTCCGACCGGTGCGGCCGCCTCGACAGCGCCTTTCAACTCGATCTCGTAGTAACCACCGACCTTGATCGCGCCCCATTGCGTCGAGACCGCGAGATTTATTCTTTGTCGCGCCGGCAAATCGGCGTCGGTGTGCCGGTGGGCGACGCCGCCCTGAGACAGGACTTCGATATGGGACAGCCGAGCGCCGTCCGCGTTCCAGAAATCGAAGTTGAGATGCTGCGGCAATGGACGGCCGAATACGCCCATCTCCTTGAAAGCGAGCTCGACATCGACATGGCCCGGCCCCGCCATGAACGTGTAGTAGTGTCCGCGGACGTCATTGGTGATGTTGGCACGATTGACGCCAAGGCCAAGCACCGTCGGAAGACGAGGATCGGTGGACTGCGCCGGTGCCCGGCCGGCCAATGCGCCCGTCCAGAGAAGCAGGCAGAGCGCCGGCTTCACGACCAGCACGAGGATGCAGGCGATCGGCCGCTCACTGAGCAGGAGATACGGAACGCGCTTCATTGCGATCATCCGAAAACAGCAAAGGCGTCGACCGCATGTCCGCGCCGAGATACGCCTCACCGGCCATTTGATAGTTGGCCGATGCCAAAGCGAGGTGCTGGACGGCAGCATGGACGTCGCGCATGCAGCGTTCGAGCCCACAACTCACGTCGAGCGAGGCCGAGCCGCCGGCACCGAACATCAGCTCGGTCGCCTGCTTGGCGGCGTTCGCCGCATGGGTCGATGCCAGCCACAGCGTGGCGCGCTCGGCAACGCTGAGCACCTTGCCGGCACTGACGGCCTGCCACGCCTCTCCCAGCGTGCCGTAAAGGAAAGCCCGTCCCGAGCCAAGCAAGGCCTCGGCACGCCCGAGATCGGCCTGGACCAGCGTGTCCTCACGGAGCAGCTTGCGCGAGCGCGACGCGACCTTTCGTCCGACAAGCTCCACCAGAATGTCGATCGCATGGCGGGCGATGCCGAGCGGCACGGCGGCGAGCGCCGCCCCGAACAACGCAATCGTCGGAAACGCATAGAGCGGCCCCTGCTCCACCGGCGGCTCGCGAAACGAAAGTGACAGCGCGGATGGCACGAAAGCGTCCGCGATCGCATAGTCATGGCTGCCCGTGCCGCGCAGCCCGACACTGTGCCAGGTGTCGAGGATCTCGCACTGCGCAGTCGGAAACAGCATGAAGCGTAGCACCGGGGTGCCATCGGGATGCAATCGCGGTTGATCCCCGTCGAAGATCCGGCAATTGCCGATCATCCAGCCGGAATGCTGACAACCGCTTCCGAGCGGCCAGCGGCCCGTGACGCGATAACCACCATCGACGACCCCGGCGGTGCCAAACGGCCGCAGGGCGCCCGCGGTTCGAACCAGCGGATCGCTACCGTAGATATCGCGCGCGGCGTCCTTCCCGAGATAGCCGCCGAACACGCCATGGGCGCCACCGATGGCCATACACCAGCCTGTGGCACCGTCGGCACGCGCGATCTCCTCGACCACCCGGACGAGGGTCATCGGGTCGGCCTCCTCGCCGCCGAATGCGCGCGGAATCCAGAGCCGGAACAGCCCTGCTCGTGCCATCGCTTCGATCAGCGGGACAGGCAGCCGCCGCGAGCGCTCGCTCTCCTGCACGGATGCCTGAACCTGCGGCGCGAGGGCCGCGGCAGCATCGACGAACGATGAAGTGGTGGTGTCAGTCATTGGTGGCCTCGCAGTGTCGCCATCTGTAATTCCCTCCCGCAGCGTGATTCCGCGGGGGCCGCCTTTTAGGCGTCTCAACGATGCGAGGCTCGGACAAATGTGACGGGGAATAGGACGTACGCGACATCACGCAGTCATTTTCGCAATCATTGCATTTCCTGCCCGCGCTAATTCGGGTTCGGAACAAAGATGACTATCTTCAGGTCTCGCGACGGCTTGAAGTTGGTATGCCGAACCTCGAAGCGCGTCGGGCCGGTCTTCTTGACGCCATCGGCGCAGAAGCTGACGAAATTGTTGGGCTCGCCCTTGTCGATGGTGAGGTGAAATTCGCCGATCGGCGCCGCCCAGTTGGCGCCGGTCGAGAGCACATAAGCGATTGACCGTTCACTGAACGGCGGATAGGGAGCGCGCCTCGTCGCGCGCGCCCGCTCGATGCTGCGGATCAGGTCATCGTCGATGCAATAGGATGCGAGAAACGCCGGCGCTTCCGGGTTGCTGCGCCAGTTGTCGGCGCCGATGATCGTCTGCACGGAGCCGCCGACGCTCGGACGATAGGTCTGCTCGAAGATGATCTCGCGGCCCGCGGGAAAGGTCTGCGTCCAGGTATAGGCCGAACGCAGCGTCCAGGTCGGCACCAGATGATCCTGCATCGGGCCGCCCGACCCATAGGTCTCGATGGCGCCGACGCCGAGCTTGACGAGCTCCGGCCAGTTCGACTTCGGCAGCTTGTCCAGCAGCACGCCCGTGGGGCCCCTGATCGGCATCAGCGGAATTCCGAGCTTCCGCAGCAGCGCCGTCTGATCCACGTCATTCGCCAGCGCCGTCTGCTCGAGATGCGGCACGGCCGACTTGCCGTCGACGGTGACGTGGAAGTCAAAGATGTTTTCGGGATCGTCGGTCGGGAGTCCTATGTTTTCGTCATCTTGCTTGCCGGCGATGTCGGGCATCGGGAACGCGATCATGATGGTCTTGTCGGCCGCCGAGGTGTTGAAAAAGCGATAGACGATCCGGACCTGCTTCTCGGAGATGAACAGATCCTCGGAGCGCATCACGATGTCGGGGTCCTGCTTGAAACGGAGGCCCCCGGTTTCCAGCGCAGCGGACGTGTCATTCGCCCGCGCGCACCAGGGCATCAGCCCGGCAAGCAGGACTAGAAAAGCCCCTTTGGCGATCGGAGGCATGGTCATTCCTTCTCTCTTGATTGGGGGCCAAACTCGCGGCAGTCAGTCGCATCCGTCCTTGACCGGGAAGAAATCGGAGACGTCGACGTGCGTCGTCTCGATCGGCAGCACGACCCAACTGTCCATCTCGAGATGACCGCAAAGCTTTACGACAGCGATCGATTTCCGGCCCTGCCAGGCCGTCACCGTGAATCCGATCGGGACAGCACTGCGCTCGAAAACATGCAGCTTGGCAATTCCGGCGGCAGCGCCGGCCGCAAGCGAGACCGTGATTTCTCCGGCGCTGGTGCCACCAGGCCGGATCGGCGATTGCCGCGGTGGCCCAAACGAGAGCTCGCTCCCGGCCGAGACCGCGACGGTCTGTTGGAACCCGTTCTCGATCCTGAGCACAGGTTTCGCACCCGCGGCCTCAGTGGCGATCGGCGCTATTCCCGCCAGAAGGCAGAGAATCACTGATGCTGATCGAGCGGACGAAATCGACATGAGCGCAATCCTTCCTGAATGAGTGCGCGCAGAGCCGAGCAGGTTCGCCGGGTCGTGATCTTTCTCCGACGACAATATTGATGCACGCACACGTGCGCCTTCGCTGCGAACGATATTGAATGGCAAGTACTCTTCCTGTCGCAATCAGACGGAAGCTGCCTTTTATGTGCTTCGCGGATATGCGGCACGGACCGACGCGACACCGATTTGGACATATGCGACATCGGTCGACGACGTGAACCGAATTTGTCGCCGCATGTTGCATCGCTGTCCGGCGGCAAGGTTGTATGCCGGCCGGCCGCCCGTTAATGATTGCCCGCCTCGGACGCTCCTGTGTCGAAGGACGGACAAGCGGCATGCGCGGATCATATCGGCGGATATCCCGACCGCTCCCGTTGATTGGCGCGGCTCTGATCGTGACGGCCGCCACGACATCAGCACCCGAAAGCACGATCCGCTGGGATGCGAAGAACGCCTACCTCAAATGCGACGGCGCGATCGACGGCAGCATCACTTGGCCCGCCGAACCGGAGGCCGCGTGCGTCGCCATGTTGATGTGCGCGAATGAGCGAGCTTTGTCGGCAGAGCGTCAGCAGCGGCTGATCCAACAGATCCGGCGGGTGCGCGGATGCGACGAGCCGTAGGCCACACATCGCGCGACCGCGCGACTAGGGCCGCTCAGGAACGCCGCGGCACCGCGCGGATATCCGATGGCGTCGCGCCGTAGTGCCGGCGGAAGGTACGGTTGAAGTAGGAGAGATCACCAAACCCGACTTCGAACGCAATCGTGCCGATGGTGCTGCGGCTGTGGCGCGGATCGGTCAGCAAATGATGCGCGCGCGCCAGCCGCTGGCCGAGCACGAATTCTGAGAATGTCGAGCCTACGCTCTCGAACAGCCGCTGGATATTGCGCGGCGTGAGCTTCAGCCGCGCCGCCACCGCAGGCAGTGTGAGGTCGCCATAGCTCAGATTCTCGCTGATGTCGGCCTTGACCGCGGCAAGCCGCGCGGCCGCCAGCCCGCCATCCTCCGCGGCAACCGCCGCGTCGCGATTGGCGCCGATGATCAGCGCCCCGAGATCGGTCAGATGCTTGACGACCGCGTTCCGCAGCTCGGGAGTCGAAAGCTGATAGCTGTCGTCGAGTTCCCTGATGTAAAGCGCAAGCAGCCGCATCGCCTCGGTGTTCGCCGGCAACGGGCGGATCAGCATGTCTTCGGGATCGTGAACCAGCGAGGCGAGCGCCTTGCGCGGCAACCGGAGGCCGACGAAGCGGCTCGGCGACACCGGGACCACCATGTTGGCGGCTTCCGCGCTCGACTGCAGTACGGCTTGACCCGGGCTGAGCTCGATGTCGCGGCCACGCTGTGACGCGCGCACGTTGCCGCTCGTGATGATCGTCAGCACGAGGTCGTCATTACCGTCGAGCAATTCGCGCGGCCGCGCGATCTTGAGATTGCTGCACGCCCAGGATCCGATCCCGAGCCCCGACAGTTCGCGCACACTCGCTTCGGCATGGAACGCGCCGTCGTCGAGCGGTTCCGGATCGAGCTTCACGATCATCCGCCCGATCTGCTCGCGGAAGATCGGCAAGCGGTCTCGCGCACCGAAGTGCGCGGTCGAGAATCGGAACCCGGTCATGTCGCCTGACTGCACTGTCATCGGACCGCCTTCATGGCGGCGGAAATCGCCGGTGATATAAGGCCGATTTGTGGCAGCACACACCAATCATGGTGGCCATGCAGCGCGGCTGTAAACGTGAACCTTTCTCGGGTTCCGCCGATACCTCGATCTGACAACTGTCAAGCGCCGCGGATAACCATCGCAAATACGCGGTCTGGTGCAGCGAGCGAAATTGCTTCGATCTTGATGTGTGTTTGTCGCGCCCGAATTCGCGATCGGGACTAGAATTGGCTCCGATCGGCCCGAAGACGCCGCCCGCACTGCCGCATGGATAATTATAATTGACTGACCGGACGGTCAATAGTAATCCGATCGCAGGTCATGCGACCTTCGCTCATAGAAGGCGCAACGGGAGGTCATCATGGTCAGCGATCTGGTGTTGACCGATATCCGCGCCGGATATCGCGTCCTGACGCTCAACAGGCCCGACCGCCTGAATTCCTTCAGTGCCGATCTGCACGCCGCATTGATGGTCGCGCTGATTGCGGCGGAGCAGGACAAGTCCTGCCGCGCGCTGATCCTGACCGGAACTGGGCGCGGCTTTTGTGCCGGGCAGGATCTTTCCGACGGCGTCTTCACGCCGGGCGAAACGCCCGATCTCTCGGCCCCGATCGAAAAATACTACAACCCGCTGGTGCGCAAGCTGCGCAGCATTCCGATGCCGGTCGTGTGCGCCGTCAACGGCGTGGCCGCAGGTGCCGGCGCGAACGTCGCCCTGGCTTGCGATATCGTGATCGCCGCGCGGTCGGCCAAATTCATCCAGGCCTTTGCCAAGCTCGGCCTCGTCCCGGATTCGGGCGGCACCTGGTTCCTGCCGCGGCTCGTCGGCGGGGCACGGGCCCGCGCCCTGGGGATGCTCGCCGAGCCCATCTCGGCGGAACGGGCGGAAGCGTGGGGCATGATCTGGAAGGTGGTCGAGGATTCCGACTTGATGACCGAAGCCCACGCCCTCGCCGCCTCGCTCGCAACGCAGCCGACCGACGGTCTTGCGTTGATCAAGCAGGCACTCGATGCCTCCGAGACCAACACGCTCGATACGCAACTCGAGCTCGAGCGTGACCTGCAGGGCCGCGCAGGCCGGTCGGCGGACTACGCCGAAGGCGTCACCGCGTTCCTCGAAAAGCGCTCGCCACGCTTTGTCGGACGAGTTCAGGATTGAACGTTCTGATTGAACGTTCAGCCGGCACGGCAAGACGCAACATAGATCACAGGTCAAAGGATTCAATTTCGATGACACAGCCTCAATCCGGCGGCGCGCAGACCGCGGACACAGTCATGAAACTCGACAGCTTCGTCCGCGGGAAGTGGAGCGGCGTCGGCGAGCCTGCGGCCGAGATTCGCAGTGCGGTGACCGGCGACGTCGTGGCGCTCACGACCAGGAGTGATCTCGCCATGCGTGAGATCCTCGCCTACGGCCGCACCGTTGGCGGCCAGAATCTCCGAAAACTGTCGTTCCACCAGCGCGCGGGCCTGCTGAAGACGCTGGCCGACACTCTGAGCCAGCACAAGGACCGGCTCTACAAACTGTCATTCCATGCGGGAGCAACCCGCACCGATGCGATGATCGACGTCGATGGCGGCATCGGCACGTTGTTTGCCTATGCCAGCAAGGGCCGCCGCGAGCTTCCGAACACCAAATTCCTGCTGGACGGCAATGTCGAGGGGTTATCCAAGGGCGGCGCGTTCGCCGGCCAGCACATCGTCACGCCGTTGCACGGCATCGGCGTGCACATCAACGCGTTCAACTTTCCGTGCTGGGGCATGCTGGAGAAGCTGGCGCCCGCGCTGCTCGCCGGCGTTCCCGTCGTCACCAAGCCTGCGACGGTCACATCCTATGTCGCCTACGAACTGGTGCGGATGATCACCGAATCCGGCGTGCTGCCGGAAGGCGTCCTGCAATTCATCGTCGGCTCGACCGGCGATCTGTTCGACCATCTCACCTGCCAGGACGTGGTGTCCTTTACGGGCTCGGCCGACACCTCGCAAAAGCTGCAACGGCATCCGGTCATCGCGCGCGAGGCTGTCCGGTTTATCGCCGAGCGGGATTCGCTCAACGCGGCGATTCTCGCACCGGACGCCGTGCCGGGAAGCCCTGAGTTCGACCTCTTCATCAAGGAGGTCGCGAAGGAAATGACGGTCAAGGCGGGCCAGAAATGCACCGCGATCCGCCGTGCGCTGGCGCCATCAGCGCAACTCGATGCCGTCATCACGGCGCTGCGCGACCGTCTCGCAAAGGTTACGATCGGCAATCCTGCGAACGACAAGGTCAGGATGGGACCGCTGGTTGGGCTCGCCCAGCGCAGCGACGTGCTTGCCCATGTGGCCCGGCTTCGCGCCGAGGCTGAACTGGTGGCCGGCGATCCCGACAACGTCCCGCTCGTCGATGCCGACGCCAAGCGCGGTGCCTTCGTGCCGCCGCTGCTGCTGCATTGCGCGAAGCCGCTCGCCGCAACCGCGGTGCACGAGATCGAGGCGTTCGGGCCGGTCTGCACCGTGATGGGCTATGACGATCTGGATCAGGCCATCGCGTTGACCAATCGCGGTGGCGGCAGCCTCGTGGCATCGGTCTACACCCACGACATCCCGACCGCGACCGAGCTCACCTTCGGCATCGGCAGTTTTCACGGCCGTGTCGCGATCATCGATCGCGATTGCGCGACCGAGCACACCGGACACGGCTCGCCGATGCCGCAGATGGTTCATGGCGGCCCGGGCCGCGCCGGCGGCGGCGAGGAACTCGGCGGCATCCGCAGCCTCCAGCACTACATGCAGCGCACCGCCTTGCAGGGCTCGCCTCGCATGCTGAGCGGCGTCACCGGCCGCTGGTTCAAAGGCAGCCCGGTGCTCGAGGGCGACCTGCACCCGTTCCGCTATCACTACGACGATCTCGAGATCGGGCGCACGCTGGTCTCGAAGTCGCGGCAGATCACGCTCGACGACATCGAGCATTTCGCGCACTTCACCGGCGACACTTTCTACGCCCATATGGACGAGGAAGCGACCAAGGGGCATCCGTTCTTCCCGGGCCGCGTGGCGCATGGCTATCTGCTGCTGTCGTTCGCGGCCGGCTTGTTCGTCGATCCCGACTACGGACCGGTGCTGGCGAACTACGGCCTCGACTCGCTGCGCTTCGTCAAACCGGTCCAGCCGGGCGAACAGATCCAGGTGCGGCTGACCGCGAAGGAGAAGACGCCGCGCAACAAGCAGTACGGCGAAGTGCGCTGGGACGTCGAGATCACGACCGGCACCGGCGAGACCGCGGCGACCTACGAGCTGCTGACCATGAATGCGATGCGGACGTAGGCATGATCCGGAAACCTGCGAGCGGCTTCTCCAAGAGATGATGCTCGGAGAACGAGCAAAGCGCGATGACGATGTCATCGTGCTCTAGTGGCCCGCTTCAGAGCAACTCGGCCTGCCGGCTCCGCCGGCCGATTTCGCCTTGCTGCGCGGCCGTATGACGGCCGCGCCCTCGGCACCGGCCAACACCAGCTGCGCGACGAAGTCGGCATATTCGGCGCGGGTCATCGGTCCGCCCTCACGGAACCACATGTAATGCCAGTTCAGCATGCCGAAGACGCTCATCGTCAGCGGCTTGAGAACGCGCTTCCGTTTCGCAGCCGGCACCGCCGCGGCGAGCGCATCCGCCATGATCCCGACCAGGATCCGCTCGCTCGCAAGCAACGGCTGCTGCTTGTCCTTCGGCAACAGCTTGAGGCTTGAGATCTGGACCTGATGCTCGGCGTCGGCGTGCCGGTATAGCTCGAGCAGGGTCGCAACGATCGTCCTGAAGCACTCGACCGGATCGCCGGTCGAGGCACTCGCCTTGCGAACCGCCGCCACCAGCTTTTCGAGATGCGACGACAGGAGATCGAACAGGATCGCTTCCTTGTCGGGATAGTAGTGATACAGCAACGCCTTCGAGACCCCGCACGCATCAGCGATGGTGTTCATCGAAGTGCCGACATATCCCGAGGCGGCGAACAACTCGGCCGAGCGATGCAGCATGGAGAGGCGCTTGTCGTCATAGTCCTTGGCGCGCGATCGGGCCATGTCTTTCCGTTTCCACCAGTCGGCCGTGAAAGTTCTGGAACCACCGCCCTGCCGACGGGCCGCGTCCGAACCGCCATTTATTGACCATCCGGTCGAACAATTCCATGGCTGAGTTGGAATGGCGCCTCTGTCGCCAAGTCGCGCCAGGACGAACGAAGGCCCCCAATGCCAAGCGCATTGAGGGCCGGGTCGCCCGCCTCACATGCCTTTAGCTGTTAAAGCCCGCCGGGATGAACGCCGGCAGCTTCTCCTCGATGAAGTGCTTGACCTCCGGCGAGTTGAAGACCTGGATGAAGGCCTTCAGGCGCGGATCATCCTTCTTGTCCGGCCGCGCGGTGAAGCGCAGCACGAGGCCGTCATCGACCGTGCGGTCGATCAGCAACGCCGACTTGGGATCGCCGCCGGCCGGGATCAGATAGGTGATATTGACCAGCGCAAGCGTGACGTCGTCGAGCGACCGGTAGGTCTGCGCCGGATCGAGCTCGACGATCTTCAAGTTCTTGGGATTGTCGATGACGTCGAACCGGCTGACCGCGAAGCCCTTGCCCGGCGCCAGCTTGATCAACCCGGCGCGTTCGAGCAGGATCAATCCACGCGCGCCGTTGAGCGGTTCGTTCGGGATCGCCACGCTGTCGCCGGACTTGATCTCGTCGAGCGACTTGATCTTTTTCGAGAACAGCCCGACCGGCGCGATCACGCCGACCTTGTCGACCTGGATCAGGTTGAAGCCGCGCTGCTTGTTCTGGATCGCGAGATAGGTGCCGTGCTGGAACAGATTGGCGTCGACGTCGCCGCTGTTGACCACCTCGTTCAACGCGACCCAATCCGATAGCTCGACGATCTTGACGTCCTGGCCCTTGTCCTTGGCGAGCTTGGCGGCAAACGCCGCCAGCTGACCGACCGGTCCGGCGCTGGTCGCGATCTTGAGAGGTTCGTCCGCGACGGCGGCCGCTGTCATCGCAAGCAGCACACCGGCTGCCTGTGCCAGGCGCAATAATGTCTTCATGGTCTCGGTTCCAACTCCGTCTTTCGGTGATCGATCAGGCGGCCTTGCGGCCGCTACCGCTTGCCTCGGCCTGGGCCAATGCCTGGGTGAGGTCGGCGAGGATGTCGTCGGGATGCTCGATGCCGACCGAGAGCCGCACATAGCCCGGCGTCACGCCTGCCGCGAGCTGCTCCGCGGAGCTCAGCTGCTGATGGGTGGTCGACGCCGGGTGGATCGCCAGCGACCGCGCATCGCCGATATTGGCGACGTGATAGAACAGTTTCAGCGCATCGATGAAGCGACGGCCGGCTTCGACGCCGCCCTTCAGCTCGAAACCGACCAGCGCGCCATAGCCACCGTTGAGATACAGATCGGCACGGCGCCGGTTCTCACCGCTTTGCAATCCGGGGAAGATCACATGCGAGACGGCGGGATGCCGTGCCAGGAAATTCGCGACCTTGATCGCGTTCTCATTGTGCTGGCGCAGCCGCAGCGGCAGCGTCTCCAGCCCCTGGATGAACTGGAATGCGTTCTGCGGCGCGATCGCGGCACCGAGATCGCGCAGCAGCTTGACACGCGCGCGCAGGATGTAGGCGATCGGGCCGAGCGGCTTGGCGGCCTCGGTCCAGATCGCGCCGTGATAGGCATCGTCCGGCTGCGTCAGCAGCGGGAAACGCTCGGCATGCGCGGCCCAGTCGAAATTGCCGCCGTCGACGATCGCACCGCCGATCGAGGTGCCGTGGCCGCCGATATATTTCGTGGCGGAATAGACGACGATCGCAGCACCATGGTCGAACGGGCGCGCGATGAGCGGCACGGCTGTGTTGTCGAGAATGAGCGGCACGCCGAGCGAACGCCCGATATCTGCAACCTCCCGGATCGGGAACACGTTGAGCTTGGGATTCGGCAAGGTCTCGGCAAAGTAGGCCCGGGTCTTGGTGTCGGTCGCACGGCGGAAATTCTCCGGATCGGCCGGATCGACAAAGCGAACCTCGATGCCGAATTGCTTCAGCGTCTGCGACAGCAACGTCCAGGTGCCGCCGTAAAGATCGGTCGACGAGACGATGTTGTCGCCGGCTTGCGCGATGTTGAAGATCGCATAGGCCGTCGCCGACTGGCCCGACGCCACGGCCAGCGCAGCAACGCCACCCTCGAGTGCGGCCAAGCGCTCCTCGAATGCGTCAGCCGTCGGGTTCTTGATCCTGGTGTAGATCTGCCCGAGCGCTTCCAGAGCGAACAGCCGCGATGCGTGATCGGTGCTCTCGAACTGGTAGGACGTCGTCTGATAGATCGGAACCGCCACGGCACCGGTCGCCGGGTCGAACCGGTACGAACCGCCATGCAAGGCGAGCGTCTCGACATTCTTGCTTTCGATCGGCATTTCCAAATCTCCTGAAATCCGTGGACGAGCATCAAAGGCAACGAATGATGCGCAGCAGCGTCCGCGGCTGTCGAGACATCGAAGAAAATAGCAATGAGCGTGCTGGCGGTGCATCTGATGGCGTCGCTAATTTTCAGCCCATGCACCGATCGCGTAGCATTTGTTTCGCTGCCCCAGCGCGCGCGGTGGATCAGCGGCACGACCAGCTTCCGGCCGATCGATTTCGCAAATCACCGCACGATGCCGGACACAACAGTCATTCCGAACAGTGCGACGACGTCGAACGAACCAATCTCTGCTGCGCCGGAACAGAGTCGGAGCACGAATTTGATCTTGCCTCGCCGAATAGAAAATAACGCCGCGCAGGTGACGTGATAAATCACCTTGCAGTCCTCAACTGTCGGAAGTGCGCGATGACCAGACCGAAAGAACTTCGCTTCAATGCGTTCAACATGATGGCGCCGAGCCACAACTGGGCCGGCCTGTGGTCGCATCCGCGCGACACGTCGCTAAACTACAACACGCTCGACTACTGGGTGGACTACGCCCGGACGGCCGAACGCGGCCTGCTCGACGGCATCTTCCTGGCCGACGTCTTCGGTATCTATGACGTCTACGGCGATAGCCCCGAGACCGCACTGCGTCATGCCGTTCAGCTGCCGAACGCCGAGCCGACCCTGCTGGTCTCCGCCATGGCACACGTGACGAAACATCTCGGCTTCGGCATCACGTCCAACCTCACCTACGAACATCCTTACCAGCTCGCCCGCCGCTTCTCGACGCTCGATCACCTTTCTGGCGGCCGGATCGGCTGGAACATCGTCACCGGCTACCTCGACAGCGGTGCCCGCGGCATGGGTCTTACGGTTAACCGCGCGCATGATGAGCGCTATGAGGCGGCCGAGGAGTTTCTCACTGCGACCTACAAGCTCTGGGAAGGCAGCTGGGAGGACGGCGCGGTCCGCCGCGACCGGGCCGCGCGCATCTTCACGGATCCGGCAAAGATCCATCCGGTGCGGCATCAGGGACGCCACTACCAGGTCGACGGCATCCACCTAGCCGAGCCGTCACCACAGCGCACACCGCTGTTGTATCAGGCAGGAACCTCAAAGCGCGGGCGCACCTTCGCGGCCAGGCATGCGGAAGCGATCTTCCTCAACGGCCAGACCAAGCCGATCCTGGCCCGCGCCGTGCGCGAGATCAGGGAGGCCGCCCGGGACTTCGGACGCGATCCCTACGACATCCGTCTGTTCGCCGGCGCGACCGTGATCGTTGCGCCGACGCGCGCCGAAGCCAACGACCTGCTCGAGGAGTACGCGGCGCATGTCGATCAGGCCGGCCAGCTCGCCCTGCTGTCGGGATGGACCGGCATCGACTTCTCGAACTATCGCCCCGACCACGCGGTGCAGTATGTCGAGAGCAACGCGATCCAGTCGATGGTCGAGAATTTCACGGTGCGCAGCGACCGGCCGGTCAAGGTCGGCGACCTCGCCACCCTGAGCCGGGTTGGCGCGCGCTCGCCGTTCGTGGTCGGCTCGCCCCAGGATGTGGCCGATGAGCTGATTGCCTGGGTCGATGAAACCGATGTGGACGGCTTCAACCTGTTCCGCCTGGTCGCGCCGGAATCGCTGACCTCATTCGTCGACCTGGTCGTTCCGGAACTGCAATCACGCGGCGTCTACAAGACCGCCTATCGCGAAGGCACGCTGCGTGAAAAGCTGTTTCCCGGCCGCGGCCCCCATCTTGAAGCCACACATCCCGGCGCCGACTTCCGCCGCGCCCCGTCAACAGCGCGTGCTGAGGCCGCCGAATAGACTGAATTGCGGACCTCATCGGTGATGGACGATCAGCCCGTCACCAGGTCGCGATATAGGTGCCCTTGAAGCGCTTCTCGAGGAACGCCTTCACCTCGTCGGAACGATAAGCGTCAGCCAGCTGCTTGACCCAGGGCTTGTCCTTGTCCTCTTCACGCACGGCAAGGATGTTGACCCAGGGACCATCGGCCGCCTCACGCGCGATTGCATCGGTGGCGGGATTGAGCCCGGCCTGAACCGCATAGTTGTTGTTGATCGAGACCAGGTCGACGTCCTGCAGTGAGCGCGGCAGCTGCGCGGCATCGAGCTCGACGAAACGCAGCTTCTTCGGATTGTCAGTGATGTCGGCGATCGTCGAAGCGACGTTATTCGGATCCTTCAATTTGATCACGCCGTGCAGCGCCAGGATCATCAGGCCGCGCGCGCCGTTGGACGGATCGTTGGCAATCGCTACCCGTGCGCCATCCGGAAGATCGGCCAGCTTCTTGTACTTCAAGGAGTAGACGCCCTGCGGCGAGGCAATCGTGCTGGCGACCTTGACGATCTTCCAGCCGGTCTTCGACAGCTGGTTCTTCAGGTAGGGCTCGTGCTGGAACGAATTGGCCTCGAGATCCCCGAGCGCGAGCGCCTGGTTCGGGATCACATAGTCGGTGAATTCGACCACCTTGATGTCGAGCCCGCGGCCGGCGGCAACCTTCTTCACGACATCAAGGATTTCGGCATGGGGTCCAGCCGTGACGCCGACGCGGACGGTCTCGGCCCTGGCCGCGCCGGTCAAAAGCACGACGACGGCAAGCGCGGTCATCAGGATACGCATCAATCTTTCCTCGGCAGTTGAATCGGTGATTACCAGCTCGGCAACACCGCGCCCTTGAACTTGGTCAGGACGAATTCCTTGATCTCGGGCGAGTGGTAACTATCGACCAGGATCTTGACCCAAGGCTTGTCCTTGTCGGCGGAGCGAACCGCGATCAGATTGACGTATGGCCCCTTCGGATCCTCGCGCAGGATCGGATCCTTGACCGGATCAAGGCCGGCTTGCGTCGCATAGTTCGTGTTGATGACCGCAGCATCGACGTCGTCGAGCGCGCGGGGCGCCTGGGCAGCATCGACCTCGATGAATTTCAGCTTCTTGGGATTGTCAGTGATGTCGATAACAGTCGGCTTGAATCCGACGTCGCTCTTCAGCTTGATTGCGCCCTTGTCGCGCAGCAGGAGCAGCGCGCGGCCGCCGTTCGTGGGATCGTTCGGGATCGAGACCTTGGCTCCGTCAGGGAGGTCCGTCCAGCTCTTGTGCTTGCGTGAATAGATGCCGATCGGGAAATTGACAGTCAGTCCCACCTGCTCGATCTTGTAGCCGCGATCGGCTTTCTGGTTGTCCAGATAGGGCTGGTTCTGAAAGGAATTGGCCTGGATGTCGCCGGCGTCGAGCGCGGCGTTGGGCACGACATAGTCCGAGAACTCGATCAGCTGGAGATCGAGCCCGCTCTTGGCCGCGATCGGCTTCACCGCCTCGAGGATTTGCGCATGCGGCCCGGGCGTAACCCCGATCTTGATCATTTCAGCCGCAACTCCGGTCGACCAGATCGCAACAATGCTCGTTAGCGCGAGAAAGGATCGAAACAACATCTTGGTCTCCGTGGAATAAGAATGACTATGGGGTCAGCGATTGCGCAGGCGGCGATTGACCCGGCGCGCCAGATAGTCGCCGGCCGTCTGCACGGTCTGGACCAGCGCGATCAGAACGACGACGACGGCCAGCATCATTTCGGGCATGAAGCGCTGATAGCCGTAGCGAATGCCGAGATCGCCGAGACCTCCGCCGCCGACCGCCCCGACCATCGCGGAGTAGCCGAGCAGGCTGACCACCGCGAGCGTCAAGGCGAGCACCAGGCCCGGCAATGCCTCCGGGATCAGGACCTTGAACACGATCTGCAGCGGGCTCGCACCGAACGAGGATGCCGTCTCGATCAGGCCGGCGTCAACCTCGCGGATCGCGGCCTCGACCAGGCGGGCGATGAACGGCGTCGCCGCGATCGTGAGCGGCACGATGGCTGCGCCCGAGCCGATCGAGGTGCCGGCGATCAGGCGCGTGAACGGAATGATCGCGACGACCAGGATGATGAACGGCGTCGAGCGCGCAGCATTGACGATCACGCCGAGAATGCCGTTGGCCGGCGGTGCGGCGAACAACTCACCCTTGCGGCTGGTGGCCAGGAAGATCCCGAGCGGCAGGCCCAACACGGTCGCAACCAGGGCTGCGACCGAGACCATGAACAGGCTCTCGCCGGTGGCCTGAACGATCAGGTTGATGAGTTCACGCGACATAGCCGAGACGCTCCACCAGAATGTCATGCTGAGACAGATAGGCCAGGGCTTGCCCGGCTGCAGCTTCGCCGCCGGGAATGCCCAGGATCAGCGAGCCGACATGCTGGCCGCCGATCTCGTCGATCCGCGCCGACAGCAACGCCACATCGTGGGACAGCTCGCGCGACAGCCGCGCCACCACCGTGTCGCCGGCTTCGGTGCCTCGCACCTGCACGCGAAGCACCGCCTTCCCACCGGCAACCGGCTGCAGCGAAATGCGGCTTGCCAGCGAGACCGGAACGCTGTCCCCGATCACCTCGGACAGGAAGGCCTGCGTGACCGCATGCCGGGGATGCGTGAAGATGTCGGCGACATGACCGCGTTCGACGACATGGCCACCGTCGATCACCGCGACCTCCTTGGCGAGCTGGCGGACAACCGACATCTCGTGGGTGATCAGCACGATCGTGACACCGAGCTCGCGATTGATGTTGGCCAGAAGGTCCAGGATCGCGCGCGTGGTCTGCGGATCGAGCGCCGAGGTCGCCTCGTCGGACAGCAGCACGTTCGGCCGCGTCGCCAGCGCGCGCGCAATGCCGATCCGCTGCTTCTGGCCGCCGGACAATTCGGAGGGATAACGATCGTATTTGTCGGCGATGCCGACGAGCGCGAGTAACTCCTCGACCCGAACGGCAATGTCAGCCCTGGACCAGCCGGCGATTTCGAGCGGCAGCGCGATATTGTCCGCCGCCGTTCGCGACGACAGCAGGTTGAAATGCTGGAAGATCATGCCGATCGACCGTTGCGCCAGGCGCAGCTCGCGGCCGGCCAGCGCGGAGATCTCACGACCGTCGACGACGACGCGACCGCTCGACGGCTTCTCAAGCCCGTTGATGAGGCGGACCAGGCTCGATTTGCCGGCGCCGGAACGGCCGATCACGCCGGTGATGGAGCCGCGCGCGATCGCGAAATCGATCGCCTGCAAGGCATGCACGCTCGGCTTGTCTCGATAGGCCGGATAGACCTTCGAGACGCCCTCGAAGCGGATCATGGCATCGCTTGCGCCTGATGCGAGCGAGATCGACGGCAGCGGCGCGACAGGCTGCGCCGTCGTCAGGGATTGATGTACGTTCATTCAGTCGGTCCAACTGGGAAATGGCTTCGGTCGCCGGGCACAGCCCGAACTCAATGACCAAAGAGCAGATAGCTGCGGTCGATGCCGCGGAGATCGCGCGTCTCGTCGGTCCAGCCGACCGCGCGGCGGTAACTGCCCAATGCGGCGGTTTCGCGTAGCGCGACTACGTCGGTCGGGCAAGGGGTATCCGCATGGGGCGCGACGTAAAGTGCGTCCTCGGGACAATAGAGTTCGCAGAGAAAGCAGGTCTGGCAATCGCTCTGGCGGGCGATTACCGGAATTCCATCCGTCTTGTCGAACACATTGGTCGGGCAGACATTCACGCAGATGTCGCAGGACGTGCAGCGTTCGGCGTCGATCACCTCGATCATTCCGCAGCCTCTGCGTAGCTGGCGTCAGCATGCGGCCGGACCGCGGTCCAGACCTCGTCCAATCCGCCGCTGGTCACGTAGTGGCGTTGCCGGTCGTCCTGATCCGGATAATCGTCGCGGCGATGCATGCCGCGGCTTTCGTAACGCGCCAGCGCGCTGCGATACATCCAGCGCGACGTCGCGAGCATCGCCGCGCTCTCGCGGGCGCGCAGCAGATCATCCTTGCTCGCCGCGTCGGCCGCCGATACGTCGACCCACGCCGCATCAAGCCGCGCCAGCGCGCCGTCGAGACGCGACGCATGCCGGAAGTAATTCAGCTCATACGGATAGACCTCGTCCTGAACCGCCTTCGCCAGCACGGCCGGCTCAAGCGGGCGGTTCGACCGGCTTCGGAACGCAACGGTCCCCGCGGAGGCCAGGTGTCGTTGCCGGGCCGGGCCAAGCTGCCGGGCAAAGTCTGCAGCGCCCCATCCGGCCCAGGTCCCTGACGACATCGCCCACGCAGCGTTGTGGCTGCCGCCGCCGGTGAAGCCGCCGCAGATCAATTCGCGCGTCGCCGCATCGCCGGCAGCGTAGAGCCCCGGCACGCTGGTGGCGCAGCTGTCGTCGACAATGCGAAGGCCTCCGGTGCCGCGCACGGTGCCTTCGAGCCGCAAGGTGACGGGAAAGCGATCCCTGAAGGGGTCGATAGCGGTGCGATCGAACGGCAAAAAGAAATTCGGCTGCGATGCCCGCATGTCACGCTGCACGTTGCCATCCGCCTTGTCGAGACGGGCATACACCGGCCCCTGCAGCAATGCACGGGCGATCGCCGACCGCCCGCCCTTGGATGCCGCACCGGGAACGACACTGCCGTCCTCGTAGCTGAAGGTTGCCCAGCCGTAGAACAGCGTCTTGGTCACCGATCCAAATGCCGGCGAGATCGCGTAAGCGTTGGAGAACTCCATGCTGCTGAACTCGGCACCGACCTCCGCGGCCATCAGATAGCCGTCGCCGGTCAGCACGTTCGAGCCGAGCGTCCTGCTCAGGAAGGCGCAGCCGCCGGTCGCGATGACGACAGCCTTGGCGCGCACGGTCCAACGATCGTGCTTCTGCCGGCGAACGCCGCTGGCGCCTGCAACCGCGCCGTCATCGTCGACCAACAGCTCGAGCGCAGGGCTGTGATCGAGAATGGTGACGCCGGCCTGCTTGGTGCGCTTGCGCATCAGGCGCATGTATTCGGGCCCTTGCAACGAATTGCGCTGCGGCTTGCCGCTGTCGTCGACCGGGTAAGGGTAACCCCAGGCCGCCAATCGATTGCTGTCCTGATAGGTCTGGTCGAGCACGCGCGCCATCCAGCGGCGATTCTGCAGATGTCCACCCAGCTTCTCGCGATTGGCCATGGCAGCTTCGCGCAACGCCGGATCGGGATCGACATACCAGACGCCGGTGCCGGCCGCCGCAGTGGCGCCTGACGTGCCGCAAAATCCCTTGTCGGCGAGCACGACCCGCGCGCCACGCTCCGCGGCGCTCACCGCAGCCCACGTGCCCGCCGGCCCGCCGCCGATCACCAGGACGTCAGCGTCGAACTCAACCGAGCCGCCCGGTGCGGGTCGTTGTTCGGCGCGTCGATCGTTGGTTGTCATCGTCCAGATTCTCCAAACGGCTCCGATCGCTTGCGATGCGCCGCAGCAACATCGTTACGCACGCAGGCGCCTCTGGCAATTTCAGATATTTGCGTGGACTTGGACGAAGCTTCCCCTGCCGCAGCCAAGGGAAGAATAATTATGCACCGGCGCGGAGGACATTTCGTTCAACGCCGAAGCAGAACACGAGTTTTGCCCGCGAACCGCGCGGTGGAGGCGGATATTTCTTTTTGCATGCACGCTTCGACCGTTCGTTTCCTTGCGACGCGACAAGCGATATCTCGAAAACCAACTCATTTCACCGCGTGGCAAGCATGTCCGATCGTCAGCTTCATCTCAATGTCAATCTGCTGCACTCCGGCGTCTATGCGTCGGCCTGGCGGCTGCCCGAAAGCGATCCGCGCGCCTGCTTCGATGTCTGCCACTACGTGCGCGTTGCGGAGATCGCCGAGCGCGGCAAGCTCGATGCGATCTTTCTTGCCGACACACCGGCGATCACCGACCGCATCGACTATCGGTCCTTCATGTCGATGGAGCCGACGATCGTATTGGCGTCGGTCGCTGCGGCGACGAGCCATATCGGGCTGATCGCGACCGCCTCGACCACCTATAACGAGCCCTACAATATCGCGCGCCGCTTCGCGACCCTGGACCTCGCGAGCGGCGGCCGCGCCGGCTGGAACGCGGTGACCACGGCCGACGCGGCAGCCAGCCGCAATTTCGGCCTCAACAACGTGCTCGAGCACAAGGCCCGCTACGAGCGCGCCAAGGAGTTCGCCGAAGTCGTCCATGCGCTGTGGGACAGCTGGGAGGACGATGCCTTTGTCGGCGACAAGACCACTGCCCGGTTTGTCGACACCGCTAAGGTTCATCCGATCGCGCATCGCGGCGCTCATTACTCCGTGGCCGGTCCGCTCAATGTGCCGCGCTCGCCGCAGGGCAGACCGGTGACCGTTCAGGCCGGCGGCTCGAGCGACGGCCGCGACCTTGCCGCGGCGCAGGCCGAAGCCGTGTTCACGCTGGCGCAGACGATCGAGGAAGGCGTCGCCTATGCGCGCGATCTGCGCGCTCGCGCCGCAGCTTACGGCCGCGCCAGCGACTCCATCGTCATCCTGCCGGGCCTTGCCACCGTCATCGGCAGCACCGAAGCCGAGGCGAAACGGCGGCAGGATGAGCTGTGGGAGCTGGTCCCGATCGAGTACAGCCTTGCCCGCCTCGCCGGCACATTGCAGGTCGATGCTGCAATCCTCGAACTCGACAAGCCGCTGCCCGATCCGCTGCCGCTGCCGGCCAACGCCAACCACACCATGTTCCAGGGCACGGTGAACATCGCGCGGCGCGGCAACCTCACGGTCCGGCAATTGCTGCGAGCACTCGGCGGCGGGGTCGGACATCGGATCATCGTCGGCACGCCCGAGCAGATCGCCGACGATATCGAAGCCTGGTTCAAGGCAGGCGCCGCCGACGGCTTCAATCTGATGCCGGACGTGCTGCCGACGGGATTGGAGGTCTTCGTCGACAACGTGGTGCCGATCCTGCAGCAACGCGGCCTGTTCCGAGCGGATTATGCCGGCACCACCTTGCGTGAGCATTTCGGATTACCGCGGCCGACGAGCCGTTTTGCGCGCCGGATCGAGGCCGCGGCAACCGCGTGACGCAGTTACCGCGAGCCTGCCAGCAGCGCCGGAGCGCTATTCGCGACAGCCGGTGATGCGGCGCGAACGCGCGGGATGATCTCTTTCGCAAAGCGCTCCATCTCGGCCTCGAAGGGCTGGAATTGCAGCATGAACAATTCGATGCCGGCGGCATGGAATGCCCCGATCCGGGCCGCGACCTCGTCATAGCTGCCGACCAGCCCTGCAGCGGTGCCGCCGTTGCTGCCGACCCGTTCCGACTTCTGCATGGTCTGCATCATCACGACCTTCGGATCGGTGTTCTGACGCTGGATCGCCTTCACCGGTGCATCCTTTCGCGACAACTCAAGCAACCGCTCATAGGCAGCTTGCGCCTCGGCCTGCGTCTCGCGCGCGACGACGAAGGCGGACAGTCCGAAGCGAAGTGGCGATGATATCCGCTGCCGCGCAGCGACGTCGGCAATGAGGCCAGCCACATCCCCAAGCGGCTGCCCGTTGATGAACCAGACGTCGCCATGGTCGGCAACCAGCGCGCGCGCCGGCTCCGACTCGCCGCCGACATAGATCAACGGTCGCGGCCGATAGCGGCTCGTGGGGCGCAACAGATAGTCGCGGACGTCGAAATGCTCGCCCTTGTAGGTCAACCGTTCGCCTTGCATCAGGCGCGAGACGATCGTGATCCACTCCCGGCCATAAGCGTAACGGGCGTCGTGCTCGGCAAAGCCGATGCCGGCCTTGTCGAGCTCGGGCCGGTTCCAGGCATTGACCAGATTGATCGCAAAGCGTCCGCGGCTGATGTTCTCGATCCCGAGCGCGAGCTTTGCGAGCACCACCGGGTGATAGAGATACGGCTTGATGGCCGCGATGATCTCGATGCGGCTCGTCAGTGCCGCAACGGCGGCCGCCGCGCTCCAGGCTTCGAGCTGATCGAAATCCTCCTGATGCGGATTGATCGTGTGCTGCGCAATCAGCGTGGAGTCGTAGCCCAGCGCTTCTGCGGCAAGCACGAGATCGCGATTGCGCTCCCACGATGCGTCATACGGCTCCTCCGGATCCTGATAGGCGGCGCGCGAACCATGGACCAGTGCCCAGATGCCAAAGCGAAGCGGTCGTGCCGACATGCCGTTTCTCCGATTTCCCTGACGTTCCACCGTGATCTTTTCGGAGAAGCACGAAGGCAGATCAAGCGGCGACGCATCAAAAGATTTTCCTTGCCGCCGCACGCGCGCGCATGAAGCAGAACAACTCTGCACCCAACGACAATTGGAATACCGCTCTATTTCGGTTCGGCACAAATCGTGGGACAGTTTGCGAAGCATGAACTGCGCGCTCCTTCGATCGACGGGCACCGTCGCTCGAGAGAACGAAGAACCATGTCGCGCAAGATCAATGTCACCGACCATCTTGCACGGCTCGATCAAAAACCGACCAATCAACCAACGCCATTCGGATGACATCCATCAACAAGCCTGTATCCGTCACTTCGCTGGAGTCCTCCGACCGCCTCGGCAGTCACGCGCCCGATATCGACGCGCTGCTCGGTCGCATCGCCGAAGGGGCCAGCGACCGTGAACGCGAGCGCGTGCTGCCGTTCGCGGAGATCGACCTCATTCGCAAGGCCCGCCTTGGCGCTCTGCGGCTTCCGCTCGAGGCCGGCGGCGCCGGCCTGTCGATCCGCGCCCTGTTCGAGATCGTCATCCGCCTCGGCGAGGCCGACGCAAATGTCGCACATATCCTGCGCAACCATTTCAGCGTCGTCGAACGCCTGGTGCGCCGTCCGAAGGACGAACAGCACAGACAGTGGCAGAAGGCGGTCGCCGACGGCGCGATCATCGGGCTCGCCGCCACCGAGCTCGACACGCCGAAGGTCGGCAACGTCACGCCGAACACGACGCTCACCGCCGACGGCGACGATTACCTGCTGAACGGCACCAAATACTACAGCACCGGCACGCTGTATTCGGACTATGTCCTCGTCCGCACCGCCGATGCAACCGCGACCAATGCGGCCGTACTGATTCCGGTCAAGCGCGACGGCATCGAGCTGGTCGACGATTGGGATGGTCTCGGGCAGCGGCTGACAGCGACCGGCACCACGCATTTCCGCAACGTGCGCGTCAAGCGGCAGGAGGTGGTGTTCGATGCACCGGATGCCGGCTACGGCATTCCCTACTCCAACACGTTTGCCCAGCTGTTCCTGACCGCGATCAACGCCGGCATCGCGCGTGCCGTGCTGCGCGACGCCACCGCCCTGGTGCGGGCTCGCAAGCGGACGTTCTACTATGCGCCGAGCGAGGTTCCGGTGGACGATCCGCTGCTGCAGCAGACCGTCGGCCAGATCGCGAGCGGCGCGTTCGCCGCCGAAACGGTCGTGCTCGCGGCAGCTGAAGCGCTCGATGCCGCCACCGACGCCTTCGATGCCGGCGACACAAACGCGGTCGAGGCCGCGCACAGGGCCGCGCTGCTGTCGGCCAAGGCGAAGATCGTTGCGGATGAATTCGCGATCCGGAGCGGCAGCCTGCTGTTCGACGTCGGCGGCGCCTCCGCCACCAAGAAGGCGACCAATTTCGACCGCCACTGGCGCAACGCGCGCACGCTGGCGTCGCACAATCCGAACACCTTCAAGACGCGCTCGATCGGACAATACGAGATCAGCGGCACGCCGCTCCCCGCCAAGGGCTTCTTCTAGCGAGGTCCAGTCCGGCGCGGCAAGAAGGAGACCCCCGATGAACAAGCCGGATATCCACCTTGTCGATGCCGATCACGAGATCGAGCGGCAGTTTCGCCTTGTCATGCGCCGCCTCCCAGGTGGCGTTTGCATCATCACTGCAGGACAGGGCGAAAACATCACCGGCATGACGGTCACCTCGCTGACATCGCTCAGTGCGAGCCCGCCCCGGCTGCTGGTCAGCATCAACCGGCAGGCATCGGCCTTCGCACCGATCGCCCGCCACCGGCAGTTTGGCGTCAACATCCTCGGCTCAGACCAGCAAGCCCTCGCCGAACGTTTCAGCAATGGCCAGCTCAGGGGCAGGGAGCGCTTCGAAGGGACCGACTGGACGTATGGAGCCTCCGGCGTGCCGCTGCTGCGGCGGTCGCTTGCCGTCGTCGAATGCCAGGTCGAGGAGATCATCGAGCGACATTCTCATGGCATCATCGTCGGCCGCCTCTCCAGCATGGAGGTCTCGCATCGGCTTTCCGGGCTCACCTACTGGAACGGACAGTATGTCCAGATCGATCACGAAGCCGATCTCGATCTGTTGGCCGAAGTCAGCATTCCCTTGGCGCATGTCCGCTAACACAGGGAAAGGCACAGCATGAAGCGCGAAACGCCACCACCCTCGCCCGCAGCGTTGGCCGGCGCGGTCGGCAGACGACCGGGCCGCTGGCAGCTGGACCGCATCGTCGCTGAGTTGCGCACGTCCCGTGAGGAGACCCACAGCATCCGGCGTGACGGTGAGCCACGCCGTGCGCCCTCGCGCGACGCGCTCGAGGTGATCCTCGACGGCCTCACCGAGGCGTTGTTTCCGCGTCACTACGGCCAATCTGACCTCGACGGCGAGAACATCGACTATTTCGTCGGCAACACGCTGAGCACGGCACTTGATTCGCTCAGCGCGCAGATTCACCGCGGCGCATTGTTCGTCGGCGACGAGCTGGAGCCGGGCTTTGTCCACGAGGAGGCGATCGAACTGACCCGAGGCTTCGCCACCCAGCTGCCACAGGTCCGCGGACTCCTGATCAACGATCTGCGTGCTGCGTTCGTTGGCGACCCGGCGGCGCGGAATTTTCCGGAGATCCTGATCGGCTATCCCGGAATGACTGCCATCATCCACCATCGCATTGCCCACCTGCTCTACCAGATCGGCGCTCGGCTGGTGGCTCGCCTGATGTCGGAGATCGCTCACACCAGGACCGGCATCGATATTCATCCCGGCGCCCGGATCGGCTCCGGTTTCTTCATCGATCACGGCACAGGCGTCGTGATCGGCGAGACCGCCATCATCGGCAACAACGTCCGGGTCTATCAGGCGGTCACGCTGGGCGCGCGCCACTTCCCGACCGACGACGAGGGCCTTGTGATCAAGGGCGACGCGCGTCACCCGATCGTCGAGGACGACGTCGTGATCTATGCCGGCGCAACCATTCTCGGCCGGATCACGATCGGCCGTGGATCGACCATCGGCGGCAATGTCTGGCTGACCAAGGACGTGCCGCCGAACAGCATTGTAACGCAGGCCACCGCACGAAACAGTTCGAGCGGCGGCTGAACCGCGACCTCACTCCGAGACCGGCGCCTTCCATCGCATCAAGCGCTGCTCCAATGCCTCCAGGACGACATTGAATGCCAGCCCGATGACGGTGATCCCGATTATGCCGAAATACATTTGCGGGATCAGGAAACTGTACTGGCTGTTGATGATGAGATAGCCGAGACCGGCCTTGGCCCCGACCATCTCGGAGGCTACCAGCACCAGCATGGCCGAGGCGCTGGCGAGGCGAATGCCGACAAAGATCGTCGGCAGCGCCGCCGGGAGGATCACCTTGCGGAACAGCTGTTGCGGCGTCGCCCCCATGGTCCGTGCCGACTTGATCAGGAGCGGATCGACCTGCTTCACCGCAGCAATGGTGTTGAGCAGCAACGGCCAGGCGCAGCTGTAGACCACCATCGCGATCTTCGAGAGCTCGCCGATGCCGAGCAGCAGGATGAACACGGGCAACAGCGCGAGCGGTGCGGTATTGCGGCAGATCTCGATGAACTGGTTCAGGAGATCGCCGAGCCGGGTGTACCAGCCCACGGCGAGTCCCAGCGGGACGAACAACACGACCGACAGCAGAAACCCGCTCAGAGCCCGGAGCAGGCTCGCGGAGACGTCGTCATAGAGTTCGCCGGTTTGCGCGAGCTGCCAGCCCGAAGCGATGACATCGGAGAATGGCGGCAGGAACACCGCGTCGATCCAGCCAAGCCTCGGAGCAGCCTCCCAGACGGCCAACAGAACGATCAGCAACAGGGAGCGGCGCCCGAAAGCGGTCAAGCCCGGGATCGCGGCGCGAGCCGCGCTCACGAGCGGTGATGGTCGAGGATCCACCCCCGTGAACGTGTCTCGCCGCCCATGCGTGAGTTCCAGCAATGTCAGCATCTCCAGACTAGACATGAGCGACTTCCTTCACATTGCGGTCGACACGGCTCGCGTCAGCACTCCCGGTCGGTTGCCCCTGCTGCGCTTTCTGCACTTCCTCGCGAAGCAGGCTCCAGATCTCGTGACGCACAAGACCGAATTCCGGCAGCGAGCGTACATCGTCGACTGCGCTGCGCAGGAGTTCTGGAATATCGACAATCTGCTTGATCCGCCCCGGGCGCGACGTCATGACGGCCACACGCTGTCCGAGCACGACCGCCTCATCGATGCCGTGAGTGATGAAGATGATCGTCTTGCCGGTGGCCCGCCAGATCCGGAGCAGCTCGCCCTGCAGCGTTTCGCGCGTTTGGGCGTCGAGCGCAGCGAACGGCTCGTCCATCAGCAGCACCTCCGGATCATAGGCGAGGCTCCGCGCGATCGCGACACGCTGCTTCATGCCACCGGAGAGCTCATGCGGATAGCGGTCGGCAAAACCGGACAGACCCACCAGGTCGAGGAAATGCCGCGCGATGTCGCTGCGCTGCTTCGGCTTGAGGCCGGCGATATCGAGCCCAAACTCGACGTTCTGCGCGGCCGTGCGCCAGGGAAACAACGCGTATTGCTGGAACACGACGCCGCGGTCGCGCCCGGGCCCGACGATCGGGCGCCCATCGAGCAAGATGCGACCGCTCGTCGGCGCCGCGAGCCCGCCGAGCAGATCGAGCAGGGTCGACTTGCCGCAGCCGCTTGGGCCGACCAGGGTCAGGAATTCGCCGGAACGCACGTCGAACGTCATGTCTTCGAGCGCGGTGAAACGTCCCGCCGGGCGGCCCCCTTCGCCTCGCGTGACGAACTCCTTGCGGACGCTCTCGAAGCTGATCTTGACCGAGCTCATCGCGCCTCCGCCGTCTTCCCGGGACGGAAATAGTTGAACTCATTGGTGTAGGTGTCCGAGGCCTTGATCTGGCCCGGCTTGAGCAGGCCATCCTTCACCAGCCAGTCGATCCAGATCTGCAGCTCGGCATCCGAGATCACGCCGCCCTTGGACGCAACGCCTGTGCTCTTCCAGTACTTGATCGATGAAGCATCCTCGTTGCGCTTGCGCTCCGCGATGATCCGGTCGAACCGGGCACGCACCTCATCCGGCGGTGTCGTCTGCGCCCACTGGATGGCACGTGATATCCCCTCCACCAGCTTGCGGGCGGTATTCGGATTGTCCTTGATGAACTTGTCCCGCAGCACATAGGCTCCGCCGGTGAACTGGCCGAACAGATCGGTATCGTTGAAGAGCGAATGGATCCCACCGCGCTCCAACGCCTTGTCGCGCAGCACGCCACTGAGCGCGCTGACCTCGACCTGCCCCTGCCGGAGCGCCTGCTCACCGGTGACAGGCGGGACCGCCACCAACGTCACCTGCTTCGCCTCGCCGGCGCCGAGGCCGTTCCGCGCCAGATACTCACGCAGCACGAACTCCAGATGGGCGCCAAGGGTATTGACCGCGACCTTCTTGCCGATCAGGTCGCGGGCCGTCTTGATCGGGCTGTCGTCCTTCACGAAGTAGCCGTAATAGGTGTTGGCGTCGGAGCCGTAATAGCCGACCACGGCCTTGATCGGTGCCTTCGCCGCGATCAGCTTGATGATGGCGCCATAGAAGGCGCCGCCGATGTCGATGTCGCCGGTGACGACGGTCTGGATGTCCTGGGGTCCGCTGATGGTGTTGCCGACCCATTTGAGCTTGAGCGGCGCCAGATAGCCGAGGTCTTCGGCAAGCTCGGTGAACGTCACCTGCCCGGCCCAGCCTTGATAGCGGATCTCGGTCTTCTCAAGCGGCGGCTCGGCGAAGGCCGGCGCGGCCACACCCAACGCAAGGGCGCCGGCCAGCAGAGATCGCGCGGCCCTGCGCGCGGCGAGAAACCGCGCACGAAGGATCTTCATCATGGCATTCATCCTGGTCACTCCGAAAGCTGAACCGATCAAGCAGCCCTGGCGGTCTGCGGCTTCGGCGATTTGATGCGTGTCACGCTGTGGCGACCGTCAACGCTACGCGGCACGTCGCCGTCGATGGTGGCGCGGCGGACCACGCGGTGCTGGTCACCGTAGTCGTTGACTGCGTAGTGTTGCGTCGCGCGATTGTCCCAGATGGCGACGTCTCCAGCACGCCAGCTCCAGCGCGCGGTGTTTTCGGGCGCCGTGACATAGGACTGGAACAGATCGAACAGCTTCTGGCTGTCGTATTTCGGCAGACCGACGAACCGCTGGACGAAATTTCCGAGCACCAGGGTATGCTCACCCGTTTCTGGATGGACGCGCACGACCGGATGCTCGGTCTCAAAGATCGTTCCGGTGAACACCTCGTCGAAGTGCTTCCGGTCGGCATCGGTTGCGCGAGACTTCACCGCATAGTCATAGGCGTTGCTGTGAACTGCCCAGAGCTCGTCGGCGAGCTTGCGCAGCGGCGCAGGCAGGTCGAGATAGGCAGTCGCCGTGTTCGACCAGACCGTGTCGCCACCGTAGGGCGGGATCACCACACCGCGCAGCACCGAGATCTTCGGGTAGGCATCGACGAATGTGACGTCGGTATGCCACTGGTCGGCGCGGCCACCGCCCCGCCCTGAATCCAGCTCGAGGATCGACGACGTACCCTTGGTTGCGCCGATCGTTGGATGCGGCACCAGCTTGCCGAGCCTGACTGCGAAACGCTCCTGCTCGGCATCATCGAGGTGACCCTGGTCGCGGAAAAAGATCACCTTGTGCTCGAGCAGCAGCTCGTTGATGGCGCGGATGACCTCGTCGGGAAGATCACCCGACAGCTTCACATTTCTGATCTCGGCACCGAGTCGGGCCGTGCGCTTGACGACATCAGCGCGCGGGATGACGTTGTCGATGGTGGTCGTGTTGCTCATGATTAGGCTCTCGTCGCCGCGATCCCCTGGACAAGGCTCCGCCGTGCGCCGGTCGCGGAAGCGACGACGGAGATGAATGATGTGGTGGCGAACCTCGCTATTCCGCCGCGACGTGCTGTGGCGGCCGCCACACGGCCGGTGCATAAAGCTCGGCGGCGAAGTCCTCTGCTATCTCTCCGTTGATACGGGCCTCGTGAGCGGCGAGGTCGGCCAGGAACAGGTCGCGGCTGATCCTGGCCGTGATCCCGGGAATGTCGCGCTTGAAGCTCGGCACGTCGCCGATCGGCATGCCGAAGCTGACAAACGCCGCGGGATTGAAGACGTGGATGTCCCTCAGATACGGCGCGCGGCCCGGCACCTTCTCCAGATATTCGTGGCCGGACCCGAGATACGGATAGGTCGCCAGCGTGTCGTCCTTCTCGCCGTCATGCGGCGTGAAGCGATCCCGCCACAGCAGGATTTCGTCGGTGAAATCGCGCAGCTCCGGCTGCGCACCGAGATCGACGGAATAGCCGGTCCCAGCAATCGCGAAATCGAACGCGAACTCCCCATGCGAGGTAATCGCGGCCGGTCGTCCGCCGTTCAATTGCGTCGAGATCCACGGCGCACCGAGATGCAGATGAAAATTCGGAAAGGCCACCGCGCGCGAGATCGCATCCGGTGGCGGGGTCGAGCCGGCCTGCCGGAATCGGACCGCCTGGTGCCAGCGCACCGCATCGGGCAGACTACCGTAGTTGTCGTAAGCACCAGGGTAGCCACGGATGCGAATGACCGGCAATGAAGCCAGGGTCGCCCTGCGTGCAAACAGACGAACGTCGCGCGCTCCGGCTTCGAGCGCCGTGGCGGCGGCATCGAAGGCCGATGCCGCACTCCCGATCACGGCAACGCTGAGGCCGCGCAACGCCCTGAAATCGATCTTCTCCGATGTGTGCGCATGGAATTGCTTCGGCAGGGCTCGCAGGACATCAGGGACGTAACCACCTCCGCTGCCTGCGAAACCGGTCGCGAGCACCAGCTTGCGTGTGGTCTCGATGGTCGTCGCGCCGTTGCGCTCCAAGTGGAGCCGCAGATGATCGGCCGCGGGTTCGATGCGGAGCAAACGCGTACCGTAGCGGATGGCGGCGCCGGTCGCGCGGCGATACCAGTCGAGATAGGCGGCCCAGTCGAGCCGCGGAATGCGGTCGAGCGCATCGAAGGCCGCCGCGCCATGGCGTGTCTCATACCATGCCTGGAAACCGAGACCGGTCAGGCCGAGTTCCGGACCCTGCAGCGTCTTCGGCGTGCGGAGCTTGTGCATTCGCGCGCTCGTCAACCACACACCGGCCTTGCTGGCGTCGGCCGCGGCATCGATGACCGAAACCTTGCCGATCCCCGCCCGCCGAAGCGCAAACGCGAAGGCCGAGCCGGACTGACCGCCGCCGACCACAACGACGTTGTGATCGATGCCATCGCGATCGGGTACCCAGTTCTGCGGGTCAGGCCCGATCAGCCGAAGGGCTTCGCGGGCGACGCTGTCGGGATCGGATTGCGGCATGAATGGACCACCTCGCTTTGACGGGACAAATCGTAAAAGCGATCGACGTTCAGTCAATGAAACGAAACCAGCTTTGTTTTCGACGCCGGACAATGTTCACGTCGCCGACGACGCTTGCATTGAAATATTTGCGATGATCGTAACCCGATCGACCATCTCGCGCACGTTGTGACCAACGGGATCGACGCGATCGAGCCGGAACAGGCTTCAAATTGCGCGTCGTTCGGATCGGTACGACCGCACTCATCTCCGGTAAACGACGAACTCATCACGTTCATGCTCGCTTGCTGCGCAACAACGCAAATTCATTTCATCGACGTCGACATAGAGTCGGGCGCAACGTACGCGCCTGATGTCAACGCGCGGCGAGAAACGATGGATCTACCGACATGCCGCGAACCGCAGGCGACATCAGTCTTGAGCACGATACTCCAGAGCTTGCCCGCTCCTATGACGAAGCGGGCCTCGTTCAATTCCGCCATGGCAAGTTCCTGATCGGACCGCTCGCCATCAAGTCAGGCGAACATGTGCTCGACATCGGGACAGGAACGGGACGGCTTGCGGAGTTCGTGGCGGGATTGGTCGGCCCGAACGGGCGCGTGATCGGGATCGATCCGCTCGCCGGCCGCATCGAGATCGCGCGCCTTCGGCAGGGGGATAATCTCCAGTTCGCGACCGGGCGGGCCGAAGATCTCGCGCGCTTCGATGACGCGCAGTTCGACGCCGTCTACCTCAACAGCGTCTTCCACTGGATCTCCGACAAGGATCGCGCCCTGCAGGAGGTCCGGCGGGTGCTCAAGCCCGGAGGCCGTCTCGGATTGAATGTGCAGGATCCGTCGCATCCGCACCAATCGCGGGTGCTGCTTCGTCGCGCGATCGCCGAAGCGGGTCTTACCGGCGACCGCCAGGACTCCAACCCGGTACTTGGGTCGACGGACGAGGAGCTCAAATCTCTGTTCGCTGCACACGGCTTCACCGGATACCGCAGCGAGCTACGTGCGCTGATCGATATCCACGACGATGCCACCTCGCTGCTGCAATGGTCCGAGGCAAGCGCATTCGGCAATTTTCTCGAAGCATTCACGACGAGCGAGCGCCAACAGATCCGCGGTGCATTTGCGCGGCTCGTCGAAGAGAAGCGGACACCCGAAGGCTTGAAGCTGGAGCGTTACCTGCGCTTCGCGTTCGCGCACAAGGCGCCGTCCCGTCAATAACAAGCAGCAGAATTTGCGAGCCTCGACATGAACAAACGACAGCTTTCCCTCAATCTCTTCATCTATCCCGGCGGCCATCACGAAGCGGCATGGCGCTACAAGGGGTCCGCCGCGGATCGAATCCTCGACGTGACCTACTATCAGGAGCTGGCGCAGCGCGCCGAGGCGCAGAAGTTCGACGCGATCTTCTTCGCCGACGGACCCGCGCTCGCCGACAACGTCCGCTATGCGCAGCGCTTCCGTTTCGAGCCGATCACCTGGCTGGCCGCGATTGCCGTCGCCACCAAACGCATCGGCCTGATCGCAACCGCATCGACCACCTACACCGAACCCTACAATCTTGCCCGCCTGTTCGCCTCACTCGATCATCTCAGCGGCGGCCGCGCCGGCTGGAACATCGTGACCACGAGCAACGCGCTGGCGGCGCAGAATTTCGGGCTGCCCGAACACCCGCCCCATCACGAACGTTACGAGCGAGCGCGGGAATATCTCGATGTCATCACGCGGCTGTGGGACAGCTGGGAAGACGACGCCGTGGTGAACGATCCCGCGTCCGGCATTTTCGCCGACACCGGAAAGATTCATTCGATCGATCATGTCGGAAAGCATTTCCGGGTGCGCGGCCCGCTCAACATCTCGCGGACGCCGCAGGGACGGCCGGTTTATGTCCAGGCAGGCTCGTCCGATGACGGACGCGCCTTTGCCGCGCGCTTTGCCGAGGCGATCTTCACTGCGCATCAGACGCTCGCGAGTGCCCAGGAGTTCTATGCCGACATCAAGCGGCAGGCACGAGCCTTCGACCGCAGTCCCGATCAGGTCAAGATCCTGCCCGGTATCAGTCCCTTCATCGCCAGCACGCAGGCCGAGGCCGACCGGCTCCAGGACGAATTCAACGAGCTGATCCAACCGGAATACTCGTTGACCCAGCTTCGTCAGATGATCGGGCTCGATCTCTCCGGCTTCGACCTCGACGGCCCCTTCCCGCGCCATCTGATCGACACCGGCAGCGCCCGCGGCGTGGCGAGCCGCTTCAAGCTCGTGGTCGACATCGTCGATCGCGAGAAGCCGACCATTCGCCAGCTCGTGCAGCGGCTGGCCGGTGCGCGCGGCCACTGGGTGATCGCCGGGCCGCCGGAGAAGATCGCCGACAACATCCAGACCTGGTTCGAGAACGGTGCCGCCGACGGCTTCAACGTGATGCCGCCCTGGCTACCCGGCGGCTTCGATATCTTCGCCGAGCAGGTGGTGCCGATCCTGCGCAAGCGCGGCCTGTTCCGCGAAGAGTACACCGGAGCGACGCTGCGCGACCATTACGGCCTGAGCAGACCGGAGAGCCTGTTCTCGGGATCGATCAAGGCGATCGCGTGATCGCCTGACGATGCCGCGGCACGGCCGGCCTCGTGTCGGCCGCGATCGATGTTTGCCTCAGCACCTAAGGATTTGACGGTTCCAATGACGACGATGCGTTCCCTGTTCCGTTCCGCCGTTCTGCTTCTCGGCGCCCTCACCGGCGCTGCCCTGCACGCGGAGACACCAGCCAAAGCCGATCTGAAAGTCGGCTTCGTGCCGGGTCCCTACATCGATGAGTTCAAGGTTGGCGTCGCGCCGGAGCTGGAGAAGAAGGGGTACCGCATCCGCTATCTCGAGTTCTCGACCGGGTTGGAAGCCAACAATGCCGTGTTCAAGGGCGAGATCGACGCCAATGTCATGCAGCATACCATCTTCCTGAACTCGTACAACGAGCGGCAGCAGACCGACCTCGTTGGTATCGTCCACGTGCCGACGCCACCGATGGGGCTCTATTCGAAGAAGCACGCCGTGGGCTCGCCGATCAAACCCGGCTCGACCGTGGCCGTGCCCAACGATCCCGTCAATCTGCAGCGCGCGCTCTGGATCCTGCGCGATCTCGGGCTCGTCGAGATTCGCGACTCCAAGCCGGTCGAAGTCAGCGAACTCGACGTGATCAAGAACCCGGGCGGCATCAAGATCGTGCCACTGGAGGCGGCCCAAGCACCGCGTGCGCTCGACGATGTCGACTTCGCCGCGATCCAGGGCAATTTCGCGATCTACAGCGGTCTGAAACTGACCAATGCGTTCGCCCTGGAGAATATGACGACGCCCTACATCAATGTGGTCGCAGTGAAAAAAGCCAACACGGATGCTCCGTGGGCACAGGACATCGTTGCCGGCTACAAATCGCAGACCTTCAGATCCGCGATCCTGTCGGATCGGTTCTATGACGGATTTACCCTGCCGGATTACCTGAAATGACGATCTGACGGTAGTCCCGCCTGCGAGCGTTAGACCCAGCCGCCATCGACGATGTAGTTCTGGTTGGTGCAGGCGCCGCTGTCGTCGGCGGCAAAGAACAGCACGACGCGGGCGATGTCGTCAGGCACGAGCTTGCGCTTGAGGCATTGCCGCTGCATCAGCTCGGCCACGCCTTCGGGCGTCAACCAGTTGTCCTGCTGCCGTTGGGTCATGATCCATCCGGGCAGAATGGAATTGACCCGCACGTTGCTCGGACCGAGATCGCGGGCGAGCGCGCGGGTGAGCCCCTGAACCGCCGACTTCGCCGTCGTGTAGCAGGGCATGTTGCCCTGGCCGATCACCCAGCTCACCGAGCCGATATTGATGATCGAACCTCCGCCTGCCTGTTTCATGTCCGGTGCGACGGCCTGGGCGCTGAAGAACTGATGCTTCAGATTGGTGGCGAACCGCTCGTCCCAATATTCCGGCGTGACATCCTCGATCGCGTGCCGGTCGTCGCGGGCCGCATTGTTGACCAGGATGGTGATCGGCCCGATCGCTTCGCGGATGCCGGCGACTGCGCGTCGCAGGGCGGCGATGTCGCGCAGATCGGCGCGCTCGAAATGTACGCGGGACTGCGCCGGCAGGCTGGCAAGCAGTTGCTTTGATGCCGCCTCGTCGATGTCGATGAATCCGACCCGCGCGCCCTGGCTGACAAACTGGCGGACGATGGCCTCGCCGATGCCGGAGCCGCCACCGGTTACCAGGACGGTCCGGTCCTTGAGGCTTGGATAGATGGCACCCTGCATTGGCGTTCTCTCGATTTGGCGCCGGAAGCGCGTCGGTTGCGTTGCTGCGGCTCAGTCAAGCGCCGCAGCTCCCGAGATTCACTCGGTCGTCTCCATGTGGTTTCGATCAACGACCCGCAGCGTCCGCCGCACCATGCCGTCGACAATCGTCGCCGACTCGCTTGGACGCACGTATGTCGCCGTGGACTTGAGCAGCCACGGCAACACCGCCTGCTCGAGCCGTTCTTCATAGGCACTGCGCATCATGTCGAACGCCTCCAGGCCGGGACCTGCGAGGATGACATGGTGCGGGCGCAGCACCGATATCGTCGTGGCGACCGCCTCGGCAAGCGCGTGGCCTGCCTGCCGGAATAATTGCTCGAGACGGGGATCGCCGGCGCGCGCCCGCGCGCGCAACAGAGCCATCTGCGCCTCGGACGGCTGCTGCGACACTGCCGGCGGCAGGTCGAGAAAGGTGCGCGCGTCGCGATAGAGCGCATAGTCGGCGAGATGAGCCTCGATGCAGCCGCGCTGACCGCAGCGGCATTGCGGACCGTTCGCCCCCAACTTCACGTGGCCGATCTCGCTGCCCGCCCCGGCCCCCCAGCGCGCTTCACCGTCGACGACGATGCCCATGCCGATGCCGTGCCCGACCATGAGCGTCGCGGTGAGGCCCTGCGCCAGAGCCGGCTCGGCCGCCACGAGGGAGAGCGCGACCGCAACCGCATCGTTCGCCATCACAACCTCGACGCCGAACGCCTCGCGGATCGGCTTCGCCAGATCGACGTCGGTAATCGACAGCGCCGGGCTCCACAGATGCCTGCCAGTGTCGGCGTCGACGATGCCTTGGAGCGCCATCCCGATTCCGAGCAGCCGATGTCGCGGCGTGGCGGTCGCATCAAGCATGGCTTCGATCTGCGCGATCACGAGATCGCACAACGCAGCTGCATCGAGCGCGCGCGTCGTGAGTTCAAGCCGCGATTGCGCCAGGGCAGAGCCGCTGTAATCCGCGATCAATGTCTCGATCAGATTCATGCGGAGCGAGACCGCAACGATGCGGCCGAACTCAGGGTTCAGGGTCAGCAAGACCGCCGGCCGGCCGCGGCGACGGCCGTTCAAGCCATCCGCATCCTCTTCGTCGGCGTCGTCGGGCCACAACGTCGCCGTCTCTGTCTCGGCTTCGCAGAGCAGCTCTTCCGCTATCAGTTTCGATGTGATGGCCGAAATGGCCGGAAAGCTCAGCCCCGTGCTGCGTGCGAGCTCGACGCGCGGCAATGGCCCCTGACGTCGCAAGACTTCGACGAGCCGGCCGCGGTTCGATCCGCGCGCCAAGCTTGAAGCTCGTCTGAGCGGCTCGGACTGTTCATTCATATCGGCTTTTTTAATTCGCTTGCTGAAATTATTCAACTTGGACAACTCAGATACAGGTCAAAAGGCGGCGATAGTGGCAGCAAAACATCACTATCATACTATTCTCGCGTGAGGATGCGCGTTCGAACACCCTTGACTGGACATTTCGTCGCGCTAATTTATTAGTTACGTGAATAAAATAAGGCGTGAAAAGCGCCGGACGTGAAATCCCCTCGGCGGGGGTATCGATAGGGAGGTGCATATGTATGTCTCAACGAAACGATTGATCGTGCCAGTATTGGCGGGCGCAGCCGTGTTCGCAATGGCAATGGGGACGGCGCAGGCCCAGCAGAAGAAGACCATCGCGCTGGTGACCAATGTCGCGGCCGACTTCTGGACCATCGCAGGCCGCGGGCTCGAGAAGGCGCAGAAAGAACACCCGGAATACAATATCGAACTGATCGTCACCAATGAGGGGACGGCGGCCGGCCAGCGCCGCGAGTTGGACGACCTGCTGGTCCGCGGCGTCGCCGGCATCTCGATTTCGGTCGACGATGCCCCGCATGCAACCGAAGAACTCAACAAGGTTGCGGCCAAGACCGTGCTGATCACGACGGATAGCGACGCACCGCAGAGCAATCGTCTCGCCTATATCGGCACCGACAACGTCGCAGCCGGGCGTCAGGCCGGCGAGGAGATCAAGAAAGCGCTGCCGAACGGCGGCAAGATCGCGCTGTTCGTCGGAACGATGGACGCCGACAACGCCCGCGAGCGCGTGCAAGGCATCAAGGAAGCGATCGCCGGCACCAAGGTCGAGCTGGTAGACGTCTTCACCGACCAGGTCGACTTCGCCAAAGCCAAGGCGAACATGGAGAACGTGCTCGTCAAGTACCCCGACATCGCCCTGCTGTCCGGCCTCTGGAGCTACGAGACCCCACTGATCTATGACGCGGTGAAGGCCGCAGGCAAGGCCGGCAAGGTGAAGATCGTCGGCTTCGACGAGGACCAGCGCACGCTGCGCGGCATTTCCGACGGAACGATCGAATCGACGGTCGTGCAGCAGCCCTACGAGTTCGGCTATCTCTCCGCCACCAACATCATCAAGACGCTGAACGGCGACAAGTCCTGGATTCCGAAGGACAGCAAACTGATCGTTCCGACCAAAGTGATCAGCAAGACCAATGTCGCCGAGTTCGCCGGACAGATGAAAGAACTGCTGAAGAAGTAACTTCAGTCGGCGTCACCGCCCGGCCGCTACAGGCCGCCGGGCGGTGTGCAGGAGGACATGCCGAATGGCGGAAACGCTGCTCGAACTCAGCGGAATCAGCAAGACCTATCCCGGCGTCCGGGCGCTCGACGACGTCAATCTGCGCGTCTGCCGTGGCGAGGTGCTGGGCCTGATCGGCGAGAACGGCGCCGGCAAATCGACGCTGATGCGCGTGCTGGCCGGCGTGATCGAACCGAGCGCGGGCGTGATCCGTATCGGCGGCAACGCGCACGCCCGGATGACGGTGACGGAGGCCACGCAATGCGGCATCGCCTTCGTGCACCAGGAACTGAATTTGTTCGAGAATCTCGACGTCGCCGCCAACGTCTTCATCGGGCGCGAGAAGCTTGCCGGCGGCCCGCTCAAGCTGGTGGACAATGCGGGGATGCGCGCCCGCGTGACGCCGCTGCTGGAACGGCTGGGCGCCGATTTCGCGCCGACCACGCTGGTCGACAATTTGTCGATCGCCGAGCGGCAGATGGTGGAGATCGCCAAGGCGCTCTCGATCGACGCCCGCGTGATCATCATGGACGAGCCGACCTCCAGCCTGACGATTTCGGAGACGGAACGGCTGCTGGAGGTGATTGCCGACCTGAAGGCGCACGGCATCTCGGTGATCTACATCTCTCACCGGCTTGGCGAGATCATGAGCTGCGCTGATCGCGTCGTGGTGTTGCGCGACGGGCGCACGGTGGGCGAGCTGGCGCGGGACGAGTTGAGCCATGCGGCCATGATCCGGCTGATGATCGGCCGCGACCTGAAGGCGCTGTATACGCCTCCGGTGCGCGCGCCGGAGCCGGGCGGCTGCGACATTGCCGGCGTTGTCACGTCGGCCTTTCCCGACCGGCAGATCAACCTGTCCGTGCGGCGCGGCGAGATCCTTGGTCTCGCCGGGCTTGTCGGCGCCGGTCGCACCTCCCTTGCCCGCGCGGTGTTCGGCGTTGACCGGCTGCTCGGTGGCGAGATCAGGATCGACAACACGCCGGTCGGCGTCGCCTCGCCACGGGACGCGATCAGGCAAGGGATCTACCTGGTGCCGGAGGACCGCAAGAAATCCGGGCTGGTGCTGGAACTGCCGATCCGGGAGAATGTGACGCTCGCGAGCCTCTTGGATCATGCGCGGATGTGGCTGGTCAACAGCGTCGCCGAGCGCAAGATCGCGAAAGACCAGGCCAGGCGCCTGTCCATCAAGGCGCCGAGCATCGACATCGAAGCAGTGACGCTCTCCGGCGGCAACCAGCAAAAGGTGGTGCTGGGCAAGTGGCTCTCGATGCAGCCGCGCGTGATGTTCTTCGATGAGCCGACCCGGGGTATCGACGTCGGCGCCAAGAGCGAGATCTACGCGCTGATGCGCAGCCTCGCCGACCAGGGCGTCGCGATCGTGATGATTTCCTCGGACATGGAGGAAGTGATCGGCGTCTCCGACCGGGTGGCGGTGATGCACGAAGGCAGCGTCAGCGGCGTGCTCGAGCGCGACCAGTTCAGCGAATACAACGTGTTGAGGCTGGCGGTCGGCCAAGCGCTCGAAACCCTGGAGACCGCTGCGCCATGATGAAGAAGGAACTCGGACTGTTCTTGCTGCTCGCGGTGATCTCCGCCATCACGGGCGCGATCAATCCTGCCTTCCTGTCGTTCGTGAACCTGCTGAACATGGCCAATCTGATCGGCCTGTTCGGTGTGTTCGCGCTGGGCGAAGGGCTCGTCATCATCACCGGAGGCATCGACCTCTCGCTCGGCTCGATGTTCGCGCTGCTCGGCGTCGTCTTCATCGACCTTCTGACGACGTATCAGTGCCATGGCCCTTCGCGCTGCTGCTGGTGCTGATGGGCGGGCTGGCGCTCGGCGGCATCCAGGGCTTCCTGATCACACGGCTGAAGATGCAGCCCTTCATCGTGACGCTGTGCGGGCTTTTGATCTATCGCGGCGCGGCGCGCTACTACACCAGCGATTCGACGCGCGGCTTCGGCTATGGTGACGAGGCCAGCACGCTGAGCAATATCGCATCCGGCAATATCGGGGGCATTCCGAACACCTTCATCTTCCTGATCATCCTTGCGCTGATCCTCGGCGTGCTGTTGCACCGCTCGGTCTACGGACGCTGGCTCTATGCCGTGGGCAAGAACGAGGAAGCGGCGCGCTTCTCCGGTATCAACACCAATCTCGTGATCGCAACCGCCTATGTCATCAGCGGCGGCCTAGCCGGCGTTTCGACCGTGATGTTCGTCTTCTATACCAACTCGGTCTCGCCGAGTTCCTTCGGCAACTTCTACGAACTCTACGCGATTGCGGCGGCCGTGCTCGGCGGCTGCAGCCTGCGCGGCGGCGAAGGCTCCATCCTCGGCATCGTGCTGGGGACAGCGTTGCTGCAAGTGCTGCAGAATCTCGTGAACATCCTGGGCATTCCCAATTCGCTGAACTTCGCGGTGATGGGGACCGTGATTCTGATCGGCGTGCTGGCGGATCAGCAATTGCAGGCCCGGCGGCGGCGCAAGGCAGCGTTGGCCGGCCTCGCCCGCACGGCGCCGAAGAAGGACAGCACCATTCTGCAAAGCGCTACTGCCCTGCCAACGAGGACGGGCGATCAGGCATGACAGCTCGATAAGGATATCCGCAGCCGGGAATATGGTCGCAGCTACGTGAGTAGAGGAACAAGGGGAAGAGTTTGTGCGCGCAGATTCTATCTAAAGTTGACGAGCAGACAAACTGAACCGGAGCACGTTCCAGGCTGAAGGGCTTTGGGCGGGACGTGACAGAAAATGGGACAAAGCCGGGGACGCTGGGAGTGCAGAAAATGTTGCATAGGTCTTTAAACACCGCGCGGGCATGCGGCGTGGGGATCGCTTTGTTATCGCTGTTCGGCAGCGGCGCGCATGCGGCCGATCTGCTCACGAAGGCTCCGCCTGTACCTTACACAGAGACCGATGATTTCTGGACAAGACCGTATCTGTTCGGCGATCTCGGCAGGACGCAGCTGAAGGAGCGGGGCATCTCGCTGGCCCTGACGCTGGGCGACGAAGCCGTCACCAATTTGTCGGGCGGCAGCAGGAACACCGGCGCCAACGCCGGGCAGTTGTTCTTTCAAGCCAAGTTCGACATGGCGAAGCTTGCCGGCATTCAAGGCGGTACGGTTGGCCTCACGCTGGTCGACCGCTTTGGCCGCAACCTGAATGACGAGGCAGGCATCCCGGCCCTGCAGTTGACCAACGAAGTGTTCGGCCGCGGCAATATTCTGCGCCTGACCGAACTCTACTACTCACAGAAGCTGTTCGATGATCGCCTCGAACTCAAGGGCGGCCGTCTTCCAGTCGGTTCCGACTTCTTCTTCGGCCTGTGCGAGTTCATCAACCTGACCTTCTGCGGCGGCCAGCCCGGCAACATCCAGGGTGGCTACATCTATAACTGGCCGGTGAGCCAGTGGGCTGGTGTCGCACACTACAACTTCACCAAGGAATGGCAGCTGTCCATCGGCGTCTACGACGCCAACCCGAACTATCTGACGACCTCGGACTCCGCGACTTACTTCCTGCCTGGTGTCCCTGGCTCGAGCCGCGCCTCAGGCGTGCTGGTGCCGGTCGAGGTGGTCTGGGCGCCGAGCGGTCCCTTGAACGGGACGTGGAGGTTTGGCGGCTGGTACGACAGCGCGTCCACGATTGACGGTGGCTTGCCGGGCATCATTGCAGCTATCCCGGGCGTCGATGGTGTCCCCGGCCAAAATCTGGGCGATCAACGCGGCCGCTATGGCGTCTATGAGTCGATCCTGCAGCGGCTGACCGTTGAGGGTGCAAAGGCACAAGGTTGGTATATGTTCCTCAATACGACCGTCGCCGATCACCGGACGTCGTATCAGGACTACCAGGTCGCCCTGGGCTTCAGGCACACCGGAACCTTCTCCTGGCGCCCCGAAGACGAAGTCGGCTTCGCGGTGGGTACGACCCACGTGAACTCGGCCGCGCTCACCCTGAATGCAGGCGGCAACGAAGTTCCGATCGAAGCCTGGTACGGATGGCAGGCGACCGGCTGGATGAACCTCAAGTTCGACGCGCAGTACGTGATCAATCCCGGCGGGCGCGGCTACAATGCCGCCGGCATCAAGACCGAGAATGCCTGGGTCCTTGGTCTGCGCACGCTGGTGCACTTCTGAACCGGAGGGGTTACCAGCATGCCTGAGCGAGACCAGCCATGGTAACCCCTCACGATGCCGGGCTAGCGGTCCTGGAGTTGAAGGGCATTGGCAAGGAGTTCGGCGCCATTCGCGCGTTGCATGGCGTCGACCTGCGCATTTCTCCCGGCGAGGTAGTCGGCCTGATGGGAGACAACGGCGCCGGCAAGTCCACGCTCGTCAAGATCATCGCCGGCAACTTCCCGCCAAGTCACGGCGAGATCCGCTTTGACGGCAAGCCGGTTCATTTCGGCCGTCCGATCGATGCCCGCGCGGTCGGCATAGAGGTGGTCTATCAGGATCTCGCGCTCGCCGACAATCTCACGGCAGCGGCCAATGTCTTCCTCGGCCGTGAACTCAAGCGCAAGCTTGGACCGTTCGCCTTGCTCGATCACAAGGCAATGGCGGCGCGCGCGCTGGAGCTGTTCGGCGAGCTGCGCTCGGAAACCCGTCCGCACGATCTCGTCAAGCAGATGTCGGGAGGCCAACGCCAGGCGGTTGCGATCGCGCGGACGCGGCTATCCAATGCCAAGCTCGTGATGATGGACGAGCCGACGGCCGCGATCTCGGTCCGCCAGGTCGAGCAGGTCCTGAGCCTGATCCATCGCCTGAAGGAACAGGGCGTCGCGGTCATGTTGATCTCGCACCGCATGCCGGACGTGTTCGCGGTCTGCGACCGCGTCGTCGTCATGCGTCGCGGCGAGAAGCGTGCCGACAAGGCGATCGGCGACACCAGCCCCGAGGAAGTCACCTCCCTGATCACGGGAGCGAAGGAGGCTGCGTGATGGCCACGCCCCTGGACTCTTCCCTCACCTTCTCCAATGTCGGCAAGGACAAATGGTGGCGGAGCGGCTTCTTTGCCTCGCAGACCGGCTACGTCCTGCTGGCGCTGGTGGCGCTGTTCGTGGTGATGAACTTCGCCAGCCCCTACTTCCTGACCGAAGGCAACATGCAGAATGTGGCGAAGAACTTTTCCTTCATCGCCATTGCGACGCTCGGCGTGACCTTCGTCATTATCACCGGCGGCATCGATCTTTCGGTCGGCTCGGTGATGTGCTTTTCGGCGATGATCACCTCGATGGTTATGACGCACATTTCGACACCCGGCATGCCTGGAGCGGACTGGTTTGTGCATTTGGCCCCTGACGGCAAGACCGTGATCGCCAATATGCCCGGCTTGATCCTGCTCGTCTCGGTCCTGGCCGGCCTCGGTGTTGCGCTGGTGGTTGGCCTCGTCAACGGCTTCTGCATCGCGGTGCTCGGATTATCACCTTTCGTCACCACGCTCGGCATGCTCTCGATCGTGCGCGGCCTCGGCTACGTCGTCTCCAACGGCCGCGGCAGCTTTCCCAGCGGCCCCGAAGCCAGTTATCTCTACACGCTGACATCGGGCGTCGTGTTCGGCATGCCGGCGCCGTTCATCTACCTCGTGGTCCTCGCGGTCGCGATGGCGGTCGTGCTGCATCACACCGGCTTCGGCCGCCACGTCTTTGCCGTCGGCGGCAATGAGAAGGCGGCCGCCCTGACCGGCATTCCGGTCGTGCGGGTGAAGATCGAGATCTACGTGATCTGCGCGCTCGCGGCAGGTCTGCAGGGCATCATCATCTCCGGCTGGCTGGGATCGGCACCGGCAAACATGGCGACGTCCTACGAGCTCAACGTGATTGCAGCCGCCGTGATCGGCGGTGCCAATCTCGCCGGCGGCATCGGCGGCCCGCTCGGCGCCATCGTCGGCTGCGTGCTGCTCGAGGTGATCCGCAACGGCCTCGTGCTCGCGCAGGTCAACTCCTACTGGCAGCAGACCCTGGTGGGCGTGATCATCATCGCGGCAGTGCTGGTCGATCGCCTCCGCTCGCGCATGGCCTGAAGAGCTCGCTCCGGAGGATCATGAACATCCGCCTGTCCGCCTCCGGGAGCCGCTGATTTCAACGGATGGGCACAAGAAAATGTGGAGGGAAGCAATGAGGAAGACACTTCTTGCCGCCGCGGTCTTCGCCATGATGGCGACGCCCGGCTTTGCCCAGAGCTATAAATTCGTGATCGTACCCAAGGCGATGAACAATCCATTCTTCGACTTCGCGCGCGACGGCTGCCAGAAGCGTGCCAAGGAGCTCGGCAACATCGAATGCATCTACAAGGGCCCCGTCGAGCACGAGCCGGCGACGCAAGCCCAGATCATCCAGGATTTCATCACCCAGAAGGTGGACGGCCTCGCCATCTCGGTCGCCGATGTCGCGGCGATGACCAAGTCGATCGAGGCGGCCACGGCTGCCGGCATTCCTGTCATCACGTTCGACTCGGACGCGCCGGCCTCGAAGCGGATCGGCTATATCGGCACCGACAACAAGGAGTTCGGCGTCGCGCTCGGCAAGCAATTGCTGAAGCTGCGGCCCGATGGCGGCAAATACGCCATGATCTCCGGCGGTCCGGGTGCGAAAAACCTCGCCGAGCGCGTCGACGGCGTCCGTGAAGCGCTGAAGGGCTCCAAGTGGACCGAAGTCGGGGGCTCCCCGACCTTCTGCAACGACGACCCCGCGCTGGGCGTCCAGCAGATGACCGATCTGCGCACCGCGACCCCCGATCTTGCGGCGATCGTTCCGGTCGGCGGCTGGCCGATGTTTGCCCCGGAAGGCTTCAAGGCCTTCGCGAGCAAGAGCAAGAAGGACATCGACGCCGGCAAGTTCACGCTCGTCGTCGCCGACACCCTCAAGATGCAGCTCGAGCTTCTGAACGAGGGTTACGCCAATGCGCTGATCGGCCAGCGGCCGTTCGAAATGGGCGAGAAAGCGATGGATACGCTCCTTGCCGTCAAGAAAGGTCAGAAGGTGCCGGAGATCATCCACACCGGCCTCGACGTTGTGACAAAGGACAACGTCGCGACGATGTTGAAGTAGGTGCGGTGCCCGATCAGGCGCCGCAGTTTCGCGGAGAAATCGCGGATGGGCTCGGAGCTTCCGAGCCCTCGTTAGCCGAGGTCCGCCACATCGCCAAACCTGCTACCGCCCGGCTTGTCTTGGTGACGGCCCGATCCGTCGCGCCGCACCCGCGGTCCGGACGTCCCGTCAGCTGCGGTACCGCCGCTCGAACTCCTCGCGGGAAAGTTTGACGGAGGGCATGCCCTTCCGGATATTGCCGGCGCGGGGTGCGCGCCGCCAAAATATCGAAAACAACCCCATGCAAAGGAGCGGGCGGCCGGCGTTCTGCCCTTGACATGTGGGGCAACTCAGGGATATATTTCTAGTATTCCGAAATCACGTAGACACAGCTTCGCCGCGCCAACGGGCCCGCCGGTTGCGCTTGCGCGCCATACGCCCACCGCACACATTGAAAGTACACCGACAACCCGTTCGGCAGGAGACTGTCACCTACGTCTCAGTTACGATCTGCTACCCATGTCTCCAGGCTGGACACGGGCCGCATGGTAGCGGGAGACCGAATCGTACGGTCCCCCACCCAATACGAGCCATTGTTTTCAAAGACCTACCTGGCTGCTTGACTTCAAGCGGGTGCGTGCATCCCTATTTCTTGTCCTTTAGGTCGAACACCGCATTAGCGCTAAAGGGCGTTTCCACGTTCAACACCGTGAACGCAAAATCACCGCCGCTCTTTGCCATTGCTCCGGCAGGCTTGCCGTGCTCATCGCGAAGGATTGTTAGGCTTTCCAGCGCGCCAAGGGGTACGTCGCTGAACCACACCTCAACCGGCTTTCCGACCACATCAGAAGCTTTCGCACGAAATTCGGCCGGTATCCCATCAAACTCTTGCAGCTTATAGCCCTGCGCTTCTCGGATTAGAATTAAACCACCGGGAATCTGTCGGTAGTAAATGGCCAAACCTTCGAGATTTCCAATCTCTGTAACGCTCAAACCGTAGCCACCGGCTTCCGCAGTCCCGTGAGGGACAACGGTTCCTGGCGACACTTTGTCCAAAATCGGGTCAGAGACGCTATGCATATACTGACACATGTAAACGGAGCCAGGCCCCAAAGTGTAGGTCACTGCCCATCCGCCGACATCTCGTTCGGCTCGCCGGAGAAACAAGCGAAGCATGCTGAGGGTTGATGTTGAGACCACGCTTGGCGGTTCACTTGGCGAACTCCCCGCGAACGCAAAGGCCTCGATAGACTTCGGGATGGGGTCCTCGGGGGCGTGACGAATGTTCTGGAATTGCTCGAATGCTCCCTTGTCGCCGATATACGCGGCAGGGACCTCTAAAGCTTTACCACTCGATATTTTGTAAAGGTGAGGAACCGCCGTCTCGTCCAAATATATATAAACAAAATCAACTCCTGGATTGGCGACTTGCGCTTTGGCCAACATGCTAACAGTGTTTAAGCCGCTGGGCATAGCGGCGGCTTCTGCAATCAGCCTACCACCGCCGTGCGCGTCACCTGAGAAGGCGGCAAGAGAGCGGCGATCCTGTGCCGGAAGGCATTTTATCTGAAACTCACGCTCGCGTAGTTGAATAGTGCCACCAGTAATTAGCGTATCAGAAACAATAAACCCGATCCCTTCAACAACCCCCGCGACAACAAGCGTCATGCCCTACCTCGCTTTTTGGCCAGTCCGCGCGGACGCGTTCATCCGATCAGCGGAGATTCGCGTCGTCGTACCTCAGAATGGCTTGTTGCCCCATGCGATCAATCGCTTCACGAGACGCGGCATGCGCAGGCCCTTTTCCCTCGCCTTTCCTGGCTTGAACAGCCCGTTCTCCATAAAGAATGTTACCTCATGCTCGCCTACCTTGAAGTCTGTCTTGGGGAGAGCAACCGAATACGTCAACATTCGATAGCTGTAAGCCTTGTTGTGGATGTTGCCCTTCGGTATCGAAACAATCTCAGCATTCAACTGATCGAGATTGAACAGTGTCTCGGTCACGTTTGTCCTCCCGCTTGTCGTGAACCGATGTTGCAGGGCGGGCTCGTTGCTTTCAACGGATTTGTTGCTGGCTTCCGGATTCAGGTTACTCTGAACGAGATAGTCGAGCAGACCTTCGTGCATTACGGTTCTCGCTCGCTCCACGCATGCAGCCAGGTGCTCTTGCATAGCTTTTAGAAATTTCTGTCCGTTGGCCGAACTAAGTGAATATGAGCGCAGAGTCGCCACTATCGGCTTTGCCGCTTCTGTCGATTGTTCGATAGATACATTGAGAAGGCGCAGCGCGGGCGGCAGTTGCTCGCCATCGTCGTGCGCGATTAGTTTATTGCGAACGTCGACCAGATGACTGTGAATTTTTGGATCAAAGCGGGTGTCGAGCTTTAGGTGTCGGATAGGGTAAATCCGCTTCTCGCCGAATTTGCCATTGGACGAAAGAAATTGTCGAGCGTAGGTCACGACCGCGCTCATATAGAGTGCGCCGCGAACCTGCTCAGAAACTTCATCTTGACCGTCTGTGCCTTCGACCAAGCGGCTGACAAGAGCATACGCTGTTGAGAAATCCTCTAGCGCACGGATGTGGGCGAGCAGCTCTCGCTTTCGTGATTTGAACCAAACAACCGTGCCGGTGTCCGCATCTGCCATTGGCTTTTTTCAACTTGACAACACGAGAACATAATAAGAACATCACGTCTTCACCTAGCACGGATTTGCCTTCAATGTCCACGGCAAGCGCGCCCATCCACAATCAGACGTGGAGTGGCTGGAAACGGCTGCCGATCAGGCAATCGCGGCTTGCGGCGGTGACGCACGCGAAGCTGTGAAGGCGCTGTTGATTGCGAATGAGTTTCTAGAACGCGAAATGGAAGCTCGAGTGTCGCGTGGATGGGCATGCAGGCGGTAAGGCGTATGGCTACCAGACGGTACCGGGGAAACCGGGCGAACTTCAGATCGTTGCCGAGCAGGCCGACGTTATCTGCCGCATATTCAAAGAGTACGTCGACGTCGCGCCGTTCGCGATATCGCCGGACGCTTAAACCGAGACAAGATCGCGCCGCCTAGCGGGTTGCGTTGGAATGCTTCAACGATTCAAGGCAGCGCCCAACGAGGCAGCGGCATCCTACAAAACGAAATCTATATCGGGCAGATCGTCTGGAACAAGGTCAGCATGGTCAAGGACCTGACGACCGGCAAGCGACTATCGCGCCCCAACCCAGCGTCAAAGCGCAAGCAGGTTGATGCGCCCCACCTCCGTATTGTCAGCGATGAAACCTGGGCAGCCGTGCGCGCAAAACGTCGGGCCATCGTAAAGCCGACGATGCATCGCGTACCGCGTTTGCTCAGCGGCCTGCTCCGCTGTCCCGCCTGCGGTGGAGGCATGGGGTCTGTGGGCCTGCACCGTGGGGAGCCGCGCGTTCAGTGCTCGACATATCGCGAGAGTCGATCGTGTTCGAACAGCCGTATGGTCAACCGAAACAAGATTGAAGCGGCTGTGCTCGACGGCCTGCGGGAGGTGCTCAGGGACCCCGGTTATTGGAAGCACTATCTGAAGGTCTACAATGAGGAACGCCGCCTGCTGGCCAGCGGTGCTGTCCGTGACCGCACCAAGCTCGAAAGCCGAGTCGGACAGATCGAGCGCGAGACTGATAGGCTTGTCGACGCCATCGCTGAAGGCACCGCTCCCGCCGACGTGGTCGGACCGAAACTGCTAGCCCTAGAGGCTGAACGGCTATCGCTCGAAGAGCAACTCGCCGCTGCGGAGGATAAGGGTAAAGCGGTCGCGCTGCACCCGGCCGCGATTCGGAACAATTTGGCGACGTTGGCGCTCAGATCGGAGGCGACGTTTTCCTATCGACGCCCAGTGAAGCTGGCTTAGCGGCGCTCCAATAATCCGCCAAATACGCAATCCAGCTGCGGTTTCGCAGGCTAGCGAACCGATTCAAATTATAAAGGCACAACCACCGATCTTGCGAATCCGAGGACGAAACGCTGCACTTCGAACCGAGTAGCGTTCGATCTCAATGGCGAGGTAACCGCCGGCCATCCCGTCTGGTCATCCAGCCAAAACGGCGACCATGATCGATCCCCAGGTCGTCAGCAGAATGTTCGAGACCGGATAGGCGGGCGTATAGCCGAGCACCACCACGGAACTCCCCGAGCGCTCCTGGATGGCGGCCATCGCGGCCGTCACCGTCTGCGCTCCCGTCAATGCTCCCAGCAAGAGGATCGGGTTCATGCGCAGCACGAAATGGCCGAAGCAGAAGCCGACGATCTGCGGCAACAGGGTGACGATCATGCCGCCCAGCAGCAGGCCGATGCCCGACTCGCGGATCGCAGAAAGGAAGATCGGCCCAGCGTGAATGCCGGTCAGGCCGACGAAGGCAGCGAGCCCGAGCGCCGTCATCAGGCTGATGGCGCCGTCCGGGATCCGGCCGAAATACGGCAGTCGGGTGCGGAGGTAGCCGACCAGCAGTCCGGCGAGCAGCGTGCCGACGCTGGTGCTCAGAGAAATCGTGACGCCGCCAACCGAAAAGCTCACGAGCACGCCAACGAGGCCGCCGAGGAAAATCGCAAGCCCGAGCACCACGAAATCGATGCTGGTGCTCGGCGCGACAATGACGCCGATGCTCTTGCCAGCATTCTGCACTGCTGCTTCAGGGCCAACGATGCGAAGCAGATCCCCGCGTTCCAGGACCGTGCCGGCGGCGATCGGGATTGCTTCATCACCCCGGCTCATTGAGCGCAGATACAGGCCGCGCGACCAGCTCTGCTCCGACGCCTGCTGGAGACTGCTGCCCGCGAGCTCGGGGTTGATCAGGAACACGTCGGCCGAGATCAGGGGAATGTCGAGCAGCTCCCGGTCCTCGACCTCCTCACCGCGCGGTCCGATCAGCTCGACGATGGTCTGGCGCGGCGCGGATAGCGCGATCACGTCGCCGGCCGCGAGCGTCATCCCTGGCTCCGCCTCGAGGATGCGCTCGCCGCGGCGAATGCGGTGGATGAACACGCGTTGCTCGGGCACGCGAGCTTCGGCGGCGGCAACCGTCAGTCCGGCGATCGCCGCGCCGGCATCCAGCCGGTACGCGCGCAGCTCGAATTTGCGCCAGGCCGACGCCAGGCCGGGCTTGGCGCGCGTGATGCCCAAGGCTTGTTCCAGCTTGAGCGCTTCGGTCTTCAGATCGATCTTCAGCAGCGCCGGAACGACGATCGTGCAGAATGTGATCACGCCGGCATAACCGAAGATGTAGCAGACCGCATCGGCCACCGCGACGTGCGAGACGAACAGCGCGCGCTGTGCTTCGGATACCGGCAGTCCGTTGATTGCGTCGGTCGCCGTACCCATCGCCGCGCTCTGGCTGAGCGCACCCGACATCAATCCGGCGGCAAAGCCGGGATCAAGCCGCAGCACCCGTGCCACGACGATCGCCGCCGCAAGGCCGGTGAGGCTTACGACAATGGCCATCAGCACCGGCTTCAGCCCGTCGCGCTTCATCGCCAGCACGAATTGCGGACCGACCGAATAGCCCACTCCGAACAGGAACAACAGGAACAGGAAGGATTTGGTCATGCCGGAGACCGGCACATGCGCGAAATCGCCGACCGCAAGGCCGGCAAAGAGCGCACCCGTCACCGGACCGAGGCTGAAAGCCCCGATCCTGAAGCTTCCAATCCAGTAACCCGCCGCGATCACCAGGAACAGCGCGAGCTCCGGATAACGGACGAGAAACTGCTGCAGCCAGATCACCATCGTCGCCGGCCGCGACTATGCCATCATCATCACCAGCACCATGCCCCAAATCGTCAACAGCGTGTTTCCGACCGCGTAGGTGACGGTATAGCCAAGGCCGGGAATCTGGCTCTTCGCACGGTCGTTGATCATGCCGAGCGACGCGGTCGTCGTGCGCGCACCGGAGCAGCAGCCGAGCAGGATCGCGTCGTGGAAACGGAACACATACTTGCCGACGAACATCGCCAGGATCAGCGGCACGGTGGTCACGACGACGCCCCACAGGAACAGACTGAAGCCGAGCTTTTGGAGTCCGGCCACAAATCCCGGGCCCGAGGAGATGCCGACCACGGCGATGAAGACGTTCAGGCCGACCGAATTCATGAACCACACGGTGGGTGACGGGATGCGGCCGAAGGTCGGATGCACGGATCGGAGCCAACCGAAAAACAGACCGGAGATCAGCGCGCCACCGGAGGTGGACAACGTGAGCGGCACGCTTCCGATCTTGTAGACGAAAGCGCCGACAAGGGCGCCGATCGCGATGGCCGCCCCGATGAAGGCGACGTCGGCTACGTCAGTCGCACGATCCGGCCGGCCCAGCATCTTTGTGGTGGCAGCGACATCGGAGGTGCGGCCCACCAGGGTGAGGATGTCGCCCCGGTTGATCTTGGTGTTCGGCAGGATCGGAATTTCGACCGCGATCGCGCCCCGGGCAATCTTGCGCAGGAAGACGCCGCGAGCGCCCGGTTCTTTCGCCAGCTCCTCCAGCGTCTTGCCATCGACGTCCTTGCTGGTCACGTAGACATCGACGCCCTCGATCGGCACCGCCAGCAGCTCGCGATCGTCGACTTCCTCCGCCTGTTCGCCGATCAACTGCACGAGCACATCGCGGCGGCCTGCCACCGCAACGACATCGCCGGCATGAATCACGGTGTCGGAGGTCGCCTCCTCGATCTTCCCGGCCTGCCGGAGGCGGAGGACGAAGATGCGATGATCGGGAAGCAGCGCCTCCGCCTGCCCGACCGTCTTGCCGGCGACAGGTCCGCGCTCGTGAACGCGATAGGCGCGCACATCGAACTGGTGCCAGGCTGTCCCGGGGCCGCCCAGCTGCTTCTTGCCGCCGTGCTCTTCTTCATATTTCTTGCACGCGGCCTCGAGATCGATCCCGAGCAGCGCCGGCCCGAGCAGGGCCAGGACGATCGCCGAGCCGACCGTTCCGAAAATATAGGTCACGGCATAGGCGACCGGCATGGCATCGAGCAGCTTCTTGGCTTCGTCTGCGGGCAGACCAAGGCGATTGATGGCGTCGGTCGCGAGCCCCATCGATGCGGAGATCGTCTGCGAACCGGCATAGAGCCCGATGGCCGATCCGAGGTCATAGCCGGCGACCTTCGCACCGAGATAGGCGGACAGCAGGCAGAACACACAAACCACCGCCGCGAAAATCGCCTGCGGGACGCCGTCCTGCGCGATGCCACGCACGAACTGCGGTCCTACGCCGTAACCGATAGCGAACAGGAACATCAGAAAGAAGAACGGCTTCAGCGGACCTGAAATGGTGATTCCGATCTGGCCGATAATGACAGCGGCGATCAGCGTCGCGGTGACCGCGCCGAGACCTAGCCCCTTATAGGTGAAGGAACCGAAATAGTAGCCCAAGGCCAGCGAGAGAAAGATCGCGATCTCGGGATAGGTGCGGAGCGTCTGGAAGAGCCAATCGATCATGATGTCACCCGTTTATGCTGTCCCGAGGCTTCGGCTCGCGTCCACTTCGATCTCACCCAGGGTGGACCAGCAGGGCCAGGCAATTGCGTCGACGGATATCAGGCGGCGGTTGCCGAGAAGGATGTTGATCTATGTCAATCGCAACAGCGATTGCCTTGCCGCTTCATCGTCTTGTCGACGGCGCACGCGGGTTCGCATGCTGCATCGTGACGCGGCGCTCCGTCAGCGCCGCAGCGTCGCCCGCACCAGAGCGTTGACATAGATCAAGGGCCGTCACCGGCTGCCGATCATGCTGTGCGCGATTGCGCGGGCCAGAGCGCCTGTCGCTTCCGTTCCAACAGCTTGCATCGTCCCGGGAGTGTCAAAATGGCCGATCTTCTGACCTTAAAGAAATTCGAGGCGCTGAGCCCCTTCGAGATCAAGGACGAGCTGATCAACCTCGCCAAGAGCAATTCGAAGCGCAGTCAGATGCCCTTCCTGAACGCCGGGCGGGGCAATCCGAACTGGGTGGCGACGACGCCGCGCGAAGGCTTCTTCCTGCTCGGACAGTTCGCCATCACCGAGAGCAAGCGGGTGATGGAGCACCCGGCGGGCATCGGCGGCATGCCGCAGGCAAACGGCATTGCCGGCCGGTTCGAGGCCTGGCTTAAACAGCACAAGGACATGCCCGGCGCGAGTTTCCTGACCGAGATGCTGCCCTTTGCAGTGAAGAAATTCGGCTTCAATCCCGACGCTTTCGTCCACGAACTGGTCGATTCCATCATCGGCGACAATTACCCGGTGCCGGACCGCATGCTGGTGCACAACGAGAAGATCGTGCACGAATACCTGATGTGGGCCGTCTGCGGCGAGCCCCGGCCGGCCGGGAAGTTCGACATCTATGCGGTCGAAGGCGGCACGGCGGCGATGTGTTACCTGTTCAAGTCGCTGAAGGCCAATCGGCTGCTGGTGCCGGGCGATACAATCGCGCTGGCGACGCCGATCTTCACGCCCTACATCGAGATGACGCACCTTGAGGACTACGACCTGAAGGTCGTTCAGATCAGGGCTCCGCAGGAAAACAAGTTCCAGTTCACCGACGAGGAAATCAAGAAGCTGGAGGATCCGAAGATCAAGGCCTTCTTCGTCGTCAATCCTTCCAATCCTCCGGGAATGGCGTTGAGCAAGGAGACGGTTGCCAAGCTGGCCAATCTGGTCAAGACCAAGCGTCCCGACCTGATGATCCTCACCGACGACGTCTACGGGACCTTCGTGCACGATTTTCGTTCGCTGCTCGGCGAACTGCCGCACAACACCATCGGCGTCTACTCCTATTCGAAATATTTCGGCTGCACGGGATGGCGGCTCGGCGCGATTGCGATCCATGAAGACAACATCTTCGACAGGAAGATCGCCAATCTTCCGGACGAGGCCGTGAAGGCGCTCGACAAGCGCTACGGGCCGCTCACGCTCGAACCGCGCAAGCTCAAGCTGATCGACCGTATCGTCGCCGACAGCCGCGACGTCGCGCTCAATCACACCGCGGGACTGTCGTTGCCGCAGCAGGTGATGATGAGCCTGTTCTCGCTCGCCGAGATGATGGACGTGAAGAAGGCCTATCAAGCCGCTTGCATGGAAATCGTCAACAAGCGGCTGTGGTCGCTGCTCGACGGGCTCGGGCTGGCCGACAAGCTGACTCCGAATCCGAGCTACGATGCCTACTACGCTCTCATCGATTTCGAGTTCTGGGCCCGAAAGAACATCGGCGACGAGGCCGTCGAATACCTGAAGAAGAACGTCCACCCGCTGGACCTCGCGTTCAGGCTGGCCGAAGCCCACGGGATCGTGCTGCTGAACGGCGGCGGCTTCGACGCGCCAGAATGGTCGCTTCGGGTGTCGCTCGCGAACCTGCCTGACGATGTCTATGACGACATCGGACGTGGCGTCCGGACCATCGCCAGGGGCTATCGCGACGCCTACGACGCCGCGAAGGGCGGAGCAGCGAAGCGCTGATGGCGCGATGCTTTGCCGCACGCCGGGAGGCTGATCCGGCAGCGCTGAAGCCAAAGAAAAGCCCCGGCGACCGTGCCGGGGCTTTTTGCATTTGCTCTGCGAAATCAGTATCTCGCGACGACCGGTCCGCCGAACCGATAGTTCAACCGTATCGTCAGCAGATCCACGTCTTGCCCGATCCGGTTGGCAGCGCCGGCCACGATCGGATTGACCACCGAGAATGTGTTGTTCGCATCGCCCATGAAGAGGCGGTCGTATTCGAGCCCGACCGACCAGTTCGGGGTGAAGCCATATTCGAAGCCCACGCCGATGGTGCCGCCCCAACGGGTCGACGTCGCCGACGCTACCCCGATTCCGCCGAGCGTGGTCCAGATGTCATAGCGATTGCTGGTGACCGCTGCACCGCCCTTCACGTAGAACAATGCGGCATCCCAGGCCCAGCCGAGCTGGCCGGTGAAAAGGCCGAGCCCGTCGGTCTTCGTCGTCGTCGAGAACGCCGGATTGATCAGGCTAAGGCGCGAGCTCTTCAAATCCGCCCAATCGCCCTGTCCTTCCAGGCCGAAAACGAACTGGCCCGCCTGCCAGCGATAACCGAGCTGACCGCCGAAAACGCCGCCCGAGCGCGAACTGCAGCCGCCAGGCACAACACCACCAGCGACGGGGATGAAATCCCAGCAGGTTCGGCTCTCGCCCCAGCCGCCATTGGCACCGATATAGAAACCAGTCCAGTTGTAGACCGGCGGAGGAAGCGGTACGGGCGCCGCCTTGACGGCCATGTCAGCCGACAGCGCCGGCGTGGCCATGCCAAGAAGCACGGCGACGGAAAGCAAAAATTTCTTCATGGAATGATCTCCGGGTCTCTTCGCATCAATCGAAAACAGCAGTCAATACGCTCACCCAATGGGGCAGTGATCGAAGCCTAGATGCGAGCCACGAAAAAGCGCGTGCCAAAATGGCAACACTCAAGCGCAATCAAACACCGCGTGTCTGATTGATGCTTGCAGCCCTTGGTTAAGCGCAGCGCGCGTACCGCCGATGCCCCGGACACGGGTCGTCAGAGCGGGTTCACGGTTCGACGAGCCAATCGGCAATGTGCTGCGAAGGAATCAATTGCCTTGGGAGATACGGATTGAGCGTGCCGGCGAACACCACCAGCCCTTCGTCCAGTTTCGACCGTGCGAACTCCTTTGCCTCCGCTTCGGTGGCAAATGTTCTGGTCTCGCGAGGGCTGCGCGTCCGTTGAAGCAGCAGGCCGCGCTGGCGGATTTCGAAAGTCACATACCAGATGGCCGACACGGCGACACCGAAGAGAAGGACTCCTCAGGCCACACACCATCTCGCCCCCGATCGCGTCTTGATCTTGGTCAAGACCTCCCCGTCCGTAGAAATACGGGGGCGATGGGCTCGCTTGAGAGGAAAGCGGTTCGATCGGATACGCCAACGATCCGCGGCGAGCCTGGCGCCCCCCGGCGTCGTCCACGTCATCACCGACGCGAATAGACAACAAGGCCGTCCAAAGGCCTGCACATTCGCAGAGACTGTACTCAGCGCCAGTTCTTCTGCATCGCGTTCATGACGGTGTCCGCCTTGTGCGACTTGCAGTAATTGCCGACGACCTTGCCGTTCCGCTCGACGTAGCGAAAATCGACCACGCTCAGGTTCTTCGACGCGCTGAAATATCCCGACATCCAGGAGCTGATCAGCATTTGTCTGTCCTTGTCCGCTTCCAGCAGTTGCTTGCAGGTGATGAGGGATAGATCGACGACGACTTGAGCTTCGGCCACAACGGTCGTGGCGAGGAGTACAACGGTCGCAACGGCAAAGATTGACGGCTTCATGGTTGTCTTCCAATCCTGTTTGATCACTGGCCGGCTGTCGAGCGCTCAAGGCCCGCCATCACGGTCTGGGTGGGATTGGTCGAGCACCACGCTTTTACGCTGGCGACATTTCGCGCGTACGCGTTGAGATCGACAAAGACATATCCCTTCTTTTGATTGAACCACCCGCTCATCCAGGCAGAAAATACGGAAGAATCGCTCGGGGACATGGCCAGGTATTGCGCGCAAGTTATGCGCGCCATGTCGACGCTTGTCTGCGCTTGCAGGGGACTCGACAACGTCGCGCCCGCGAGTGCCAGGCACACGGCAATTTTCTTCATGAACTGCTCCCAAATTTCATACAATGTGGCGGGGGGCGCCCTGCGTGAACGTGCCCGCTCACTGACAGACAAGGACCGGGGTTATTGCTTGCGTGAGCACTTTGTTCGTCACGCTACCGATGAGGAGGGCGGAAAGCCCGCTGCGTCCGTGCGACGACATGGCAATGAGGTCGCAGCCCTTGTCCTTGGCTGCTGCGATGATGGCTTGATCGGGGCGCCCGCTCTCCACCTGACTTGTCTCGCAGGAAACGCCGGTCTCCTTGGCCGCGTGTGCGGCGCGCTCCAACGCGCTGGTGGCCTCTTCCCTACGTATCTGGGTGTACCTCGCGAGTAATTCACGGTACTGCCCTCCTATTTCCGAGAGCGGTTCCACGACGAAGATGACCGATACTTTGGCGCCGACCGATTTTGCCAGAGCCAGCCCATGCTTGAGCCCATGCTCCGCCAGTTCCGACCCATCTGTCGGAATGAGAATGTGCCGGTACATGCCTCGACCTCCCGATTATCCGGATGACGTATCGTTATCTGCCGATTCAAGCTGAGCCTTCACCGCGCATCTGGCCTTGAGATAGATCAATCTATCGCTCGGTGCGCTGCGCGCCCGGATGTCTGCACTTGCCAGGAAGCAAGGGACAACTCGGTCGCGATACCCTGCAGGTTCGCCTGCTCACTTGATCTAGATCATGGTCGATGCGGGCCTTCGGCACGAGATCATGATGGCCATGGCTCGACCGCTGCGCCTTTCGACGATGACGGGAAGGCGCGACCACCTCGCATCACGACGGGAGCATGCAGATGTGGGTGCTGATGTATGTATTCTCCTATTCGGTCAACCCAGCTGCCACGAGCGACAAAGCTGAATGGAGGCTGTTGCCGACCGTGGTCTTTCAGGAGTTCACAAGTGAGGAGCGATGTCGCGCGGCTAAGGCCACGCTCGAGGGCAGCCTGAAAGACGCAGGAGCCAGGCTGAAGAGCGGCCTCGAAGACCTGAAAAGCATCGGCAAGGCCGACCCGGCGCAGATCATCATTGCCTACAATGTGGAATGTCTTCCGAAGTAGGTTCTGAATTGAGGCGGAGCCAGGATTCACCTCAGCGTGATCGTGAGCCCACCCAGATTGGCCGCGAATTCCAATCCCGCTTTCGGCCCTTTGAGCATCAGCACCACGCCGTGTTCATTTCGCAGGGTTACCCCGCCGACGCCAGCGGCCCACGCACCGCCCGCTCCGAGCAGCGCGTAGCTGCCGGCGAAATCGTTGACCTCCCGGATACCCGAGGCAGTTCCTTCGAGCCAGCTCACGGACGTGCCGGCAGTTACGCCGAGACTGAATCCGGATGCGATGAACGGATAGTGCCGGCCGCGGTAGATGAGCGTGCCGGTTCCGCCGCCGCCCCCCACGATGAGCGCCGCCTTCACGAACTTGACCTGGACGTGGCCCGTGGCCTGCGCGAAGCATGGCGCGACCAGCAGAAACAGAGCGACAAGCGTCAGTATGACGGGACGGATCATGCCTCGCATCGCTGCAGCCCCTCTTCGCTCAGGGATTGGTTGGGTCCACTTTCTTCCAGGTGTGATCCGGATCGAAAACGATCATGCGCTTGGCGAGGAAATCCGTGCGTGGACCGAGATCCTTTTGATAGACGGTGCCGGCGTGGTTGACGAGAAAGGTCATGACGCCGGAATTTGCATATTCAGCCGGCCAGGCAACCAGTGCAAATCCACCGATCATCTTGCCGTTCACGACATAATTCAGCGCGCCGCCGGGGGCGTCGGAGCCCTGCGCCTTCAGGATCCGATAGTAGTATCCGTGGTACGGCATGCTCTGCTCGCCGACCTTGTAGCCTTCCGCAGCGGCTTGCGCCGCCAGTTCACCAAGCGGGCTCGGATCCTTGTCGTCGCGCCAGAACAATCCGTCGGTCTTGCCCGGCCTGCTGACGATGCGCTGGGCGTAGGCGCCCACACCCTCGCCGCGATCCTTCTCGGCGTATTCGTTCTGGGCGTCGACATAAGCCAGACTGGTCTGGATTGCGGCAAGCTCGTTTTGGCCGATCCTGCGGTAGAGGATTTCTCGACGACCCGCATCCGCGTCGAAACTCCAGCCGTCGTTGTTGTTGACGAGGGGGATCGGGAATGGGAAATCATCCTTTCCCAGAATCAGAATGGCTATCTTGTTGCCGTCGGCCTTGATCGAATGCTTGTCGTCATAGGCCGACAGGAAGCGTTGCCGCGCATTGGCGTCGGCGACATCGTCGCCGGACTCGATGATATCGGCCGCATCGCGACCGAGTACCTTCAGCATGGCCCGGCTCGTGCCGGCCTTGACGGCGGTCGCCAAGGCGGCCGCCGCGTCCTCCGGATTGGGGAAGCCCTGCTGGGCGCGAGCGGACGACAGCAGCAGGGCAAGCGCGGCGGCCATAGCCACGCCGATCGAGGCAATACGATTCAGTCGCGAACAGCTTGTCATCGTGATGCCTCCGACGAGGATGGAATCTTTGCGCCGGCGGCAAGCCAGTCGGTGTAGCTTCGGAATTTCACTCCGAGCTTGTCGTAATAGACCCTGAGATAGCCGTCGGCGCCGCGGGTCACGGCCGCCGGCATGACCTGCGCGACCTCCTGCGCCATCACGCCGACATAGGCCTTGCTACTGCCGAGATAGCTGAAGCGGTAGTAGCCGAGACCGTTGGCGAGATACCCAAGCAGCGCGATATCGTGCTTGAGCGCGATGTCGGAACGCCGACCACCGCCGCCGCCACCACGGAAGCCGCCACCGCCTCCACCGCCGCGGAAGCCA
>NZ_JACMYK010000025.1 GCF_020889785.1 Bradyrhizobium acaciae
CGGCCGAGCCGGCTGCGCCACCGGCGGCAGGGCAGGCCTCTCCATCGGCCGAGAAATCTGCTGCGCCTCCTGCGGAGGCCCCCGCGGCACCTGTCGAGAAGCCCGCGGCGGCAACCGACAAGCCCGCGGATGATGCGCGTGAGAGCGACACCCGCGAGGCGATGTGCCTGATGATCGAGTCGGCGGCGCGGGCGAACGATCTGCCGCTCGAGTTCTTCGCGCGCGTGATCTGGCAGGAGAGCCGCTTCCAGGCCGATGCGGTCGGTCCCATGACCCGGAGCGGCCAGCGTGCGCAGGGCATCGCGCAGTTCATGCCGGGCACCGCAAACGAGCGCGGGTTGCTCGATCCGCTCGATCCGGTGCAGGCGCTGCCGAAGTCGGCGGAATTCCTCAGCGAGCTGCGCAACCAGTTCGGCAATCTCGGCCTTGCGGCCGCCGCCTACAATGCCGGCCCGCGCCGGATCCAGGACTGGCTCGCCGGCTCCGGATACATGCCGCAGGAGACGCGCAACTACGTCTCCGCCATCACCGGCTCCAGCGTCGACGACTGGGCTGCTGCCGCCCGCAACAAGGGCAAGATGCCGGAGCGTCCGCCGACCAAGAGCTGCCGCGAGCTGATGGCGCTGTTGAAGCGCGCGCCCAATCCGTTCGTGGCCGGGCTCGAACAGCACATCACGCTGTCGGCGGCCAAGGTGTGGGGCGTGCAGCTCGCCGCCGGCTTCAGCCGCGACAAGGCGCTGGCGATGTATGCCCGCGCCATGAAGCGGTTGTCGAACGTGATCGGCGATCAGGATCCGAGCCTGCTCGGCTCACGGCTGCGCAGCCGCGGCAGCGCGACGTTCTACCAGGTGCGCATCGGCGCCGACACGCGCCCCGAAGCCGACGGCCTGTGCAGCCGCATCCGCAAGGCGGGCGGCGCGTGCTTCGTGCTGAAGAACCGGGCGTGATCTCTCCGCGTCATTGCGAGCGAAGCGAAGCAATCCATGCTTCCGCGGAACGGATAGATAGATGGATTGCTTCGTCGCTACGCTCCTCGCAATGACGCTTGGGGCTACTGCATACCGGCCCTGTGCAGCCACTTGCTTGACCCTGCGTTGTCAGCGCCCTAAGCCGCCGACATTACAAAACCATCCGGCTCCCCGTGGCGCTTCCTCCGCTCGATTCTCCGCAATGGCAGACTTCGTTCCGCGCCTTCCTGTGGGGCGCGCGATCGATCGGCGCGACGGTACTGACCCTCGTGCTGTTTGCGACCTATCTCGGCATCGGCGCGCTGGCGCATGATTCCGGCTTCTCGCTCGGCTGGACCCTGGCGAGCACCGCGTTCGTGTGGGCGGGGCCCGCGCAGATCATCGTGATCACGACGCTCGGCTCCGGCGCCACCGTGCTGCAATCGGCGATCGCGGTCACCGTCAGCGCGATCAGGCTGTTTCCGATGGTGGTCTCGGTGTTGCCGTTGATGCGCACCGAACAGACCAAGCGCCGGCATCTGATCCTGGTGGCGCATCTCACCGCGGTGACGCTGTGGGTCGAATGCTACCGCTTCCTGCCGCAGGTGCCGCGCAACCGGCGGATCGCCTTCATCCACGGGCTCGGCTTGGGGCTGGTCTCGGTCTGCCTGATCGCCAACACGATCGGCTATGCGCTCGCGGCCAACCTCACCCCGCTACTGGCCGCCGGCATGCTGATGCTGACGCCGCTTGCGTTTCTGTTCTCCACTGCGCGCAACTGCCGCGAGCTCGCCGACGTCATCGCGCTGGTGCTCGGGCTCTTGCTGTTCCCGCTGGCCGCGATGCTGAACAGCGGCGTCGATATCCTGGTCAGCGGCGTCGTCGCGGGAACAATCGCCTATGGCGTGCACCGGGCGAGGGCGGGCATCGTGAGGGCGCGCGCGTGACCGGCTTCATCGGAGACTGGCACGCGCTTGCTATCCTGTTCGTGGCGGGCGTCATCCCCAACCAGATCTGGCGCATGCTCGGCCTGTGGTTCGGCGGCGGCATCGACGAGAATTCCGAGCTGCTGGTCTGGGTGAGGGCGGTCGCCACCGCGATCCTCGCCGGGATCATTGCGCAGATCGTGGTGCAGCCGCCGGGCGCGCTTGCCAGCGTGCCGGACTGGCTGCGCTACAGCGCCGTCGCCGCAGGCTTTGCGGCGTTCATGCTGGCGCGGAAATCGATCTTCGCCGGCGTGATCGTGGGCGAGGTCGTCGTGATTGCGGGCAAATACTGGCTCGGCTGATTGCGGCGAGCGCATTATCCGCTACTCTCATTCCCCAAGAACAAAACAATGGGGAAACGGCATGCAGCGGCGCGCATCATCGCTATTCATTGTTGCTCTGACAGCGTTGCTGACGGTGGCGTTGCCGGTGCACGCCGCCGACTATCCGACGCGACCGATCAAGCTCATCGTGCCCTATGCCGCGGGCGGACCGACCGACGTGCTGGGCCGCATCGTCGGCGAATATCTCGGGCGCGATCTCAAGCAGGTGGTCGTGGTCGAGAACAAGGCCGGCGCGCAGGGCGCGATCGGCGCCGAGGCCGTGGCGCGCTCCGATCCCGACGGCTACACGTTGTTCGTGACGGCGGCCTCGATCTTCGTGCTCAATCCGCTGCTCTACAAGAAGCTGCCCTACGATCCGGCGAGGGATTTTCGCCTGCTGTCTGTGATCACGGACGCGCCGATGATCATGGAGGTGAATCCGGCCGTGCCTGCCAAGACCATCGCGGAGTTCGTCGCCTACGCCAAGACGAATCCCGGCAAGCTCAATTTCGGCTCGGCCGGCACCGGCGGCACGGTTCATCTCGCCGGCGAAATGTTCAAGCAGATGGCCGGCGTCGAGATGACCCACGTGCCCTACAAGGGCGCCGGACCCGCGCTGCAGGATTTGCTGTCCGGCAACATCCAGCTGATGTTCGACACGCTCGGCACCGCGCTGCCGCCGGTCAAATCGGGTATGCTGCGCGCACTCGGCGTCAGCTCGACCGAGCGCATTCCAGACTTGCCCGATCTGCCGACGATTGCCGAGAGCGGCTATCCGGATTATGCGGTCAGCGTCTGGTATGGTATCGCTGCGCCGTCGAAAGTGCCTGACGAGATCGCCGGCAAGATCAAGGCGAGCCTCGATCGGGCCTTGAACGACGAGGCGTTCCGCGCTTCGCTGGTCAGGATCGGCTTTCCGCCGCTGCGCGCGACGAGCCAGGCGGAGATCGGCAAATTCGTGGATGCCGATCGCGCGCGGTGGGCGGGCGTGGTCAAGGCGCTGAACATATCGCTGGATTGACACATGGTACGTGAAATGGAATTGCGCCAGGGCGAGGTTTCCGTCGACATGCCGTCGGCGCGCGACGCCGGGCTTGTGTTCATCGGCCGCATCCGAACGCCCTGGACCTCACGGCTGGCGACGCCGCGACAGGGGCGTCATGACGGTCCGGTGTGCCGGCTCGAGATTTTCGAGCCGTGGGTCGCTGCGATCAAGGGCGTCGATTTCTACTCGAATCTCGAGGTGCTGTACTGGCTGCACCAGTCGCGCCGCGACATCGTGCTGCAAAGCCCGAAGAACAACGGCAACACCCGCGGCACCTTCTCGCTGCGCTCGCCGGTGCGTCCGAATCCGATCGGCACCTCGATCGTGAAGCTGGTCGGTGTCGAGGGCAACGTCATCCTGGTGCGCGGCCTCGACTGCCTCGACGAGACGCCGCTGATCGACGTCAAGCCCGACCGCTGCGAGTTCACGCCACTGGCGCCGCCGCAGGCGGGCGATTTCGAGACGGAGTAAGTCGTCATTCCCCGGTGCGCAATTGCGCACCTGAGGGCGTCGCGTAGCGACGAACCCGGAATCCATCGAACCGCAAGTGCGGTCGCTTGTTAGTTCAATATCTGGGGAGGAATGGATTCCGGGTTCGATGCTTCGCATCGCCCCGGAATGACGCCGATGGCTTCACTTCAACGCCGCGATCAGCTTCGCGGCATTCGCCTCCAGCACCTTGCCGTCTTCCTTGTGGCTCGCGGGCGGCAGCAGCGCGACGCCATCCTTGCGCGGCATCACGTGCATGTGGAGATGGAAGACGACCTGGCCGCCGGCGGGCTCGTTGAACTGCTGCACGGTGATGCCGTCGGCCTCGAACGCCTTCATCGATGCAGCGGCGATCTTGTGCGCGGCGCGCGCGACATGGGCGTAGTCGTCGGGCGTGATGTCGAGGATGTTGCGGGCAGGGGCCTTCGGGATCACCAGCGTATGCCCGGGCGAGCGCGGCATGATGTCGAGGAAAGCGAGCACGTGCTCGTTCTCATAGACCTTGTAGCAGGGAAACTCGCCGCGCAGGATCTTTGCGAAGGGATTGTTGTTGTCATAGGCGGCGGGCATGGCGGCGGCTCCTCGATTTTTTAGAAGGCTAATGTCCCGGTCGCGGCTGAAACGTCAAGCGTCGTCCTCGACGGTCTTCCGGAACGGACCGGCCTCGGTGAGCTCGCGGCCGACTTCGGCGACGTAATCGCGCTCGCGCTTGAGGTAATCGGCGATGGCGCGGCGCAATCCCGGATCGGCGATGAAATGCGCCGAGTGCGTCGTCTGCGGCAGGTAGCCGCGCGCCAGCTTGTGCTCGCCCTGCGCGCCGGCCTCGACCACCTTGAGCCCGCGCTGAACCGCGAAATCGATCGCCTGATAGTAGCAGACCTCGAAATGCAGGAACGGGTGGTGCTCGATCGCGCCCCAGTTGCGGCCGAACAGCGTGTCCGAGCCGATGAAGTTGATCGCACCGGCGATCCAGCGGCCGTTGCGCTTGGCCATGACAAGCAGGACATCCCGGCTCATGCTCTCGCCGATCAGCGAGAAGAATTCCCGGGTGAGGTATGGCCGGCCCCATTTGCGCGAGCCCGTCTCCATGTAGAACTCGAAGAACGCGTCCCACGCGTCCTCGGTGATGTCGGAGCCGGTCAGCCAGTGGATGGTGATCCCGGCCGCAAGCGCCTCGCGGCGTTCGCGCTTGATGCCCTTGCGATGACGGGAGTTCAGCGAACCGAGAAAATCGTCGAAGGTCGTGTAGCCCTGATTGTGCCAGTGGAACTGCTGGTCGGTCCGCTGCAGGAAGCCGTGCCCGCCGAGAAACTTTGCCTCGTCCTCGCGGGCAAAGGTGACGTGGACCGAGGAGGCTTCGGTGGCGTTGCAGAGCGCCCGCAGGCCGCGCGCCAGCGCCGAGCCGATCACTTCGCGGTCGACGCCGTCGCGGATCAGAAGCCGCGGCCCGGTCGCGGGCGTGAAGGGGACGGAGACCTGGAGCTTCGGATAGTAGCTGCCGCCGGCGCGGTGATAGGCCTCGGCCCAGCCTCGATCGAACACGTATTCGCCCTGCGAGTGCGATTTCAGATAGCAGGGCACGACGCCGACGACCCGGCCGTCGAGCTTTGCCACCAGATGCCGCGGGCCCCAGCCGGTCCGTGGGCAGGCCGAATTGGAGGCTTCGGCGGCAGCGAAAAAGGCATGGGAAACGAAGGGGTTATAGCTCGAACTTGCGGCGGTCTGGCAATCGCCTGCGGCAGCGGGCGAAGCCAGCGTGTCGAGGTTATGGATGCTGTCCGCATCCGCCTTGGGATTGGCGCAGGCGTCCCATTCGGCGGCTGGAATGCCGCCGATGTCAGCCACGGCCTCTAGGGTAATTTCAGAAGACGCCATCGAGAATGAAGACCGGTGCCTCTTTTGAGCATGATCTTGCCGGAACAGCTGGCTCCACTTCCGGATCATGCTCTGCATTCCGCCATCGCCGATGACGACCAACCACTGCCAACATCGTGCGTTGCAGCAGCGAGTTCAAGACTGCCGGCAACATGTCAGGTTCCCGGCACAAACCCCTCGAAGATCATCTGATCGGCGTAACGGGCCGCGCGCGCACGCTGTTCCGCGGTCCGCACGGTCCAGGCCAGCAGCGGGCAGCCGAACACGTTGCGGGCGATCCAGGGCGCCGGCGCCGGCAGCTGATTGACCCAGAAGGCAACGAAATGCGGCTCGGTCCTGAAGCCGTGGCGCAGGTACAGCATGCCGTCGCGCTGCGCCCGTGTCAGCTTGGTCCATGAGCTGTCGTCATAGGTGCGCTGGGCCGTGATGCCGCGCCGCAAGGCCGGCATGGTCTCGCGCAACGCCAGCACCTGATCGGGATCAAAGGACATGCCGACGACAGGGCCGGAATAGGACGCCAGCACCTCGGCCATCCGGGCTACCAGCCTGCGGTCGCCGTCGAAATGGCTCTTCACCTCGACCACCAGCGGAACGCGGCCGGCGACCAGCGCACAGAGGTCGCCGAGCGTCATCATCTGCTCGGACGTGTTCTTGAACTTGACTGCTTTCAGCTCGGCCGCGGTCTTGGTCGCGAGCAGGCCCGAACCTTCGGTGAGGCGACCGAGCGCATCGTCATGATGCACCATCGCCTCGCCATCGGCGGTGAGCTGGATATCGCACTCGATGGCGAAGTTGCCGGCAACCGCAGCGTTGGCCGCGGCCGGCATGTTCTCGATGATACCGCGTGCGGCATCATGCAGGCCGCGGTGGGCGACCGGCCGTTTCGTCAGCCAATCAGGGGCGCGCACGATCAGGCGACTTCGAACACGCCTTCGACCTCGACCGCGGCGTCCGCGGGCAGCGAGGCAACGCCGACGGTGGTGCGGGCATGCCGGCCCTTGTCGCCGAACGCCGCGACCATCAGGTCGGAGGCGCCGTTCAGGACCTTCGGTCCGTCGAAGAAATCGGGCGCCGAGTTGATGAAGCCGCCGAGCCGCACCACGCGCACGACCTTGTCGAGATCGCCGAGCGCCGCCTTGACCTGGGCCAGCAGGTTGATCGCACAGCCTTGCGCCGCGGCGACGCCTTGCTCGAGCGTGACGCCGGCCCCTAACTTGCCCTTGGCGATCAGCTTGCCTTCGGCGTTGAAGCAGACCTGGCCCGAGACGAACAGCAGGTTTCCGCTGCGGACGAAGGGGACATAGTTTGCGACCGGGGCGGTCGGTTCAGGAAGTGTGATGCCCTGTGACGCCAGTTTCTGTTCGACGGTACCCGCCATCTTTGTTCCCCAATTGGATTGCACGAAAGCTTGAAACGCGGTCAGGGCCAAGCTTGTGTCGATTGTTTCGCGCATCGTGCCGCCGGTTGCAAGCGACTGTAAGGGTACGCGGAGTGGCGCCGTGACATGCGGAATCGCACGAAAAATTGCCGAAAATGACGGCATTTTTGCTGCGCACATTGCAATTTTGTAAAACCTGCCCCAGTTGCGGCGCAATACCACCGTCACTATTGTGGCGAATCCCTGCCTCCTTGAGGAAAGCCATGACCTTGCCGTTTGGGAATCCGTCGCGTGCCCTGGTGCTCACGATCGCGGTAGCCGCAGGATCCAGTCTGGTTCATGGGTCCGCCGCCGCTACGGCTAGCGGTCCGTTTCTCGCGCATCAGGCGCTGTACGATCTCAGCCTCGTGAAATCGCGCGGCTCCAATTCGGTCAGCGATGCGCGCGGGCGCATCCTCTACAATTTCTCCGGCAACTCCTGCGAAGGCTACACCTCCGAATTCCGCCAGGTCTCCGAACTCGACAGCGGCGAGGGCAAGGTGACGCTGTCAGATCTGCGCTCCTCATCCTGGGAGGATGCGTCGGGCAAGAGCTACCGCTTCAAGATCGACACGCGGATGAACGACAGTGAATCGTCTCCGGTCGACGGCATCGCCGAGCGCGTCGGCGATCATATCACCGTGAAGCTGACCCAGCCGGTGAAGAAGACGTTCAATCTCGACGGCAAGATCGTGTTCCCGACCGAGCAGATCCAGCACATCATCGCGGCCGCCCGTGACGGCAAATCGGTGCTCGAGCAGACCGTCTATGACGGCTCCGACAATGGCGAGAAGGTCTACAACACGCTGACGGTGATCGGCCGGCCGCTCGCAGGCGACCGCGCGCCCTCATCGCCCGATCCGTCGACGGCGAGCGATGCGATGAAAACCATGACGCGCTGGCCGGTGACGGTGAGCTATTACGACAGCGATGCGCGGGCGAAGGACGGCGAGCAGACGCCGGTGTATGCGATGTCGTTCGAGCTGTACGAGAACGGCGTCTCCCGCGCGCTGGTGCTGGATTACAACGATTTCGTGATCTCGGGCGCGCTCGACAAGTTCGACGTCAGGGATTCCAAACCCTGCAAGTGAGGGACTGGCGATCGCCACCCACTCGGCGTCGTCCCGGCGAAGGCCGGGACCCATAGCCACCGACGGTGATTATTGGCGCGACGCGGGGGCCAGGGTTTGCTTCAACAACTCGACCCTGTGGTAATGGGTCCCGGCCTTCGCCGGGACGACGGCGGAGCGAGCCTGCGCACCTTGCCACACTGCTCTGGCCCGAACCACCCGAGACGAGTACGCTTCGCAAAACACGCGTCTCAGGGAGGCACATCATGAGCAAATCAGACCATCTTCGCCCCAGCGGCCTGCATCACAATCCAGCTTACTCCCACGTCGTAGTCGCCTCGGGCGCGCGCACCATCTACATTTCCGGACAGGTATCCACCGACGAGGAGGGCCGGGTGGTCGGCGCCGGCGATCTTGCCGCGCAGACGACCCAGGTGATGCAGAACCTCGGTACGGCGCTGAAGGCGGCCGGCGCGAGCTATTCCAACATCGTCAAGATCACGACCTTCGTCGTCGGCTACAAGCCGGAGCTTCGCCCGATCATCGGCAAGGCGCGCTCGGCGTTCTTCGAGGGCATGGAGCCGCCGGCCTCTACGCTCGTCGGTGTCACCGCGCTCGCGGCCCCGGAGTGGCTGATCGAGATCGAGGCGATCGCGGTCGCGGATTAAGAAGACTCTCTCCGTCATTGCGAGAAGCGAAGCGACGAAGCAATCCATAGCGCCGCAAGCGGCAAGGTGGATTGCTTCGCTGCGCTCGCAATGACGGAGGCCTTACTCCTCCGCGTTCTTTTGCGGTCCCTCATAGGCGATGCCCCGGATCACGGCGGCATTGCCGAACTTCTTGCGCAGATTGTCCATTGCGCGTTCGGCGTGGGCCGAGCGGCGGTCGAGCATGTCGGAATCGTTGGCCTGCGAGCCCGGGCGCAGGGCGCTGACGCCGGCGCCCATCAGGCGGAAGGCGGTACCGTCGATCTCCTTGACCAGCATCTCGCGTGTCACGGCAAAGATCTTTGCGGCAAGCTGGGTCGGGGTCTGGATCGATTGTGAACGGGTGCGCTGGCGGAAATCGGCAGTCTTCAGCTTCAGTGTGATGGTGCAGCCGGAGAGGTCGCTGCTCTTCAGCCGCGCCGAGGTTTTCTCCGACAGCTTCCACAGCAGCTTTTCCAGGGTCGCAAAATCGCGGATGTCGGTCTCGAAGGTGGTCTCGCTCGAAATGGTCTTGGCGCCGCGGTCGGGTACCACGCTGCGGTCGTCGATGCCGCGCGCCAGCCGCCACAACCTGCGGCCTTCGCTCGCGAACTGCTTCATCAGTTCGTTCTCGTCGGCGCGCTGCAAATCGGCGATGACGCGGAAGCCGCGCTGCACGAGCTTCTCCTGCGTCGCCGGGCCGACGCCGTAGATGAAGCCGACCGGCTTGCTTGCCAGCATCTCGCGCGCCTCGTCCTGGTCGAGCGTGGCGAAGCCCCTGGGCTTGTCGAGGTCGGAGGCGATCTTGGCGAGGAACTTGTTGCAGGACAGCCCGACCGACACTGTGATGCCGATGTCGCGCTCGACGTCGCGGGCGAATTTGGCGAGCACCTTGGCCGGGATCATGCCGTGGACGCGCTGCGTGCCGGAGAGATCGAGGAACGCTTCGTCGATCGACAACGGCTCGACCAGCGGCGTCAGCGCCTGCATCGCGTGCCGCACCTCGCGCCCGACCCGGACATATTTCGCCATGTCCGGTGAGATCACGGTCGCATCCGGGCAGAGTTCCAGCGCCTTGAACATCGGCATCGCGGAACGGACGCCGTAGGTGCGCGCGATGTAGCAGGCGGCCGACACCACGCCGCGCTTGCCGCCGCCGATGACGACCGGGCGGTCGGCGATCTCGGGATTGTCGCGCTTCTCGACGGTGGCGTAGAACGCGTCGCAATCGATATGCGCCAGCGCCAGCGCGGGCAGGGTGCGATGCCGGACCAGCCGCGGCGAGCCGCAATGGCCGCATCGCTTCACCTTGATATCGAGATCGCCGAGGCAGTCTCGGCAGAAACTGAGGGGGCCGTCGGATGCCGCCGCTGCCGTCGTCACGGCACGTCGCGCTCCCATCTCGGGTCACCCAGCGCCTGGTGGGCGGCAGCGATGTTGGTCGGGTGCAACTCGGAGGCCGCGGCGAATGCCTTCACGGTGGCATCGTCACGCATCACGAAATCGAGCACGCTCGCAAGAAATTGAGGATTGGACGCCGCGTTCCGCAGCGTCTCCGGACCGATTCCGGTTTCAGCCAGGAACAAGCCCAGCCGCTCGGGATCGCCGGCAATGAAGCCGAGCGCCTGAATCGCAACGATTTCAGCGACTTCCCGCGGGTTGTGAACAGGCTTTTTCAACGCGCCGGTTTGCCTTTCCGTTAACTTATGGTCTCTATTGAGAGACCCATCATGCCCGAGTCTTCCGCGTGTGTTCAAGCAACGGAAACCACGCTACGGAAGTTGGACTTTCGGGTTAACGGGTTAGAGCGATTCTGGCGCTAGTTTGAATTCACATTTTCGACGCGCTCCGCGCGCGGTGCGTGAGGTGCCGCAGCCGGGCCTGTTTCCTAAGTCTGGGAGGGACGGGATGGCCAAAACCGTCCTGATCGTGGAGGACAACGAGCTCAACATGAAGCTCTTTCGCGATCTGTTGGAAGCGCACGGCTATCAGACTTCGGGTACCAGCAATGGCTTCGAAGCGCTCGATCTCGTCCGCAAGCTGCGCCCCGACCTCATCCTGATGGATATTCAGCTGCCCCAGGTTTCCGGCCTCGAAGTCACGCGCTGGATCAAGGACGATCCCGATCTGCGCACGATTCCGGTGGTCGCGGTCACCGCCTTCGCCATGAAGGGCGACGAAGAACGCATCCGCGAGGGCGGCTGCGAAGCCTATTTGTCCAAGCCGATCTCGGTCGGAAAATTTATTGAGACTGTCCGACGCTTTATCGGATAGGGGAGTTGTGGTGCAATGTCCGCGCGTATCCTCGTCGTCGATGACGTTCCGGCGAACGTCAAGCTGTTGGAAGCCCGTCTGTCGGCCGAATATTTCGATGTGCTGACCGCTTCCAACGGGACCGAGGCGCTGGAAATCTGTGCACGCGCCGAATGCGACATCATCCTGCTCGACGTCATGATGCCGGATATGGATGGTTTCGAGGTCTGTCGCCGGCTGAAGTCGAATCCGGCGACCCATTTCATTCCCGTCGTCATCGTCACCGCGCTCGACAGTCCTGCCGATCGCGTGCGCGGGCTGGAGTCCGGCGCGGATGATTTCCTGACCAAGCCGGTGTCCGACGTCGTGCTGATCGCGCGCGTGCGCTCGCTGACGCGGCTGAAGATGATGACCGACGAGCTGCGCATGCGCGCCATCACCTCGCTCGAGATCGGCATGCAGGCGCCCGAGCGCAGCGCGATCGCCGACAAGGGCACCGGCGGCCGCATCCTGCTGGTCGACGACCGGCCGTCATCCTACGAGAAGCTGGCCCCGATTCTCTCCGCCGAGCACACCGTCGACGTCGAGACCAATCCGTCGGAAGCCCTGTTCCACGCCGCCGAGGGCAACTACGACCTCCTTATCGTGTCGCTCAGCCTCGACAATTTCGACGGCCTGCGCCTGTGCAGCCAGGCCCGCTCGCTCGAGCGCACGCGCCAGGTTCCGATCCTCGCGATTTCAGATGCCGACAACAACGCGCGGCTGATGCGCGGGCTCGAGATCGGCGTCAACGACTACCTGCTGCGTCCGGTCGACAAGAACGAATTGCTGGCGCGTGCGCGCACCCAGATCCGCCGCCGCCGCTACACCGATCATCTGCGTGACAACGTGCAGAACTCGATCGAGATGGCGATCACGGATGCGCTGACCGGTCTCAACAACCGGCGCTACATGGAGAACCATCTCGCGACGCTGGCGGAGCAGGCCTCGATCCGCGGCAAGCCGCTGGCGCTGATGATCCTCGACATCGATTACTTCAAGGCGATCAACGACACCTACGGCCACGACGCCGGCGACGATGTGCTGCGCGAATTCGCCGTTCGCATCCGCAAGTCGATCCGCGGCATCGATCTCGCCTGCCGCTATGGCGGCGAGGAGTTCGTGATCGTGATGCCGGAGACCGATCTGCACGTCGCCGGCATGGTCGCCGAGCGGCTGCGCCGCTCGATCGCGGGTGAGCCGTTTGCCGTCGACAAGGGCGGCAAACGGATTACGGTCACGATCTCGATCGGGCTCACCACGCTGGAGCGCAAGGGCGAGCAGGTCTCCGACGTGCTCAAGCGCGCCGACACCGCGCTCTATCGCGCCAAGCACGACGGCCGCAACCGCGTGGTCTCGGCCGCGGCGTAGCGCGCGTCGCACTCTCCGTATCAACAGTCGTCATACCCCGCGAAAGCGGGGTATCCAGTACGCCGCGGCCTCACGTCTCGAGCGTCACCGCCTCTGGAATACTGGGTCGCCCGCCTTCGCGGGCGACGACAGGAACGCTAACGCCCGTGCCTCACTGCGTCATACGCCATTCTCTTGAACTCGAACGAGAATGGATGGACGAACGCCATCTGACGCTGCGCCATCATCACGCCGGCGATGCCCTTTTTGGGAGAAATCCACCACTGCGTGCCTGCGACGCCGCCCCAGTAGAATTCGCCGGCCGCATCGGGATGATCGATCGGCGAGGGGTTGAGGATCAGACCACCGGCAAGTCCGTGCGCCTTGCCGGGCTGTTCGCCCATCATCGCGAAGCGGATCCACTGTCCTTCGGGCAACTGATTGGACGTCATCGCGGCGATCGTGTCCGGCTTCAGCAGCGTCGGTCCTCCCGGCAGCAGGCTGCGGATCAGTGCAACCATGTCGGGCAGCGTCGAGACCAGGCCACCGCCGCCATTGAGCCTCGCGATCGGGCGCAGATAGGCGCCGGGGAAGGGCGCATTGTCGGTGCGGGTGAGGCCGGGTTTCATCGGCTCCATGAGGTCCGCCCCCGCGTAGTACGCGACGAGGCGACGCTGGTCCTGTTCGGGGACGACGAAGCCGGTATCGACCATGCCGAGCGGATCGAGGATGCGCGCCTTGATGAAATTGTCGAAGCGCTGGCCGCTGACGACTTCCACGAGGCGTGCGATCACGTCGATCGCGAGCGAGTATTCCCACGACGTGCCCGGCTGATAGATCAGCGGCAGATCGGCCAGCACATCCACCATCTGAGCCAAGGTCGTATTCGGGTTGTGCACGCCGCGCTCGTTCAGCGCCTTGAAGATGACGGTGCCGGGATCGAAGAAGCCGTAGCTCAAGCCGGCGCTGTGGCTCAGCAACTGGCGGATGGTGATCGAACTTTGCGCCGGCTCGGTGTCATCGATCGACGTCGCGCCCGGGCGCAACACCCTGCGGTTTCCGAGTTGCGGAATGAAGGTCTCGATCGGGTCGTCGAGCCGGAAGCGGCCGTCCTCAAACAGCAACAGCGCCGCGCAGGAGGTGATCAGTTTGGTGTTCGAGAAGACCCGGAAGATGTGGTCGGTGCGCAGCGGCGTTTGCGCTTCCTTGTCGGCCCATCCGACGCAGCCCGTGTCGGCGACGTCGCGCCCGACCAGAACTGTCCAGGAGATGCCGGACAGAAGATCGTTGTCGATATAGCGCTGCATGGCGGCGCGCGCCGGCGCGAAATCGTAGCCGGTGGCCGTCACCTTCAGATCTTCCATGATCGTTCCCCAGTTGTGCCGCAGTTTGTCGTGCGGTCGCCGTCAATCTCGCCGGACGGAATATGCAGATGGAAATGCCGTCGCATGCCGTCAACGCTAACAACCAAACCGGACTTGCCTACGCAACCGGATTTATCAGGTGCGCTTCTTGTCCGCAGGCGCCGGGCTCTCAACCTTGACCCCTGCGTTCGTCAGCAGCACACGGGCGGCTTCCTTGGCCGCGCGCGCCATTGCCGGATCGTCGCGCACCAGGTCCTGCGCGATCGAGCCGTCGACCAAGAGCGTGAGCTGGGTCGCAAGTCCCTCGGCATCGGCGACGCCGAGCTGCCGCAGCAGATCGCGAAACCAGACCCGGCGGCTTTCCTTGAAGGCAATTGCGATATTCCGGAAGGTGCGGTCCTCGTCCTCCGGACCGAGTTCGGCTACCGCGTTGACGAACGGGCAGCCCCGAAAGTCCTTTGCCGAGAAGCGCCGCTCCAGCGAATCGAAGGTCGCGAGAATCTGCTCGGCCGGCGGCTTGCCCGAGGGACGGGGCTGTACGAAGCGGTGCTGCAGATAGGCCTCGATCAGCGCGTCCTTCGACGGGAAGTGATTGTAGAGCGTGCGCTTGCTGATACCGATCTCGGCCGCGATGGTGTCCACGCCGATGGCGCGAATGCCCTGCAGGTAAAACAGTTTGTCGGCGGTCTCGAGGATCCGCTCTTTCATGGTCTGTTTGGGAGGCGGGGAAGCCATGCGCCGGCCGTGATCCTCTTCGCTTGACAGTTGGTCTCCTGTATAGCCTAAGTACACAGGTCTGTGTAACCAAAACATGCGTGAATCGCAGGCCATGGCACTCGTGCCGCGCCGTCATGGGAGAACAAGAACAATGCCCCTGCTGCAGGTCCTGCGTCCCACGCTTCCCATTCTGATCGGTGCCTCCATCATGCTCACGCTGAGCATGGGGCTGCGGCAGAGCCTCGGCATCTTCATGCAGCCGCTGACGCACGACATCGGTATCTCGGTGTCGCATTTCACGCTGGCGCTCGCCGTGCAGAACCTCGCCTGGGGCTTTCTGCAGCCGCTCGCAGGCGCGATGACGGTGCGTTACGGCTTCCGCCCGATCATGGTGGTCGGTGCGCTGGCCTATATCGCCGGCCTCGTGCTGATGACGACGGCGCATGGGCTCGTCGGCATCATGATCGGCGCCGGTGTGCTGATCGGCCTTTCGCTCGCCTGCACCGCGAATGCGATCGCCATGTCGGTCGCGGCGCGCGCGGTGTCGGAGACGGCGCGCTCGACCGTGCTCGGCATGGTCTCCGCCGCGGGCTCGCTCGGTGCACTGCTGTCGGCGCCGATCGGCCAGATGCTCAATGAAGGTTTTGGCTGGCGCGTCGGACTTGCCGGATTCGTGATCCTGTCGATCGGGATGATTCCCGCCGCGTTGTATGCCGGTCGCGTCGACAAGATTCCGCTGCCGAAGCCGGCGGCCGACGATATCGGCAATGCGACTGCGGCGACCGCGGCCAAGACTGCGTTCGGCAACGCATCCTTCGTGGTGATGACCTGTGCCTACATGGTCTGCGGCATGCAGCTCGTCTTCCTCACCACGCATTTGCCGTCCTATCTGGCGATCTGCGGGCTCGACCCGATGCTGAGCGCGCAGACGCTCGGCATGATCGGCGGCTTCAACGTGCTGGGCTCGCTGTTCTTCGGCTGGGCCGGCCAGCGCTGGAACAAGCTGGCGCTGCTGGGCGGGATCTACATCCTGCGTTCGCTGGCACTCGCCTGGTACTTCATGCTGCCGGCGACGCCGGGCTCGACGCTGCTGTTCGGCGCCATCATGGGCTTCCTCTGGATGGGCGTCGGTCCGCTGGTCGCGGGCGCGGTGGCCGAGATGTTCGGGCTGCGTTGGCAGGCGATGATCCAGGGTCTTGCCTTCATGAGCCACCAGGTCGGCAGCTTCCTCGGCGCGTACGGAGGAGGGGTGATCTACGACTCGCTCGGCTCCTACACGATGGCCTGGCGGATCGGCGTTGCGCTCGGCCTCGCCGGCGGCATCATCCAGCTTGCCTTCGCACTGATCCGGCCGGCGCAACCGCCGGTGCTCAAGGCCGCATAGCTTCCGATCCCGGTAAACCGGCAACTGCCCCATGCGTGGGCAGTCGCCGGTTGCTGCCTAATTTTCCATCGAAGGCTTGCTGCGAGAACGTGCAGTGGAGCGCGAAGCCGTTCTGCGCGCGGATCGAATTTGTAGTGTGTTCAACGTGTTGATCGGCATGCACCGGTGGCACGAATCTTGATTGAATTGGCTACAAATCGTGCCGGAAGCCGTCGCTGCGGATTCCGGCGTGGGGACCTATGGGAAGGGCTGGCCACGATGAGGCTAGTCGCCGTCATTCTCCCGCCATCCGCGCACCACGGCCTTCGCCGCGCCGCTGAGCAGTGGCCCGTTGTGCCTCGCATCCGGCCTGATGCCGCAGCGACTTCGCTGCTTCGCGCTTTCAGCGTCGCCGGCGCCGGAACGCGCTGCGCCCATTCCGAACACCAGCATTTCTTGTGATGGGAGGACGATGATGGAGTCTGCGACATACACGCGCCCGAAGCTCGTGAGAATCATGGTTGCGCTGCTGGGAGTGGCGTTTCTCTGCCTGTTGTTCAGCAACCTGGCGCTGGCTGAGGATGCGGCGGCGCCGCCGGCCTGCGGCGGCAAGATTCTCGAGAAATGCACGCCGAATTCCGGCGACACCGCCTGGATGCTTACGTCAGTCGCGCTCGTCCTGATGATGACGATCCCGGGCCTCGGCCTGTTCTACGGCGGCATGGTGCGCAAGAAGAATGTCGGCGATACCGTGATGACCAGCTTCGCCGTCACCTGCCTGGTCACGATCCTGTTTGCGGTCCTGACCTACAGTCTGGCGTTTCGCGCCGGCACGCCGTTTATCGGCGGCCTGGATCGCATGTTCCTCAAGGACATCCTGAGCGACATCGGCAAGGGTGGCATCGGCAATCCCAATCCACTCGCCGCGACCATCCCCGAGTCCGTCTACATCTGCTTCCAGATGACGTTCGCCATCATCACGCCAGCGCTGATCGCCGGCGCGTTCGCCGAGCGGATGAAGTTCTCCGCGATGCTCTGGTTCATCGGGCTGTGGGCGATCTTCGTCTACGCGCCGATCGCGCATTGGGTCTGGGGGCCCGACGGCATATTCTCCGCGGGTAACGATGCTGCGTATGTCAAGGTTCTCGATTTCGCCGGCGGAACCGTCGTCCACATCAATGCCGGCGTCGCCGGCCTGATGTGCGCCATCATGCTCGGCAAGCGCGTCGAGACGGGGCCGGCGCACAACATGGTGCTGACCTTCATCGGCGCATCGTTGTTATGGGTCGGCTGGTTCGGCTTCAATGCCGGCTCCGCTGTCACGGCTGGAATGCAGGCGGGCATGGCGATGCTGGTGACCCAGATCGCGACCGCTGTGGCGGGCTTCACCTGGATGCTGGTGGAATGGGCGTTGAAGGGCAAGCCGACCGTCGTCGGCATCTGCTCGGGGGCCGTTGCGGGCCTCGTCGCGATCACGCCGGCCTCCGGATTCGTCGGGCCGGTCGGCGCCTTCGCCATCGGCATCGCCGCCGGTGTCTGCTGCTACTGGGGATGCACCGGCTTGAAGCGCATGTTCAGCTACGACGATGCGCTGGACTGCTTCGGCGTCCACGCCCTCGGCGGCATCGTCGGGGCGCTGCTGACCGGCGTTTTCGCGGTCGAGCAGTATGGCGGAACGGCCGGGGTTCTGGAGGGAAATGCCGGACAGTTTCTCAATCAGTGCATCGGCGTCGCGACGGTTTTCGTGTATGATGCCGTCGTGAGCCTGATCATCCTGTTCGTGATCAATCTCTTCGTCGGGCTTCGCGTCACACGGGATATCGAGCGCGAAGGGTTGGATCTGGCACTGCACGGCGAGGTCGTGCAGTAGACTTTGGCGGCATTCCGCACGGCCGGCGATCTTCGCCGGCCGGCGCGGATCAAAGCTGTTCGAGGTGATCCGATGAACTGGTTCTATTGGAACACAGCGTGGTCGCTGTTCTTCAGCCTCGTTTGGTTCATGACCATCACGCACAATCCAGATGCACGCATCGCGGACGCGCATCTGCCCGATGAGGCGTTCCGCGGCCGCTAGCTGCGGTAGTAGCGCCACATTCTGAGGAACGTCCGGTGGATCTCGTCGGGCGTCCGGTCGAATGGCTCGAGATCGACGCGGACCACGCCACGATGGTCCATGCGCCATGGCAGGCGCATCAGGAGCCGATAGGCCGGCCGCTTGCGCCAATCGGCCACCAGCGCGCTGCCGAGCGGCCCGCTGAGTGCGATCTGCAACTCGTGAACGGTCATCGCGCGCTCGGCGATCTCGACGAGGTCGATGCGCGTGATGGCGCGCCAGCGGATCAGCCCGAAGGCCTGGATGAAAATGCCGTACTGGTTGGCCCCAATGGTCGGACGACCGGCCTCCAGCAGGGGAATGTTGTAATAGGTGAAGCCGCCAGCCGCCGCTGCCGGCGCCAGCCAATAGATCGCGCCGGTGATCCAGGTCGCGGTCAGAAAGATCGCGGCCAGGGCGGCCGTGGCATAGACCGGAAAGTAGATGTCCTCGCGGCCGTACGCGACCGAGTAGCCGCCGACGTTTCCCTCGTCCAAGCTTGCGATCATGTGAGCCCTGCGCCCGAGGCTTGCCCGGGAAACATGCGGGATGACGCTTGGCTACAAAGCAAAAACGGGGCCGCGAGGGCCCCGTTCGAACACCGAAAGCAAGCGATCTTACTTGATCTTGGATTCCTTGAACTCGACGTGCTTGCGCGCGACCGGGTCGTACTTCTTCTTGACCAGCTTGTCGGTCATGGTGCGCGAATTCTTCTTGGCAACGTAATAGAAGCCGGTGTCGGCCGTCGACACGAGCTTGACCTTGATGGTGACCGCCTTGGCCATGTGCAAAACCTCGAAAATCGGGGGATATCGGGAGCCGGCCAAATCGGCCCGCGTTTGGCCGGGAAACTAGCTGCAAACCGCTCAAAGTCAAGGATTTCCGAGCCAAAACCACCCCGATTCCGGGTCAATTACCCCTCGAAGAACTGATTTTTCGGCCTTGGCAGGCCCAAATTCTCGCGCAGCGTCCGTCCCTCGTACTCCTTCCGGAAAATCCCGCGCTTCTGCAACTCGGGAACGACCCTGTCGACGAAGTCGAACAGGCCCTGCGGCAGATAGGGGAACATGATGTTGAACCCATCACTGCCACGCCCCTCCAGCCATTCCTCCATCTGGTCGGCGATGGTCTGCGGCGTGCCGACGAAGGCGAGCCCGCCATAACCGCCGACGCGCTGCGCGAGCTGGCGCACGGTGAGCTTGTCGCGCGCGGCGACATCGACGAGCCGCTGCCGCCCGCTCTTGCTGGCATTGGTTTCCGGGATCGGCGGCAATTGCCCGTCGGGATCGAAGCCGGACGCGTCGGTGCCGAGGATCACCGAGAGCGAGGCGATCGCGCTGTCGTAGTGCACGCGGCTGTCGAGCAGCGCGCGCTTCTCCTTGGCTTCCTCGACGCTGTCGCCGACCACCACGAAGGCGCCGGGCAGGATCTTCAGATGCTCGGGATCGCGGCCGATGGTCTCCATGCGACCCTTGATGTCGGCATAGAGCTTCTGTCCGTCGGCGAGGCTGCCGCCGCCGGTGAACACGGCTTCCGCCGTCTCGGCCGCAAGCTGCCTGCCGTCATCGGATGCACCGGCCTGCACGATGACCGGCCAGCCTTGCACCGGGCGGGCGATGTTCAGCGGGCCGCGGACCGAGAGATATTTGCCCTTGTGATTGAGCACATGCATCTTGTCGGGATCGACGAACAGCCCGGACTCGACATCGCGCACGAAGGCATCGTCGGCGAAGGAATCCCACAGGCCGGTGACGACGTCGTAGAACTCGCGGGCGCGCTTGTAGCGCTCGGCATGCTCCATGTGGTCGTCGAGCCCGAAATTCAGCGCCGCGTCCGGATTGGATGTGGTGACGATATTCCAGCCGGCGCGGCCGCCGGAGATGTGGTCGAGCGAGGCGAAGCGCCGTGCGACGTGATAGGGCTCGTCGAAGGTGGTCGAGCCGGTTGCGATCAGGCCGATATTTTCGGTGACGGCTGCCAGCGCCGAGAGCAGCGTGAACGGCTCGAACGAGGTCACGGTGTGGCTGCGCTTCAGCGCATTGATCGGCATGTTCAGCACGGCCAGATGGTCGGCCATGAAGAAGGCGTCGAACTTGCCGGCCTCGAGCTTCCGGATCAGCTGCTTGATATGGTCGAAGTTGAAATTGGCGTCGGGCCAGGCCCCGGGATAGCGCCAGGCGCCGGTGTGAATGCTGATCGGCCGCATGAATGCGCCGAGCTTGAGTTGACGCTTCGCCATTGCCCCGTTCCGTTCTTGATGTCGTTAGCGGATCAGATAGGGAGGCGTTTCGCGGCGCGCCATTGGGAAGATTATTTTGTTTTTGCTGGTTGTCTCAGCATCGTCATTCCGGGGCGGCGCGCAGCGACGAACCGGGAATCCATTCTTCAACCGTTGTGCGGCTCGATGGATTCCGGGCTCGCGCCAAGAGGCGCGCCCCGGAATGACAATTGACGGTGTGCGCTCCTCACGCCCCCAACACGTCCTTGTGCATCTTGCCACCATAGAAATGGAAGAACGGCACCGATGCGTCGTGGCGGAGCGGGCCGGTGGCGAGACGGCGGTCGAGCTCGGCGAGCACGTTCTTGGTCATGGCATGCGCGTCGGCGAGCGGCTCGGAGCCGATCTCGACCCAGACGAGCTCGACCAGTTCGGCATCGGCATGCACCACGCCTTCAACGCGATGCGCGATCGTCGAGGCGTCCGCAGTGAAGAAGCGGGTGTCGAAGCGGCGGACGCGGCCGGGCGGGGTGATCGCGCGCGCGATCAGGAACAGCCCGGACGGATCGGGCAACAGACCGGCGTCGGCGAACGGCGCCCAGGGACCGTCGAGCTTCTGCGACTTCTCGACCTTGCGGCCGAGGCAGAGCCCGGTCTCTTCGCAGGCTTCGCGGATCGCCGCGTTGGCGAGCGCGCGTGCGCGGCCGGGCGTGATCTTCGGGCTGCCCTTCAGGAGATTGGCTTCGAGCTCCGGCGTGATTGGGGCTGCGACCGGCACGCGGTTGTCGGCCTTGTCGACGCGGCCGCCGGGGAAGACGAATTTGCCCGGCATGAACACCACCTTGTCGTGGCGCTTGCCGACCAGCACCTTCGGCTTGGCGCCGGAGCGATCGATCAGGATCAGCGTCGCGGCATCCTTCGGCCGGAAATACGCGTGATGATCGGCTTCTTTTTCGCCCTGGTGGACGACGGCGGCGGGTGCGACGGCTTCAGTCATTTCATCCCTTTCATTTCTTCTTGTGGTCCGGTTTAGCTAGACCGGCGGGATGTCGCTAGGGGGATTCTCGTCAAAGCCATGCATGCGCAGGGCCCATTGCAAGCCGATCACGGCTCCTTTCACCGGCTGCAACAATGCGAGCGATGCGAACAGCGTGAGCGGCAGATAGATCGCAAGCTGCAGCCACACCGGCGGCGAATAGTCGGTCTCGATCCAGAGCGCGGTCGGTACCACGATATGGCCGACAATGACGATGACGAGATAGGCGGGCAGATCGTCGGCGCGATGCGGCGTGAAGTCGAGATCGCAGACCGGGCAATGCCCGTCGCATTTGAGAAACTTGCGGAACAGTTTGCCTTTTCCGCAACGCGGACAACGGCCGCGGAACCCGCGCCTCATCGCGCTCCACACGTCGCGCTTCTCGGGCTCGGTCGCGTCGCGAGTCCAGACCACCGTCGGCGGTGTCACGTCCATGACTTCACATCCATGACTTGCCTCGCTTCGATTTGCCGGATTTCTGCTTCGCCGGCTTGCGGTCCTTCTTGTTGCGCGCCTTCCGTTCCTTATGCGCCTTCTTGCCGGAGCCCTTACCGGGTCCCTTGCTGTGTCCCTTGCCAAATCCCGCCGCGCGACGCTCAGGCCGTGAGCCGTCGCGTGTTCTGCCGCGCGGAATTGTCTGACCGTCGGATAATAGCTCAAATCGTAGCGCGCCCGCCACAGGAGCTGCCTCGACCAGCCGCACGTCGACGACGTCGCCGAGCCGATACATGGTGCCGCTGCGCGTCCCGATCAGCGCGTGGCGGGTTTCGTCGTAGTTGAAATATTCGCTGCCGATGGTGCGGATCGGGATCAGGCCGTCGGCGCCGGTGTCGTCGAGCTTCACGAACAGGCCGGCGCGCGTCACGCCGGAAATGCGGCCCTGGAACGAGGCGCCGACCTTGTCGGCGAGGAAATGCGCGATCAGCCGGTCGGTGGTCTCGCGCTCCGCCTTCATCGCGCGGCGCTCGGTGACGGAAATCTGCGCGGCGACCTCGGCCAGCGTCTCCACGCTCTCATCCGTCGGCAAGGCGCCTTCTCCGAGGCCGAGCGCGCGGATCAGCGCGCGATGCACGATCAGATCGGCGTAGCGGCGGATCGGCGAGGTGAAGTGCGCGTAGCGGCGCAGGTTGAGGCCGAAATGGCCGTAGTTCTCGGCGGAGTATTCGGCCTGCGCCTGCGAACGCAGCACCACCTCGTTGACCAGCGGCTCGTAATCCTCGCCCGAGACTTGCGCCAGCACGCGGTTGAATTGCGCAGGCCGCAGCGCGCCCTGCTTGGTAAAGGGCAGGTCGAGCGTCTTCAGGAATTCCTGGAGGTTGTGGACCTTCTCCTGGCTCGGCTCGTCATGCACGCGGTAGATCAGCGGCAGCGCCTTCTTCTCGAGCATCTCGGCCGCGGCGACGTTGGCGAGGATCATGAATTCCTCGATCAGCCGGTGCGCATCGAGCCGCTGCGGCACGATCACCCGATCGACGGTGCCGTCGCCCTTCAGCAGGATCTTGCGCTCGGGCAGATCGAGATCGAGCGGGTCGCGTTCGTTGCGTGCGAGCTTGACCAGCTCATAGGCCGACCACAGCGGCCTCAGAATCGGATCGAGCAGGGGACCTGTCGTGTCGTCGGGCCTGCCGTCGATCGCGGCCTGCGCCTGCGCGTAAGCGAGTTTTGCAGCCGAGCGCATCAGCACGCGATGGAACGTGTGCGAGCGCTTGCGGCCGTCGGCGCCGATCACCATGCGCACCGCGAGCGCGCCGCGCGGCTCGCCCGGCACCAGCGAGCAGAGATTGTTGGAGATGCGCTCGGGCAGCATCGGCACGACGCGATCAGGGAAATACACCGAGTTGCCGCGCTGGAGCGCGTCGCGGTCGAGCGCCGAGCCGGGCCGCACATAGAAGGCGACGTCGGCGATCGCGACATGGACGATGAAGCCGCCCTTGTTGTTCGGATCAGGATCGACTTCCGCATGCACGGCGTCGTCGTGGTCCTTGGCGTCAGGCGGGTCGATGGTGACGAGCGGCACGTCGCGCCAGTCCTCGCGGCCCTGCAAGGTCGCAGGCTTGGCGTCTTCGGCTTCGCGAAGCGCGGAGGACGAAAACACCTGCGGAATGTCGTGGGTGTTGATCGCGATCAAGCTGATCGCCTTCTCGCTCGCGATCGAGCCGAGCCGCTCCTTGACGCGGGCGGAGGCGAGCCCAAAGCTGCGGGTGCGGATCAGGTCGACGCTGATCAGGTCGCCGTCCTGGGCGCCGCCGGTATCTGGCTTGGCGATATTGAGCTCGCGGCCGGCCTGCTTCTTGTCGACCGGGACCAGGCGCCCGCCGCCGTCAGGATTGCGGCGAAAGATGCCGAGGATGCGCGTGCGCCCGTGATCGATCACCTTGATGACGCGGCCGCGATAGGGCGTGCCGTCGTGCTCGCCGGTTACTTCCACGCGCAGCAGCGCGCGGTCGCCGACGCCCGCCGTGGTGCCGGGCTTCGGCTGCCGCGGCGTCTCGATGCGGATTTTGGGAGCGGTGCCGTTCTCTTCGGTGTCCCACTCGGCGGGCGTTGCGATCAACTCGCCGTCGCTGTCGCGGCCGGTGATGTCGGCGAGCACGGTCGGCGGCAGCGCCGCCGGCTCGTGGATCTTGCGGCCGCGTTTTGCAACTGTGCCGTCGTCGGCGAGCTCGCGGAGGATCCGCTTCAGCTCGATGCGGTCGTCGTTCTTCAGGCCGAACTGGCGCGCGATCTCGCGGGTGCCGACCTTGCCTGGATTGGCGCGGATGAAGGCGACGATGGCGTCCCGGCCCGGAAAGCCATGGTCGGGTTTTCGTTTCACTTATCCTCGTGCCTTGCCGGCGCTTTTCTTCGCGGGCGCTTTCCCAGGTGCCGCCGACTTTGCCGCCGTGGTCTTGGCGCCAGAGGCGACCGGCGCGCGCGCCTTGCTGGTCGCATCCGATTTGGGTTTCGCGGCTGCCTTCTTCGAGGCGGCCTTCTTGGCGGGCTTGGCCTCGGCGTCAGCCTCGGTCTTCTCGGCCTTGGCTTTTGCGGCCTTGGCGGGCTTCTCCGCCTTCGCCTTCTTGGCCTTCTTGCCGCCGCCCTTGGCCGCGCGTTCGTCGATCAGCGCGATCGCTTCCGCGAGCGTGACCTCGTCGGGCGTGCGGTCGCTCGGGATCGTCGCGTTGACGCCACCCGCCGCGACATAGGCACCGTAGCGGCCGTTCTTCAGCGCGACCGCGCCGAGCGTCGGATGATCGCCGAGCGGCTTGCCGGGATCGGCGCCGAAGCGGCGGCCGCTCGGACCCTTCGCGATCTTCTCCGCGATCAGCGTGACGGCGCGGTTCAATCCGATATCGAAGACCTCGTCGCCGGCCTCGAGGCTGGCATAGGTCTTCTCGTGCTTCACGAACGGCCCGAACCGGCCGAGGCCGGCGACGATCGGTTCTCCCGTCTCCGGGTGCTTGCCGATCTCGCGCGGCAGCGACAACAGCTTCAGCGCCAGTTCGAGATCGACATCGGCGGGCGAGGTGCCCTTCGGAATGCCCGCGCGCTTCGGCTTCTCGCCCTCGGCGTAATCCTTCTGCTCGCCGAGCTGGATATAGGGACCGAAGCGGCCGGCCTTCACCGTGACGTCGAACCCGGTGTCGGGATCGGTGCCGAGAACGCGGTCGGCGCTTTCAGCGCTGTCGGCCGCGAGCGGCCTTGTGTAGCGGCATTCCGGATAGTTCGAGCAGCCGACGAAGGCGCCGAACTTGCCGGCCTTCAGATTGAGCTTGCCGGTGCCGCAGGTCGGGCACTGCCTGGGATCGCCGCCGTCCGCGCGCGGCGGATAGATATGCGGGCCCAGCATCTCGTCGAGGACATCGAGCACCTCGGAGACGCGCAGATCCTTGATGTCGTTCACCGCACCGGTGAAGCCGCTCCAGAAGTCCTTCAGTACCTGCTGCCAGGAGATCTCGTTGTTGGAGACGCGATCGAGCTGTTCCTCGAGATCGGCGGTGAAGTCGTATTCGACGTAGCGCGAGAAGAAGTTTTCGAGGAACGCGACTACGACGCGGCCCTTGTCCTCGCCGTGCAGCCGCTTCTTCTCCAGCTTGACGTAGCCGCGGTCCTTCAAGACCTGCAGGATCGAGGCGTAGGTCGAGGGACGGCCGATGCCGAGTTCTTCCATCCGCTTCACCAACGATGCTTCCGAGAAGCGCGGCGGTGGCTCGGTGAAATGCTGGTTGACGGCAAGGCTCTGGCGCTTCACGGCCTCGCCTTCGCTCATCGCGGGCAGGCGGCGCGAATCCTCGTCCTCCTCGTCGTCACGGCTTTCCTGGTAGAGCGCGAGGAAGCCGTCGAACTTGACGACCTGTCCGGAGGCGCGCAGCTCCAGTACGCGGGCGCCGGCCTTGGCCTCGATGTCGACGGTGGTGCGTTCGAGTTCAGCGGATTCCATCTGGCTCGCAATGGTGCGCTTCCAGATCAATTCGTAGAGCCGCGCCTGATCGGCATCGAGCCTTCGGCCGATGGTGGCCGGACGGCGCGACAGATCGGTCGGGCGGATCGCTTCGTGGGCTTCCTGCGCGTTCTTGGCCTTGGCCTGGTACTGGCGCGGTGCGTCCGGCACATAGGCGTTGCCGTAATCCTCGCCGATCACCTTGCGCGCCTGCGTGATCGCTGACGGATCGATCTGCACGCCGTCGGTTCGCATATAGGTGATCAGACCGGTGGTCTCGCCGCCGATGTCGATACCTTCATACAGCCGCTGCGCGATGCGCATGGTGTGCGCTGGCGCAAAGCCCAGCTTGCGGCTCGCTTCCTGTTGCAAAGTCGAGGTGGTGAAGGGCGCCTGCGGATTGCGCCGCGCCGGCTTGGCCTCGACGGTTGCAACCTTGAAGAGGGCGGCCTCGATCGCCTTCTTGAAATCCTCGGCTTCCGCGCCGGAGCCGATGTCGAGGCGGGCGATCTTCTTGCCGTCGGCGCCGACCAGCCGCGCTTCGAAGGCCTCGCCGCGCGGCGTCAGCAGCGTCGCGACCAGCGACCAGTATTCCCTCGGCACGAACTTCTCGATCTCGAGCTCGCGGTCGCAGACCAGCCGCAGCGCGACCGACTGCACGCGGCCGGCGGAGCGGGCGCCGGGCAGCTTGCGCCACAGCACCGGCGAGAGGGTGAAACCGACCAGATAATCCAGCGCGCGGCGCGCCATATAGGCGTCGACCAGCGCGCCGTCGATCTGGCGCGGCGCCCTCATGGCATCGGTGACGGCCTGCTTGGTGATGGCGTTGAACACCACGCGCTCGACCTTCTGGTCCTTCAGCGCGCGCTTCTCCTTCATCACCTCCAGCACATGCCAGGAGATCGCTTCGCCCTCGCGATCAGGGTCGGTTGCGAGAATCAGGCGGTCGGCACCCTTGAGCGCCTTGGCGATGTCGTTCAGCCGGCTCGCGGCCTTGGCATCGACTTCCCAGATCATCTGGAAATTGGCGTCCGGATCGACGGAACCGTTCTTGGCCGGGAGGTCGCGAACATGGCCGAACGACGCCAGGACCTCGTACGAGGACCCGAGATATTTGTTAATCGTCTTGGCCTTGGCCGGCGACTCCACAATGACGATATTCATGTCATTCCAATAGCTTACGGGAAAACCTGAAGGCGGGTTCCGCTAGACTCGCGACCTGCCGTGTCGGGGCGAACATGGGTGCTGGGGCGGTCGGTGTCAAATAGCCAGATATTGAAGGGAGAGCCCAAGCTGTGGAGTTCCTATCCCAAGGGTTGAAAAATACGTCCTAGAGTTGCGGCCGGAAACGGCGTATCTCTTTATATATAGGGTGGGAATCGGATTAGGCCTTTTGAGCAGTACAGGGGGCGGCCGGAAGCGCAAGCCGTCCGACCGGCGGCGGCCGGAGGGCGATGAGGCAGGTGGGGAGGGCAGCCCGGATGACGCCCTGGTCCTGATCGCAGCGGCCGCGACCGAACTCGCCAAACTCGCCCAGCGCCACAAATTCGAAGTTCTCGACCATCTGCTCGCGATGGCCCGGCTGGAAGCCGACGAACAGTTGCGCGCGCGCAGCCGGCGGAAGCTGTCGTGAAGACTTGGGTCGCCGGGCACGACTCGTTTCCCACGTCGTTCCTGCGAAAACGTCGTGTCGCATCGTCATTCCCCGGTGCGCAATCGCGCACCGGGGGAATGACGGCGGATAGTGCTACGCCGACGCGCGCCGGCTTGCCTTGCGCGCAGGCCGCAGTTTCAGCGTCGTGTCGGCCGCACCCAGCACGCGTCCGTCCTGCGAATAGAGCGCGAGCTTCTTCACCGGCCTGCCCTTGTCGCGGTCGACATGATGGTCGCGATCTCGTCCGGGTGCTCGTCGAACTCCTCGGTCCATTGCCGCAGCGCGACCAGGATCGGAAAGATGCCGTGGCCCTTCGGCGTCAGCACATATTCCCGATAGGCGCTGCCGTCGGAGGCGGGGACCGTCTTCAGAATGCCGCGCTCGACCAGCGCGCGCAGCCGCGTGGTCAGGATGTTCTTGGCAAGCCCGAGGCTTGCCTGGAATTCGCCGAAGCGGCGGCGGCCGAGGCTGGCGTCGCGGATGATCAGGAGCGACCACCAGTCGCCGAACACGTCGAGCGCGCGCGCCACCGGGCAGCTGTCGCCTGCAAGGCTGGTTCTCTTCACCACGCATCTCCAGGAATTTGGGCCATCACGGCCTTGTGTGGTTGCAATATTAAACCTCTTGCCCTAGGTAGGCAACGAAGTTTAATAATGCAACCAACTGGAGGCGGACATGAGACTGGCAAACAAGACGGCGTTGATCACCGGCGGCAACAGCGGCATCGGCCTTGCGACAGCAAAGCTGTTCGTGGCCGAGGGCGCCAAGGTCGTCATCACCGGACGCAACAAGGAGACGCTTGCGGCGGCGGCCAAGGAGCTCGGGCCGAACGCACTCGCCGTGGTGGCCGACGCCACCGACGTCGCGGCGCTGGAAGCCGCGGTGAAGCAGGGGGCGGAGAAGTTCGGCAAATACGACGTGCTGTTCGCCAATGCCGGCATTCCCGGCCAGACGCCGGTCGGCGGCACTACGCTCGCCGCATTCGAAAACGTGATCCGCACCAATCTCACCGGCGTGTTCTTCACCGTGCAGGCGGTCGCGCCCTATCTCAACGACGGCGCTTCGGTCATTCTCAACGGCTCGGTGATTTCGGTGCTCGGCAATCCCGGTTACTCGGCCTACGCCGCGAGCAAGGCCGGCGTGCGTGCGATGGCGCGCGTGATGGCATCAGAACTGTCGCCGCGCGGGATCCGCGTCAACGTGGTGGCGCCGGGCGCTGTACGTACGCCGATCTGGGGCGCGGCGATCGCAACGCCCGAGGCCGAAAAGGCGTTCGAGCAGCGGATCGGCAAGACTACGCCGCTCGGGCGGATCGGTGAACCCGATCATATCTCGAAGACCGTGTTGTTCCTGGCGTCCGATGATGCTGCGCATGTGCAGGGGCAGGAACTGTTCATCGACGGCGGTGCGACGGCGTCGCCCGCCGGCGCGCCGATCTATCGCGGCTAGAGCCTTTCGGCGCCAGATAAGCCGGAACGAGCTCTTCGCTCGAAGACGCGCTACATTGTTTCTCATTGTAACGAACGGCCGGTGTGAAGCGCTTCACACCGGCCGATTTTGTCCGCGACTATCATCACGCGTATTGAACCTTTGGCGTACTCCCCGGACTCCCGAATGGGCGGGGATTTTTTTCACCACGGAATCATTTTGGAGTTTCTTCATGCCGAAAGCAGCCCGCATTTCGACGCCGGTCCCGGTTTCGTCGTCATCCGAGAATTCAGACTCGGAACAATTTGTAGTAGTCGCGCTGTTTTCTGGAATTGGTTTGTTGATTTCGCTGGTTGCCGTCATCTGCGGCATTCAAGGCGTGTGGTTCTGAGTTCCATCGATGGATGATGCGCGGGGTAAGCCCGTGCATGATGCGCCCCGCCTGGTTCCAGAGATTGCTCCGCCCCAACAACTGTCATACCCCGCGTATGCGGGGTATGCAGTACGCCGCGGCGGCGTGTCACTACGCCGCGTTTGAAATACCGGGTCACCGCTTTCGCTTTCGCGGGTGACGACAGCGGTTCTGGAACTAGGCCGCGTTCAGGCTGCCGGCGACCTGTAGCGCGCCCGCGACTGCTTTCTCGCGATGCTCAGGGCCGACCTGGACGCCGTCGGCCGGGATGAACTCGACATTCCTGACGCCGATGAAGCCGAACACCCCGCGCAGATAGGTCTCAAGATGCTCGAGCGCCGCCATCGGCGTGTCGGCGCCGTAATAGCCGCCGCGCGAGATGGCGATGATGACGCGCTTGTTGCCGGCCAGTCCTTCGACGCCGCCGGCGCCGTATTTGAAGGTCTTGCCTGCGACCATGATGCGATCGATCCAGGCCTTGAGCTGGGACGGGATGGTGAAATTGTACATGGGAGCGCCGATCACGACGATGTCGGCGGCGAGGAACTCGTCCAGCACGGCCTGGCCGGTCGCAATGTCATCACGCACCGACGGGTCCGGGGCCGCGCCCTGGCTGGCGGCAAGGTGCAGGCCGGAGAGGTGGGCAAGCGGGGTCTGGGTGAGGTCGCGGTAGCTCACGATGAGGCCGGGATTGGCTTGGCGCAGCCGCTCGACGGCGGCGGCAGAGACCTGGCGGCTGACGGAGTGGGGGCCGAGGACCGAGGAATCGATGTGCAGAAGTTTCATGGCTGGGGTCACCTTCGGTATAGGTTTGTAACTGGCGCTATATGAGTGACCGTCCTAAATCTCCGCAAGAACGCACATTTTTGAAACCCGAGCACACCAATGAGACCTGAGAACATTGATGTAACCGGCCCGCCGCCGCGGCCCAGTCCCGACCACAGTGATTGCCGCGCGGTCGCCTCCGTGCTGGCGCGGGTCGGCGACAAATGGAGTGTGTTCGTGATCATGATGCTGATCGATGGGCCGAAGCGGTTCAACGAATTGAAGCGCATGATCAACGGCATCTCGCAGCGGATGCTGACGCTCACGCTGCGCGGCCTGGAGCGTGACGGGCTGGTGACCCGCACGGTGTTCCCGACTATCCCGCCGCGGGTCGACTATGAGCTGACCGAACTTGGCCGCGGGCTGGCGGAGCCGGTGAAGGCGCTCGGCCAGTGGGCGTTCACGCATCTGCCGGAGATCGAGGGTGCGCGAAGCGATTTTGATGCGCGAAATGCGGAGTGAATGTCATCCGTCACCCGCGCTTTGTTGAACCGTCATCCTGAGAGCCTGCGTAGCAGGCGGTCTTGAAGGGTGCACGGCCACCAGCCGGGCCGTGCATCCTTCGAGGCTCGCCCAGCGGCGCAATTGCGCCGCAAGGCTCGCACCTCCAGCGACATAGGCAAAGCCTTTGCGCGGGGATGACGGTGACAGAGCGGCGTGAGCCTTTTATTCGCGCGGCTAAATCATCGACACCTGTCCGCCGCCGTGACGCTCGAGCTTGCCGGCGAGCTCGAGCTCGAGCAGCACGGCACGGACAATCGCAGGCGAGACGTCGGCCATCCGGATCAGATCGTCGAGGCTGATCGGGCTCGGCCCAAGCAGATTGATGATGCGGGCGCGATCGCCGCCATCGGTGGCAAAATCCAGCGGCTCGTCGTCTTCGCGCGCGCCGAGCATGACCGGCCGCTCCATGATCGGCGTCACAGCGTTGATGACGTCGGCGGCTTCGGTGACCAGCGTGGCGCCTTGCTTGATCAAATCGTTGGCGCCGGCGGCGCGCGGATCAATCGGCGAGCCCGGCACCGCGAACACCTCGCGGCCCTGTTCGGCCGCCATCCGCGCCGTGATCAGCGAGCCGGAACGATGCGCCGCTTCGACGACCACGACGCCGAGCGATGCGCCCGAGATCAGCCGGTTGCGGCGGGGAAAGTCACGCGCCCGCGGCACGTGGCCGAGCGGCATCTCCGAGATCGCCGCGCCCTGTTCGAGCAGGGCGGCGAGCAGATCCTCGTGCTCCGGCGGGTAGATCCGGTCGTGGCCGCCGGCCAGCACGGCGACCGTGCCGCTGGCAACGGTGGCGCGATGCGCGGCCTGGTCGATGCCGCGGGCAAGGCCGGAGATCACGATGAAGCCGGCGTCGCCGAGATCGCGTGCCAGTTGTCCGGCAAATTTCAGTCCCGCGCCGGAAGCATTGCGGGAGCCGACGATTGCTATCATCGGGCGCATCAGGGCGTCGCGCGCGCCGCGCACGGCAAGCAGCGGCGGCGCGTCGTCGATGGTGGCGAGCCGCGCCGGATAATGCGCTTCCTCCGGCGCGACGAGATCGATGCCGAACCTGTTACAGGCCGCGAGCTCCGCAGCTGCGTCGGCCTCGCTGCAGATGCGCCCAGGTCCGGATGCGCCGCCGCGGCGCGCGAGATCGGGCAGGCGCTCCAGCGCGTGCGCCGCATCGCCAAAATGGCGGAGCAGCGATGCAAAGGTGCGCGGACCGACATTGTCGGAGCGGATCAGCCGCAGGCGGTTGAGCCGTTCGGTGTCGGTGAGTTTTGTCGGGCTGGGCGAGCGGTCATGCATGGGGGTACAGCTTCGCCCAACCTGAGATTGCGATCAACTGCGACATTGGCGCAGCCGTGCGCGACGCGCTACAAGCGCTTGGCCAGGAAGCCGCCAAGAAGCCTCGAAGAAACAGGAAGTCCGCGATGATCTCACTTGCCGATCTGCAACGCCGCATCGAGTCCGGCGAATTGTCCGTCGACGCCGCCATCACGCAGACGCGGGATGCCATCGCGGCGCAGGAAAAGACCATCGGCGCCTTTGTCAGCCTCGACGAGAGCGCGCGTGCGCAGCAAGCCGGGCCGCTGCGTGGGATTGCGGTCGGGATCAAGGACATCATCGACACCGCCGATTTCCCGACCGAGATGGGCGCCGCGATCTATCGCGGACACCAGCCGCGCGCCGATGCGCCTGTCGTGATGGCGCTGAGGCAGGCCGGCGCGACCATCATCGGCAAGACCACGACGACGGCGTTCGCGGCGAACGATCCGACGCCGACGCTCAATCCGCGCAATCACGCTCACACGCCGGGCGGATCGTCGTCCGGCTCGGCCGCCGCGGTCGCCGCCGGAATGATCCCGCTGGCATTGGGTACGCAGACCGGCGGCTCGGTGATCCGGCCGGCCTCGTTCTGCGGCGTCGCCGCGATCAAGCCGAGCTACCGGCTGCTGCCGACTGTCGGCGTGAAGTGCTTCTCCTGGACGCTCGATACCGTGGGGTTGTTCGGCGCCGGCGTGCGCGATGTCGCGCTGGGGCTCGCTGCGATGACCAGGCGGCCCGAAATGGTCGTGCCGTCGAAGACCGCTGTGCCACGCATCGGCGTGGTGACGCAGGCCTTCGCCGGCGCGCCAGAGCCATCCGGCGCGGCGGCATTGCAGACGGCCGCGCGTGCCGCGGAGCAGGCGGGCGCAACCGTGCGCGAGATCGCGGTGCCCGAGATCGTCGCCGAAGCCTGGCGGATCCATCCGGTGGTGCAGGAGTTCGAGGCGCACCAGTCGTTCGCCTGGGAACTTGCCGAGCACTACGACGCGATGCCGCCGCTGCTGCGCGGCCGGCTCGACGAGAGCAAGGGCGGCACGCCGGCCGAGTATGACGCGGCGATGGACGTCACGCTGCGCGCGCGGCAGGCGCTGGCCGCGATCCTTGCCGAGGTCGATGTGCTGCTGACGCTGTCGGCGCCGGGGGCTGCGCCTGAAGGCTTGGCGTCGACCGGCGATCCCCGTTACAATCGGCTCTGGACCCTGATGGGCGTGCCCTGCGTCAATGTGCCGACGCTGACTGCCGAGGGCGGTTTGCCGGTCGGCGTGACCGTGATCGCGGGCTTTGGCGATGATGCGAAGGCGCTTGCGGCGGCGAGTTTTGTCGAGGATGCGCTGGGGCGATAGGTCCTCGTCATTCCCCGGTGCGCAATTGCGCACCTGAGGGCGATGCGAAGCATCGAACCCGGAATCCATTTCACAACGACACCCGCGGCCCGATGGATTCCGGGTTCCCGCTTCGCGAGCCCCGGAATGACAGCGTGGGCTACTTCCTCTCGCCGATCTTGCCTTCGGTGCCGGCCTGCAGGCGCTTGATGTTCTCGCGGTGCATGTAGAACAGCAGCAGCGTCAGCACAGCGAACAGCGAGGCGAGCGCGTTGTGGCCGAACCACCACAGGAACAGCGGCGTCACGAACGCGGCGATCAGCGCCGACAGCGATGAGTAGCGCGTCGTGTATGCGGTGCCGAGCCAGATCACGGCAAAGATCAGCGCCGCCGGCCAGAACAGGCCGAGCAGCACGCCGATATAGGTCGCGACGCCCTTGCCGCCGCGAAACTTGAGCCAGACCGGGAAGAGGTGGCCGAGAAACGCGCCCAGCGCCGCCAGCATCGCGGCGTTCGGGCCGTCGATGGTGCCCGCGATGATGACGGCGACCGTGCCCTTGAGCATGTCGCCGAGCAGCGTCGCCGCGGCGAGGCCCTTGTGGCCGGTGCGCAGGACGTTGGTGGCGCCGATATTGCCCGAGCCGACCGTGCGCAGATCCTGGGTGCCGGCGAGCCTGGTGAGGATCATGCCGAACGGGATCGAGCCCAGGAGATAGCCGATCAGGAAGGCGATCAGCAGCAACGCGTCAGCGGACATCGCGGTGGCTCCCTGGACGGTCGGTCCGGTCCATTTTGGACAATTCCGTCAATGAAATATTAACCATCGATCCGCACCATGCGCTTGAAAATGAGGGAGCTTATCATGGCTTCTGTTCGCAGGCGGCTGGAGCAGCTTTTCTTTGTGGTTTACGTCGCAGCCATCGTCGTCGGGACGACGATGGAAGCGATGTCGCAACTCGCGTCGCGCTAGGTTCCACCCCGATTTAGACGTGCTCGTACACGGTGCGTCCGCCGACGATGGTCCGCGTCACGCGACCCGAGAAGCGGGCGTCGTCGAACGGCGTATTCTTGCACAGTGACTTGAGATCGTCGCGGTCGAGCACCCAGGGCGTGTCGGCGTCGATCACGATCACGTCGGCCGGCGCACCCGCACGCAGCGTGCCGCCGGGCAGGCCGAGCAGTTCGGCCGGCCGGGTCGACATCGCCCGGATCAGCGTCTTGAACTCCATCTCACCATTGTGGATCAGCCTGAGCGCCGCCGGCAGCATGGTCTGCAGGCCGACCGCGCCGCTCGCCGCTTCCGCGAACGGCAGCCGCTTGACCTCGACGTCCTGCGGATTGTGATCGCTCATCACCACGTCGATCAGCCCGGAGGCCAGCGCCGCGACCAGCGCCTTGCGGTCCTCCTCGGTGCGCAGCGGCGGCGCCAGCTTGAGGAAGGTGCGGTAGGGGCCGATGTCGTTCTCGTTCAGCGTCACGTGGTTGATCGAAACCGAGGCCGAGACATTGTAGCCGCTATCGCGGGCGCGCTTGAGGATATCAAGCGACTCGGTCGAGGTCAGCGACGCCGCGTGATAGCGCCCGCCGGTAAGGCCCGCGAGCCGCATGTCGCGCTCGAGCATGATCGACTCCGCGGCGGTCGGAATGCCGGCAAGGCCGAGCCGGGTCGCGAACTCGCCTTCGTTCATCACGCCTTCGCCCACCAGGTGCGGGTCCTCGGTGTGATGCACGATCAGCGCGTCGAAATCGCGGGCGTAGGTCAGCGCCCGCCGCATCACCTGGGCGTTGGTGACGCTGCGGTCGCCGTCGGTGAAGGCGACGGCGCCGGCGGCCTTCAACAGGCCGATCTCGGTCATCTCCTGGCCCTGCATGCCCTTGGTCAACGCCGCCATCGGGTGGATATTGACGATCGCGGTGTCGCGGGCGCGGCGCAGCACGAAGTCGACGGTCGCGGAATTGTCGATCACCGGCGAGGTGTCGGGCTGACAGATGATGGTGGTGATGCCGCCGGCGGCAGCCGCCTGGCTGGCGGAGGCAAAGGTCTCGCGATGACTGGCGCCGGGTTCGCCGACGAAGGCGCGCATGTCGATCAGGCCGGGGGCCACGATCTTGCCGGCGCAGTTGACGATGTCGGTGCCTTCGGGAACGCCGGCGGCGCCGATGCCGCGCTTGGTGTCGCGGATCACGCCTTCGGCGATCAGGACATCGCCCGGACCATCGAAGTCGCGGGAGGGATCGATGACGCGGGCGTTGGCGAGGAGGATGGGGCGGCGGTCAATCAGCATGGCGTCACGCGTTCGGCAGGTTGCGGGCGAGCGCTTCGAGCACTGCCATGCGCACCGCCACACCCATTTCGACTTGTTCACGGATCAGCGATTGCGCGCCGTCGGCAACGAAGGTGTCGATCTCGACACCGCGGTTCATCGGGCCCGGATGCATCACCAGCGCATCGGGCTTGGCGTAACCGAGCTTCTTCTGGTCGAGGCCGAAATAGTGGAAATATTCGCCCGACGACGGCACGAACGAGCCGTTCATGCGCTCGCGCTGCAACCGCAGCATCATCACGATGTCGGCGCCGTTCAGCCCCTCGCGCATGTCGCGCGCGACCTCGACGCCCATCCGCTCGATGCCCGGCGGCAGCAAGGTGGAGGGGGCCACAACGCGGACGCGGGCGCCCATGGTGTTGAGCAGGAAGATGTTCGAGCGCGCCACCCGCGAATGCAGCACGTCGCCGCAGATCGCGATCGTCAGCCCCTCGATCCGGCCCTTGTTGCGGCGGATGGTCAGCGCATCGAGCAGCGCCTGGGTCGGGTGCTCGTGGGCGCCGTCGCCGGCATTGATCACGGAACCGTCAACCTTGCGCGCCAGCAGCTCGACCGCGCCGGAGGCATGGTGGCGCACCACCAGGATGTCCGGGTGCATCGCGTTCAGCGTCACCGCGGTATCCATCAAGGTCTCGCCCTTGCGGGTCGACATCGATGACACCGACATGTTCATGACGTCGGCGCCCAGGCGTTTTCCGGCGATCTCGAACGAGGACTGGGTCCGGGTCGAGGCCTCGAAGAACAGGTTGACCTGGGTGCGGCCGCGCAGACTGGCGCGTTTCTTGTCGACCTGGCGGTTGAGCTCGACATACTCCTCGGAGAGGTCGAGCAGACCGGTGATGTCGTCGGCGGAAAGGCCCTCGATGCCTAGCAGATGCCGGTGGCCGAGGACAAAAGTCGATTTTAATGATGGGGTCATTAAAGCGAGAGCTATAGGCGCGGACGGCCGGTGGGGCAAGCGCGAAGAGGGCTCGGAGGAGTTTTCCCCGAGTAAGATATGCTGCGTCATGCCCGGCTTGTCCCGGGCATCCGCGCCTTGCTTTTGCGGGCGTTTCCGGAACAAGACGTGGATGGCCGGGATAGACCCGGCGATGACGCCGGGGCGAGAACCCATGAAAATTGTCGTGATCGGTGCCGCCGTCATTGGCCTGGTTTCGCCTGCCTTCGCTCAGAAGCTTCCCGGCGACTTCGCGTTCCTGCGCGACATCGACCCGACCATCATCCAGGACATCCGCTACGCCAGCTCGAACAATTTCATGGGCCGGCCGATCGCGGGCTATGGCGCGGCGGAATGCGTGGTGAAGCGGGACGTCGGGCTTCGGCTCAAGGCCGTGCAGCAGGATCTGGCCCGGCAAAAGCTGTCGCTGAAGATGTTCGATTGCTACCGGCCGGCCCGCGCGGTCGCGGACATGGTGGCGTGGTCGAGGAACGGCAAGGAGACCGCCGCCGAGCGGCGCTACAACCCGGCCTTCTCAAAGGTGGATCTGTTCCGCCTCGGCTACATCGCCACCCATTCCGGCCATTCGACCGGCGCTGCGCTCGATGTCACCCTGGTCGACCTGACCGCCGACAATTCGGGCAAGTTCGATCCAGCCAAGGACTATGCCGACTGCACTGCTCCGGCAGCGGCACGTGCTCCGGAGGGCAGCGTCGACATGGGCACCGGCTATGACTGCTCGGACGCGAAGGGCCACACAGCTTCCGGCTCGATCACGCCGACGCAGAAGCGCTGGCGCAACCGGCTGGTTGCGGCGATGGCCCGGCAGGGGTTCGCGAACTATTCCAAGGAATGGTGGCACTTCTCGCTGCCGGGGGCGGGCGGAGCGGCCTATGATTTCCCGGTCACTCGCGCGCACTAGCGCCGGATTTCCTCAAATTCAAGACATTTCGGCAAGACAAACCTTGCCATCGCATAAGTGGCTGAATGCGCTTTCAACACTCCTTAATTGTGGCCGTATGAAGTGCGGCCATTGCGGGAGCACGAAGCATGCGTTTAGCAGTCTTTGCACTTGTTGCCGTCGGCGCCGCCGGCATCGCGATCTACGATCAATACGACAAGGGTACGAATTATCAGCGTGTCGATGCACGCATCAGCGCCGTCAACGACCAATGCTATCTGGAGAAGGTCGAGCGCGGTGTCATCACCAAGACGACGTGGACCTCCGACCTGACCCGCTGCGAAGTCGCGGAGCTGCTGCGCAAGGAGCATCCCAAGTGGCACGGCTATGACCTGAGGCACAAAATCGAGGTGCGTGTGGTCTACGTCTCGCCGGTCGATGGCATCTCGCATCAGTCGAGCCTGGAGATGTCCTACTTCCCCAACGGCAAGCCGCTGCGCGCCGGCGACGTGTTTCCGGTGCTGGCCTCCAAGACCAAGGCTGACAAGACCCGCATGGTCTGATCGTCGCGGCGGTTCGGAAGGATCGGAGTTCAACGATGCGGCTTGGCCTCTACGGGATCATCGCCATCGGCGTCGCGGGCCTCTATGCCTACATCGAGCTCGACAAGCGGGTGAACTTCCGTCCGATCGACGCGCGCGTCAGCAGCGTCAAAGAGCAATGCTACATGGAAAAGACGGAAGGAAATCGGAGCTCGGCGTCCGATCTCCTGCCGTGCGAACTGACTGAGCTTCTGGTGCGCAACCATCCGAAATGGCAGGGCTATGACATCAAGCACAAGATCGAGATCCGGTTTGCCTACATCTCACCGGTGGACGGCGCCGCACATGAATCGAACCTGCAACTGGCGGCGTATCCCGATGACCGGCCGCTGCACGCCGGCGACATCTTTCCGGTCCAGGCGTCCCGGAAGGAGGCCAACAGGACCCGGGCCAACGATTGGCTGGACCGGCGGCTCGGCCGCGATGCGCCCAGACACGGAAGCATCTAGGGCCGACGGCCACCCGATCGGCGCTAAACGCCGATAAACCCGCGGCGCAGCAATCCCGCCAGAGCGCCGCGAAGACTGGCGACGCCGGCAATGTTATCTTGAGACGCGCTGAAGAGCCGCACCACCAGGCGCTGATGCTGTTCGGCGCTCGGCTCAAGGCGCGCCAGCACCGTGTGGCCGGAGCGCGAGACCATGGAAACGTCGATCCATCCCAGCCCCTCCAGGTGAATTTTATAGCGCCAGCCGGCAAGCTCGAGCGTCTCGCCAGCCCCGCCCACGAGCCGCACCGAGGATGGCGATATTGCGAGCAGGCGGCACGAAAGGATTTTTCCTTCGTCGGCGAGCCAGACAAGCTCGTCCGTCTCGAACATGTGACTGGAACGCGGCACTTCGAAGCAGACCAGAAACGCGATGAAGGCGATCAGCATCGCGATGGCCGCCCACAACAGGTTGAAGAAATCGAGAGAGGATATCTCGTCGGCGGCGTACGGGGAGATGAACTCCCATATGATGCTGGCGGCAGAGCTTGCCGCGATCAACCCAAAGATGGCGGCGAGCTTCCACTGAACGCGCGGCGCGGATCGATCGCCTCCCTTGTCGGTGATTTTGAAGGGGCGTCCGAATGGCTTGAAGATGGCAGTGAACAGGGTTGCGGTCACCGCAAAGCAGGTGACGGCGTGGGTCGCCTCCATGAACAATGGCAGCGTCCGCGCGCGCGATATCCAGCTCATGTAGACAATTTGCGCGAGCAGGGCCGGCATGCCGTAGCGCAGGAAGGAATGATAGTCGGCCTCGAACGCGGGCAGCCCGCCGAACCAATAGATTGTCGGCGCGATCAACAGCAGCACCATGAATGGTTTGGAGAGCCAGTTCAGCACGCCGTGCAGATAGTGCCAGCGCTCGGTGAAGCGGAAGCCGCGGCCAAATAGCGGTCCGTTGCGCAGCAGGGCGACCTGGATGGTGCCGAGGCACCAGCGAGCTCGCTGAGTGACATATTCCGGAATGCCTTCGGCTGAAAGTCCGAAACTGAGCGGCTCGTTGAGCCAGACTGTGCGATAGCCGTGCGCCAGCATGGTGTAGGTGAGATTGATATCCTCCGAGACGGCCTGGTCGGGAAAGCCGCTGATCTCATTCAGACGGTCGCGGCGAACGACAAAGGAGGTGCCGACGCAGAATGCGCAGCCCCACGCATCCTTGGCCGGTTGAAAGATGTCGAAAAAGAAGCGCTGATCGTCGACCCAGCTCTTTTCGGCCAGCAGATTATGTTGGATCGGATCAGCGTTATAGTAAAATTGCGGGGTCTGCACGATCGCCACCTCCGGATCGGACAGCAGCAGGCCGATCGTGCGCTTCAAGAAGTCTTGCCGTGGCGCGAAATCCGCATCGAGCACCAGAATGACAGGCGCATTGGTCACGCGAGCGGTTGCGATCAACCCGTTATTGAGATTGCCCGCCTTGGCGCCCTTGTTGTCGGGCCGCGTCAGGTGACGTGCACCGACCCGATCGCAATATTCCCGCAGCCAGTCGCGTCTCGTATCATCGAGGACCCAGACCGTCGCATCGGCATAGTCGAGCGCCAGTGCGCTCAGGATCGACCGCTCGAGGATTTCGAGCGGTTCATCGTAGGTGCAGATGAAGATGTCGACGGCCGGACTGCGATTTTCCGAAGCCAAGAGCTGTTGTGAGGCGTCGGCCTGCGCGGTGCGGTCGGTACTGCGGAACAGGATGACGATCGAGATCAGCGTGTACAGGATCGCGAGCGATTCGAACGCAATGAAGAGCCGCGGCCAAAGACTTTGCGCCGACAGCTCAAATGGCGGCAGCGTATCGTTCCACCGCCACAGCGTGTAAACGGCCAGAAGGGCCGCCGTCGTCGCCCCGAACAGGATGCGGTGGCTGGCACGCAGCGGCTCCAGCAGTCGCGCCATGACCAGAAGGCCGAGCAAAATGCCGACGTCGATGGTCAGGATCGATGAATTATCAGCGGCAGTCGGAAACATCAGCGTATCCTCTTCCCGGTGAACGGATTCCAGCCCGTTTCAGCCAGCGCGGCCCACGCAGTCGCGCCGAGATGCGGGCGGCGGTAATAGAAAAAGTCGGGATCGCCACCGGTTGGATCGATCGATAATCCCGTCGTCAGTCGCGCCGGGCGTGCGGCATTGAGCAGGCCGGATGACGTCTGGTCCGCCTTTAGGTTACCCAGAAGCCGATCGCTCTCGTGTGTGTCGCCGACGATCCGGTAGGCCAAGGCGGCCTGCGCCGTGCCCTCCACCCAGAGGCCATCGCGATCGCCGTTGAAATCAAAGCCGCCATTGACCCCGAGGTGATCTTTCGCGAAACCGAGCGTGTTCTTCCACGCCGGGGGCGATTCAGGGATTGCCATCCAGGGCCAAAGCTGGGCGTCGAGCGCGAGCAAACCTTCGTTCGCAAGGCTGCCGTCAGGCTTGGTCCCAAGCAGGAAATGATCCCCGCGAAAAGCGCGATCGAGCAGTCGCTTGGCCTGTCCGGCCGCGCCGTCGTATTTCTGGTCGCCAGTCAGGCGAAACAGCCAACGTGCAGCGGCGTGAACGTCGGCGTTGTGCTCGGTCGACATCCAGGTGAGCTTGACCTGCTTCGGATCGTAGCCGTGGAAGCCGCCGTAAAAGCCATCCTGCGAAGCGGTTGTGTCGATCACCCAATCGATCAGGCGCCTTGCATCGGCGAGATATTGTGGATTCCCGGTTGCCTGATGCAGCGTCAGCAATGCCAATGCGGCCCAGGCCACGTTTCCGGTGGAGCTGCCGTCCTGCGCCGCGTCCTCCGCCCAGATATTGGCATGTCCATCCCACCAGCCGGGCAGATCGGGAACGACCTTGTTCAGCGCGCCGGCACGGTAGGCATTGCGCACGCGGCCATCATCGAAGCTGCGATCCTTGGCAACGGCGCGGCTCAGCGCGTTGCCGATCGGTCTTGCATCCGACACGTTGCCGCAGGCAATCAGCGCAATGGCGGCGAGCGCGTTGTCGTAGACGAACGCCGTCGTGGCGAGACCCGCCGGAAGCATCGATTCATCCGTGCCGGGGTCATAGCTCCGGATGAAAACCGCGTCGGCCGCGCTTGCGCGCGGGGCGACGGCCCTTTTCAACCCAGCGCAGAAAGCGTTTGCGGTTGGGGCGGTGTGGCCCGCTGCGGGCGCGCCCAGGACGACCGCGCATAGCGTCATCACGATGGCAGACTTCATCGCGATACGAGGGCACGAGTTCCGGGCGATCCATTCTCACCGGCGGTTGGCTGCTGCGGTTGCGAGGCCCGGAATGCATCCTGCAGACGAGCGATGCCAGAACGCCGCGCATCCGCGTCCGATGACGTGCTCTGCGCGGTGCTGATGGTGCCTGCGTCGTCCCGAATCCACGAAGCGACGAAATGGCCGAGCCGTCGCCACGTGACCGACATCGAGGGGACTACGCCATTCTCGCGCGTCACTGTCACCCATTGGCCGACCGGACAAGCGGACGCCTCTGCCGTCGCTGCTTGCTGCACCGGTCCGCCGTCGTTCGCCGCGTCCGGGGTAATGATGGCGTAGAGCTCGCGCCGCTCGGTTTGCGGGAACGGAACGGCAAAGCGTTCATCGGTCTTGTCGCTGGTCTTCGGCACAACCGCAGTGACGACGCCGGATCGCAACGAACTCCCGTCGATGCGGACGCGCGTGCCGGGCGTCATGCTCTGGCCCTGCCGGTAGGAGAAGATGGCGACAATAAAGGGCTTATCACAGTTGATGACGGAGCTGATGGTGTCACCGGCGCTCACGTGCCGTCCCATCGCGGCTCCGACGGTCAATACCTTGCCCTGGCCGCGCGCAAGGACTTTGGCGTCGGCCAAAGTCGCCAGCCGTTTTTGTTCGGCGTCGATCAGCTGCTCCAGGTCGGCAAGCACGGCGGTTTGCTGCTTTTCCTCGATTTTCATCCGCATGGCGTCCAGATCGATGTCCCTGCGTTTCTGAGCCAGATTATTGAGAGCTACCAATTCGTCGCCGATATAGATGCCCTTGCTCAGAGCGTTGAGCTGTGCCGTCTTTTGATTCAGCTTGGCCACTTCTGCATCCGCGCCATGCATGGCCGCCGCATATTGCTGGGTCGTCGGCCTCAGCATGTCCATGCTCGCGGCATTGCGTGTCACCATGTTGGTCTGTCTGTCGACCAGGGCTTTCTTTTCACTTGTCGCAGCGTTGGATTGAGCAACGCGGGCGCGAAGCTCCTCGATCTGCGACTGGAACTGCCCCTTGAGCTGGTTTGTCTGGTCAGCGAGCTCGCCGTCGAGAGACGAAACATAGTTGACGTCCGAGTCGTATTTTGAGCGTGTCGCATCGAGCTTCTGCCGTGCGTCGGACGCCTTTTCCTGCAACGAGATGAGTGTCCCGCGGTCAAGTCTTGGATTGCTGATTTGCGCCAGCGTGTCGCCATCGTGGACGTCACGGCCGGGGAGCGCGGTCAACAGATCGATTTCGCCACTGATTGGGGCCGTCAGAAGCGTAACGGGTGCGTTGATCACGGCGCGATCGGATTGATCTGCGATGATCGGCGGCGCTACCGCCGTCAGCATCAGGATAGACAGCAATCCCGCGACGCCAACCGCGGATATTCTCAGTATTCCCTGATGTTTCCGCACGGTGCCGCGGGTGTCGGATCTGTCAATCATCAGCTCTCTTTCGGTTGGGAGATTGGGAGGCCTTCGGAGCGCACTGCTTGTGGTTGGCGGACTGTTTTTCGCGGCGCCGGTTAGCGACTGCAACAATGCTGACCGCATTTGGTTGCTACCAAAAATGAGGCGATGAAAATTGCAGCAAGAACGGTGGACCACAAGGGAAGTGGTTTCCAAACTGGAGGGCAGGTTCCAACTGCAAGGACGGGTGGTCAGTCGAGGTCAAAAGGGCGCTCGCAGCTTTCCGCGCCCCTGGCGACGCCGGTATTGCGCCGCTATTGGCGCGGGCATCAGCCGCGCGGGGCAAATCAGCCCAATTCATGAATAGGGGGCCCAGCGAAAACCGTATTTTTCGCTGCCCGGCACATCCTTGCGGGCTATGATCCCCCCGATTCCAATGCGCGACGATTGGCCCGATATCCCGACCGTTGTAGGACCAAGCGCGCAGCGAGACCCATTGCCGAGGAGACCATGACGCAGGCTCCGTTTGCCACCCACGACGTGCTCAACCAGTCGCCGCCGTTTTGGAACGTCGACCTGTTCGCGACCGACGCGCCGCTGGTCGCGGCCGTCGCCGCCAATGGCGGGGCAGCGGCTGCCGCTGAGCTGTCGGATTTCGGCAAGCATTGGGGCTCCGCCGTTATGGCCGAGCGCGGCCGTATCGCCAACGAGAACACGCCGAAACTGCGCACCTTCGACGCCAGGGGCAATCGCCGCGACGACGTCGAGTTTCATCCGGCCTATCACGAGCTGATGGCGCATTCCGCGCATGCCGGCGTGCACAATTCGACCTGGACCGCCGATGGCAAATCGGCCGGCGGCGCGGCCGAGGTGGTGCGCGCGGCAAAATTCTATATCGCGGCCCAGGTCGAGACTGGCCATCTCTGCCCGATCACGATGACGCGCGCGTCGGTCGCGGCGCTGGCCTCGCAGCCCGACATTCTGGCGAAGACGATGCCTGTGATCGGCACGCGCGCCTACGATCCGGGCTTCGCGCCATGGTGGACCAAGCGCGGCATGACGCTCGGCATGGGCATGACGGAAAAACAGGGCGGCACCGATGTGCGCGCCAACATGACCCGCGCCGCGCGCGACGGTGACGGCTATCGCATCACCGGGCACAAATGGTTCATGTCGGCGCCGATGTGCGACGCGTTCCTGGTGCTGGCGCAGGCCAAGGACGGCTTGAGCTGCTTCTTCATGCCGCGCTTCGCGCCCGACGGCACCGTCAACGCGATCCACTTCCAGCGCCTGAAGGACAAGCTCGGCAACCGCTCCAATGCCTCGTCCGAGGTCGAATTCCACGGCGCCCATGCCGAATTGATCGGCGAGGAGGGCAAGGGCATCCGCACCATCATCCAGATGGTGCAGCTGACGCGGCAGGATTGCGCGATCGCATCCGCAGGGCTGATGCGCTCCGGGCTGGCGCACGCGCTCAATCACGCGCGGCATCGCAGCGTGTTCCAGAAGCATCTCGCCGACCAGCCGCTGATGCAGGCGGTGCTCTCGGACATGGCGCTGCATGTCGAGGCGTCGATCGCGCTGGTGATGCGGCTCTGCCGCGCGTTCGACCGCGCGCCCACCGATGCGGGCGAGGCCGCCTATATGCGGCTGCTGACGCCGGCGATCAAATACTGGACCTGCAAGAGCGCGCCTGGCTTCGTTTACGAGGCGATGGAGTGCCTCGGTGGCAACGGCTATGTCGAGGAAGGCATTCTGGCACGGCACTACCGGGAGTCGCCGGTCAACGCGATCTGGGAAGGCTCCGGCAACGTGATGTGCCTTGACGTGTTGCGCGCGCTCGGCCGCGAGGCCGATGCCGCGCTCGCCGTGCTGCGTGCGCTCGCCGACGAGACCAAGGGCCTGCCGGGCGCGGCCGAGACCGTTGCCTCGATCGGACAATCGTTCCGCCGCCCGGACAGCGAGCGCGTTGCGCGGCTTGCGGTCGAGCAGCTGGCGCTGCTCGCGGCCGCCGCGGCGCTCAACCAGGTCTCGCCAGGGAGTGCCGAGCTGTTCGCGGCGACACGGCTTGCCGAACGCCACGCCGGCATGTACGGCGCGGTGGACCTCTCCGATGCTGATCAACGCGCGCTGCTTGCGCGGGCGCTGCCATGAAGGTTTGCTGATGGACGCACTCAATCCCGATACTCCGCCGTCGGCGGTCGAGCCGCCGCCACTCCCGACGCGGGTCTGGAAGTTCTGGGGCACCGCGCTGTGGGGCCTGGTCATCTTCATCGCGATGTTCCTCGGCCAGGTCGCGGTCATCGTCTGGCGCATCGTCGCGCAGGGCGGGGAACTGTCGGCGGGGGGCATCACCCATGTGGTTGCCGACGGCCTGACGATCTCGCTCTCGGTGCTCGCCGGCCTGCCGATGGTGCTGCTGGTGCTGTGGTTCGCGATCCGCCGGACCAGGATATCGTTTGCCGACTATCTCGGGCTGCACTGGACGTCGTGGAGGAACGTCATCATCGGCGTCGTTTCGCTGATCGTGCTGGTCGGCGCCTGGGACATGGTGTCCCGCGCCGCCGGCCGCGAGGTGGCGCCGGGCTTCATGGGCGACGTGCTGAAATCAGCGCAGGAACACAGCGCGCTGTGGCTTCTGGTGATCGCCTTCGCCGTCGCCGCGCCGCTCTGGGAGGAACTGTTCGCGCGCGGCTGGCTCTATCGCGGCTGGTCGGAATCCCGGCTCGGCCCGTACGGCGCAATCCTGCTGTCGTCGATCGTCTGGACCGTGATGCACCTGCAATACGACTGGTTCTTCCTTTGCCAGGTGCTGACGATCGGGCTCCTGTTCGGCTATCTGCGCTTCCGCACCGGTTCGACCTGGCTGACCATCCTGCTGCACGGCCTGAACAATTTCGCGGCGACGATCCAGACCTGGTGGCTGGCGGGGTGATCGTCCGATATGTTAGGTTGAGCTCGGGCCCACCTTCGCTGCAAAATTGTTGCAGAAAAATCCACATGTCGAACTTTGAGAATGCCGGCGCGCGGATGCCTACATCGGCGCCGCCGCCCCGGACCTGGGACTTCTGGGAGACGGCGCTCGTCACTCTGATCGCCTACGGCGTCTATACGTTGGCATCAGGGTTAGCCTTGACGCAGATACTTGCTCTGCAAGACGGCGTAGCCAAGATGCCGCCGGCTCAATTGCGGGATTTCGCGGCCCAAGGACGATGGTCCGGCGCGGCCCTGATCATCGCGAGCCCGTGCACGATCGCCGTGCTTTGGATCGCGATCCGCGCGGCTGGCCGAGGGTTCTCCGAATACCTTGCGCTCAACTGGCCGAGCGCGACCGAGACGGCGATTGGCTTTGGGGTCTTCGCGGGCCTTTTGGTGCTTGAGTCGATTATCTCATGGTACATCGGAGCAGACTATGCACCGATGAATGGGTTTCTCATCGTCAGAAGCTCGGGTGGCTTGCTCATCCTCTTGATCGCAGGCTGCGTCGCTGGACCGATCATGGAGGAATTCATCATCCGCGGCTTTTTGTTTCGCGGTTGGTCACAGTCTTTCCCAGGTCCGATTGGAGCCATCATTTTGACGTCGATCGCCTGGGCGATGACGCATGTTCAATTCGACTTTTCTGGAAAATTCTTGATTTTCGGGATGGGGTTGGCTCTCGGATATTCTCGCTGGCGCAGCAACTCGACCTGGCTGACCGTGATGGTGCATTCGACCTTCAACATGTTCCTGTTGTTTACAACAGGCCCATACGTCTAACGCTCAACCGCAGCAATCACAGATCGGTCCTGTGATCGCGGCCAATTTCGCCGTTTTCTCAGCTTGCGCGCGCGGACCTCTCAGGAAGCCGACGAAGGGGATGCCAGCGCCCCCGTCAGAGTGCTATGATCTGGACCGATGAACGAGCGCGGGCCGGATCGAAACCAGGCAGCGGCGGCTGCCGTCGTGCGAGCTCTTCCCATGGCTACGTTGTTCCGAATTCTTCTGGCCGGCGTTTTCGCGCTGGCGTCGCTCGGCGCCATCACGCAGCAGGTGCGCGATGGGGGCGTGACCGACACCGAAATCCGGATCGGCAATCTGATGCCGTATAGCGGCACGCTGGAAATCTTCGGCCAGATCGGCAAGGCGGAGGCCGCCTATTTCGAGATGATCAACGAACGCGGCGGCATCAATGGCCGCAAGATCCGCTTCATGTCCTACGACGATCTGTCGGATGCCGCCAACGCCATGGATCTGACGCGCATTCTCGTCGAGACCGACAACGTGCTGTTGATGTTCGGCTCGTTCGGCACGCCGGGAAATCTGGCGGTGCGGAAGTATCTCAACGAACGGCAGGTGCCCCAGCTTTTCGTCGCCTCCGGCGATCAGGAGCTCAGCGAGCCCTCGCTCTATCCGTGGACCATGGGCTGGCAGCCCTCATACCGTGAGGAGGGGCGCATCTACGCCAAATACATCCAGGCGTTCTATCCCGGAAAGAAGATCGTGGCGCTCTGGGAGAACGACCAGTTCGGGCGGGAATTGTTCAAGGGGCTGGTGCAGGGGCTGGGTGACGTCGCCCACAACATCAGGGTCGACATCGCCTATGATGTCGACGACCAGCATCTGGATGGCCACATCTCGATCCTGAAGCAATCAGGCGCCGAGGTCTTCGTGTTTGCCGGCGTGCCGGAAAATGCCTCGAAGGTGATCCGCGCGGCGGCCGACCACGGCTGGCGGCCGGTGTTTGTCGTGAACCAGATGGCGTCTTCGATCGAGACGGTGCTCAAGCCGGCCGGCACGGAGAATGCAACCGGCGTCATCACCGCCGCCTTCCTGAAGGATGCGAGCGATCCCGCCTGGAGCGAAGAGCAGGGCGCCTGGCGCAGCTTCCTCGACAAGTATACCAAAGCCGGCGGCAAGGATGACGCCGCCGCGGTCTATGGCTACGCCGCCGCCGAGACGCTGGTCCAGGTGCTCAGGCAATGCGGCAACGACCTGTCGCGCGAAAACGTCATGAAGCAGGCCGCCGCGCTCAGGGATTATCAGGCGTCGGCCTTGCTCCCGGGCATCACGATCAACACCGGACACTTCCGTCCGGTCGAACAATTGCGGTTGCTGCAATTCGATGGCCGCAGCTGGCAGCCCATCGGCGACGTACTCGATACGGCGTTCACTGGATCGTCCGGAAAGTAGCGGCGAGCGGCGCAAGCCGCCGGCTGCTAAGGCCCGACCGCCGCAATCACGATCGGCATCGTGATCGCGGCCAAAATCGTCTGCAGCGTGATGATCTGGGCGAGCAGCGGTGCGTCGCCGCCCATCTGGCGCGCCAGCACATAGGCTGACGGCGAGGTCGGCACCGCGGCGCAGGCGGCGACGATGGCGAGATTGGCGCCGGTGACGCCGAACCACACCGCGAGTGCAACGGTCAGCACGGGCATCAGGACGAGCTTCAGCACCAGCGCGAGGCTGGCTGCGAGGCTGGGGCGGAAGATGCCTTCCAGATGCAGCCCGGCCCCGGTGACCAGCAGGCCGATCGCCAGCGAAGAGCCGCCCAGCGCATCCGCGACGTCGTGCCAGATTTTCGGCAGCGGGATATGCGCGACGTTGATGGCGAGCCCGATCACGCAGGCCCAGATCAGCGGGTTCTTCACGACCGTCATCACGACCGCGCCCGCCGAGCGTTTTCCAGACGAGGCATACTTCGCCAGCACCGCAACGCTGAAGACGTTGACCAGCGGAATAATCGCAACCATCGCGACCGACGCCAGCGCAAGTCCGACCTTGCCGTACAGATTGCCCGACACCGACAGCGCAACATAGGTCTGCCAGCGCGTGGCGCCCTGGAAGATCGAGGTGAAGGCGGGACCGTCGACCCCGGCGTGGGCGAGCGGGCCGCGCAGCGCCAGACACAGCAGGCACATCACGAGCGCCGCGAGCAGCAGCGCACCGCCGGCGCCTGCGACCGGTACCGTCGACAGATCGGCCTTCACCAGCGTCTGCACCAGCAGCACCGGGAACAGGACGTAGTAGGTTAGCTGCTCCAGCCCATGCCATTGCGTGTCGAGCCGCATCAGCGTGCGCTTCAGGACAACGCCCAGCACGATCAGGAGGAACACCGGCAGCAGCGCCGCGATCACCGCGGCCATCGTCAGCGCTCCCCGCGCAGCTTCGCCAGCCGGTCCAGCGCGCCCTGCAGGATGAAGATCGCGGCGTGCTCGTCGATCACCTCGGCTCGGCGGGCGCGGCTGACGTCCATCCCGATCAGCTCGCGCTCGACCGCCGCAGTCGACAGCCGCTCGTCCCACAGCCCGATCGCAAGGGGGGTGAGGCCGGCGAAGTTGCGGGCGAATGCCCGGGTCGACTGCGCGCGCGGCCCCTCGCTGCCGTCCATGTTGATCGGAAGCCCGAGCACGAAGCCTACGGCGTTGCGCTCGGCCGCGATTGTGAGCAGCCGTGCCGCGTCGAGCTTGAACTGCTTGCGCTGGATGGTCTCGACGCCGGTCGCGAGCCGCCGGTCCGGATCGGAGACGGCAACGCCGATGGTCTTGGTCCCGAGGTCGAGGCCGACAAGCGCGCCGCGCTCGGGCCAATGCGGTGCGGCTTCGATCAGGGGAAGGATGGGGGCGGGCATGGCCTTGCGCTTAGCACGCAGCCGCGCGCCGAGGCAAAGCCCGGCGACGGGCGGGCGTCCATGCGAAAATGCCGATCAGGCGGCGATCACCCGATCGTCGCCGGGAAGGCACGCGGCCAGTCCCTGTAACGCGCTGTACTGGTGCGCGGTGCGGCGCTGGATGAACAGCGTCTCGACACGCGCGTGCTGTGGATCGAGCTTGTGGATATGGATGTCGCGCTGGACGTGGTCGCGCGCGACGACGGCGCGCGGCAACAGCGTCACGCCCATGTCGGCGGCGACGCAGCCGACCATGCCGTCGAGCGTGCCAAGCTCGAAGCGCGCGGCCGACGGCCAGCCGAATTCGGTGAACACCTGTTCCAGGCGCTGCCGGTAGGTGCAGCCGGTGCGGAACACCAGCGCGGTCGGGCCCGACTCCGGCGTGCCGGCGCGCAGGGCGGCAAGCGATTTCCAGCGCTGCGCGGTGACGAGCACCAGTTCCTCGGTGAAGGCTGACGTCGCGATGAGTTCGGCGTGCTCGATCGGGCCGGCGACGAATGCGCCGTCGAGCGAGCCGTCGAGCACGGCGGCGACGAGATCGGCGGTCGGCGCGGTGCGCAAGGTCAGGCGCACCGCCGGATAACGGCGATGAAACTCGGCGAGCAGGGTCGGCAGCCGCACCGCAGCGGTCGTCTCCATCGAGCCGATCGACAGCGGTCCCTTCGGCTCGCCATCGTCGCGCGCGGCGAGAACCGCTTCGCGCGACAGCGCCGCCATGCGTTGCGCATACGGCAGCAGCCGGCGGCCGGCGCCGGTCAGCGACATGCCGCGGCTGTGACGCTCAAAGAGCGCAGTGCCGATCTCGGCCTCCAGCGCCTTGATGCGCTGGGTGACGTTGGACTGCACGGTATTGAGCTCGTCGGCGGCCTTGGTGATGCCGCCGAGGCGGGCGACCGTGGAAAAGGTGAGCAGGTCGGTCAATTCCATCTGGGATCACCGTTTCAAATCAGAGATGGGAGCGTTCTCTAGTATTCATTTTCACAGAATGTTAGGCGCGCTTAGGCTGCGAGTCCAGAACAGCAAATTCAAAACGGGGAGCGAGCGCATGTCGATCAGCACCGAATTGACGGCGCGTCTGGGCATCAAGCATCCGATCCTGGCGGCGCCGATGGCGATGATCGCGGGGAGTCGGCTGGTCAGGGCAGTGGGTGAGGCGGGCGGCTTCGGCATTTTGGGCGGCGGCTACGGAGACCGGGCCTGGCTCGAGGCCGAAACCGCAAAGCTGAAGGGGGCCGTAAAGCCGTTCGGCATCGGCTTCATCACCTGGAGCCTCGCCAGGCAGCCCGAGCTGATCGATATCGCGCTCGAGGCGCGGCCACGTGCGGTGATGCTGTCATTCGGCGATCCGGCGCCGTTCGCGCCAAAGATCAAGGCCGCGGGGGCGCTGCTGATCTGCCAGGTGCAGAGCGAGGAGATGGCGCAATCAGCGCTCGATTGCGGCGCCGACATCCTGATTGCGCAGGGCACCGAGGCCGGCGGTCACGGCGCCTCGCGCACCACGCTCGACATCGTGCCGGCGATTATTGATTTCGCCGCAGGGCGCGTCCCGGTCGTCGCAGCCGGCGGCATCGCGGATGGACGCGGCCTTGCGGCGATGATGATGCTCGGCGCGTCCGGCGTGCTGATGGGAACGCGGTTCTATGCCAGCGTCGAGGCTGACGCGCCCGAGCAGGCGAAGCAGTTGATCCGTGCGGCGAAGAGCGGCGAGACGGTGCGTGGCGTGGTGATGGACTGGTCGCGCAAGCTGATCTGGCCGGCGCCGTTTACCGCGCGCTCGCTCTCCAACGATCATCTGCGGCGCTGGAGCGGCCGCGAGATCGAGCTGATGCAGCGCGCGGACGAGGTCGCGGTGGAATACGTCGCCGCGCGGGCGGAGGGCAATTTCGATATCGCCGCGGTGTTTGCCGGCGAGTCCGTCGGCTTGATCCATGATATCGTTCCGGCGGCCGAGATCATCGGCCGCATCGTCGCCGAGGCCGAGCAGTCGTTGCAGGGCCGGCGCAACTTTCTTTCCTCTTTGACCTGAAACTAGCGCGAGACACACCATGTGGCCGGACCGTCGATTGATCGATCGCTTCAAGACCGAATTCCCGATCGTGCTGGCGCCGATGGCCGGCGTGATGGATGCTGAGCTGGTGATTGCGGTGGCGCAAGGCGGCGGCCTCGGCTCGCTGCCATGTGCGATGCTGTCGGCCGAGAAGGCGCGCGAGCAGGTCAACATCATCCGCCAGCGCGTGTCGGCGCCGGTCAATCTCAACTTCTTCTGCCACAAGGCGGTCGATGCCGATCCGGCGCGCGAGGCGACATGGCGGCAGCGATTGGCGCCTTACTATCGTGAGCACGGCCTCGATCCGGACGCGCCGATCAATGCCGCGAACCGTGCGCCGTTCGACGCGGCGTTCTGCGCCGTGGTCGAGGAGCTGAAGCCCGAGGTGGTCAGCTTCCATTTCGGCTTGCCGGAGCCGAAGTTGTTGCAGCGGGTGAAGGCGGCCGGCGCCATCGTGATGTCGTCGGCGACCACGGTGAAGGAGGCGATCTGGCTGGAAGAGAACGGCGCCGATGTCGTCATCGCGCAGGGCGCCGACGCCGGCGGCCATCGCGCCATGTTCCTAACCGAGAATATTTCCGAGCAGCCCGGCACGTTCTCGCTGCTGCCGCAGGTGGTCGATGCGGTGAAGGTGCCGGTGGTCGCTGCCGGCGGCATCGCCGACGGGCGCGGGATCGCGGCGGCCTTCGCGCTCGGCGCCGCGGCCGTTCAGATCGGCTCGGCCTATCTGCGCTGCCCGGAATCCAAGGTGACACCGCAGGGCCGTGTCGCGCTGGCGCAGGCGAGCGACGAATCGACCGTCATCACCAATGTGATGACCGGGCGTCCGGCACGCGGCGTCGCCAACCGCGTGATGCGCGAGGTCGGCCCGATCTCGCCGGATGCGCCGGCGTTTCCACACGCGGCGACCGCGCTCGGACCTCTGAAGGCGGCTGCCGAGAAACAGGGCAAGGTCGATTTCACCAATCTGTGGGCCGGGCAGGCGGTGCGGATGGGCAAGGAGATGCCGGCCGCCGAATTGACAAGAGCGCTGGCCGGGGCGGCGCTGGCGCGGATGGGCAAGCTGGCGGGTTGATTTCGCCTCCATCCGCGCAGTTTCGGTGTATGCCCAGCCTGCCGCCTCGCAATCGAGCTATGAAGGGCGGCAGTTCCATTTGGCGCAGCTGATCACCTGTTATCTGCGGTACGAAGTCCGTCCCGACAAGCTCGCCGACTTCGAGACTTATGGTGCGATGTGGCTGGAACTGATGCCGCGGTTTGGCGGCATTCATCACGGCTATTTCTTGCCGTCGGAGGGAGCAAGCGACGGTGCCCTGGCGATGTTCAGCTTTCCGAGCCTTGCGGCCTACGAGCAGTACCGCAAGGACTCAGCGCTGGATCCGGACGTTCAAAAGGCGATCGCCTTCGCGAGGGAGACGCGCTGCTTTGTCCGCTATGAACGGTCGTTCTTTCGACCATTGCTGCCGAAAGCTGCCTAGGCGCTCGAACGTCAGGCCAGGCAGGCCACATAGAGGATGGCAAAGCCGATCGCGGTCCCGATCGACCAGAGGGCAGGGTCCCAGCCTCCCGGCTTAGGCGTGGTTTCGAACGTGGACATAACGCGCTCCCGTACTGTTCTCTTTTGGGGGAGTAGGCACCGCGACTGTTTCAGGACGACTGCGCGGGGTCCGCAAACTGGTTTCTTCCCGGGATTTTGGAGCGGAAATCGTCGGCTGCCGGCGCCTGGCCGGCGATCCGGCGGGCTCTGAGGCCTGCCGCGGGCTCGCTGCGGTTGCGGCGCAAAACCGGCCTCTGCTATACGGCAGGCTGACCTTTCCGCCTGACCACCCGAGGCCCTATATAATGTCCGTAGACGCCACGACCGTCCGCCGCATCGCGCATCTGGCGCGGATTGCGGTCAGCGACGCCGAAGTTCCCCATCTCCAGGGGGAGCTGAATGCGATGCTGGCCTTTGTCGAGCAGCTGTCGGAAGTGAATATCGACGGTGTCGAGCCGATGACCTCGGTGACGCCGATGGAGATGAAGAAGCGCGCGGACGTGGTCAATGACGGCGAAATCGCTGACGCCATCGTCCGCAATGCACCCGACACAGTGAACGACTTCTTCCTGGTGCCGAAGGTGGTCGAGTAAAGCGCGATCGGATAATTACAATGTGTCTGCTCTGCGACGACGAGAAGGCCTACAAGGCCTACATGGATTTCCTCGATGCGGTGGAGCGCAAGGGGAAGGTCGCCGATCCCAACGCGGCGATGGACGCCGTGCTCGACCATCTCGAGGCGCTCGACGCCGCCCGCGCCAAAGAAAATGCCGAGCAAAATGCCAAAGCGCGGCAAGACGACCCCGCCAACGACAAGACCCTGTCTCCGTTCTTCTGCAGCCCGATCAATAAATGACCGATTTGACATCGCTGACCATCGCCGAGGCCCGTGAGGGCCTGGCGAGCAAATCTTTCACCGCCCGCGAACTGACCGATGCGCATCTCGTCGCCATCGAAGCTGCGCGCGTGCTCAATGCCTATGTGCTCGAGACGCCCGACCGCGCCCGCGAGATGGCCAAGGCCGCCGACGAGAAGATTGCGAAAGGCGAGGGCGGACCGCTCGCCGGCATTCCGCTCGGCATCAAGGACCTGTTCGCGACGCGCGACATCAGGACCACGGCGTGCTCGAAGATCCTCGGCAATTTCATTCCGCCCTACGAGTCGACGGTGACCTCGCAGCTCTGGCGCGACGGCGCGGTGCTGCTCGGCAAGCTCAACAATGACGAGTTCGCGATGGGCTCGTCGAACGAGACTTCGTGCTTCGGCCCGGTAACCAACCCGTGGCGCCGCGAGGGCTCGAACACCACGCTGGTGCCGGGCGGCTCGTCCGGCGGCTCGGCCTCGGCGGTGGCGGCTTCTCTCTGCATGGGCGCGACCGCGACCGACACCGGCGGCTCGATCCGCCAGCCTGCCGCGTTCACGGCGACCGTCGGCATCAAGCCGACCTACGGCCGCTGCTCGCGCTGGGGCATCGTGGCGTTTGCATCCTCGCTCGACCAGGCCGGCCCGATCGCGCGTACGACGCGCGATGCGGCGATCCTGATGCGCTCGATGGCGGGGCACGATCCCAAGGACACCACATCGGTCGATATCGCCGTGCCGGATTACGAAGCCGCGATCGGCAAGTCGGTGAAGGGCATGAAGATCGGCATCCCCAGGGAGTATCGGCTCGACGGAATGCCGGCCGAGATCGAGAAGCTCTGGAGCGAGGGCGCGCAGTGGCTGAAGGCCGCGGGCGCCGAGCTCGTCGAGGTGTCGCTGCCGCACACCAAATACGCGCTGCCGGCCTATTACATCGTGGCGCCGGCGGAGGCTTCGTCGAACCTCGCGCGTTACGACGGCGTGCGCTACGGGCTGCGCGAGCCGGGCAAGAACGTCATCGAGATGTACGAGAACACCCGCGCCGACGGCTTTGGCGACGAGGTGCGCCGCCGCGTGCTGATCGGCACCTATGTGCTCTCGGCCGGCTACTACGATGCCTATTATCTGCGTGCGCAGAAGGTGCGGACGCTGATCAAGAAGGATTTTGAGGACTGCTTCGCCAAGGGCGTGAGCGCGATCCTGACGCCGGCAACGCCGTCGGCGGCGTTCGGCATCGGCGAGAAGGGCGGCGCCGATCCGGTCGAGATGTATCTCAACGACATCTTCACTGTGACCGTGAACATGGCGGGCCTGCCGGGCATTGCTGTGCCTGCGGGGAAGGACATGCAGGGTCTGCCGCTCGGCCTGCAACTGATCGGCCGTCCGTTCGACGAGGAGACGCTGTTCTCGCTCGGCGAGGTGATCCAGCAGGCGGCCGGCCGGTTCACGGCGCCGAAGTGGTGGTGAGCGATGGCGGATTTCCGCGCCAGTCTTGCTGACGCTGCACCCGACGGTGCGCTGTCGCCGCCGCTTGCCGCATTGTGGTGGGCGAGGAAGGGCGACTGGGACCAGGCGCACCGCATCGTGCAGGACGAAGGCGACGCCAATTCGGCCTGGGTGCATGCCTATCTGCATCGCGTCGAAGGCGATCTCGACAATGCCGGCTATTGGTATCGCCGAGCCGGCCAGCCGGTCGCAAAGGACACGGTTGAGGCCGAATGGGAGCGGATCGTCTCCGCGCTTTTAGCCCCGTCAGCGTGAGGGCACCGGTGCCGAGACACCGTGAGTATTAACCCTGTTTCGGCCGCCATGCCGCCGCCCACATTCGCCGTGATAGGCTAATGGAACCGGGCGGGGGCCAGCGGCAAAAGAGAGTAATCGTGCGTGGGTCGGGCATAGGGGGATGGCTGTCAGCGCTGCTGGTGGCTGCAGTGGCGGCGGGCCTTGCCGGCTGCGCCTCCGTCTACAATCTTCCAGGCAATGTGCCGCTCGGTGCCGCGCTTGCCGACAACAACAGCGCCCGCGACTATCCGACTTATGAAGATGACCTGCTGCTCGCGCTGTCGTTCTCCGGCGGCGGCACGCGCGCGGCGGCGTTTTCGTTCGGCGTGCTGGAAGAGCTCGACCGGGTGCACTCCAGCGCCGCCGGCAGCAAGACGCTGCTCGACCGCGTCGACTTCGTTTCCGGCGTCTCCGGCGGATCGGTCACCGCCGCTTATTTCGGATTGAAGCGGCGCGCGGCGCTCGCCGATTTCCGCGAACGCTTCCTGCTGCGCAATGCCGAGGAGGGACTGAAGACCCGGATCTCGCTCGGCAATATCGGGCGCGCGCTCGGCGGCGGCGTCAACGACAGCCAGTTCACCGACTGGCTCGATCAAAATCTGTTCGACGGCGCGCGGTTCGAGGCATTGCCCGACGAGCGCCGGCCGCGGGTGTGGATCAACGCCTCCGACATCTACAACCGCACACCGTTCGTGTTCGGCAAGACGTCATTCGACGCGCTGTGCAGCGATGTCCGCTCCTATCGCGTCGCCGAAGCGGTGGCGGCATCCGCCGCAGTGCCGCTGGCATTTGCCCCGATCGTGCTGCAAACCTATCCCGGCGGGTGCGCCGCGCCGCTGCCGCCCTGGTACGATCGGGTGCGCAACGATCCGAATGCGCAGCCGCTGCTGCGCTCCTACGCCGAGGCCCAGGCGCGCTACCGCGATGGCTCGATGCGCTACGTCAAGCTGCTCGATGGCGGGCTGGTCGACAATTACGGGCTGTCGGGGCTCAGCATCGGCTTGCTCGCCGCGCAACGTCCCCACGAGCCGCTCGACGAGCGGCAGGCGGCCAAGCTGAAGCGCATCCTGTTCCTGGTGGTCGACGCCGGCCGCGGCGTCTCCGGCGACTTCGTGCAGACGCTCGAAGGACCAAGCGGCGTCGAGCTGGTGTCGGCGGCCGCCGACACCGCGATCGATGCCAGCGTGCGCTCGAGCTACGCGGCCTTCACGGCACTCGCCAACGATTGGTCGGGCAAGCTGAAGCACTGGCGCTGCGGCCTGTCGGCGGCGGATCGCGCCCGGCTCGGCGTCGGCGCCGGCTGGAGATGCGGCGATGTCGCGATCTACGTCGAGCGGCTCGGCTTCGACCGGCTGGGACCGGAGCGCGCCGGCATCCTGAACGCGATCCCGACGCGGCTTTCGCTGCCGCCGGAGCAGGTCGACCAGCTGATCACAGGCGGCGCGGACGCACTGCGCACCAGCAAGGCGTATCAGCAGTTCCGGCGCGGGCTCTGATCGGCACCTCCAGCCCGGGCGCGGTCTGCAAGAGCACTGCAAGGGGCAGCAAGGCGGCTTGACTGGCGCTGTCGGTTGCGCGAAGCCCAATCCATCCCAGATATCACTTTATCCGGAAACCGAGATCCATGACCGCATCTGCCGCCCCGCACAGACTGATCAAGAGCGCCACCGGCGATTGGGAGGTCGTGATCGGCATGGAGATCCATGCCCAGGTCACCTCGAACGCAAAGCTGTTCTCGGGCGCATCGACCGCATTCGGCGGCGACCCCAACTCCCATGTCTCGCTGGTCGATGCCGCGATGCCGGGCATGCTGCCCGTGATCAACGAGGAGTGTGTCCGCCAGGCGGTGCGTACCGGCCTCGGGTTGAACGCGAAGATCAACCTGCGCTCGGTGTTCGACCGCAAGAACTATTTCTATCCGGACTCGCCGCAGGGCTACCAGATCAGCCAGTACAAGTCGCCGATCGTGGGTGAGGGCGAGGTGTCGCTCGAGCTCGACGGCGGCCGCAGCGTTACGATCGGGATCGAGCGGCTGCATCTGGAACAGGACGCCGGCAAGTTGCTGCACGATCAGTCGCCGACGATGTCCTACGTCGACCTCAACCGGTGTGGCGTGGCGCTGATGGAGATCGTCTCCAAGCCCGACATCCGTGACGCCGAGCAGGCCAAGGCCTACGTCTCCAAGCTGCGCTCGATCCTGCGTTACCTCGGCACCTGCGACGGCGACATGGAGAAGGGCAACCTGCGTGCCGACGTCAACGTCTCGGTGCGCCGCCACGGCGAGACCGCGCTCGGCACCCGCTGTGAAATCAAGAACATGAACTCGGTCAACTTCATCGGCCAGGCGATCGAGTACGAGGCGCGGCGTCAGATCGAGATCATTGAGGACGGCGGCTCGATCGAGCAGGAAACCCGGCTGTTCGACCCGAACAAGGGCGAGACGCGTTCGATGCGCTCCAAGGAAGAGGCGCACGACTACCGTTACTTCCCGGATCCCGATCTCTTGCCGCTCGAGTTCAGCCAGGCCTTCGTCGACGAACTCAAGGCGCAGCTGCCGGAACTGCCGGACGAGAAGAAGTCCCGTTTTATTACGGGCTTCGGCCTGTCGCCCTATGATGCGAGCGTGCTGGTCGCCGAGCGCGAGAGCGCCGAGTTCTACGAGACGGTGCTGTCAGGTCTCGCCGACAAGACGCGCGACGGCAAGCTCGCCGCCAACTGGGTGATCAACGAACTGTTCGGTCGTCTCAACAAGGAAGGCGTGGAGATCGCAGCCTCGCCGGTGTCGGCAAAGCAACTCGGTGCGATCGTCGATCTGATCGGAGAGAAAACGATTTCCGGCAAGATCGCCAAGGACTTGTTCGAGATCGTCTGGCAGGAAGGCGGCGATCCGCGCACGCTCGTCGAGACGCGCGGCATGAAGCAGGTCACCGACCTCCGCGCGATCGAGAAGGTGGTCGACGACATCATCGCGGCCAATCCCGACAAGGTCGAGCAGGCGAAGGCGAAGCCGCAACTGGCGAGTTGGTTCGTCGGTCAGGTGATGAAGTCGTCGGGCGGCAAGGCGAACCCGCAGGCGGTCAACGACCTCTTGAAGTCGAAGCTCGGCATCTGACCGAACAGGACAATGATGTTGTCCTTGGAGTATGATCCAACCGGATCATACTCTCGCGCGATCGCCTCGCGTGTCGTCGCGCGCGCGTGAACGCGACGTGATCCCGCCTCACACCCTCCCGCGACGGTCGCACTGACGCCCTCGGCGCCGAATCGCCGAAGCTGCGATTCGTTCGCGAATCCGCCTTGGGCGACCTCAAACGAGGCAAAAGTCGTCTTACCCACGAAAATTTTTTCGTTGCCAAAAATTACGACTCGGCGTCTATGCCGCGCCGCTTTTCGTCGTCACTCGCGACTCAGCGCAACAGCGATCGCGCGTCGATCGCTTCAGTTCGAATTCATGAAAAGCCTACAATACAAGGCATTTCCTGCAACGTTGACAAATGCCGATGTCGGCCGCTGTTGCACTTCTCGCATCGTCGCGCGAATGAATCGTCGATTTGAACGGCGACGCGCGCTGTGCGCACTGCCATCGCTGCGTCAACACTTCCTTAAGCGGGACACTGTTTTTTTCGGTCTGTTGGTGTATTCGGGAAGCAGTGCATATCGATTCCCGAGTGCACGCAGCGAACTAGAGAGCCATCTCACATACTGGAGGGCAACATGGCTAAGAAGGCAAAGAAGGCGAAGAAGGCGAAGAAGGCCAAGAGCGCAGTGAAGAAGACTGCGAAGAAGACCCGCAAGGTCGCCAAGAAGAAGTAAGCCTCTCGCCTTGAGAGGATTGCCGGCGGCTTGACGCCGGCACGTCGCGGGAGCCAGCGGACGGACTGCTGAGAGGCACATCCCACCCCAAGGCTCTGGCTGACGAAAGAGGGTGTCGGCGAGACATCAGGTCAAACGGCTGGATCGAATTTCGGAGAGGGCAACCTTCCCAAAACCGGTCCGGCAGAAGAAACAGAGATTTCTTCGTTCGGTGCGGAGCCCGCTCGGTTCCGCAATTTCACCGGCGAGAATGCCGAGCTGAAATCTGGTCCTGACGTGTTCGCCGACCCCCTCGTTCCGGCGGCCTGCGCAGCGCGCGCCCCGGTAACCATTTTCCCCATTCCAGTTCTGGACTGACGCTTGGCTTTGCGGCCTCGCGCTGCATTCGTCTGTGCAGCCGGCCGCGCGATGAGCCACCGGACGTGCCACCCATCCAGCAGTTTCGAAGCTGACCGCCTGCCGAGACCGGCCGGCGCAAGCGGCCATTGTCCGCCATGGTTATCGTTGTCCGAAACACCAGGGTAAACCGGCGTTCACGAATGCATGGAAGTGCCTGCGGCACAGGCACTTCTGTGATTCTGGGCAGCGCCGCCGGAGGCGCCGGTTTACATCCCGTTCATCGCGATACTTAAACCGCTCTTCAAATTTGATGGGCCATGATCATCCCAACAAGCCGGCAAACGGCAAGCGCATGATCCCCCGGGATCAGCGCAGCCAAGACAGGGTAGTTCAACAGTGGACGGGGGCCGCGCTCGGGGGAGGGCGGCCAACAACAAAAAGGGGAATGACGACAATGTTTCAGGGGGTCATCGATCAGGAAAGCGCTGTCCCGGTTGCTGCGACTGCGATCCAGGACGTGCTGTTCGAGCGTGGCATGTATTGGGCGAGTGGCCGCTCCGGTGTGGTCAACCTCGTCGCGGCGCACAAATGGTTCAACCTGGCGGCGCTCAAGGGACGTACCGATGCGATCGCGCACCGTCGCGAAGTCGCCGAGCAGATGTCCGAGGTCGAGATCGCGGCCGCCCAGCGCGAAGCCCGCGCCTGGATGACGACGCACTAAGCCAGCTGCCAATATCGAGCTGGGAGCCTCGGCTCCCTCGCTCCGTCTAGAACCAGTATCGCGCCGCGTAGATCACGGTCATGACGGCTCCGGCCATGATCACGAACTGCCTGACGATGTGGGCGGGAAGGATCCGGATCAGGTAGCCTCCCGCATAGCCGCCGACCATGGCGCCGACCAGCATCACTGAAGTCTCCGGCCACCGCACCGCTCCCTGTACGATGAAGATCAATGTGGCGGCGAGCGACACGCAGGTCGCGAGCAGGTTCTTCAACGCCTTGACCGCCCTGATGTCATTGGGCTCCGTGATCGACAGCACCGCGGTCAGGATGACGCCGAGCCCGGCGCCGAAGAAGCCTCCATAGACACACGTCAGTCCCAGCACGGCGCTGCCTGCAACGGTCGAGGGCAGCGCCGCGGCGTCCCGACGGGCGATGGTCCTGCTCTGGATCCGCGGCGCAAAGGCGAACAGCAGCGTTGCGAATGCGATCAGGGCCGGCACCGGCAGGACGAACAATCGTTCGGGAAGCAGCAACAGGACGCCGGCGCCGACCGCGCCGCCAAGGGTGGAGACGGCGACGAAGCTGATCGTGCGCCGCGTCGGCGGCGGCAGCTTGGCGCGATCGGCGAGCGCTGCGATCAAATGTCCTGGCGAGATCGCCACTGCATTGGACGCATTGGCGATGACCGGCGGCAAGCCTGCAGCAAGCATCGCCGGAAAGGTGACGAGCGTCGCGCCGCCTGCCAACGCGTTGATGATGCCGCCCGCGACGCCAGCCCCGAGCAGCAGAAGTCCTATCTGGGCATCCATGCTTCACCCTGTTGCAGGGTGAGCAGGCTAGCTGGGGGAGTGCCGGCCGGTCTGGAACGTCTGTGACATTGCTTCAATCGCGCCAGTAGAGGCCCGGCGTCGTCCCAAAGGTACGGCGGAACAGGCGGGTGAGGTGGCTCTGGTCGGAGAAGCCCGCATCGGCCGCGACCGCCGCGATCGGCTCGCCGTCGCGGAGCAGTTTTCGGGCAAGATTGAGCCGGGCCAGCAGCCGGAAGCCATGCGGCGCGACGCCGAGCTCGCGTTTCACGATGCGGCTGAACCCTTCGCGGCTGCGCCCGAAGCCTGCGGCGATCTCGCCGATTGGTTTCAGGCTGTCCGTCAGCGCGACGCTGAGCTTTGTGCTGTCGATTGGTCCGGTCGAGCGGGACGGCTCGTGCGACAGGGTGTCGTCGGCGATCTCGAGGATATGCTCGGGCGATATCTCGTCCACGCTCCGCCAACGAGCCCCGATCCTGATGATCCGGAGCGACGAGGGAGCGCGGCTCGCCGGAACATAGGCGTTCAGGCAGACCGTCTCCTGGTCCTGGGTCGGCATCGGCGCATGCAGCATTCCCGCCGGAATGAGCGCGGCATGGGCCGCCGGTACGGTGATGGTCGCGCCATCGATACGAAACGTGCGTGACCCCGACAGCACCAGCACGATCTGGCTCTCATCATGGAAGTGCGGCCTGAGGCCGAGCGAGCCGGCACCGCGCCACGATGCCAGCTCGACGATGTCGTCACGGTCTGCTCGCCGATAGTTCCAGGCATTGGTCATGGCGAAGCGAGTGAGCACTGAGGTCGAGCCGATAGAGCAGGGTGATCCGCCGGCATAGCACGGCGGATCACCGGCCGTCACAGGGGCATCAACGCTGCGCCACCGATGCGATCGGCGAGGCCGTTCGCATCGTCGCCATCGCGATGAGGGCGGCGACGAGGTTGGCGGCGGCGCTGATCGCGACCGGAATGAAGTAGCTGTGGCTGATGTCGTAGGCGAAACCGGCGGCGCTTGGGCCCAGCAGCGTACCAAAGGCGACGCTGGTGTAGAGGATGCCGATGATGCCGCCGACGTTGCGGCCGCCGAAATGGTCGGTGACCACGGCGGGCAGGATCGCAACCCAGCCGCCGTAGAACACGCCGAACAGCAGCGCGAAGACCGCGAGCGACCAGAAGCTGCCGGCGATCGCCCAGATCGCCAGCGAGACGGCCATACCGACATACATCGCGACCAGAAATGCATCGCGGCCGACCCGGTCGGCGATGCCGCCGAGGAAGAAGCGGCCGGCGGTGCTGCCGACGCCGATCATCCCGAGCAGCAGCACGGCAAGCGTCGGCGCCACCTGACGATCGACGGCAAAGGGCACCAGATGCACGAAGGGCACGAACACCCCGAACGCGCTGATCAGGCAGGCCGCATAGAGCCCGCCGAAGCGGGCGGTCTTGACCGCGCCGCCGATCGAGACGCCCTGGCGCAGCGGCGCGCCCGAGACGGCTTCAAACGGATCTCCGTCCGGTCCGGTGCCGTAGCGGCGCGGATCGTCAGCGATCAGGAGCGATGCGCCGATGCCCGCGACTGCGGCGACGACGCCCAGCACGACATAGGCATCGCGCCAACCGAGGCTCGTGATCAGCCAGGTCGCGAGCGGCGGCATCACCAGCGTGCCGACCCCGATCCCGCTGACGGCGAGGCCCGACGCAAAACCGCGCCGCCGGACGAACCAGCGTTGCACGGCGCCCAGTGTCGGGACATAGGCGCAACCGACGCCGGCGCCGATGCCGATGCTGTAGGCGGCATAGACCTGAAGGATGGTCCGTGCCTGTCCCGCCAGCATCATACCGAGACCGACCAGCGCCATTCCTAGGCAAGCAAGCCTGCGTGCGCCCCAGCGATCGGCAAGCGGGCCGGAGACGATGCCGAGACCGAAATACAGGAAGCCGGCGAAGGAGAACACCAGCGACACCGAGCCGCGCGAGGCGCCGAACTCCCGCTGCAGCGACTCGACAAAGGACGAGAACGTGTAGGCGCTGCCGAAGCCGATGAACGTCACGACGAAGGCTGCGGCGACGACATACCAGCCGTAGAACGGCTTTGCTCTCTGATAACCGGCGTGCATGGCGGCGTTCCTCACGATCGTTCTCCTGTTCGTTCTGCTGGCGTGGTGCGATCGCTGGCCGTGGCCGGCGGATAGAGCAGCATCTGCGTGCAGCGAAACAGCGCGATGGTCTTGCCGGTCGTCTCGCTGCGGATCTCGGCATCCCACACCTGGGTCGTACGCCCGGCATGAACGAGGCGCGCCTCGCAACTGACGCCGCCTGCGCGCGCGGCGCCGATGAAATTCGTCTTCAACTCTCCGGTGGCGAAGCCGATTGCGCCGTCCGGCAAGGACGCGAGGCAGCCGAACCCGCACGCGGTATCGGCCAACGCGACAATGCTTGCGCCGTGCAGCAGCCCGTGCGGTGAGAAGTGCCTTGCGGCAATCTCGAAGCGGCCGCTGATGTAGCCGCGTCCGGCCTCGAGCCATTGAAACTCCAGCAGGCCGGGCAGGCTGCCGGCTTGCGACGCGTTGATGCGGTCGGCGAGTTGGCCGGTATCGCCTCCTGCGCGGACCTCGTGCAGGGCGAGTTTATTTGGGACCTCGGTCATGTCGTGGGCTCCATGGGGGAACCGAAAGCTCGCCACCGTGAACCGCAGTGAAGATTAGAAAATCTAACTTTACTGGCTCGGGATTCCCTGCGTTGACGTCGCCTTCAGCATTAATATAGGCTGATAGAGCGCGCAGAACGTCCGATTGACAAACCAGATTTGCTGGGCATCTTGGCTTAGAAAATCTAAATCATGGAAAGCAAGCTTCCACCCCTGAACGCGCTCAAGGCGTTCGAATCCGCCGCCCGCCACCTCTCGGTGAAGCTCGCGGCCGAGGAGCTGTGCGTGACGCCGGGCGCGGTCAGCCAGATGCTCAAGACGCTGGAGGCCCATCTCGGCATCAAGCTGTTCGAGCGGGTGCCGCGCGGCATCTATCTCACCGACGCCGGGCGCGACTATCTGCCGTCGATCCGCAATGCGTTTCGCCAGATCGCCGATGCTTCGCGCCGCGTCGCTGCATCTGTTGATGTCGGCACGTTGACGGTGAGTGTCACGCCGTTCTTTGCGTCGGCCTGGCTGGTGCCGCGCATGGCGTCGTTTCAGAACAGCCATCCAGAGATCGATTTGCAGATCGTGACCAGCAACACGGTGGTCGATTTCTCGCGCAGCGGCGTCGACGTCGCGGTGCGCCACGGGCTTGGCCGCTACCCGGGGCTGCGCAGCGACCGCGTCGTCACGGTCGAGATGGTGGTGGTCGCAGCGCCGTCGCTGGTGGCGCGTCTCGGGCGGCCGGCGTCGCCCGGCGAGCTCGCGGGCTGGCCGCAGGTGCATGATGCCGATCGCAAAGGCTGGAGCCTGTGGTTTCAGGCCAATGGCATCGCGGAGGTTCGCACGCCGCGGGGACCCTCGTTCGACGACAGTGGTCTGCTCTTGAAGGCCGTGCTGACCGGGCAGGGCGCAGGCCTGCTGCCGGCGGCAATGGTCGCGAACGAGCTCGAAGCCGGCGAGCTGATCCAACTGCTGGAGACATCGCATCTGGAGGAGTTCGCGTACTATCTCGTCTGTCCCGACAACCGGCAGGGGCTTCCGAAGATCGCAGCGTTCAGGGAATGGATCCTGGGGCCGCTGGCGCAGATGATGCCTGCGGAGCGTTAGTCTGGCCGCGACGGCCTATCGATAGAACGCGTTGGGCGGCACGCCGAAATGCTTGCGGAACATCGCGGCGAAGGCGCTCTGGCTGGCATAGCCGGCATCGAGCGCGACATCGACCACGCGCGCACCCTGCGCGAGCCGTTCGAGCGCAAACAGCAGACGGGCCTGCTGACGCCATTCGCCGAAGGTCATGCCGGTCTCCTTGGCGAACAGGCGATGGATCGTCTTCGACGTCAGCTTCAAGCGGTACGCCCACTGCTCGGCGGTCGAGGCATCGTCCGGGCGGCTCACCAGCGCCGCGCAGATCCGAGCGAGCCTTTCGTCGCGCGGCATCGGCAGATGCAGCGGCAGCACATCGATTTCGCGGAGCTGGTCGAGCAGTACGCGCATCAGGCGCTCGTCCGAGGTCGCGGGCGCATAGTCCAGCGGGACAGCCATCGCGGCGACGAACAATTCGCGCAGCAGCGGCGAGACCGTGAACACGCAGCTGGTCTGCGGCAGATTGGGCGCCGCGTCGGTATCCACGAACACCGTGCGGATCTTGACCGCGCCGCACATGCGGACCTCGTGTTCGAGATCGGCCACCAGCCACACCGCGCGATTGGGCGGCACCACCCAGGTTCCCTCGGCGCAGCGCACGATCATCACGCCTTCGATGGCGTAGAGCAATTGCCCGCGCGGATGCGCGTGCCGGCCGGTCGACGCGCCGCTCGGATAGTCGATCTCCATCGCCGCCATCGGCCGCGCCGTGGCGTGATAGTCGAGGTGCCGTGTGATCAACTCGTCCAACACGTCTTAAGCTCGCATGTCCCAATTTCGCTAGGTGAGGTCATTCTAGCGTGAGACGGACCTCGGCGCGACAGGTAGTTGCTGGTGGATCCTTCACCAACGCATTGCCAAATCATGCTCAAGAAGAATGCTGCACTTCTCTACCCCTTCGTTGCCATCGTGCTGTGGGCCGGCAACGTCATCGTCTCCCGCCTCTCGGCGCACACCATCGGTCCGCAGGCGATCACCTTCTATCGCCTGCTGGTCGCAGTGCTCCTGATGTCGCCGTTCGTGGCGCCGGCCGCCTGGCGCAATCGCCGCGCGATCTGGCCGCATCTCGGTCCGCTTGCGATCCTCGGCTTCCTTGCGATGTGCCTGTTCCAGAGCCTGTCGTATCTCGCGGCCGAAACCACCACCGCGACCAACATGGCCGTCTTCACCGCGCTGACGCCGCTATTGACGGTCGCGCTCAGCGCCGCACTGCTCGGCGAACGACCGACCCTTGGCGTGATTAGCGGCGCGCCGCTGTCGTTTGCGGGCCTCGTCTATCTCGTCAGCGGCGGCGAGTTGTCGTCGCTGTTGCAGAACGGCGTGCATGCGGGCGACGCACTGATGCTGCTCGCCGCGATCGTCTATGCGATGTACGGCGTGCTCCTGAAGCGCTGGGCTCTGCCGATCAGCGGATGGCAGTCGACCTATATGCAGGCGCTGTGTGCGCTGGCCGTGATGTTTCCGGCGTTCCTCGCGACACCGGCGCCCCTGCGCCAGGTCAACGCCGCAACCTTGCCGCTGATCGTCTATGCCGGGGCACTGGCGTCGGTCGTGCTGCCGTTCCTCTGGATCCGCGGCGTCGCACTGCTCGGCCCAAACCGCTGCGCGATCTTCATGAACCTGCTGCCGGTGCTGACGGCCGCAGCCGCGATCGTGATGCTGGGCGAGCCGGTGCGGTCATTCCACGTCGTCGGCGGCGGCCTCGCGCTGCTCGGCGTCGCCTGCGCGCAGGCCTTTCCGCGGCCGCTGAAGACCGCGTGCGACGCGCGATAAGGCGCAGGGCAAGGTTGGCGATCTCGCTGTTTTGATCGCATGTGCGAGGCCAGGGCGGAATAGGGGGCTACGGTCGGCGATCACTTGTTCGGTGAAACGGAGTGATCGCGATGTGTGCTGCCTTGCGTGTTTCCTTACCTATTTCTTTACCTATTTCCCTGGCCTTGGCGTTGTCTCTCGTGATCCTGTGGAGTGCGGCTGCCGAGGCCGCAACGGGGCATCACCGGCGCGTGCGGCAGCACCTCATCATCAGTCCGATCGAGCAGGTCGCCCCTCCAGGCTGGTACAGGTATCCAGGCTTCGGGCCGATCCCGCCGGGTGAGAATCGAAACCTGGATCCCTCCACCCGCGGCAGCGGCTAACAGCGGCGCGCCGACGCTCTATCACCTCAGGGCGGCGGCCGCGAGCCTGAGTGACCCGCCTCACATCACTTCCGGAACCGTTCGGCGAGAGTTCCGGCCAAGGCGATGCAATGGTGCGTCGGCCGAGATGCAGAGGAGGTAAGTCATGCGTTCAATTACAGTGAGCTTCGCCGTTGCAACTGCGATTGCTCTGTTCACGTTCGGTCAGTCGGCGTCCGCCGCCCCCATTGGGGCAGTCGTCAAGGCGTGCGACCGAACCGCAGGCTGCAACTACACGCTGAACAAGGCCGGAGACCTGTCGGGGTGCTCCTCGAAAGCCTGCTTCTACTGCCCCAACGACGGCAAGCGGCAGTGCATCGGGATCCAGTAAGATGCCAGGGGCCTGCTTCCAGCGGGCCCCTTTGCTTCTGAGCGTGTGATTTCAAAACTATGCCGCGTGGGTGAGCACCTTGTGCCGGGATTACCCGGTGACACGCTTTTCGAGTGTGGCGATCGTCCCTTTGAGATTGGCGTACCGCTCATTGAGCGACCTTGCCAATATCGGATACCTTGCGTCCGATCGGTCATGAATTCCTGCGCGCTCTTCTTCGGTCACGATGTCGGCTTCGATCTGCTGGCAGGCCAGGACAAGATCGGACAGCATCTTGCTGATCGTCGACTCTCGTCCGGTGCGTCCGCGGGCTGTCTCAAAACGATGATGCATGTTCATTTGCGTGCTCCGAATGCCTGAGTTCGGCACACCGAGAACCGCTGGCGCCGAACTATTCGCGGATGCGTCGCAAGTTGCCTGCCAGTCTCGGGTCCGTAAGAGTACGGTCGGGGCGGTGTGGCGGGGGTATGCCGCCGGGGACGACAGTCTGATGGGCCTCAGACTAGTCCCGCCGCCACGCCGGGATGCAGGCACTTAGCGTGACGCGCTTGTAGTCGCGAGCGGCGTCCTGATCTCCAGCCTGTTCGGCAAACCTGACCGCCGCCTCTATGTCCAGAGCGGCGGACGCGCTATCGCAGAACAGGCTGCGAATTTCAGCCCGGTATCGATATGCCCTGTAGTTCATCGGGTTGTATGAAAGCGCCAGATTGTAGTTGTTTTGCTCCTCTGTGGCGCCCCGGCGTGCTTCATCCGATTGACTGTCGAAGTTGGTGAGGCGGTTGAGCGCCTGGAGTGTCCCGAGCTCCATGTAACGCAGAGACATCGCGCCAAGACTTGCTGGAAGTGGTTCGATCGAGCGAGAAGGTTGCTCCACCGCGGTGTTCGCGCGGTCGATTTCGATCTTCTTGTATTTTATGGCGTTGTCGTAGTCCCGCAAGCTTTGGAACGTGCTCGATATTTCGCCGTTGATCGGAGCAAGATAGGCGGTCGAGAGCCGTCGATCGTTCAGCAGGCTGAGGCACGCCCGTATCTTTGCCTGCACAGGCGAGACATCGCGACATTGCTTGTCGATCACACGCCATTCGTCCCGCGAATGCGCCGCTGGGGGCGTCTGAGCAGCAGGCAGAATGAATGCCAGTGCGAAGCAGATCGCTATCCTGAGACCGCGGCTTGGGCCATTCATTTTATGTCGTCGCCATCAGCCCGATCACCGACCACCCGACGGATGGCCTCGGGGCGGCCTCTCGATCTCTTGGTGATGCCAAATAATCAAGCCGGGGGGAAGCTGACAACGCAGTTCATGGATAGGGCTCAAGAGTGAGGCCGTTCGTGACTGGGAAAGACCGAACGGCCCCAGCCGGCCCGTAGCACCAAAATGGAAGAAATAGGCCGGCGTTCCAGCTACGTTTCGCCGGGCAAACGGTTTCGCCAGCCAAATGACCTCGCTAGGAGCGCCCAGGTTCGGCTTGACGACAGGTCGTGAACACAAACGCCGCCTTGCTGCATTGCCACCCGCTGCCAAGCGGAGCGCTCGAGACCGGCCGTGGGGCAGCAACCATCGCCAGCACAACGACCATGCAAGCCACTGAAGTTGCGATGACGAGCCTGCCTGCTTTGGATGCGAAGCGCGGCCCTAGCCAAGGTCTCAGGTCGGCGGAGCGACGAAGCTGGGCGTTTCGCAAAACCTGGTCGAGATCCTGGAATTGAATGCCATTGTCGTGCTGCATGGCCTTACTCCGGAAATGTTCAGGTGAAGAAGACAATGGAGCGAGGTTGGGCGCGGTTTGTTGCGCGCTCGCTTCGAGGCGCTGAAAATGATGTTTCATTCACGCGGAGGTGAATGCCGGTCCAGGCCGAGCTTGCTGTCAGCGATCGCCCTTATTCGACACCTCCACTGTGCCTTGAGCGGGCCCCAGGGAGCGCCGGGGGCCTTTCTTTGGGGCCTCGCCGTGTCGGAAATTCGCGGCACCCTTGGAAGTATTCCGTCTTTGGTGAGCGCTCACCCGCGGTATGTTGCAGGGGCGCCCGTAGGGGAGCTTCAGGAGTGTAGACGTGCAAGTCATACGAAATGGGCTTCTGTCACTTATTGCCTTAGCCGCGTTTCCTCTGGAGGGGCGCGCGCAAACTCAGGTCCCGGCACTGGAGTGCGATTTTCCAACCGCTTCAACTGATGGTTGGAACATGGCCGCGTCGATCGTCCAATACTACATCGACATGGCAAGAGGCTGGAGATTGGACAAGGATTCCTTCTCCTTCGATGGCCCGACAAACATTACGATCGATGGAAAAGAGCAGGCAGCTTCGCTTTCGATCATGATTTCCCGACAGTCGGGCAAAGCTACCAAGACCCTGTCCTCGGGTGGAAAATCCCTTACGGTCAGCGGGGAATGCAAGAAAATGGAATCTGACGGACGAAAGTTCTAGGTGCGCCGACGAATGGTCAGCTCCCGTCTAGCGGCGCCTGACCTTCTCTATATTTTGAACGCTCTGTTCGGTTTGAGCACGATTGGCCTCCATCTTCAGAGGCCTCCCTTTGATCGCGCGGCTCGCCTGCCAGCAACGCACCGTCGCAAAACGGCCTGGTGCGTTGATTTGTGCGTCATGGAGGGCGATGCGCAAAATGTGTCAGCTATATCAAGGGGATATGGCGGAGAGGGAGGGATTCGAACCCTCGATACAGCTTGAGACCGTATGACGCTTTAGCAAAGCGTTGCCTTCAGCCACTCGGCCACCTCTCCAATGGCGCCGATATGCCCGAGAGGACGCTGAGCCGCAAGCGGCAGATTCAGATTGCGACAAGGTGATTTGGTGGCAACTCGGTCGCCGGCCGCCCCGGAGCGGGCGCTGAGGCTCTATATAGAGTACCGATTTGGGCGTGCGGGATCGGGCGAATTCTGGAAATTTAAGTCATAACAACGGGTTATGTTGAGTTCTCGTCGGGTCCGTCGCAAGGCTGTTGAAAACCGCCTTTGCGCCGGCTCATTCCGCGCTGGTGCCGCGGTGGAGGTCGGCCTCGATCTGCAATCTGGTGCCGCCGCCGAAGCGGGCCCGATAGACCTGCAGATTCTCCATGATCCGCTGGACGTAGTTTCGGGTCTCGGAGAACGGAATCAGTTCGACCCAGTCGACCGCATCGACCTTGGGATCGCGCGGATCGCCATAGCGCTCGATCCACTTCTTCACGCTGCCGCGACCGGCATTGTAGGCGGCGAAGGTCAGGATGTAGGAGCCGCGATAGTCCTCGAGCAGGCCGCCGAGCTCGGCCGCGCCGAGCGTCGCATTGTAGACCGGATCGGTCTTCATCCGGTTGAGGTCGAAGCCGATGCCGGCGCGCTTGCAGACATAGCGTCCGGCGTCCGGCGTCACCTGCATCAACCCATAGGCCTGGGCCGGCGACACCACGGCCGGGTTGAACGCGCTCTCCTGGCGCGCAATCGCGTAGACGACGCTTTGCTCGACCTCGGGGCCGACCTGGCGGAACGAGGGGATGCCGTTGACCGGATAGGCGTAGTGATCGAACGGCAGCCCGCGATTGAGCGCGGCCTTGCCCATCAGCAGCATGCCGCGGGCGTCGCCATGGCGCGCGGTAAGCTCGCCGAGGCCGGCCAGCGCTTCCGGATCGCCATTGTCGCCGAGGTCGCCGAAGATCGGGATCGCGAGCTCGCGCGCGTCGATTTCGTAGAGCAGGGCGACCGCACGGACGATCTCCAGCCGATCGCTGCCGCGGCCGCGCGGTGCGCTGTTCAGCTCGATCTGCGGCAGGCCGAGTTTTGCACGCGCGAGTTGGCCGTAATAGCTGGTGGATTGTTCGGCCGCGCGGGCGTAGGCCGCGCGCGCCTCCTGGC
>NZ_JACMYK010000026.1 GCF_020889785.1 Bradyrhizobium acaciae
CGCCGGCGCCGGTCGGGCCGCCGACGACCATCACCAGCCCGCCGCGCGACTTCAGTCCGCGCGGGGCGCCGACCACCTATTTCTGGGATCCCGACATCATCGCGGTCGATCCGTCCTTCGACGACCTGGCCCAGCCCAACACCTCGATCAAGCGCCTCCATACCGGGCTGCTTTGGGCGGAAGGCCCGGCCTGGAGCTCGCAGGGCCGCTATCTGCTGTGGAGCGACATCCCGAACAACCGGCAGATGCGCTGGTCGGAGGATGACGGCCATGTCAGCGTGTTCCGGATGCCGTCGAACTATTCGAACGGCAATTCGTTCGACTTCCAGGGCCGCCAGCTGTCCTGCGAACATCTCACCCGCCGCGTCACGCGCTACGAGAATGACGGCACTGCGACCGTGCTGGCGGATTCCTATCAAGGCAAGCGGCTGAATTCGCCGAACGATATCGTCGCGCATCCCGACGGCAGCTACTGGTTCACCGATCCGCCCTATGGCGGCCAGCTCTATGAGGGCGAGCCGGATGCGGCCGGCGGCCCCGGCAATTCCGCCGGCAAGCTCAATCCACGGATCGGCCAACCGGCGGGCTTCGTGGCGGCCAAGCGCGAGCTGCCGACCAATTGCTATCGAATCGATCCCTCCGGCCGCGTCGATCTCGTGGTCAGCGAGGACCAGGTGCCGGATCCGAACGGCATCTGCTTCTCGCCTGATTACAAGAAGCTCTACGTGGTCTCGACCGGCAAGGGACCGGGCGATAGCGGCCCGGGCGGCAAGGGCGACGTCTTCGTGTTCGATGTCGGGCCCGACAACAAGCCGACCAACGGCAAACGGTTCAGCGACTTCACGATCGACGGCGTGAAGTGCGGGCCGGACGGCATCCGCTGCGACGTCAACGGCAATGTCTGGTGCTCGAGCAATGCCGGCCGCGCGGTCGGCTACAACGGCGTCACGGTGTGGTCGCCGGAAGGCAAGCTGCTCGGTCGCATCCGGCTGCCCGAGGTCTGCGGCAACATCACCTTCGGTGGCCCCAAGCGCAACCGCCTGTTCATGGCCGCAAGCCAGTCGCTCTACGCAGTCTACACCGCGACCCAGGGTGCCGGGCCGGCCTGATCTCGATTTCACTTCACCTCTCCCCAGCGGGGAGAGGTCGATTTGCGAAGCAAATCGGGTGAGGGGGAGCTGCTCCAACGAGAGACCGCAACCCCTCACCCGGCGCTGCGCGCCGACCTCTCCCAAGGGAGAGGTGAACTTTCGCCGCTGCCGGCAACTTGGCCAGCCTCGCGCGGACCGGACGGCCCGTCGCCGTCCCCGCTACCTGATTGTCGCATCTCAGTTTTCGGAACTGAACGCGCGGCCTGCCGTTAACAAACGGCGGCTGGGCCGCGTCAATTTCGCTTTATTTGAACAGCGAAGTGTTCACCGGGGACCGGCACTTTCCGATAAGATCACCCATCCGCGCCGCCGTTTCATGAGGATCCGCCATGAGCTTCCGCCGCGACTATGTGACAAAACCGATCTTCTCCTGGGCGCGTGGCGTGCTGCCGACCATGTCGGACACCGAGCGCGAAGCGCTGGAAGCCGGCGACGTCTGGTGGGACGCCGATCTCTTCACCGGCAATCCCGACTGGTCGAAATTGCTGGCGTTCGCGCCGGCCAGATTGACCGACGAGGAGAACGCCTTCCTGCACGGTCCGGTCGACGAGCTCTGCGCGATGCTCGACGAATGGAAGATCAACTGGGAATGGCGCGATCTGCCGCCCGAGGTCTGGGCCTTCATCAAGGCCAAGAAATTCTTCGGCATGATCATCCCCAAGGAATTCGGCGGCCTCGGCTTCTCGCCCTACGCGCATTCCGAAGTGGTGCGCAAGATCTCGTCGCGCTCGCTGACCGCAGCCGTCACCGTGATGGTGCCGAACTCGCTCGGGCCGGGCGAACTCCTGATGCGCTTCGGCACAAGGGAGCAGCAGGACAAATGGCTGCCGCGGCTGGCCTCCGGCCAGGACATTCCATGCTTCGGCCTGACCAGCCCGGAGGCCGGCTCGGACGCCGCCTCGATGATCGACACCGGCATCATCTGCAAGGGCAATTTCGAAGGCCGCGAGGTGCTCGGGCTGAAGCTCAACTGGCACAAGCGCTACATCACGCTGGGGCCGGTCGCGACGCTGCTCGGCCTTGCCTTCAAGGCCTATGATCCCGATCACCTGGTCGGCAACGAGGAAGAGCTCGGCATCACCGTTGCGCTGATCCCGACCCATCTGCCCGGTGTCTCGATCGGCCACCGCCATCTGCCGGCGATGCAGGTGTTCCAGAACGGCCCGAACTGGGGCCGCGACGTCTTCATCCCGCTCGACTACATCATCGGCGGCCAGGAGCGTCTGGGCCAGGGTTGGAAGATGCTGATGACGGCGCTCGCCGCCGGCCGCGGCATCTCACTGCCGTCGCTGTCGGCAGCGGGTGCGGCCTATGCCGCGCGCACCACCGGCGCCTATGCCCGCATCCGCGAGCAGTTCGGCATTTCCATCTCCAAGTTCGAGGGCATCGAGGAGCCGCTCGCGCGCATCACGGCGACAGCCTATCTGCTCGACGCCGCGCGACGGCTGACTTGCGCAGCGCTGAACGAGGGGCATCACCCCGCCGTCATCTCGGGGATCATGAAGCTGCACGCCACCGAGCGGATGCGGATCGCGATCGACGACGCCATGGATATCCATGGCGGCAAGGCTGTGATCGACGGGCCGCAGAACTATCTTGGCGGACTTTACCGCTCGGTGCCGGTCGGCATCACGGTCGAGGGCGCCAACATCCTGACCCGCAACCTGATCGTGTTCGGGCAGGGTGCGATCCGCGCGCATCCCTATCTGTTGCAGGAGATGAACGCGCTCAGCGAGACCGACCGCGACAAGGGCCTCACCGCCTTCGACACCGCGTTCTGGAACCATGTCGGTCACAGCTTTGCGACCATGTTCCGCGCCTGGGGCCGCAGCTGGACCGGCGGTTTGTTTGCGCCGGCGCCGGATGCCGGCGATGCAACGGAATTCTATCGCCAGCTGTCGCGCTATTCGTCGGCGTTCGCGCTGTGCGCCGACATGGCGCTGCTCACCCTCGGCGGCGCATTGAAGCGCAAGGAAATGCTGTCGGCGCGCTTCGGCGACATCCTGTCCGAGCTGTATCTGCTCTCGGCTGCGCTGAAACGCTGGCAGGACGAGGGCCGGCAGAAGGAGGACCTTCCAGCGCTCGAATGGTGCATGGCATCGGGCTTCAAGACCATCGAGAACCGCTTTGCGGAGATCCTCGCCAATCTGCCGAACCGTCCGGTGGCGTGGATGCTGAAATTCCTGATCCAGCCGTTCGGCGCGCGCGTCATCGGCCCGTCGGACCGCGTCGTGCAGCAATGCGCGCAGCTCGTGCTGTTGCCGTCGGCCGCGCGCGACCGCCTGACGCCGGACCTCGCCTTTGTCGAGGACGACGGCGGCGTCGCACGGCTGGAAAAGGCCTTCCGCCTCGTCACCCAGGCCGAGGACGCAGCCAAGCAGTTGCGCGCGGCGCGGCTGCACGACTGGAAGGAAGCGGTGAAGAAAGGCGTCATCACCGAGGCCGACGGCGAGAAGCTCGCCGCCGCCCATGAGGCCGTCGCCAAGGTCATCGAGGTTGACGATTTTGCGCCGGAGGCGCTGTCCCCGATTTACAAGAAATCCGCCGACGTGCATCAGTTCTTCCAGGAGCTCGGAGAGCAGAGGGCGGCGAGCTGATGGCGCGACCAGTCTTTATCGTCGACGGCAGCCGGACGCCGTTCCTGAAGGCGCGCTCCGGTCCCGGCCCGTTCACCCCGGTGGATCTCGCCGTGCAATGCGGCCGGCCGCTGCTGGCGCGGCAGCCTTTCGCACCCACCGCCTTCGACCAGGTCATCCTCGGCTGCGTCAACGTGATCGCCGACGAGATGAATCCGGCCAGGGTCGCAGCACTCAGACTCGGCATGGGCGAGCAGATGGTCGCCTTCACGGTGCAGATCAATTGCGGCTCCGGCATGCAGTCGATCGATACCGGCTACCGCTATATCCGCGAGGGCATCTCCGACCTGATCCTTGCCGGCGGCGCCGAAGCTTTGAGCCACGCGCCGCTGGTCTGGCCCAATTCCGGCGTGCGCTGGTTTGCCGGCTTTGCCGGCGCCAAGGGATTAGGCGCCAAGATCGCCGCGGCGTTGAAAGTGAAGCCGAGCTACTTTAGGCCGATCATCGGCCTCGAGCGTGGTCTCACCGACCCGATCACCGAGCTCAACATGGGGCAGACCGCTGAGAAGGTCGGCCATCTCTTCGGCATCACGCGCGCGCAATCCGACGCTTACGCCGCTGAGAGCCATCAGCGGCTGGCGAACGCGCAGAAGCAAGGTTTCCTCAAGGGCGAGGTCGAGACCGCGTTCGCCCGCGACGGCCAGTTCTACGACCATGACGACGGCGTTCGACCGGACTCGACGCCCGAGACGCTTGGAAAGCTTAAACCGGTGTTCGAGCGCCCATGGGGGCAGGTCACCGCCGGCAATTCCTCGCAGATCACGGATGGCGCGTCCTGGGTGATCCTGGCGTCCGAGAATGCGGTGGCCAAGCACGGGCTGACGCCGAAAGCCGTGATCCTCGACAGCCAGTGGTCGGCGCTCGATCCCTCGATCATGGGGCTCGGCCCGGTGCTGTCGGCGGGCGCGCTGCTCAAGCGCAACAGCATGACCTTGCAGGACGTCGAGACCTGGGAGCTGAACGAGGCCTTTGCCACCCAGGTGCTGGGCTGCCTCGCCGCCTGGAATGACGAGAAATTCTGCCGCGAGATCCTCGGTCTCGATGGCGCCGCGGGCGAGATCGACCGCGCCAAGTTGAATGTCGACGGCGGTGCAATCAGCCTCGGCCATCCCGTAGGCTGCAGCGGCAACCGCATCGTGCTGCATCTGGTCAATGCGATGAAGCGGCTCGGCACCAGACGCGGCGTCGCCACCGAATGCATCGGTGGCGGGCAGGGCGGCGCGATGTTGATTGAGATGGTGTGATCATGGATTCACGGATCATGGACCTTCTCGCCGACCGCGTGCTCGAGCTCGGGCCGAAGCCGGCCGCCGACAGCCCATATAAGAACTTCAGGCTGACGCGCGATGAGGACGGCATCGCCTGGCTGCTGTTCGACCGCGCCGGCGCCAGCACCAACACGCTCTCCGCCGATCTGCTCGAAGAGCTCGATGCTGTCGTCACGGCGCTGGAGAACCAGCGGCCGACCGGCCTCGTGGTGCGCTCGGCGAAAAAGAGCGGCTTCATCGCCGGCGCCGACGTCAATGAATTCCGCGGCGCGAGCGATCCGCGCGCGGTCGAGACCGCGATCGGCCGCGCCCATGCGGTGATCGACCGGCTCGAGGCGCTGCGCGTGCCGTCGGTCGCCGTGATCCATGGCTTCTGCCTCGGCGGCGGCCTCGAGGTCGCGCTGGCCTGCCAGATGCGGATCGCGATCGACGATGCCCGGTTCGGCTTTCCCGAGGTGATGCTCGGCCTGCATCCCGGCCTCGGCGGCACCGTGCGATTCACCGAGCTGGTCAATCCGATGCAGGCGATGACCTTGATGCTGACCGGCAAGACCATCGACGCGCGCCGCGCCAAGTCGCTCGGCCTGGTCGATGCCGTGACGCAGGAGCGCCATGTCCGCAACGCGGTGAAGGATGCGGTGTTCGGCCGGCTGAAGCGCGCCAAGCCGGGGCCGCTGAACAAGCTTCTCAATCTCGGGCCAGTGCGTGGCTTCCTCGCCTCGCGGATGCGCCGCGAGGCCGAGAAGGCGGCGCCGCGCAAGCATTACCCGGCGCCCTATGCGCTGATCGATCTCTGGGAGAAGCACGCCGGCAACCGCTCGGCGATGCTGAATGCAGAGAAGGCGTCCTTCGCCAACCTGATGGTGACACCGACCGCGCAGAATTTGATCCGCGTGTTCTTCCTGCGCGAGCAGATGAAGAAAGCAGCCGGCAGCGGCAACAAGGTTGCGCACGTCCATGTGATCGGCGCCGGTGCGATGGGTGGCGATATCGCGGCCTGGTGCGCCAACCAGGATATGCGAGTGACCCTGGCCGACATGAAGGCCGAGCCGATCGCGGGCGCGATGAAGCGGGCGTCGGAGCTGTTCGGCAAGATCATGCGCAAGAAGATCGACCAGCGCGATGCGCTCGACCGGCTGATCCCCGACATGGACGGCGAGGGCGTCCGCAATGCGGACCTCATCATCGAGGCGGTGCCGGAGAAGCTCGAGCTGAAGCAGAAGGTCTATGCCTCGCTCGAGCCGAAGATGAAGCCGGACGCGATCCTCGCCACCAACACGTCGAGCATTCCGCTGCAGGATCTGCGCACCACGCTGGCACGCCCGGAGCGGCTGCTCGGCCTGCATTTCTTCAATCCGGTGTCGCGGCTGCAGCTCGTCGAGGTCGTCAGCCATGACGGCACCGATGCCGGCATGCTCAAGGAGGCGCTCGCCTTTGTCGGCGCCATCGATCGCCTGCCGCTGCCGGTAAAGAGCTCGCCGGGCTTCCTCGTCAACCGCGCGCTGACGCCCTACATGCTGGAAGCGATGATGATGCTGGACGAGAAGACCGACCAGCGCCTGATCGACGCGGCCGCTGTCGAGTTCGGCATGCCGATGGGCCCGATCGAGCTTGCCGACCAGGTCGGCCTCGATATCTGCCTCGATGTCGGCGACATGCTGCGCTCGAAGTTCGGCGACACTCTGCCGCCGACGCCTGCGTGGTTGCGCGAGAAGGTCGCCAAGGGCGAGCTCGGCCGCAAGACCGGCAAGGGCTTCTACACCTGGAAGGACGGCAGGGCGGAGAAGGCGCCGCTGCCGGAAACCGGTCCGCGCGTCAGCGACGAAATGATCGATCGCCTGGTGCTGCCGATCTCGAATGTCTGCGTTGCCGCCCTGCGCGAGGGCATCGTCGACGACGCCGACATGGTCGACGGCGCGATGATCTTCGGCACCGGCTATGCCCCGTTCCGCGGCGGTCCGCTCAACTACGCGCGCAGCCGCGGCGTCGACAGTGTGGTGTCTGCGCTGCGCGCGCTGGCGCAGAAGTTCGGCGACCGTTTCGTACCCGACGCAGGCTGGGAGGCTTTCAAGTGACCGACTCGCAAGTGACCGCCGCGCAAACGCCCGACACTCAAACCCACGTTCACGCGCCGGCGATCACCGGCAACGAGCCACAGGGCGATCTCTGCATCCGCACGTTGGCGATGCCGGCCGACACCAACGCCAATGGCGATATCTTCGGCGGCTGGCTGCTCAGCCAGATGGATCTCGGCGGCGGCGTGTTCGCGGGCAAGGTTGCGAAGTCCCGCACCGTGACAGTCGCGATCGAGGCCATGAATTTCCGCAAGGCCGTCTATGTCGGCGATCTCGTCTCGGTGCACGCCAACCTCGTGCGCGTCGGCCGCACCTCGATCACGGTGCATCTCGAAGCCTGGGTGCTACGCCGCCGCGAGCAGCAGTCGATCCTCGTGACCGACGGCAATTTCACCTACGTCTCGATCGACGAGCAGGGCCATCCGCAACCGATCCAGCGCGACGGCGCGACGATTTCGACCTGACGTTTTTTCGCGGCAGATACAGTTGATTCGGTGCGAAGGAAAACGCGTCGAAACTGAGACCGCAGCGCGGCTTGATTGCAAATGCGGCGCTTCACGTCGCAAATAAATCGAGGAACAAACAGGCGGTGACACCGTTGTCGGGCCGAATCAAACCGAGGCCGACTATGTCTGACTGCTATGTCATCGAAGTGAGTTCACAGACCGCGGGTATCGTGGTGCGCGATACCGGTGGTTACGCGTTTTTTGCCGCCTCGCACCGCTTCCAAGCACTCGAAGGCCAGATCTTCCGCAACGCACGCGAGGCCGAGCGCGCCGCGCGACGGCTTGTCACCGGGCAAGATTTGCAGCTGGCCTCCTGATGGCAAGCCAGGCGGAGCGGCGTTTGCTTGCACCGCAATAGTCTGTATTGATGCATCCGAGCTCACGGAAACGTTTTTCGGATGTCGCAGACACGAGGCCAAGCGTCGCAGACACAGGACAAGGCGTCGCAGCCGCAAAACAAGGCGTTGCTGTTCGATATCGACGGCACGCTTGCCGACACCGATCCGCTGCATCTGGCAGCGTTCAACCGGGTGCTCGGCCCTTATGGACACAGCTTCGATCACGCGCGCTTCGGCAAGGAGCTGCAAGGCTTCTCCAACGCGTCGATCGGCGAGCGCTTTCTCGCACACGAGCCGACTGAACGCCGCGCCAGCATCCTCGGCGAGAAGGAGCGGATCTTCCGCGAATTGGTCGCTGGCCAGATCGTGCCGGTGCCGGGATTGCTGGCGTTGCTCGACCGGGCCGATCGCGCCGGCGTGGCCGTGGTGGCGGTGACCAATGCACCGCGCCCGAACGCCGAACTGCTGCTCGCGGGACTGGGCATCGCGCACCGATTCAAGGCCGTGGTGATCGGCGATGAACTGGCGCACGGCAAGCCGCACCCATTGCCGTATCTCGAGGGGCTGCGCCTCGCGGGCGCGCAGGCTTCGGCTTCGCTAGCGTTCGAGGATTCGCGCTCCGGCATCCAGTCTGCGACGACGGCGGGCATCGCGACGATCGGGATGCGAACCGGGCTCGGTCACGCCGATCTGATCGCGGCCGGCGCCGTCGCGAGCGCCCGGGCCTTCGACGATCCGGAATTGATCCGCTTGGTCGCATCGGCAATGGCGTGGTGAGGAAGCGTGCCGGCACGCACCGCCTCGGCATTTGCTGCAACGCAGTTAACCCCGGCAATGCTTGCTCGTTGACGTCGGTGCCGAACGGTCGCACGATAGGCGACTCGCCGTTTCAAGGGGGCCGCCGTGGCCGGACTCTCCCACCGCCAGACTGAAATTCTCAACATCGCGCGTGCTTTTGGCCGGGTCATGGTCGAAGATCTCGCCAAGCGATTCGAGGTGTCGGCGCAAACCATCCGCAAGGACCTCAACGATCTCTGCGACGAGCGGTCGCTGACCCGCATCCATGGCGGCGCGATCATCGCCTCGGGTGTCGAGAACCTCGCCTATGAGGCGCGCCGCTTCGTCGCTGCCGAGGAGAAGAAGGCGATCGGCGCCGCCGCAGCCGCCCGGATTCCGAACGGCTGCTCGCTGTTCATCAACATCGGCACCACGACGGAAGAGGTCGCGAGCGCCCTGACCTCGCACGAGGATCTGCTCGTCATCACCAACAACCTCAACGTCGCGATGCTGCTGTATCGTCATCCGCGCATCGAGGTGGTGGTGGCCGGCGGTACGGTGCGCCGCGCCGACGGCGCCGTGGTCGGCTCGACCGCGACGCAGCTGATCGGCCAGTTCAAGGTCGATTACGCGATCATCGGCGCGTCCGCGATCGACGAGGAGGGCGCGCTGCTCGACTTCGACTATCGCGAGGTGCAGGTGGCGCAGGCGATCATCGCCAATGCGCGCAACGTGATGCTGGTGTCGGATGCGACCAAGCTCCGCCGCAGCGCGCCGGTGCGCATCGCCCATATGAGTCAGATCCAGACCTTCATCACCGATTCGCCCCTGCCGGCGGGCCTCGCAAATATCTGCCACAGCCGCGGCATCGAGGTGGTCGTCGCGATGGACAAGCCGGCAGTCGATATCGACGACAACGGCGCAGACGCGGCACCGGCGACGCTGCGCAGCGCGTGATTCCGTATCGCTTCGCTGTTATCGCTCGGCGATTCAGCAAATCCGCGCGCGCAGCTCTCTCACCGTCATCCTGATGAGCGCGCCCTTGCGCGCGTCTCGAAGGATCGGCGGCCACCAGCCGGGCCGTGCACCCTTCGAGGCTCGCTCCGCTCGCACCTCAGGGTGACGGCTAGGGAGTGCCCCCGCGACGGTCATCTCGCCCAAAAAATCCCCAATAAAAGTTCCCCATTTTCACTTTGCTTTCGTTTTCGGTTGTGATCTACTCCAATCCGAAAGTAAAACCGTCAAAGCGAAGATGGTTGCCGGGGGAAGCGTTCTTTGGATCGAATTTACGACCTCGCCATCATTGGAGGCGGCGTTAATGGCTGCGGCATCGCGCGCGATGCGGCGGGCCGGGGTAACTCTGTTTTCCTCTGCGAAATGAATGACTTGGCCAGCGGGACGTCGTCCTGGTCGACCAAGCTCGTGCATGGCGGCCTGCGCTATCTCGAATATTACGAGTTTCGCTTGGTACGCGAGGCGCTGATCGAGCGCGAGATCCTCTGGCAGATCGCGCCCCACATCATTCGCCCGCTGCGTTTCGTTTTGCCGCATCACGCGGGCCTGCGCCCGGCCTGGCTGCTGCGGCTCGGTCTCTTCCTCTACGATCATATCGGCGGACGGCATCTGCTGCCGGCGACGCGCTCGCTCGATCTGACGCGCGACGTGGTCGGCAAGCCGCTGATCGCGGGTCGCTATACCAAGGGCTTCGAGTATTCCGACTGTTTCGTCGACGACGCGCGGCTGGTTGCGCTGACTGCGCGCGACGCCGCCGATCGTGGCGCCGAGATCCGCACCCGCACCCGTGCGGTCGAGATCCGGCAGATCGACGGCGTCTGGCACGTCACGGTCGAGGATCGCGCTACCGGCGCCCGCGACACGATCAAGGCGCGCGTGCTGGTCAACGCCGGCGGTCCGTGGGTCGAGCAGGTGCTGGCCACCGGCGCAGGCGTCAACGCGCGGGCCAAGGTGCGCCTGGTGCAGGGCTCGCACATCGTGGTGCCGAAGCTCTACGACCACGACCGCGCCTACATCTTCCAGAATGCCGACGGCCGCATCATCTTCGTGATTCCCTATCAGAACGAATTTTCGCTGATCGGCACCACCGATCGCGACTATGACGGCGATCCGGCCAAGGTGAAGGCGACGCAGGAGGAGATCGAGTATCTCTGCGCCTCCGCCAGCGAGTATCTGGCGAAGCCGGTGAAGCCCGAGGACGTGGTCTGGAACTACTCCGGTGTGCGTCCGCTCTATGACGACGGCGCGAGCGAGGCCAAGGCCGCGACGCGCGACTATGTGTTCGAGCTCGATACGCCCGGCGGAGCGCCGCTGCTGTCGATCTATGGCGGCAAGATCACGACCTATCGCCGGCTCTCCGAAGAGGCGCTGGAACGGCTGTCGCCCTATCTTCGCGGCGCGAAAGCGCAGGAAGGCTGGACCGGCAAGGCGCCGCTGCCCGGCGGCGACATGGACGTGTCGGCGGTCGCGGCGCTGAGCGCCGAGCTGGTTCGCAACCATCCATTCCTCACGCAGCCCCACGCCAACCGTCTCGCGCATGCCTACGGCACGCGCGCCAGAAAAGTCTTGGGCAATGCAGCATCGGCTGAAGATCTCGGCCGGTCCTTCGGCGCCACCTTGACGGAGAGTGAAGTCCGGTACCTGATGGCGAACGAATGGGCGCGGACTGCGGAAGATGTCGTCTGGCGACGATCCAAGCTGGGCTTGCGGATGACGGCGGGTGAAATCGCCGCGCTCGACGAGTGGATGGTCGCCAACCGTGTGTCCGGTGAACGTTCCCTCCGCGAAGCGGGAGGACGGGCATGAGCGTTACACTGCAGAACGTCACGCGAGCCGTCGATGGCATTCCGACCATCCGCGACGTCTCGCTGACGCTGGAGCGTGGCACGCTCAGCGTGCTGCTCGGGCCGACGCTGTCCGGCAAGACCTCGATCATGCGGTTGCTCGCCGGACTCGACAAGCCGACCACCGGCCGGGTGCTGGTCGACGGCAAGGACGTCACCGGCGCTGACGTGCGGCAGCGCTCGGTCGCGATGGTCTATCAGCAGTTCATCAATTATCCCTCGCTGACGGTCTACGAGAACATCGCCTCGCCGCTGCGGGTGCAGGGCAAGCCGAAGGCCGAGATCGAGAAGCGGGTGGCGGAAGCGGCCGCCCTGCTGCGGCTCGAGCCTTACCTCAAGCGCACGCCGCTGCAGCTCTCCGGCGGCCAGCAGCAGCGCACCGCAATCGCGCGCGCGCTGGTCAAGGGCGCCGACCTCGTGCTACTCGACGAGCCGCTCGCCAATCTCGACTACAAGCTGCGCGAGGAGCTGCGCGCCGAGCTGCCGCGTATCTTCGAGGCCTCCGGCGCGATCTTCGTCTACGCCACCACCGAACCGTCGGAAGCGCTCCTGCTCGGCGGCGACACGGTTTGCATGTGGGAAGGCGAGGCGCTGCAGATCGGCGCGACGCCGAAGGTCTACCGCCATCCGGACACGCTGCGCGTCGGGCAGGTGTTCTCCGATCCGCCGCTCAATGTCATCGGCATCGAAAAGAAAGGTGACCGGGTGATCTATGCCGGCGGCGAGCAGGCGCCCGCGGCCGGCCTCTACGCCAAGCTGCCCGACGGCGCCTACCGGATCGGCTTCCGTGCGCACCAGCTCGAGGTCGGCAGCGCTGCGGCGGGCCGCCACAAATTCGCGGCCACCGTGACGGTGACCGAGATCACCGGCTCGGAGAGCTTCGTGCACGTCCATGTCCATGACTCGAACTGGGTCGCAGTGCTGCACGGCGTGCATGAATATGAACCCGGGCAGGTGCTCGACGCCGCGCTCGATCCCGACGACATCTTCGTGTTCGACGCGGCCGATCGCCTCGTCGCTTCACCCGCAACAAGTTTCTCGAAGTGAGGGAGATGCTTCATGGCCCGCATTGACCTCGTCGATCTCGCGCAGTCCTACAACGGCAATGACGCGCCGCTGGAATCCTTTGCGCTGAAGCCGGTCACCATGACCTGGCGGCAGGGCGGCGCCTATGCGCTGCTCGGGCCGTCCGGCTGCGGCAAGACCACGCTGCTCAATTTGATTTCCGGCATCGTGACGCCGTCGCGCGGTCGGATCCTGTTCGACGGCCGTGACATCACGCCGCTGTCGACGCAGAAGCGCAACATCGCGCAGGTGTTTCAGTTCCCTGTGATCTACGACACCATGACGGTGGGCGAGAACCTGGCCTTCCCGCTGAAGAACCGCGGCATCGCCAAGGCCGAGGTCGATGCGCGGGTCAAGCAGATCGCCGACCTGCTCGACCTCACGCCGTATCTGAACCGCAAGGCGACGCGGCTCACCGCCGACGCCAAGCAGAAGATCTCGCTCGGCCGCGGCCTGGTGCGTTCCGACGTCGCCGCGGTGCTGTTCGACGAACCGCTGACGGTGATCGATCCCGAGCTGAAGTGGCAGCTGCGCTCCAAGCTGAAGGCGCTGCATCGCGAGCTCGACCTCACGATGATCTACGTCACCCACGACCAGACCGAGGCGCTGACCTTTGCCGATACCGTCGTCGTCATGCATGACGGCCGGGTGGTGCAGAGCGGCACGCCGGCCGAATTGTTCGACAAGCCGGCGCATACCTTCGTCGGCTATTTCATCGGCTCGCCCGGCATGAACATCGTACCGGCCGAGGTCTCCGGCCACGAGGCGCGGATCGACGGCCATGTCATCGGCCTGCATCGAAACTATGGTGTGCTGCCGGCCGGCAAGAAGATCGAGATCGGCGTGCGGCCTGAATTCGTCGACGTCGCGGCGCCCGCATCGGGGCTGCTGTCGGCCACCATCGAGCGGATCGACGATCTCGGCCGTATCCAGTTCGCCCGCGTTCGCGTCGGCAACACCAAACTTGCGGCGCGCGTGCCGCCGGGCTTCTCGGTCTCCGGCGATACCGCCGGCCTGATCTTCAATCCCGCCTACGTCCACGTCTATGCCGACAGCCATTTGGTGGAAGGGGTCGCCTGATGGACAAGACCATCAACCAAAAAGCCTGGTTCCTGGTGCTGCCGGTGTTCCTGGTGGTCGCGTTCTCGGCGGTGCTACCGCTGATGACGGTCGTGAACTATTCGATGCAGGACACCTTCGGCAACAACCAGTTCTTCTGGAACGGCGTCGGCTGGTTCAAGGAGCTGCTCGATCCCTCGACCGATCTCGGCGGCCGCTTCCTGGCCTCGCTCGGCCGTAACCTGTTCTTCTCCGCCGTGATCCTCGCGATCGAGGTGCCGCTTGGCATCGTCGTTGCGCTGTCGATGCCGCGCGAGGGCTGGAGCGTCGCGGCCTGTCTCGTCATCCTCGCATTGCCGCTGCTGATCCCGTGGAACGTGGTCGGCACCATCTGGCAGATCTTCGGCCGGCCCGATATCGGCCTGCTCGGCTATGTGCTGAATCATCTCGGCTTCAACTACAACTACGTCGCCAATGATATCGACGCCTGGGTCACGGTCATCGTGATGGACGTCTGGCACTGGACCAGCCTCGTTGCGCTGCTCTGCTACGCCGGCCTGAAGTCGATCCCCGACGCCTACTACCAGGCGGCGCAGATCGACGGCGCGTCGCGCTGGGCGGTGTTCAAGGCGATCCAGTTGCCGAAGATGAACCGCGTGCTGCTGATCGCGGTGCTGCTGCGCTTCATGGACTCGTTCATGATCTACACCGAGCCGTTCGTGGTCACCGGCGGCGGTCCCGGAAACTCGACGACCTTCGTCTCGATCGAGCTCGTCAAGATCGCGCTCGGCCAGTTCGACCTGGGCAAGGCGGCCGCGCTGTCGCTGGCCTACAACCTGATCATCCTGATCGTCTGCTGGGTGTTCTACACCGTGATGACCAATGCCGGCTCCGAGCGTCCGGTCAAGGAAGGAGCGGCGTGATGCACTCGATCCCTGGCCGCCGCCTGATCATGGGGCTGTTCCTGATCTTCCTGTTGTTGCCGATCTACTGGCTCGTCAATATGAGCTTCAAGACCAACGCCGAGATCATCTCGACGATGACCTTGTGGCCGCATACGCCGACGTTGCAGCACTACAAGCGGATCTTCACCGACGAGAGCTGGTATTCGGGCTACATCAATTCGCTGGAATATGTCGTCATCAACACCGTGATCTCGATCGCGGTGGCGCTGCCGGCAGCCTATGCCTTCTCGCGCTACCGCTTCCTCGGCGACAAGCATTTGTTCTTCTGGCTGCTGTCGAACCGCATGGCGCCGGCGGCGGTCTACGCCCTGCCGTTCTTCAACCTCTACTCGGCGATCGGCCTGTTCGATACGCCCTGGGCGGTCGCGCTCGCGCACTGCATCTTCAACGTGCCGCTGGCGGTGTGGATCCTCGAAGGCTTCGTCTCCGGCGTGCCGCGCGAGATCGACGAGACCGCCTTCCTCGACGGCTATTCGTTTCCGCGCTTCTTCATCAAGATTCTGGTGCCGCTGATCGCGAGCGGCATCGGCGTCGCCGCCTTCTTCTGCTTCATGTTCTCATGGGTCGAGCTGCTGCTCGCGCGCACGCTGACATCGGTTGCCGCCAAGCCGATCTCCGCGGTGATGACGCGGACGGTGTCGGCCGCCGGCATGGACTGGGGCCTGCTTGCCGCGGCCGGCGTGCTCACCATCATCCCGGGCGCACTCGTGATCTGGTTCGTCCGCAACTACATCGCGCGCGGCTTCGCGCTCGGCCGGGTCTAGCGTCATGATGAAGCAGCGAGGCACCATCTCGACATCGCGCTTCACCTCTCCCGAGGGGAGAGGTCGGATTTGGCGCGAAGCGGCAAATCCGGGCGAGGGGTTTGTCTCGATCGATGGACCGTACCCCCTCACCCCAGCCCTCTCCCCATGGGAGAGGGGGCGCAGCGCATCGCGTGGGAGGACTTGAGCTATGGAATCCATCGCATGGATGGCCTGGACGCTGCCGACCGCGATCTTCTTCGTGCTGCTGGCCTCGACGCTCGGCGTCATGACCTGGCTCGCGGCCGCCTATCCCGAGGCGGAGCGGGTCGGGGTGCTGCGGATTCCGACCACGCGCGGCGATCGCCTGTTCGTCTCGCTGGTGCTGGCCGCCGTCATCCACTTGGTGTGGATCGGCGTGGTGGGCACCGACCCGATTTTCAGCCTGCCGATTGGTGAGGGCGTCGAGATTTCGAGCCTGTGGCTCGGAACGGTAATTTCGCTTCTTTCAGCCGTGGTGATCTTTCGCACCGTCTGAGGAACGCGAAAAAGAGCAGATCCGGGGTCTACCCGGGCCTGGATTTAGTCGCTGCAACCGGAGGAATCTAATGCGACATTTACGAATGACTAAAGATAGTCTTTTGACGATGACCAGCGCGCTCGCGCTCGTCGCAGCATCGGTCACTCTTGTCGCGCCGGCCCACGCCGACGAGGCGGCCGCGAAGAAGTGGATCGACAGCGAATTCCAGCCGTCGACCCTCTCCAAGGACGACCAGATGAAGGAGATGCAGTGGTTCATCAAGGCCGCTGCCCCCTTCAAGGGCATGGAGATCAACGTCGTCTCCGAAACCCTGACCACGCACGAGTACGAATCCCGCACGCTCGCCAAGGCGTTCGAGGAAATCACCGGCATCAAAGTCAAGCACGACATCATCCAGGAAGGTGACGTCGTCGAAAAGATCCAGACCCAGATGCAGTCCGGCAAGAACGTCTATGACGGCTGGATCAACGACTCCGACTTCATCGGCACCCACTTCCGCTATGGCCAGGCCGTCGACCTGACCGAGTGGATGAAGGGCGAAGCGAAGGACGTCACCGATCCGGCGCTCGACGTCGACGACTTCATCGGCAAGTCGTTCACCACGGCACCGAACGGTCACCTCTACCAACTGCCCGACCAGCAGTTCGCGAACCTCTATTGGTTCCGTTACGACTGGTTCACCAACCCGGACTACAAGGCCAAGTTCAAGGCCAAGTACGGCTACGATCTCGGCGTTCCCGTGAACTGGTCGGCCTATGAAGATATCGCCGACTTCTTCACCAACGACGTCAAGGAGATCAACGGCGTCAAGGTCTACGGCCATATGGACTACGGGAAGAAGGATCCCTCGCTCGGCTGGCGTTTCACCGACGCCTGGCTGTCGATGGCCGGCAACGGCGACAAGGGTCTCCCGAACGGCCTGCCGGTCGACGAGTGGGGCATCCGCATGGAAGGCTGCCGTCCGGTCGGCTCGTCGGTCGAGCGTGGCGGCGACGTCAACGGTCCGGCGTCGGTCTATTCGATCGTCAAATATCTCGACTGGATGAAGAAGTATGCTCCGCCGCAGGCGCAGGGCATGACCTTCTCCGAATCGGGCCCGGTGCCGTCGCAGGGCAACATCGCCCAGCAGATATTCTGGTACACCGCCTTCACCGCTGACATGGTGAAGCCCGGCCTGCCCGTGATGAATGCGGACGGTACGCCGAAGTGGCGTATGGCTCCGTCGCCGCACGGCTCGTACTGGAAGGAAGGCATGAAGCTCGGCTACCAGGACGTGGGTTCGATCACGCTTCTGAAGTCGACCCCGGTCGACCGCCGCAAGGCGGCCTGGCTCTACCTGCAGTTCATCGTCTCCAAGACGACGAGCCTGAAGAAGAGCCACGTCGGTCTCACCTTCATCCGTGAATCCGACATCTGGGACAAGTCGTTCACCGAGCGTGCGCCGAAGCTCGGCGGCCTGATCGAGTTCTACCGCTCGCCCGCGCGCGTGCAGTGGACCCCGACCGGCAACAACGTGCCCGACTATCCGAAGCTCGCTCAGCTGTGGTGGCAGAACATCGGCGATGCGTCGTCCGGTGCGAAGACGCCGCAGGCTGCGATGGACGCGCTCGCCGCGGCCCAGGATTCGGTGATGGAGCGTCTTGAGAAGTCCGGTGTGCAGGGTGCCTGCGGACCGAAGCTGAACAAGAAGGAAACCGCCGAGTACTGGTTCGCCAAGTCGGCCAAGGATGGCAACATTGCGCCGCAGCGCAAGCTTGCCAACGAAAAGCCGAAGGGTGAGACGGTCGACTACGACACGCTGATCAAGTCGTGGCCGGCCTCGCCGCCCAAGCGCGCCGAAGCGAAGTAAGGCTTACCAGCCTACGGCATCCGAAGGCTGCAAAAGGCCGGGAGCAATCCCGGCCTTTTTTGCCGTCCGGCATTCGAGGCTTGGAGAGTGGAGGCCGGCTCTCGATTGTGCTCAAATGACGCGATGAGATCATCATGTGTGTCCTTTGTCGCACCATGATCCGGGAGCTCACCATGCGCATGATTTTTCGCTGCGATCCGCGGCTTGCCGATCATCTGCCGCGGCCGTTCCCGGCCCGTAGCGCGTTGCCGGACTGGCTGCGCGCGATGCCGGCGAAGGTGCATTCCGATATCCACGACCGTGAGATCCGCACGGTCAAGCAATGCCCGCCCTTTGTCGATGCGATGGCCTATGGGGTCATGATCCCGCTGCCTTGCGACGTCAGGGTCGAGCGCGGCGCGTTCGCATGGGACTGGGATATTCCGGAGCCGGCAACACAGGGCCATCCGCGCGCGCCGCTCAGCTTCCATCCCATCGCGCAATTGGCCGACGCGCCTTTCGCCAACGGGCAGGCCGCGCTGAAATTCAACAGCTTCTGGACCATCGAGCTCGAGCCGGGCTGGTCGCTGTTCGCGACCCATCCGGTCAATCGCGACGACCTGCCGTTCCGCCTGATTTCGGGGCTGGTCGACGCCGACCGGTTTCACGACGGCGGGATCAATTTCCCGGCGGTCTGGACCCAGCCCGATTTTGCCGGCGTGTTGCCGAAAGGGACGCCGGTCGCGCAATGCTTCGGCGTGCCGCGCGAGGCGCCCGAATTGACATTCGAGGCCTTCGACGACGCGCACCGCGAAGCCTATTCGAAAGTCGTCGGCGAGGTGCTGGCTGCGCCCAATGTCTATCGCAAGCATTTCCGCGCCAAGCGCGGGCGGCTAACCACCTAAAGCGCGATGAGATTGGGTTGAATCGTCATCGCGCTTCAGCCTTTTGTTGGCGCATGATCGTTTCGGAAAACCGCTTCGCACTTTTCCGGATCATGCTCTAGCGCCGCGCGCAGCGCGCGCTCGTCGAGCCACAGGCGGCCGTGCGGGGCGGAGGTCAGCGCCATCGCGATCGATCCGAACAATTGTGCACGCAACGCATAGGCGCGCGCGAAGGCCTGCATCGCGGCGTCGAGCTCGCCGCTTTCCTGCAGCACGATCCCCAGATTGAGCGCCGCTTCGGCGTAATCCGGCCTGATCTCGATCGCCTTGCGATAGGCGCATGCAGCGCCGTCATGGTCGCGCAGATCCTGCTTTGCGACGCCGAGGTCGAACCACACCGAGGCGGGCGCCGCGCTCGCAGTCGCGCGCTCGAGCAGGCGGGCGGCACCCGCGAGGTCACCATCCTCCCAGGCCATCCGGCCGAGCTGCGCATTGGCTTCCTGGTGCTCCGGGATGGCCTTGCGGATCGCTTCCCAGGCCTCGCGGGCCTGTGCCCTGCGGCCGGCGAGCTCCAGCGTGCGCGCCTTCTCGACGAAGGCATCGCGGTGCGGCTTGAGCGCGATGGCGCGGTCGAGATGCGTCAGCGCCGCACCGAATTCGCCGCTGCTGCGCGCGAGGCGGGCGGCGAGCAGCCGCGCCGCGGCGTTGTCGGGGCGCCGCGCCAGGCTGGTCTCGACATGCTTGCGGGCCGGCGCGATCTCGCCTCTGGCGAACAGCACCGCGGCCAGCAGATGGCTCAGCATCGGCTCGCCGGGCTGGCGTGCGAGGCCGTGCTCGCAGAGCTCGACCGCCTCGCCATGCCGCCCGGCATTGAAGGCCGTAGTGGCGCGTCGAACGATATCCTCGGCGTTGTCCTGCTTTATCACGTGCGTGAGCGTCTTCGGTCCAATTCGTTACGGTCCATGCTATGCGGCGCCGGAAGTCATGACCAGTGCTTACCGCGCTGCGTTGCTGCCGGCAGCCGTGCGCATCTGCATGTAGGCTTTGTGGTGCGCCAGCGTGAGTTCCTGGCTGATGTGCGACAGCTCGATCGCGGCGGCTTCGGCGGCCTCGCCGGCGGGCTCGGCGACGCGCACGAACATCTCCGCCTCGTAAGCGCGGACGGCTTCGCGCCAATCGGACGATCCCGTCAGATGCTCGGCCAGCTCCGCAGCGTCCAGCATCGCGGCGTTGACGCCTTCGCCGCCGAACGGCGACATCAGATGCGCGGCGTCGCCGAGCAGGGTGATGCCGGGGCGGTTGGTCCAATGATGCCCGACCGGCAGCGCGTGGATCGGCCGGAGCGCGAATAGATCATTGCTGGCGCGGATCAGGTCGAGCAGGGCATCGGCCCAGCCGGCGAATTCGCCCAGCAGCGCGTCGCGCATCGCGGACGGCGAAGCGACGTCGAACCGCCGCTCGGCCCATTCGACGGGCACGCGGAAGATCGCATAGCCGCGCAGGTGGGCGTTGCCGTTGCGCAGGACCATCAGGCTGCGGCCGGTGCTCTCTGCGCCCATCTTGCCGCGGCCGACCAGCTGCGACAGTGCGGGGTGGCGTGTGTCGACCGCGTCGATGCCGAATTCGATGAAGGTCAGCCCGCTGTATTGCGGCTGATAACGCGAGACCAGCGGCCGCACCCGCGACCACGCGCCGTCGGCGCCGATCACGAGATCGAACGGCCCTTCGCGCGAATTGTCGAAGACGAGATCGTAACGGCCGTCATCCCGCGGCGCGACCTCGAGCAAGGCGCGGCCCCAGGCGACGGCATCCGGCGGCAGGGATTGCAGCAGCAGGTCGCGAAGCGCGGAGCGGTCGACCTCCGGACGGTCACCGGTCATGTCGTCATCCGCCAGCAGCAACCGGCCGTCGCTCGTGTAGAGCCGGCTGCCCTGGTCCTCGTAACGTGCGATGCGCCGGAAGCCATCGGTGAGTCCGGCGCGCGCGAGGGCGAGCTGGCCGCTCTCGGCGTGCAGGTCGAGCGTGCCGCCTTGCGGCCGCTCCATTGCCGAGCTTTCTTGCTCGAACAGGCTGGCCTTGATGCCGGCAACATGCAGCAGTCGGGCGAGCGTCAGTCCACCGGGGCCGGCGCCGACGATGGCAATGCGAATTGGATTGCAACTCATGGACGCCACGCTCACAACATGATACATAGGGGCCTATCTAGTATAAATAGGGACCTATGTAAATGGTGGAATCGTGACCGATTGGGACTTGTTCGATCGTCCTGCGCCGCTGGTCAACATGGCGTCGCGCAGCTTCCTGCGGATCGGGGAGCGGCGGGTGAAGCCGTACGGCTTCAGCATCGGCCAGTTGCCGGTGCTCTATCTGTTGCGTGACGGCAAGGCGATGTCGCAGCGCGATCTTGCCCGCGCCGCGAAAGTCGAGCAGCCATCGATGGCGCAAATCCTGGCGCGGATGGAGCGCGACGGCCTGATCCAGCGCAAGCCGATGCCGGGCGACGGCCGCAGCCAGCAGGTTTCGTTGACCAAGGGGGCCAGGGCGAAATTGCCGGCCGCGCGCAAGGCGCTTCATCGCAATCAGGATCAGGCGCTCGCCGGCTTCAGTGCGGCCGAAGCCGCAACGCTGCTCGACCTGCTGCGGCGGCTCAATCGAAACCTCGATCGCATGGTGGCGGAAGAGGTTGAGAGTGGCGAGGCCGTGGATGCATGAAGGCGCCTACGGCACAATAAGCAAAGGCCGGGAGCGAGCCCGGCCTTCTTAATCGCTATCGCAACATTCGCTTCTGTCATTCCAGGGCGCGCGAAGTGCGAGCCCGGAACTACGATATGATGAGAGGGGACTTGATTACTCCGCCGCTTCAGTCGCCTTCAGCGTCGGATAATCGGTATAGCCCTTGGCGCCACCGCCGTAGAAGGTCGCCTTGTCCCACTCGTTGAGCGGGGCGCCGGCCTTCAGCCGCTCGACCAGGTCAGGGTTGGAGATGAACGGCTTGCCGAATGCGATCATGTCGGCCGCGCCTGCCTCCAGCACCTTCTCGGCCAGCGCGAAGTCGTAGCCGTTGTTGGCGACATAGGTCTGCTTGAAGCGCTTGCGCAGGGAGGCGTAGTCGAACGGCGCGACATCGCGCGGGCCGCCGGTCGCGCCTTCGATGACGTGGATATAGGTCAGCTTCAGCGCATTGAGCTGGTCGACGATGTAGTCGAACAGCGGTTGCGGATTGGAGTCGGAGACGTCGTTGGCCGGCGTCACCGGCGAGATGCGGATGCCGGTACGATCGGCGCCGGCCTCCTTGGCGACCGCTTTTGAAACCTCCAGCATCAGCTGGGCGCGATTCTCAATTCCGCCGCCATAGGCATCGGTGCGCTTGTTGCTGCTGTCCCTGGCGAACTGGTCGAGCAGATAGCCGTTGGCGCCGTGAATTTCGACGCCGTCGAAGCCGGCGGCCAGCGCGTTCGCGGTGCCGCGCTTGAAGTCCTCGATGATCCCGGGGATTTCCGACAGTTCGAGCGCGCGCGGCTCGGATACGTCGGCGAAGGTGCCGTTGACGAAGGTCTTGGTCTTGGCGCGGATCGCGCTCGGCGCCACCGGCGCGCCGCCGTTCGGCTGCAACGAGGTGTGCGAGATGCGGCCGACATGCCAGAGCTGGATGAAGATGTGGCCGCCGCGCTCATGCACGCGATCGGTCACCTTGCGCCAGGCCTCGACCTGCTCCTTCGAATAGATGCCGGGCGTGTCCTGATAGCCCTGGCCCTGCTGCGAGACCTGGCTCGCTTCGGTGATCAAGAGGCCGGCGGAGGCGCGCTGGCCGTAATAGTCCACCGCGAGCGGGCTTGGCACCATGCCGGGCGGCACTGCGCGGTTGCGCGTCAGTGGCGCCATCGCGACGCGGTTCGGCAGCGTCAGCGCGCCAAGCTTGTAGGGCTCGAGGAGTTTGGTCGATTGGCTCATGTGAAACGTTCCAGACAATGATGGATAAGGGAGAGTTGTGCATTGCGGCGACGAGCGCAATGGCCTGTCACATTCGCAGGCAGCAGATCAGCCGCGCACGATCCCGCCCATGTGGCCGGCATCGAGGAACAAAGTATGCGCGTTCACATAGGAGGATTCATTCGAAATCAGGAACAGCGCAGTATAGGCGACCTCCCAGCCGGTGCCCTGGCGGCCGAAAGGCACTGTCAGGGCGCGATCCGACCGCCTGCGGCTGGCGTCGCGGCCCATCGGCGTATCCATGAAGCCCGGTGCGATCACATTGCAGCGAATGCCCTTGTCCTCGCCGGCACGGGCGATCGCCCGGCCGAGCGCGATCTGCGCCGCCTTGGAGGATTCATAGGCCGGGTTGCGGCCGCCGGCACGCTGGCTTGCCATCGAGGAGATCAGGATGATCGCGCCGCCCGGCGCCATCACTTCGAGCGCCTTCTGCGCGAACAGCATGTGGCTGCGCACGTTGACGGCGTAGTCGCGGTCCCAGGCTTCTGCCGTCATCTTGGGCAGCGACAGGCCGGAGGAGATGCCGACATTGAGCGCCAGCCCGTCGAGCCCGCCGAGCTTTTGCGCGCAGCGATCGACCGCGGGCGCGATCGCCGCGACGTCGGAGACATCGACCACGTCGGTGAAGGCCTTGCCGCCTTCCTTTGCGATCTGCGCGACAGTGTCGTCGGCGGCGTCCTTGTTGACGTCGAGGCAGGCGACGGAAGCACCCTCGCGCGCGAACAGCACGCTCATGGCGCGGCCATTGCCGATCGGGGGCGCTTCATCCACGGTTGTGCGCTGTCCCGCACCGACCACGATGATGCGTCGGCCGGCGAGGCGACCGTGGTTTTTCGCCAGCCCCAGCGCTTCCGCGTGCAGCGAGGCGGAGGGATCGATGGCTTTCGGTGCGTGGGTTGTGGTCGACATGGCGTGCTCCCTGACGTCTTGTTGTTGTCAGGGAGCAGTAGCACGGCCGCGCATGTGAGGCCAAAATCCCGCAGCGGGGAATATGTTTGTTCGTCGTTCCGGGGCCCGCGAAGCGAGAACCCGGAATCTGGACGTTGTACCCAAGGTTCCGGGTTCGATGCTCGCGCATCGCCCCGGAATGACCCGCTAGGCGCGCGTCAGCTGACGCCGAGGAAGTCGCGCTTGCCGATCTCGACGCCGTTGTGGCGCAGGATGCCGTGCGCGGTGACGGCGTGGAAATAGAAGTTCGGGAACGAAAATGCGTTGAGGAATTGCTGGCCCTTGAGGGTCATGGTGCGCTCGGGGCCGACCGGGAAGGTGACGTCCTTGGCGTCGCCGCCCTCGAACTGCTCCGGCTTGAACGACTTCACGTATTCGATCGTGTTGGCCAGTCGCTGCTTCAGTTCACCGATGCTCGTCTCGGTGTCGGGCGTCGACGGCACCGCGCTATGGGTCAGCCGCGCGCAGCCCCTGGCGGCGTGATCGCAGACCAGCTGGATCTGCTTGGTCAGCGGCAGCATGTCGGGATAGAGCCGCGATCCCAGCAGCACTTCGGGCGCAATCTTCTTGGTCTCGCAATGCGCTTCGGTCTTGGTCAGTTCGCCGGTGAGGCTGTTGAGGATCAGCAGATAGGCGGGGACGACAGCGTCATAAAAGGACATGGGATGCTCCCTGTGCTGATGAAATCCGGATGTGACCGAACGGCGATGCTGCACATGGGGCGACAAGGGGAAGAATACAACTGCGGACGGCCGTAACACTTGGTCAAATATTCTTCGTTCTTACCTCGCCCCGCTTGCGGGGAGAGGTCGGATCGCATCGCAAGACGCGATCCGGGTGAGGGGGTACGGATCCATCGATTCGCTCCGCCCAGCGGAGAGAGCCCCTCACCCCAACCCTCTCCCCGCACGAGCAAGAGCGGGGCGAGGGAGTCCGAATATTTACCGCGCCGGCACCGCCGCTTCCGCGGCCGGCTGCGTGCGGCCGCCGCCGCGCATCCGCGCCAACAGCTCCGCGGTCGGCCAGGAATCCGCGGGCAGGCCGTATTTCATCTGCATCGCCTTGACCGCGCTGCGGCTCGCCTGACCCATCACGCCGTCGATCTTGCCGACGTCGTAACCGGCGCGCGCCAGCAGCGACTGCAGCTCCTTGATCTCGTTGAACGGCAGCTGCGCGACCGGCGCATGCGGGCGCTGCATCGGCGGTGCGCCCGCGATGCGGCCGGCGAGATAGCCGGCGGTGGTCGAATAGATCAGCGAGTTATTCCACTCGGTATAGGCAGCGAAATTCGGATAGGCGAGGAACGCCGGGCCGGTGCGGCCCATCGGCAGCAGCAGCGAGGCCGGCATCTCGTCATTGGCGAGCGCCTTGCCATCGGTCGAGGTGACGCCGAGCGCGACCCATTTCGAGCGCGGCAGCTTGATGGTGAGGTCGGCCTGGTCCCACGGAAAGTTCGCGGCCTGCGGCACACGCACCTCCTGCAGCCACGGCTCGCCGCGACGCCACTTCAATCCGTTGGCGATGTAGTTGGCCGTCGAGCCGATCACGTCGGGTCCGCTCTGCAACAGGTTGCGATGGCCGTCGCCATCGTAGTCGACGGCATAGTTGAAATAATGCGTCGGCAGGAATTGCGTCTGGCCGAGCTCGCCGGCCCACGAGCCGATCATCTCGTCGGGCGTCAGGTCGCCGCGTTCGATGATCTTCAGCGCCGCGATGGTCTCGCCCTGGAACATCTCCGAGCGCCGGCAATCATAGGCCAGCGACACCAGCGATTTCAGCGTCGGCAGATTGCCCATCTGGACGCCGAAGTCGCTCTCCAGTCCCCAGAACGCGGCGATCACCGCGGGCGGCACGCCGTACTCCTTCTCGGCGCGCGCGAACGCGGCCGCATAGGTCCGGATGTATTGCTGGCCCTGCTGCATGCGATAGTTCGCCGCCATGCGCCCGGCGAACTGGGTGAAGATCTGTCCGAACACGCGTTGGCCGCGATCGCGGTTGACGATGCCCTGGTCGTAAATGAGGTAGGGCGCGGCCTCCGCGATCGTGCGCTGCGAGACGCCGGCGGCGATCGCCTTCTGCTTCAGCTCGGCGAGGAAGCGATCGAAGCTCTGCCCGTTGTGGCAGGACGCAGCCCTCGGTGCGGCCACCGCGGCCGGGCGCGCCCGGACCGGTGCGGCAGCTGCGGGATTGGGCAGCGGCTGCTGTGCCGAGGCCAATGAGGACAGCGCCAGTGCCCCCGCGATCGCTGCGATCATGATCGGGGCGCGGAGGGGGAATGCTGGCATCGATATCACCGGCTTGAATAGGGGGGATAAAACCTATCCTGCATACACCAGGGCGACACCGGGCAACAACGGGGGTGCGCCTGTTAGACCAATTGGGCTTCGGCAGGTTGAGTCGCGGCCGCTATGATCGGGCCAAGTGATTCGCGGGCAGGGGTGTCGGCGGATCGATCACGCCCGGAGGGACCCATGTGGAGTTTTCTCGAGCGTCTGTTGGATTCGTCGACATTTTCGCCGCACGGCATCTGCCTGTTGTGGGAGCCGGAGCTGATCTGGCTGCACGTGATTTCAGACGCACTGATCGCCGCTTCGTATTTCTCGATCCCGTTTGCGCTGGCGATCCTCGTCTCCAAGCGGCGAGACTTCCAGTTCGGCTGGATGGCCTGGCCGTTCGCCGCCTTCATCCTCGCCTGCGGCCTCACCCATGTGTTCTCTATCTACACGCTGTGGGTGCCGATCTACGGCCTCGAGGGCCTGCTCAAGGCGCTGACTGCAGTCGCTTCGATCTTCACCGCGGTGCTGCTGTGGCCGCTGATCCCGAAGATCCTGGCGATCCCGAGCGAGGCGCAGCTGCGCGAGGCGCATGTCGCGCTCGCGGAGGAGGGACGGCAGCGCCAGCGCTCGGAATTCCTGCTCGAGCGGTTCCGCGAGGCCGAGGCCAATGAGAGCAAGATTCGCCAGGCGCAGAAGATGGAAGCGGTCGGCCAGCTCACCGGCGGCATCGCGCACGACTTCAACAACATCCTCACCGTCATCACCGGCACCATCGACATCCTGTCCGATGCGGTCACCCACAACCGGCAACTGGTCGAGATCACCGGGCTGATCCGCGACGCTGCCGATCGGGGCGCGTCGCTGACGCGGCATCTGCTTGCATTTGCGCGCAAGCAGCCGCTGCAGCCGAGCGACGTCGACGTCAATGCGTTGATGGTCGACACCATCGAGCTGCTGCGGCCGACCATCGGCGATCATGTCGACATCGACTTTTGCCCGACGCCAAATCTGCCGCGCGCGCTGGTCGATTCCAACCAGCTCGTCACCGCGATCATCAACCTTGCGCTGAACGCGCGCGACGCCATGCCGAAGGGCGGCCGGCTGCGGATCGAGACCGGCACTGCCGAGCTCAAGCCGTCTGACGTGCAGGGCCATGACGGGCTTGCCGCCGGCGATTATGTCGCGATCGCGCTGATCGACAACGGCGAGGGCATCGCGGAGGCCGATCTGGCAAAAGTGTTCGAGCCGTTCTTCATCACCAAGGATGTCGGCAAGGGCACTGGCCTCGGGCTCAGCATGGTCTACGGCTTCGTCAAGCAGTCCAACGGCCACGTCGTGCTCGACAGTGAGGTCGGCCGCGGCACCAGGGTGATGCTCTATTTGCCACGTGCGGCGATGGCCTCGCCGGCCGTGGTGCCCGAGCGGCGGCAGCCGGACGTGCGCGGCGCGCGGGAAACCGTGCTCGTCGTCGAGGATGACAGACTGGTGCGCTCCTATGTGCTCACCCAGATCGAGAGCCTCGGCTACACCACGCGCTCGGCCAACAATGGCTCTGAAGCGCTCGCCGTGCTCGACAGCGGTGCGCCGGTCGAGCTGCTGTTCACCGACGTCATCATGCCCGGTGCGATGAACGGTCGCGACCTCGCCACCGAGGCGCAGAAGCGCCGTCCCGGTCTGCGCGTGCTGTTCACCTCGGGCTACACCGAGAATGCCATCGACCAGGACGGCAAGCTCGCGCAGGGCATCCTGTTCCTGGCAAAGCCCTACAGCCGCGCCCAGCTTGCCCGCATGCTGCGCGTCGCGCTGCGCGAGGAAGAGGCGGTGGTCGCGCAGGAGCCAGCGGAGTAGGCAGGATCTCGTAACCCGGATGAAGCGGAGTGATATGCTGGGACGATGCCCCGGATGTCGCTTCGCTCATCCGGTCTACGAGCAGGCTACATGACCAATCGTTAATCCGCGCCGCGGCGCTGCGACGCACACCTTCCCCTTGCGACGCGCGTCGCAAAATCCCTACCTCAGCGGCGTCAGTTGTGGCAGCATTCCGCTCGCCGTGAGGGAACAACGATGAACTACTTCCGCACCGCGCTCCTGCTTGCCGGCCTCACCGCGCTGTTCATGGGCGTCGGCTATCTGATCGGCGGCGGCACCGGCGCGGTGATCGCGCTGATCGTCGCGGCTGCGACAAATCTGTTCACCTACTGGAATTCCGATCGCATGGTGCTGTCGATGTACGGCGCCCATCAGGTCGATGCGCGCTCGGCGCCCGAACTCACCAATCTCGTCGCCGAGCTCGCGCAGCGCGCCAGCCTCCCGATGCCGCGCGTGTTCGTGATGGACGAGGCGCAGCCCAATGCGTTTGCGACCGGCCGCAATCCGGAGAACGCCGCGGTCGCGGTCACCTCCGGCCTGATGCAGCAGCTCAGCCGCGAGGAGCTCGCCGGCGTGATCGCGCACGAGCTCGCGCATATCAAGCATCACGACACGTTGACCATGACGATCACGGCGACGATCGCCGGTGCGATCTCGATGCTGGCGCAGTTCGGCATGTTCTTCGGCGGCAACCGCAACAACAACGGTCCCGGCATCGTCGGCTCGATCGCGATGATGATCCTGGCCCCGCTTGGCGCCATGCTGGTCCAGATGGCGATCAGCCGCACTCGCGAATATGCCGCCGACAATTACGGCGCGCGCATCGTCGGCCAGCCGATGTGGCTGGCGTCCGCGCTCGCGAAGATCGAGAATTCAGCGCATCAGGTGCCGAACATGGAGGCCGAGCGCAATCCGGCCACCGCGCACATGTTCATCATCAACCCGCTGTCGGGCCATGGCGTAGACAATCTGTTCGCCACCCACCCCTCGACCGCGAACCGCATCGCCGCACTTCAACAGCTCGCCGCCGAACTCGGCACGCAGGCCGCACCGCGCCCCACCGGTGCGAGCTACCCGCCGCGCAGCCCGTGGGGCGGAGCCTCGGGCCAGCGTGGGCCGTGGGGTTAGTGTCGCCTGCTCCTCTCCTGCTTGCGGGAGAGAGCCATCGCAGATGCGCTCAATGCCTCCACAAACTCGTCATGCCCGGCCTTGTGCCGGGCATCCACGTCTTCTCGCGAAGAAAGACATGGACGGCCGGGACAAGCCCGGTCATGACGGTGCGATTGGTTAGCAGACCGCGCTACGCGCTCGCGGCGTCCAGCCGTGCGACCTGGTCCTTGCTCAGCTCGAGCTTGGCCGCGGTGACCAGCGTTGCAACCTGCTCGGGCTTGGTGGCGCTGGCAATCGGCGCGGTGATGCCGGGCTTGGCCATCAGCCAGGCGAGCGCCACCGCGGCCGGCTCGGCACGCGTCTCCGCGGCGACCTCGTCGAGGCCGGCCAGGATCCGCATGCCGCGCGGGTTCATGTATTTCGGAATGCTGCGCGCGCCGCGCGGGCTCTTGGTGAAGTCCGCTTCCGAGCGATATTTGCCGGTGAGGAATCCCGCGGCGAGCGAGAAGAATGTGATCACGCCGACGTCGTTCTCCACGCAGACGCGTTGCAGCGCGCCTTCGTAGCTCGACCGCTCCGCCAGGCTGTATTCGGGCTGCATGCTCTCGTAGCGCGGCAGTCCGTTCGCCCTGGAAATATCCAGCGCGCTCTTCAGCCGCTCCGCCGAGAAGTTCGAGGCGCCGATCGCCCTGACCTTGCCGGCCTTGATCAGCCTGTCGTAGGCCGCGAGCGTCTCTTCCTGTGGCGTCGTCTCATCGTCCTTGTGCGACTGGTAGAGGTCGATGAAATCGGTCTGCAACCGGCGCAGCGAGTCCTCGACGGCGCGCGCGATATAGTCCGGCTTCAGCCCGACCTTGCCGTCTCCCATGTCCATGCCGACCTTGGTGGCGAGGATGACGCGGTCGCGGTTGCCGCGCGCCTTCATCCATTTGCCGATGATCGTCTCGGACTCGCCACCGCTGTGGCCCGGCACCCAACGCGAATAGACATCGGCCGTGTCCAGGAACGTCAACCCCTGATCCAGCACGGTGTCGAGCAGCCGGAACGACGAGGCCTCGTCCACCGTCCAGCCGAACACATTGCAGCCGAAGCACAGGGGAGGGACGGTGAGGCCGGAGCGGCCGAGCGCGCGATGCTTCATGTTTGTTCTTTCGCTTGTTCTCTTGACGGGAGGCGCGGGAGACTGAGACAGATCGGTCTTGATTGCAAGGCGCTGAGCTCGCATTGCGTTGCCGCATTCGTGCGGTTGCGACCAGCACCAGTCGCGATCGTGCAACGCTGCTCGCCGGCCTGGTGAACAGCGTTGCGTGTCATCTGTCATGGAATCCGTCAGCATTCCGGTGGCGGAATGCCGATGGATAACCGCGGAGACCTCGCGGACTCGGCTACTTGCGCTCGACGAATATAGCCTTGCAGTCGTCGCTGCTGATGTTCTCGGCGGTATGGGAGACCACGATCGGCCCGGCAAACGGCGTGCCCGCCTTGCTGGGGCTGTCCCGTGTGGTGCCGTCGGCATTGTGCAGCCGAATGGTGCAGTCGGTCAACGGATAGACCACGAATGGCACCGGGTGGGAATGCGGCTTGTCGGTCGTCCCTTTCTTCCAGTTCGCGGCGATAACGCGAAAATTCTGATCCTCGAAGATGACCTTGTAGGTGTCGGGATCGCCTTGATAGCTCGGCGGTGCCTGTTGCGCCGCGGCGGCAGAAACTGCTGCAAGCAAGCCGGCAATTGAAGAACTCAATGCAAGAAAATTCATTTCAGAAAACTCCTTGGCCAATGACTTCAGAGCGCCCGGCAATGGACGCAGCCAAGCTTTACCACGCAAGCGGGTTCAGGCAGAGATTGATTTCGGCGATCGCGTCAGCATGGCTGCCCCTCGCTACGTTGTCGGTTATGAAGCGACTTTGACGTCAGCGCAGGAATGCGATTTCATTTGCGCGGCGGTTGATGTAGATTGCAGGCGAGCTGCCACCGGTCACGCCGAATTCCGGAGAATGCGCGGCAGCGTCAGTGGCCATCGGCAGGCCTTATGGTCTCATTTTCAGTACGAAAACTCTTCTGCCTGGGCCGCGCCCGGGTGAGTGTCATTTCCATTCCAGCCAAACGGAGCAATTGCCATGCATTTCTGCTTCTCTGGTGAATACACCCCACGTGCGCTCAACAACATCATGGAGAACCCGAACACCAATCGCTATGAGGCCGCAAGGAATCTGATCGAGGCGGCCGGCGGCAAATTGATTTCGATGTACAGCATGGCGGTCGATGGCCCCAGCGTGATGGTGATCTTCGACGTGCCGGATCCGAGCTTCGCGCCTGCGATCAGCGGCGTGGTCGTTGCCTCTGGCACCATGCAGAACGTGAAGCTGACCCGGCTGTTCACCCAGGACGAGATCAAGGTGGTGCGTCAGCACGCAAGCAAGCTCAAGGCCGCCTACTCGCCGCCCGGCAGCTGACAGGGCGGACGATCAAGAACCGCAAGTGGTCTGACGACTGCCGTCACTCGCGCGCGGCGGCGCTTTCCAGCGTGCCGCGCTGAGACGGGCGCCGTTGCGCGCGCCACTGATCCGGGGCGCAGTCAACGGATGGGCGGTAGCTCAGGCGGATGTCGCGCGCGCATGCCGGCTCGCATAGCCCCGGCCGGTTGTGCCGTCGCACGACGTCCGCCGCCTCGTACGGCAAGCCGGGTCCGCCGACGGATCCTGGCCGCGAGCGACGCGCTTGGTCGGCTGCCACCAGCGCCGGAAAGATCTGTCGCGTTGCGCGAAATGAAGTAGAGAGTGTGGTGTATGAATTGACGGTAGGTGATTTGAGCGGCGACGTTGAAGTGGCGGGCTGGGGCTGGGGTCTGAAGGTGCATCACTCGGTTACGATGTCAGGCTGTGCCGCGTTGGCGGCGCGCGCGGGATGGCCTGTTCGTCTTGTCCGGCTGGCCTGCGGTCTGGCCATCGCTTGCGCCCTCAATGGCTTCTTGCCGCAACCGGCGGCGGCGCAGGTGCCGTTCTCAGCGTTTCAACCGGTACGACAGATGGAGGCTGCCAAACCGCTGGCGCGCGACGTCAACGGGCCGCCCACGGTCAGTCAGCGGCTCGACGGCACTGCGTTCTTTGTCGACGATCTCGGACACATGCTCACCGCGCGGCATGCGGTCGTGGACTGCGCCCGCATTGTCGTCAGCAAGGAGGGCCGATCCGTCGCGGCGCGCGTGGTGGCGCTGGCTGCGACCGACATTGCATTGATCAAGGTCCCGCGCACGCTGGGCCTTGCGGCGGTATTTCCACGCGCCAGCCCGTCTGCCGCCAACGATATGGTGTTTGCCGAGGCCTATGACCGCCTGAAGCCGATGCTTGCGCATGGTGGCGCGCTTGGCAATGCGTTCGTCGATGCCACCCAGCGCGATCCCGCGCACCTCGTGCTGCGCTCCAATGTCACCTTCGGCACCAGCGGTGCGCCGGTGCTGGATTCCCGTGGTCTCGTGGAAGGCGTGGTGAGCCGCAGGACCACGATCGATCGCGTGCTGGCGGTCGATGCAGCGCACGCCAAGTCGTTTCTCGCCGCACATGGCGTCCGCTTCCAGGAAGACGACCGACCGCAGATGAGCGGCACCGCGTCCCGCGCCCACCGTGCCGCGAGCATTTCGGCGCGCGTCACATGCCTGCAACAATGAGCGACTAGTTGCTGCCGGGGTGGATGCTTTCGCGTCGTCCTGTAGCCCGTTGTTGCGGTCAACCTTGTGCAGAACCATGCTCATCTTGCGGGGCACGCTCGTGCTCTCGTTCGGCCTGTTCATCCTCTCGACAGCGCCGGGCCGCGCCCAGGATATCAATTTTCGTAATCCCGAACAGGCGCCGCCGTCATGGGCGCAGTTTGCCAAGCTGGTCAAATACCGGTTCGAGGAATGGATCGCAGCCGACGATGTGGTCGCCAATCGCTTCCGCAACTGGGTCATCGAGCATTCCGGCAAGGAGAACGGGCCACCGCCGACGCTCGTGGTGCGCGCCTGGCTCAACCCGGACGGCACCGTCGAGCGCGTCACGTTTCCCGCATTCAATGACGCCGGCGCGACCGAGGATCTGCACACCATCCTGAAGCGCGGCAATGTCGGCGAGGCGCCGCCGCCGGAAATGTTGCAGCCGCTCAACCTGCGCTTCTCGCTCAATCTGCGGAAACCCTGAGCGGCTTGCCTTTGTCATTCCGGGGCGCGCGAAGCGCGAGCCATCCCCGGTGTCGTCCTGGCGAACGCCAGGACCCATTACCCCAAATGCGCATTGTTGCACGACGCTGGGGCTACGATCCCCTTCATCACGGAATGCGGTGGTTATGGGGCTGGCTTTCGCCAGGACGACAACGAAGAGTCTCGTCTACAATGTCCGTCACGGAGTATGGGTCCCTGCTTTCGCAGGGACGACGCGTGGGGTGAACATCGTGGCCAAACAACAAGCCGATCGTTCGCGGCGCTGCTTCATTGGCGCTGCTATCGCGGGACTTCCTGCGACGCTCCTGCTGCGAACCGCTTCCGCCTCCGACAAGATGACAAAATCGCAGGCCGAGTATCAAGACACGCCGAACGGCATCTACTCCTGCGGCCTGTGCACGCTGTTCGTGGCACCCGATGGCTGCAAGGTGGTCGAGGGTGCCATCAGCAAGGAGGGCTGGTGCAAGGCCTTCGCTGCGGTGGATTGAAGCACCCTCCAGGGGAGGGGGAAGCTACAATTCCCGCGCATTCGAGAACGCGAACGACGACACCCGCCGCGTGGTCTCGTCCAGGATCAGGGTGCGCGTAATCGGCGGCTCGGCGCGCTGGCTGCAATTCTCGCGCTCGCAGAGCCGGCAGTTGACGCCGATCGGCGTGCCCTCGACCTTTTCCAGATCCATGCCGGTCGCATAGACGAGCTTTGCCGCATGACGGATCTCGCAGCCGAGTCCGATCGCAAAGCGCGGCTGCGGCTGCGGATAGGGCGCCACCGGCCGGCGCACCATCTGTGCGATCGAGAAATAGCGCGTGCCGTCGGGCAGCTCGATCACCTGGCTGAGCAGGCGGTCGGGCATGTCGAAGGTCGAATGCACGTTCCAGAGCGGGCAGGTGCCGCCGAATTTGGAGAACGGGAAGGTGCCGGAGGAAAACCGCTTCGACACGTTGCCGGCATTGTCGACCCGCAGCAGGAAGAACGGCACGCCGCGCGCGTTCGGCCGTTGCAGCGTGGTGAGGCGATGGCAGACCTGCTCGAAGCCGGCATTGAAGCGCTGCGCCAGCACATGGACGTCGTAGCTCAGGGCTTCGGCGGCGGAGTGAAACGCCTGATAGGGCATCATCGCGGCCGCCGCGAAATAATTGGCGAGCGTGATGCGATAGAGCCTGCGCGCGGTGTCGTCGAGCGGGCCGGCGCGGCTGACGATCGCATCGATCGCGGCGCCGCATTCGACGAAGCCGATCTGCAACGCGAGCTGAAAGCTGCGGCCGGAGCTGTCGACAAGCTCTGAGATCAGGAGCTGCCGGCGATGCCGATCGAAACGGCGCAGCGTCTCGCGCATCACGTCGACCGGCATCACGCGGGTGACGATCGAATGCTTTTCCCGCAGCCGCGTCGCGAGCGCCGTGAACAGGCCTTCGGTCGGCACGTTGAGCTCGTCGCGCAAATTCTCCGCCGCGGTCTCGAGCTCCGGAAAATAGTTGCGGTTGGCCTCGATCAGGTCGCGCACCCGTTCGATCGGGTTGGCGTCGAACTGCGAGCCCTCACGGTCTGCCATCTGCGCCGCCACCAGCGTCTCGCCGCGGCGCGCCTCGGTATAGGCGGCGTAGAGCCGCTGCAACGCATGCGTCACGCCGGGGCAGAGCTCGGCGAGGTCGCGCAGTTCCTGCTTCGGCAGGTCGATCTGGCGGAACAATGGATCGGAGAAGATCTCGTTGAGTTCCGCGAAGAACCGGTCCTCGTCGGCAGTCGCGAGGTCGCGCAAATCGAGGTCGTAGGTCTCGGCCAGCCGCAGCAGGATCTGCGCCGTCACCGGGCGCTGGTTGCGCTCGATCAGGTTGATGTAGGAGGGCGAGATGCCGAGCCCCTCGGCGATCTGGGTCTGCGACAGTCCCAATTGCTGGCGGATCCGGCGGAACCGCGGACCGACGAACAGCTTTTTCCCGGACTCGCCAGGCATGGCAGCTTTCCTGACCTATTTTGTGACAAAATTTACAAATCGACATTTATTACAAGTTCAGATGTTACATGACATCACCAATAAAAAACAAGGTATCTATACGAACTTCGCCTTTTCGCGTTTATCTCCTGACACGCAGTTCGCAACACGCTGTCACGAATGTCGAGACGACGAATAGGTTGCGGGGATCGGAACTCAGGCGGCTGAGCAGGCAGCCCGACTTTTTAGAGGAGACTGACGATGAGCAAGGGCAGCAATTTCTGGGTGATCGGCGGCGAATTCGGCTCGATGAACTTCCACAAGCTCGTCGAAGGCTCCGCTCAGGTCCGCGGTCCGTTCAAGACCCGCAAGGAAGCCGAAGAGTGCTGGAAGGAAGTCTCGGAAGAGAGCCGGCACAAGGCCGGTGTGCGCTTCTCCATCGTCGAGGAGCCGTCGCGGGTTTCGGCCTAACCGCCAAAACTATCAGAGCTAAGAAGACGTCCAAGGACGGCGACCCCATCCGGTTCATCCGGGTGGGGTCGACCGCTTTTGGGACAGTGCCAGGGCCGTTTGATCTGGGGATAAGTGGCAGCCTAAGTGCTTGGGAACCAACGTCCTTTGCGGACGTCATGGTTGCTGATAAGTTAATGCATAGCAAACCCGTCAGCACGAGGCCGCAAGGCATGTCCGATCCGCACAACACCGGCAGCGAGGCGCGCGAGATGCGGCCGACGCTGCGTGAGGCGCTGCGGCGGGCGCGCATCGAGGCGGCCGACCGCACCGGCGTCGTGGTCGAGTTGCGCGATGCCGAAGTGGCGCGGCTCGAGATCCTCAACGACGCGCTCGATCCGCTGTTCGCGCAGGTGCCGGAGAAGGTCGATTTGTTCGATCGCGGCATCAGCCAGGGCGAGACGCCGCGGCTGTGGATCGATGTCGTCGCGCACGTGCTGATGGGCCGCGACAAGCGCATCTACCGCTTCGTGCAGGACACCCGCTTCGGCCGGACCGTGCTCGCCGAATCGCACGACGTTGCCGTGATCGTCGATGCCGTCACCGACTATGTCGCGCGCCGCATGATCGAGCGCGAGCATGCGATGGTCGCAACGCCGCTTCCGGTGGCCGAGCCGCCGGCACCCCCGCCTGTGCCGGTGGTGGCGCCGAAGCGCCGCGGCGGGGTCGGCATGTTCGTGCTCGGCTTCGTCATGGGCGCGCTGGCGCTGTTCGGCCTCGCGCTCTTTGCGAGCTTGCAGAACTTTTAGCCGCTGAAGGGCCGGGGGCATCGTGGTCATAACTCCCGCCTCGGCATTCTTCGGCGTGCTGGCAGCTGCCGCTGTGGTCGGCAGCGCCGTGTTGTTCGGCAAATGGCAGACGCTGCGCCGCGCCGAATACATCCGCACCTTCAAATGGCCGGCGGGCCTGCTGGCGCGGCTCGAGCAGCATCACCCCGGCTTCACCCGCAAGGACAGCGCGCTGGTGTCGCGCGGCCTGCGACAGTTCTTCCTCGCCTATCTGATGAGCGGCAAGCGTTACGTCTCGATGCCGTCGCAGGCGGCCGACGACCTCTGGCACGAATTCATCCTCTACACCCGCGAATATGATGCGTTCTGCCGCCGCGCCTTCGGCACCTTCCTGCATCATATGCCCGCCGTCGTGCTGGTGAAGGAGCAGCGCCGGAGCAATGAAGGGCTGCGCCGGGTCTGGTGGTACTGCTGCAAATACGAGAACATCGATCCGGTCAGGCCGACGCGGCTGCCGCTGCTGTTCGCGCTCGACGCCAAGCTGAATCTTGCGAACGGCTTCGTCTATCACACCGACTGCGAGGCGCTGCGCCGCAGCGGAATCGGCGGCAGCAGTCCCTATTGCGGCGGCGATTTCTCCGACTCGTCGATCGACGGATCGTCCGCGGGCTTCGGCGATGCCGGCAGCGATGGAAGCCATGGCGGCGATGGTGGTGACGGCGGTGGCCACGGCGGCGGCGATGGTGGAGGCGGTGACGGTGGAGGTGGCGGCGACAGCGGTGGCGGTTGTGGCGGCGACTAAAGCATTTTCGAGCGAAGTGGATTCCGGTTCGCGTGAAGAAAATGCGTCAAACGAGAATCTAGGGCCCTCTCCGTTCCGATTCAATCGGAACGGAGAAGACTCTAGGATAGCCGTATTTGCTTGATCTCGCGAATGCCGTCGTGATTGCCGAGGCCGCGCACGGTCTGCTCGCAGCGCCAGCCGTTTCCGTCACGCTCGATCGAGAACAGATTGTAGGCCGCCGCAGGATAGTGCTTGCGCGCCAGCGCCGATGCTGAGGGCACGCCGATCGCCGGAATTTTCTGCCCGGGGCCGTCGAACCACATGGTCGAATGAATGTGGTCGTGGCCATGCAGCACCAGCTCGACACCGTGGCGCTTGAGCAGCGCCAGCAGCTGGTGCGAATCGGTCAGCCGCTTGGCGCGTCCGTCGGAGTGCAGCGGGTGATGCACGAGCAGGACGCGAAAGGCATCCTCCCGCGACAGCTGTCCGAGGATCGTATCCAACGCGCCGAGCTGGGCGTGGCCGAGCCAGCCGGTTGCCATCAGCGGCGGCGTCGGCACTGCCGAGGAGACGCCGACCAGCGCCACCGGGCCGCGGCGGCGCACGAACGGAAAATGCGTCGTCGCGCCATCGGCGTCGCCGCGCAGATAGTCGCCGAAGTGACTGACGAAGCGATGCCGGGTGGCGCGCACATAGGCGTCGTGATTGCCGGGCACCACGGTCACACCGGTGGGATCGCCGACGCCCTCCAGCCATTGCCGGGCCGGATTGAACTCGGCATCCAGCGCCAGATTGACGAGATCGCCGGTCACGGCGATGTGGTCCGGTTGCTGCGCCTGCATGTCCGACACCAGCGCGTCGAGCACGTCGCGCCGATGATATTTGTGACGGTTGCGCGTCCAGTTCAAATAGCCGAAGGCGCGCTTGCCGGCGAGATCGCGCAGCCGCGCCGTTGGCAACGGCGGCAGATGCGGATCCGACAGATGCGCGAGGCGGAACGCCGCCATCAGGCGATTCCCTTCGGATTGTCCGCGAAAAGTGGCCGGCAGCCGGTCATGTCGTGCTATCCCGAACGTCTCGCCCTGTATTGGCAAGAGCTGCGCAGCCGCGCAAGGATCAATGCGGGGATCAAGGCACGGATCAATCACCATGATGTCGAGGGTTCAGTGACGATCCTGCTGGATTTACGCAAGCGCTTCGAGCCGCAGATCAGGTGGGTGTTTCATTTCTACTGGCGGCTGGTCCGCAGCATGACGCTCGGGGTCCGCGCCGTCGTGCTCGACGCCGACAACAAGGTGTTCCTGGTCAAGCACAGCTACGTCCACGGCTGGTACCTGCCCGGCGGCGGGGTCGAGGTCGGCGAAAGTTTTATCGAGTCGCTGCGGCGCGAACTGGAGGAGGAGGGGCGGATCGAGCTCGCCGGCGAGCCGGTGCTGCATGGCATCTTCCACAACAGCCACGTCTCGCCGCGCGATCACGTCGCGGTCTATGTCGTCAGGAACTACCGGCAGGATCGCCTGCCGGAGCCGAATCGCGAGATCGTGGCCTGCGGCTTCTTCGATCCGGCCGATCTGCCCGACGAGACCACCCCCGGTACGCGGTTGCGGATCGCGGAGGTGCTCGAGGGCAAGCCGCCGCCGGCGACATGGCGGTGATGTCGCCGACGGCGACGTGGCGGTGATGGACCGCGCCCGCGCCAGATGCTATTCCGCGCCCCACAATGACCGAATTGTCCCTGACCATCCTGCCCGAGACCCCGAAAGACGCCCAGGCGATCGAGCGCCTGCACGAGCGCACCTTCGGTCCCGGCCGCTTCGCGCTCAGCGCCTACCGGCTGCGCGAGCATGTCGATCATCTGCTCGATGTCTCGTTCACGGCGCGGATCGGCACGCTGCTGGTCGGCTCGGTGCGCCAGCTGCCGGTCTGCGTCGGCGATACGCCGGCCTTGATGCTCGGGCCGTTGACGGTCGAGCCGCCGTTCCGCAGCCGTGGCGTCGGCCGCGCGCTGCTCGAGCGTGCGATCAATGACGCCCGTGCCAAGGGTCACCGGCTCATCGTGCTGGTCGGCGACGAGCCGTATTATGCGAGGGTCGGTTTCAAGCCGGTCCCGAAGGGACGCATGACGATGCCGGGCCCCGTCGATTACAGTCGTCTGCTTGTCATGGAACTGGTGGACGGTGCTTTCGAGGGCGTGACCGGGCCGATCCAGCCGGACTGGAGCAAGGCGATCTGACGTTCCCGCGAGTATTGCCGGAAAGGTTGCGCGCTATCGGAAACTGAAGCACAGTTGCGGCAAGCGCCGAGACAAGACCGGCGCATGTCATATCAACAGGGAGAGTGCGCGCCATGATCAAGGTCAGTGTGATGTATCCGAACAATCCAGGCGCACGCTTTGATCACGACTATTATCGCGACAAGCACATGCCGCTGGTGAAGGCGCGGCTCGGCGACGCCTGCAAGTACTACACCATCGACAAGGGCCTCGCCGGCGGTGCGCCGGGGCAACCGGCAACCTATGTCGGCATGTGCCACATCTTCTCCGACTCGGTTGAGGCCTTCGGGGCCGCCATGGGCAAGCACGCCCAGGAGATCATGGGCGATATTCCGAACTACACCGATCAGCAGCCGGTGATCCAGATCAGCGAAGTCGTCGTCGGCCATTGACCGGCGCGGACGTCAGCGTGCGATCCCTCTGCCGCCGACGGCAGAGGGATACGCCTGTCTCAGAACTTCAGATTGGCGAAGGCCCGCACCCCAAGGCCCGGCATCAGCACCTCGTCCTTGGTGTAGGACACCGAGTTGCGGATGTTCTGGTTGAGCAGGTTGTTGCCGACCAGGCCAAGCGTCATCTCGCGCGCGCCGATCCATGACGAATTCAGCTTGGTGTTGTAGGTCACCTCCGCATTCAACAGATTGTAGCCCGCGGTCGGGGTCTCGCCGATCACCGCGATGTCGCTCTGCGCGAACGCGTGCACCAGGTTGATGCGGCTGAACCAGTTGCTGTCGCGCCAGTAGACGCCGCCGCCGAGCCGCACCGGCGGAATCCGCGGCACATTAGTGCCGTCGGTGAAGGTGGCGCGCACCACGTCGAACTGGTTCTCGATGCCCCAGATGCCGCCGTTGAGCGGACCGATATCGAGCTGGCTCTGGAATTCGGCGCCGCGGAAGATCGCGTCACGCTGCGAATAGCGCGCCTGGTTCAGTTCGAGGCCGGGGCCGAGCTGGCACGCGCTCCCGTCACACGTGTTGCCCGTCAGCCGGCGGAATATGAAGCCGTCGAACCTGGTGTAGTAGCCTGTGAGTTCGAACCGCAGTGGCCCGGTCGCCCGCCGTAATCCGATCTCGATCGATTTTGCGGTTTCGATGCCGAGATTGGGATTGCCGATGTCGAACGTGCTGGTCGCATCGTGTGGACCGCGCGAGAAGAGCTCGGCCGGTTTCGGCGCGCGTTCGACGTATTGGGCGGTCGCGCTTGCTACCAGATCCCACGGCAGATTCTGGATCAAGCCGATGCTGCCGCTCTTGGGCGTGAAATTCGGATTCTGCGGTGTCGCTGGACCGATGCTTGCGGGGTCGGTGGCGACGTCGAATACGGGAGGAATGAAAGCCGGCGTTGTGCCGGAAAGATCGACGTGTTCGATCCGCCCGGCAATCTGTGCTTTGGAGGTGTCGGTGAACTTCAGCTCGTTGAACACATACCCGGCGACCCGGTTGTTCTTGTTGGGGTCCCATAATCCGTTAAGCGGGCTAGTCGGATCGTCCGGACTTGGGGCGGTCAGCTCCTGGTGTCCACCCTGCAAACCGAATGCCGTGGTCACGGTGGCGAAGCGTGCGTTGAACGGCATCATCTGCACCTCGACGCGCGCCTCCTGCTCCTTGTTGGTGAAGGTCTGGCGCACGCCGTCGCTCAATGGATCGGTCGGATCGGCAAGGCCAATCTCGTTGTGGCGATAGTCGGTCGCGCCGACCCAGAACCGCACCGCGTCGATCGCCGCGGCATCGGGGCGGTACTCGCCCTTGACGGCGATCTTGGTCTGGTGCGCGTCGATCCGGGTCTGGTGATCGGCGCCGTCGATGCCGGGGATGTGGTAGAGCGAGTCGTTCTGGGTGATCGCCGCGCCGATAAAGCCGCCCTGGAAGAAATAGGAGGCGCCGACCGAGGCGCCGTCCGACTGCGTCGCGGAGTTCGGCTGGCGGCCGCCCACCGGCCGGGTCTGGTCGAACAGATACGGATAGCTCGGGATGCTGTAGTCGCTCGTGGTGCGGCCATAGACGTCGGCATGCACGGCAACATTGTTGCCGCCGGCATCCAGCAGCATGCCGCCGTCGACGCCGCGATTGACCGAGCTCACCGAGGTGCGGGTCTCGACGTTGAGGCAACCCGGGCCACCGGCGTCGGCCAGCGGCGCCTTCCCCGGCAATCCGTAGCTCTGGAACGGCGCCGCCGCGCAGGTCGGCATTGCATCGGGGATGCGGTTGTTGGTGGCGCTGACCACGCCGCCGATCGAGGTCGAGCCGTAGCGCAGCGCGGCCGGTCCCCGCACCACCTCGACCTGGTTGGTCGAGAGCGGATCGATCGGCACGAAATGATCTTCGCCGAGATCCGAGGCGCCGCCGCCGCCGAGACCGTTCTCGACAATGCCGACGCGGTTGACGTCGAGGCCGCGGATGATCGGCCGGCTGGATGCACCGGGGGCGAAACTCGAACCGGTGATGCCGGGCTTCGAGAACAGGAGATCGCCGAGCGTGGCGCCGCCGGAGCGCCGCAGTTCCTCGTTGGAGATCACGGTGACGGTTGCGAACTGGTCGGTGACGACAGGCAGCACGCCCTGTTGCGGCGCCGGCGCGCTGCAGCGGACGCCTGTTGCTCCGCGGTTGCGCGTTCGCGGTTGCGGCTCGGAGCGGCCCGGACCGCGCGGGTCGGCGTGCGTGTTGGTGTGGCCCGGTGCCGCTGGATCGGGCTTGGCGCCGTCACGGTGATCTCAGGGAGTTGCGTCGGCGTGTCGTCGGCCAGCGCGGCGCTGTTCATTGCACCGAGCAGCAGCCAGCTCGCGCCCCCGATGTGGAGTGCTCGTTTTTTCTGATGTGTCATTGTCCCGATCCAGATACCGTCGAAACGACGGATCAATCCCGATTTGCCCGGCGGGAGCGGGCCGCAACTGTGACGCGGCCGTCCGCTCAGGGCGTGAAGCAATCAGTCGATGTCAGGACAGGGGAGGTGCGCGGGAGTGAAATGCCGCAGGCGCCGACTTCAGATGGATGAACTCGGCATTGGTGGTGCGGAACAGAAGCTCGACGGCCTCAGGCAGCAACAGCACCGGCGGCGCCGTGAACAGCATGCTGCTCGCGAGCGAGATGACGGCGCAGATCGCGCAATTGTCGGCCGGATGCCGGCCGTTGTCGTGCCTGGCGGGCGGCTCGGTCCCGGTGACCCGGACCGCGAGGTCCGGCGTCGCCGAGGTCCCGATATAGGCGAGATCGAGCAGCGACAGGCCGCTCTGCACCGCCGGCGCGGCTTGTGCGGCCGCGATGGGGTGGACATGCCCGAACGACAGCACGAACTGGACAGCGAGCGCGAACAGCGCCAGCCGTGAGCCAGTCTTGATGCGTCTCCGGAACCAGTTCATGCCGATAGCGCCCACCCAGTCGGGAGCGCGTCAACACCCCAGCGGTCCCGATGTTACATTATAACATCGGATGGCGTGCGCGATGTCAACCAACGTTCAGACATATTGTATCGACGTGTTGCCTGTGTGTGTTTGACGCAACGCAGACGTGAGCCCGGCCGGGCTCAGCGTCCCTCGCGCAGCCAGGTTGCCGCGAACCCGCCGAGCAACAGCAAGAGGCCGACCGGGCCGGCGAACATCGGCAGCACGCCGACGCCCTTGACGACGCTGGCGTCGCGCATCTTGACCCCGAGCCAGCCATCGCCACGGAAGATCGAGGAAGCGCGCACTGGGACGATGCGCGGCATGTCGAGGCTCGATCCGTCGACGATGCGCCGTGCGTCGCCGCCGGTCGTCTGCGCCAGCGGCTTCAGCATCTCGGTGGTCGAGGTGACTTCCGAGAATTCCTTCGGATTGGTCGGGCCGACATTGATCAGTGCCTTGAGCGTGCCGTCGGTGGCTTGCCACAGGCCGAGCTCGCTCGCGGGCAGTGTGGCGCGCCACTCGCCGGGATCGCCGGCGGTGAGCGCCAGTTCACGCGTGGTGCCGCTAGGCGACGTCACGGTCACCGGCGCAACGGTGTCGGCCATGGTCTGGCGCACCACCATGAGGTCCTTGCCCTGCACCTGCATGCGCAGTGCCTCTTCGTCGAGGTCGGGTTGCTTCATCAGCCAGTGCGATACCCGCCGCAACAGATCGAGATGCGGTCCGCCGCCTTCATAGCCGCGCGCCCACAGCCAGATCTGGTCTGAAAGCAGCAGCGCGACGCGGCCTTCGCCGAAGCGCGACAGCAGCAGCAGCGGCTTGCCGTCGGCACCGGTCATCACCGGTGGGTTGATCGCGTTGCGGGTGTCGACGGTGCGGAAGAATCGGCTCCAATGCGGCGGCTCGGCATTCGAGCCTTCCAGCCCGCGCGTCACCGGATGGCGTTTACCGGCATCGCTCAGATGTGCGTAGAACGGCTTCTCGGTGACGCCGACCGGCTCGGCCGGCAGCACCGAATCCAGCGGCGTACGCCAGATGCTGGTGGTCGAGGCGTAGTCGGGACCGGCCGACACCAGCACCGCGCCGCCGGAGCGGACATAGCGCGCGATGTTGTCGAAATAGGCGATCGGCAGCACGCCCTGCCGGGCGTAGCGATCGAAGATGATCAGCTGGAATTCGTTGATCTTCTGCTGGAACAGCTCGCGGGTCGGAAACGCGATCAGCGACAGCTCGTTGATCGGCGTGCCGTCCTGCTTCTCCGGCGGACGCAGAATGGTGAAGTGCACGAGATCGACGCTGGGATCGGACTTCAGCAGGTTGCGCCAGGTACGCTCGCCGGAATGCGGCTCGCCGGACACCAGCAGCACGCGCAGTTTGTCGCGCACGCCGTCGATTGCGACCACGGCGCGGTTGTTGACCGGCGTCAGCTCGTTCTCGAGCGGTGAGGCCTCGATCTCGACGATGTTCGGGCCGGCATGCTTGATGTCGATATCGACACTCGAGGTCTGACCCGATGTCATCGTGCGTTCGTTGATCACCTCGCCGTCGCGGCGGATCGTGACCTTGGCGCGCTCGCCGCTGACGCCCTGGTCGTCGAGCCGGAAAGTAATGGTCTGGGTCTGGCCGACGATGCCGAAGCGCGGCGCGGCCGTGATCGCGATGCGGCGGTCGCGCTCGTCCTTGCGGCCGGTGATCAGGGCGTGCAACGGCGCCTGGAAGCCGAGCGCCTGCGCGTTGGCCGGAATATCGTGGACGCGGCCGTCGGTGATCATGAAAGCGCCGGCGACGCGCTCGACCGGAACATCCGACAGCGCCGAGGTCAGCGCGCCGAACAGCTTGGTGCCGTCGGTTTCGCCGTCGGCCTGGCCGGCCTCGACGACGCGGACCTCGAGGCCCTTGATCTGCTTCAGGCTGTCGACCAGCGCCTGCCGTGCCTTGTCGGTCTCCTGGTTGCGCGTGCCGAAATTCTGGCTCGGGCTCTTGTCGACCACGACGGCGGCGACCGAGGTCAACGGCTCGCGGTCCTCGCGGGTGAAGGAGGGGTTGGCCAGCGCGAGCAGGATCAACGCCAGCGCGGCGACACGCACCGCGGCGCCGCGCGCGCGCGACAGCAACAGCACGGCCGCGATCACGACGATCGCGCCGAGCCCGAGCCACAGCACGATCGAAGGAACCAGCGGTGTGAACGCGATACCGTAGTTCATCTTATTGTCCCAGCCGCTCGATCAGGGCAGGCGCGTGCACCTGATCGGCCTTGTAGTTGCCGGTCAGCGTGTACATCACGATGTTGACGCCGGCGCGGAAGGCGAATTCGCGCTGGCGCGGCTCGCCCGGCGTCAGCGGCAGCATCGGCTGGCCGTCGGGCCGGATCGCCCAGGCGCCGGCAAGATCGTTCGAGGTGATGATGATCGGGGAGACGCCGTCGCCACCGCGGGCCGGACGCTGTGCAGCCTCCTCGTCGTCCTCGCGCGGCAGCGACTCGACCCAGGTCTGGCCGGTGTTGAAGCGGCCGGGGAAGTCGCGCAGCAGATAGAACGTCTTGGTGAGCACGTGTTCGCGCGGCACCGGCTCGAGCTCGGGCACGTCGAGGGTCGACAGCAATTCGCGCAGCGACTGCATGCCCGGCGTCTGCGACGAGCCGTTGTCGCCGGGCGGCGCTTCGACGGCGTCGCGGGTGTCGAACAGCACGGTGCCGCCCTGCTTCATGTAGGCGTCGATCTTGTTGATGGCGTCCTGCGGCGGCTTCGGCGCGCCCGGCACGATCGGCCAGTAGATCAGCGGGAAGAATGCCAGCTCGTCGCGCGCCGGATCGACCCCGACGGGATCGCCGGCCTCCAGCGCTGTGCGCTGCCCGAGGAACAGCGTCAGTCCGGACATCCCGGCCTTGACGATGGAATCGACGTCGGCATTACCGGTCACGACATAGGCGAGCCGCGTCTGCGACACCGACTTGATGGCGAAGTCGTCGCTGCTGCTGTTCTGCGCGCGGGTCGGCGCGGGCGCCATCGTCGTCGCGAGCAGGAAGGCCAACGCAAGCACCGCCGGCGCGGCGCGGCGCCGGATCAGCGCGGCGAGGCCGCCGCCGAGCATCGCCACCACGATCGCGTCGAGCAGGAACAGCGCCAGCGCCGTCGACAGCATGATGCCGCGCAGATCGCGCGGCTCGGTGTTGGTGTAGGTCGCATGCTTCGCGCGCAGGCCGGAGGTGTCGAGCGGCGCGATGCGGTCGGCGGAGGCGAGCGTGTTGACCGCGATCGGGCTCTCGGCGCTGCCGTAGAAGCCGGGCGGATGGTCCGCGGTGCCGCGGTCGCGATAGTCCGCCGACATCGGCTTCGCGGTCGACGGCGGCGGGCCGAAGGCACCGAAGCCGTCGAGCGTGCGCAGCGGCGCGACCGTCTCGGCATTGGGATCGCTGGCAACGCCGGGGCCGGGCTTCGAGGTGTAGCCGGACATGTCGATCACCCGCCGCAGCATCTCGACGAAGGTGCCGGACATCGGCAGATCCGACCAGCGCATGTCGGCGCCGACATGGAACAGGCTGACCACGCCCTTGCCGCGATGCTCGCCGGTCACTAGCGGCGTGCCGTCCTCGAGCGAGGCCCAGCTCTTGGTCGCGAGCACGGCGTCGGGCTCGGCCAGCACCTGGCGGCTCACGGTGATATCCTTCGGCACGGTGAGGCCCGCGAACGGACCGTCGGCGGCGAACGAGGCCATGTGCTGCGGCTTCTCCCAGGTCAGGCTGCCGCCGAGCGTGCGTCCGCCGCGGCGCAGCTTGACGGGGACGAGGTCGTCATCGGCCTGCGCGAGGCGAGGACCGGCGAAGCGCACCAGCACGCCGCCTTGCTCGATCCAGGCGTTGAGCCGGTCGCGGATCTCCGGCGACAGCGTGCCGACATCGGCCATCACGATCATTGGCAGCCGCTGATCGAGGAATTGCCCGATCACCTGCTGCGGCGCGCGCGATCGCCGAGCCTGACGTCGGCGAACGGCGACAACGCGCGCGAGAGATAGAAGGTCGACGCCAGCAGCGGCTGGGCGGTGTCGTTGCTCGCACCCGAGACCACGCCGATGGCGCGGCGGCGCCAGCGCCGGTCGAGCAGTTGCACCGCGCCGGCCGAATGTTCGCCCGCAATTTCGAGCCGCGAGATGTCGTTGCGGAGTTCGACCGGAAGATCGAAGGCGGCCTCGGTCTCGCGGTCCTGCGGGCCGAAACTGTAGCGGGCCTCGCCGATCGGCGAGCCCTTGGCATCGACCGCGCGCACCGTTCCGGCCGCGATGCCGTTCTCGGTGCGCAGCACCTTCACCGTCATCTTGGCGGCGGCGTTCTCGGCGGCGACCAGCGCCTGCGCGGATTGTGCACCGCCGGCAAAGATCGTCAGGTTGCGGCTCTCGATCACCTTGCCGAGACCTTCGGTGAATTCGCTGCCGCGGCCGGTGTCGACGCCGTCCGACAGCCAGGCGATGTCGCAGTCGCCGGTCGATTTGAGGAAACGTTCGAGCGTCGCGAGGGTTTCGACACGGTCGATCGAGTAAGGCTTCGGCGCAAGCTGGCGCAACGCGACGCGCGCGGCGCCGGCCGGCATCAGCGTGATGTCGCGTGTCGGCTCGGACAGCGGCACCAGCGCGACACCGCGGCGGTCGCTGTCGGCATTGGTGATCAGTTCGTCCGCCGCCTTGATCCGTGCATCCCAGCTCGAGGCCGCGCTCCAGCCGTCGTCGAGCAGGATCACCAGCGGCTGCTTGCCGGCGGCAACGCCGGTCTGCGGATTCCAGATCGGCCCCGCGGCGGCGAAGATCACCAGCGCGGCGGCGGCGAGCCGCAGCAGCGTCAGCCACCACGGCGTGCGCGACGGCGTCTCCTCCTTGGGCGCGATGTCGAATAGCAGCCGCGTCGGCGGGAATTCGATCCGGCGCGGCCGCGGTGGCATCACGCGCAGAAGCCACCACAGCACCGGCAGGCTGACCAGCCCCAGCAGCAGCAACGGTTCGGCGAAGGAGAGCGGGAGGCCTGCGATCATGCGCTGCGTCCCGCCTTGACGGTTGAGCGTCCGCCGCCCTTGCTCACCATCATGCCGGCGTGCAGGAACAGCAGCAGTTCGGCCGCGGAGCGGCTGGTGGTGTGGGTCGAGAACAGCCAGTCGAGCCGGTTGGTGTCGCTGCGGATCTCGTCGCGATGCAGCGCGACGCGGGCGACATAGTCGCTCGCCCAACTCTCGGCGCGGCCCGCGGTGATGGCGCTGCCGGCCTCGGGCTCGATGAATTCGACGCGACCGGAATAAGGGAAGGTCTCTTCAGCGGGATCGACCACCTGGATCATGGTGCCGTGCGCACCGGAGGAGGAAAGCCCGGCCAGCATCGCCGTGATCTCCGCGATCGGCGACCAGAAATCCGACAGCACGACGATTTCGGCGAGCGACGAGGGCACGAAGGACGGCGGCAGGCTCGCGCGCGTCGTCTCGTCGTGCAGAATCACTTCCGCCATCTTGTCGATCACGTTCAGGCTTGCGGTCGGGTTCATCAGGCCGGGAATGCCGACGCGTTCCCCGCCCGCAACGAGCAACTCGGCAAGCGCGAAGGCGACGATCAGTCCGCGCTCCAGCTTGCTGTCGCGTGCCTCGCGCGAGGCAAAGGCCATCGAGGGCGAGCGATCGGGCCAGATCCACACGGTGTGCGCGGCCTCCCACTCCTGCTCGCGGACATAGAGATGGTCGTCGCGGGCCGAGCGGCGCCAGTCGACGCGCTGCGACGGCTCGCCGGAGACGAAGCGGCGGTACTGCCAGAAATTCTCGCCCGAGCCGGCGCGGCGGCGGCCGTGCAGGCCATGGATGACGTTGGCGGCGACACGGCGGGCCTCAAGCACCAGACGCGGCAGCGATGCGGCGAGCGTTCGGCTTTCGCCATCGGCACGTCGAACCGCAAGGATCTCCTCGTTCTGGTGCCTGTTGTCTGCTGCCATCAACCGATCCGCGTCTTCAACTGCTTGATCACGTCAGGAATGGTGCGGCCCTCGGCGCGCGCCGAGAAGGTCAGCGCCATGCGGTGCTTGAGCACGGGCTCGGCGAGATCGAGCACGTCGTCGATCGACGGCGCGAGCCGTCCGTCGAGCAGCGCACGGGCGCGCACCGCGAGCATCAGGGCCTGGCTGGCGCGGGGACCGGGTCCCCAAGCGATCAGCTTGCCGGCTTCGCCGCCCTCGGTGCCGGGGCGCGCGGCGCGCACCAGCGTCAGGATCGCCTCGACCACGGAATCGCCGACCGGCAGGCGCCGCACCAGGCGTTGCGCCGTGAGCAGCGTCTCCGCGTCCATCGACGGCTTGGCCGCAGCCTCTTCGGCGCCGGTGGTTTCGAACAGGATGCGCCGTTCGGCGTCGCGATCGGGATAGTCGACGTCGATTTCCATCAGGAAGCGGTCGAGCTGCGCTTCGGGCAGCGGATAGGTGCCTTCCTGCTCGAGCGGGTTCTGCGTCGCGAGCACGTGGAACGGCTTCGGCAGATCATGCCGCGCGCCGGCAATGGTGATGTGCTGCTCCTGCATGGCTTGCAGCAGCGCCGATTGCGTGCGCGGGCTGGCGCGGTTGATCTCGTCGGCCATCAGGAGCTGCGCGAACACCGGGCCCGAGATGAAGCGGAACGAACGCTTGCCGGCGGAGCTCTCGTCGAGCACTTCGGCGCCGAGAATGTCGGACGGCATCAGGTCGGGCGTGAACTGGATGCGCTTGGCATCGAGCCCGAGCGTGATGCCGAGCGTTTCGACCAGCTTGGTCTTGGCGAGGCCGGGCACGCCGATCAGGAGCGCGTGGCCGCCGGACAGGATCGTCACCAGGGTGTTTTCGATCACCTGATCCTGGCCGAAAATGACCGTGGACACGGCTTCCTTGGCGGCCTTGATCTGGCCCGCGACCTGCTCGGCCGAACGGACGATCACATCCTCCAGTTTTTCGACGCTGTCTGCACCGGCCATTCGATCAGCTCCTTCTCGACGATGTGAGCATTCCTGCGCCGCCATCCGTCGTCATCATCTGTCGCCATCTTGGCCCTCATGCTAAACCTGCGCGAAGGCCATGTATTCGTTGAATTAAACTATCCCCACCTTATCGGCATTTCAGGGTATGAACGGCATCACGTTGTGGCGAGAATGACATCCCGACCACATCTCAGGATACGTGCACCAAACGTGCCAGATTGAAGGTCGGAAACTTCAGGGCAAACAATGGCGAAGCAAGGGCAGAGCGATTCCGGCAGTGAAATTACGGGGCTCAAGACGCGGGGCCTCGAAGGGCTCACCAGCGCTGCCAATCAAGCTGCGACATCGGGGTCGGCCGGACGCAAAGGGCTGCCGCCGGTTCACCTGTGGAATCCGCCGTTCTGCGGCGATCTCGACATGCGAATCGCGCCTGACGGCACCTGGTTCTACATGGGAACGCCGATCGGTCGCCCCGCGCTGGTACGGTTGTTCTCCACGATCCTGAAGCGCGAGGACGGCAAGCACTTTCTCGTGACACCGGTGGAGAAGGTCGGCATCCGCGTCGACGACGCGCCGTTCCTTGCCGTGGAAATGCGGACCGAGGAAGACGCGCGGGGCCGTCTGCTCAAGTTCCGCACCAATGTCGACGACTGGGTCGATTGCGAGAAAGGCCATGGCCTCAGATTCGAGGCCGCCGAAGATGGCGGACTGACGCCCTATCTGCATGTCCGCGCCGACCTGTGGGCCAAGGTTACCCGTGCGCTCTACTACGATCTGGTTGACATGGGCGAGCAGCGGATGGTCGATGGTCAGGAGATGTTCGGCATCGAGTCCGGCGGCGAATTTTTCGCGATGGCCGATGCCAGCCAGGTGAGGGACGCACTTTGAACGAGCCGTTGCTGAAGGTGAAGCCGGCGACGATCAGCTCGACGGAATTCTTCGCGCGGGCCCGCACGCGGCTCAATTTCGAAGTGCCGCCCGGCCTGGTCGATCCGCATATCATTCCGCGCACCGGAGATTCCGGCAACGACCGCATGCTCGAGATCGTCGCACAGGAGCAACCGGTGCGGCCGGCTGCGGTGCTGATCCCGGTGGTCGATCATCCCGAGCCGACCGTGCTGTTGACGCAGCGTTCGCCCAATCTGTCGAGCCACGCCGGCCAGATCTCGTTTCCCGGCGGCAAGATCGACGCCACCGACGCCTCGCCGCTCGATGCCGCGCTGCGCGAGGCCTGCGAAGAAGTTGGGCTGAAGCGGGAATTCATCGACCCGGTCGGCTATCTCGACCTCTATGGCACTGCGTTCGGCTTCCGCATCCTGCCGACGGTCGCCAAGGTGAAGCCGGGATTCGCACTTGAGATCAATGAGGCCGAGGTGGTCGATGCGTTCGAGGTGCCGCTCGCCTTCCTGATGAACCCCGAGAATCATCAGATCCACACCAAGGAATTCCGCGGCATGGACCGGTCCTACTACGCGATGCCGTTCGCCGAACGTTATATCTGGGGCGCCACCGCGGGCATCCTGCGGGTGCTGTATGAGCGGATCTATCTGTCATGATCCGCACGGTGTTGACCGAGATCGGAATCTTTCTGGTCCCTTTCGCGGTCTATGCCATCTTCCTCATCGCGACGCGGTCCGGCGTGACGGTGCCGGCGTCCTGGCCGCTCGACATGCTGGCGAAGCTGACGCTGGCGGCGCTGGTGATGGTCATCGTGAGCTTCGTGCTGCTGGCCGAACTGACCGGCGCGCCGCCGAACTCGACCTACGTTCCCGCCCATATCGAGAATGGCAGGCTGGTGCCGGGAGCTGAGAAATGAGCGAGGAGCGCCTGTTGTCCGACGCGCCATGGCTCGCTTCAGGGCCTGCGGCGCGCGTGCTCGGCCTGCTCAATGCCGACGGCGAGGAAGCGCGGGTGATCGGCGGCGCCGTGCGCAACGCGCTGATGCGGATTCCGCTCGCCGACATCGATATCGCCACCACGGCGCTGCCGGAGGAGGTGATCCGCCGCGCCAAGCGGGCAAGCATCAAGAGCGTGCCGACCGGAATCGAGCACGGCACGGTGACCCTCGTCGTCGACAGCCAGCCCTTCGAGGTGACGACGCTGCGCGAGGACACCGAGACCTATGGCCGAAAGGCCAAGGTGGCGTTCGGACGCGACTGGGTGCGCGACGCCGAGCGGCGCGACTTCACCATCAACGGTCTTTCGGTGGATGCCGATGGCATCGTGCACGATCACGTCGGCGGCCTCGCCGATATCGAGGCGAGGCGCGTGCGCTTCATCGGCGATCCCGCCCAGCGGATCGCCGAGGACTACTTGCGCATCCTGCGCTTCTTCCGTTTCCACGCCGCCTATGCCGCCGGCGAGGTCGATCGCGCCGGTTATCTCGCCTGCGTCAGCGGGCGCGCCGGCTTGAGCGGCTTGTCGGCCGAGCGCATCCGGATGGAGATTCTCAAGCTCGTGGTGGCCAAGGGTGCTCCGGGCGCGGTGGTCGCGATGGGCGATGGCGGATTGCTGCTGCCGCTGTTCGGCGGCGTCGCCTATACCGGGCCGTTCGCGGCGATGATCGAGATCGAGCAATTGATGGCGCTTAAGCCGAGCGCGACGCGCAGGCTGGCCGCGCTGACCGTTGCCGTCACCGAGGACGCGCGGCGCATCGCGAGCCGGCTACGGCTCTCCAACGCCGAAGCCAAGGCGCTCGACTCGATGGGGCATCGCTGGTGGCGCCTGCCCGGCATGGACGAGGCGCGTGCAAAGCGCCGGCTCTACCGGCTCGACGAGGAGCCGTATCGCGACCGGCTGCTGCTCGCCTGGGCGCGAACCGGCGCGAACCGCGACGTCGAGCAGTGGCGCGCGCTCGCCACGCTACCGCAGCGCTGGCGCGCGCCTCACTTTCCGTTGAGGGCGTCGGATTTCATCGCGCGCGGGATTGCCGAGGGGCCGGCATTGGGGCATGTCCTGACCCTGGCCGAGGATGCTTGGCTAGCCGCGGATTTCCCGCTTGACCCGCAGGTGTTGTCTGGCATCGCCGACCAGACCGTTTCCCGTTTCACCCGCGATCATCGGCTTTGAATTTCCTCTCCGGCTTCGCAGACATCTCGCTCCTTCAAATTCTGCTCGTCGCAGGCGTTGCCCTGTTTGCTTCCGTGATCGGAGGCCTCGCCGGCTACGGCACCGGCGCCTTGATGCCGCTGGTCCTGGTGCCGATGGTCGGCGCCGAACCGGTCGTACCGATCATCGCGATCTCGTCGATCTTCACCAATTCCAGCCGCTTCATTGCCTTCGTCAGGTTTGCCGACCGCCGCAAGGCGATCATCGTGATCTTGGCGGCGCTGCTCTCCACGGCGCTCGGCGCCTACGGCTATACGCGGCTGACCAGCGCCGGGGCGTCGCTCGTGATCGGAAGCATGCTGATCCTCAGTGTCCCGCTCAGGCGGCTGCTGCGCAAGCACAGCGTCAGGATCGGCGAGCGCGGCCTTGCAGCCGGCGCTGTCGGCTATGGCGTCGTGGTCGGCGGCACCGCGGGCTCCGGCGTCATCCTGCTGTCGCTGTTGATGGCGGCGGGCCTAGAAGGCGCGGCCGTGGTCGCAACCGATGCGGTGATCTCGCTGACAAGCGCCGCGGTCAAGATGACGGTGTTCGGCCTGACCGGCGTCATCACCGCACAGGTACTGGCGCTTGCGCTCTTGATCGGCCTGGTCGCCATTCCCGGCGCATTCCTCGCCAAGGCCTTTGTCGAGCGGATGCCGGTGCATATCCACACCGCGATCCTCGATGCCGCCGTGATCACCGGCGGCGTGGTGATGATTGCGAGCGCGTTGCGCGCGTTGTGACGGGACGCGAAGGCGATGCTGCCGGCGGTGCGCCAGGCAGCATCGCCCGGGAAATTCTACGCCGCCTCGTTAAGCCGCCTTGCGCTTCTTCTTGCGGTCGCCGTCATCGTCGTCGTCCTCTTCGTCCTCTTCGTCCTCTTCGTCCTCTTCTTCCTCGTCGTCGTCCTCGTCGTCTTCCTCGTCATCTTCCGGATCGATCTCGGTCGATTCGAGTGCGACGAGCGGCAAGGTTTCGCGGAACAGATCGCCGTCCGTTCCCATCCACAGGCACTCGACCTTGTCTTCGTCGACTTCGACGACCGTGATCGGATGGCCGCCGGACTTCAGCATGACAACATCGCCTGGTTTCAGTTCCATGACTTTCCCTCCGCGCTGGATGACGCGGCCGGCAAGCTACCGGGCGGTGATGACAGTCCGATCACGGCCGGTGTCCTGCGCGGTGGATTGCCGTGAAAACAGCCGCAGCTTCTATCTCTGCGCGACCGGAACCAGTTCGCTCAGCGAGCGGATGATGCGGTCCGGCTTGATCGTCGATCCCTCCGGCAGCCCGACACCATGCACGTCCATCCAGATCGCATAGATGCCAAGCCGCTGCGGCGCCACGACTTCCCACTCGAGATTGTCACCGATCATCCAGGTATCGGCTGCGGTCACGCCAAGTGCCTGCATCGCGTGCAGATAGGCGCGCTCCTCCGGCTTGCCGAAGCCATGCTCGCCCTCGATCTGGATGTGATCGAAGCGCTCGACCTTGGCGCGCTGCATGTCGGCCGCGCCGTTGGTGACCAGCGCAAGCTTGATGCCGAGCGCCTTGAACGCATCGATCGCCTCATGGGCGCCGGGGAAGACGAACATCTCTTCCTCGCGATAGGCGGTGAAGCGGTCGGCGATGCGATCCGCGAGATCGTCGGGCAGCGAGCGGTGGCCGGCTGCGGCCAGCGCCGCGAAGCCGCCCTTCACGGTGAGCCGCCGCGCCTCGCCGAGCTTGATCCGCCAGATCGGCTCGGCCGTCGACCAGAATTGCCGGGCAGAGGCCAATAGCGCAGTGGCGACCTGATCCGGGGGCAGGGGAGCGAGCTCGGCGGCGAATTCGGTGGTGATCGCGTTCCAGGCGATCTCGGGGCGTCCATAGGCCGACAGGATGGTGTCATCCATGTCGATCAGCATTGCGCGCGGCAGGTTCATTACGGCCATTTCACCTCCGGCGGCAGCGACGACAGGATCGAATCCACATTGCCGCCGGTCTTCAGGCCGAAGATGGTGCCGCGATCATAGAGCAGGTTGAACTCGACATAGCGTCCGCGGCGGATCAGCTGCTCGTCGCGATCCTCCGCGCTCCAGGCGGCGTCGAAATTGCGCCGCACCAGTTCGGGATAGATCTTCAGGAAGCTGCGTCCGACGTCCTGGGTGAAGGCGAGATCGGCCTCCCAGTCGCCGCTGTCGTGCCAGTCATAGAAGATGCCGCCGACACCGCGGGCTTCCTTGCGGTGAGGCAAATAGAAATATTCGTCGCACCATTTCTTGTACTTGTCGTAGTCGGCGACGCCATTCGGCCCGCTGCAGGCCTCTTTCATCGCGGCATGGAAGGCGATCGTATCGGGATCGTCCTGGGTGCGCCGCCGGTTCAGCACCGGCGTCAGGTCGGCGCCGCCACCGAACCAGGCCTTGGTGGTGACGACGAAGCGGGTGTTCATGTGCACGGCGGGCACGTTCGGATTGCGCAAATGCGCGATCAGCGAAATGCCCGAGGCCCAAAATCGTGGATCGTCGGCGGCGCCGGGAATCTGCGCGCGGAATTCGGGTGCGAACTCGCCATGCACGGTCGAGCAATGCACGCCGACCTTTTCGAACAGCCTGCCCTTCATGATCGACATCACACCGCCGCCGCCGGGCTTGCCGGTGTGGTCGGTGCGATCCCAGGGGGTGCGCACGAACCGGCCGGCATTGCCGGGGTAGAGCGCGGAAGGGGCATCGTCCTCGAGCGTCTCGAAGGCCGCGCAGATGTCGTTGCGCAGCGCTTCGAACCAGCTGCGCGCGCGCGTCTTGCGGTCCTCGATGATGGCTGGGTCTGTTGGCAGCATGACTAACCTTGCGGGCCGAAGTAAGTGCAGCTCTCGTTGCAGCTGTCGCGATGGACGCTGACGCGGGTCAGCTTGCCGGCGTGCTGCAGGCGCTCCCAGATGAAGCGTGAGAGATTTTCCAGCGTCGGGACACCGATCGCCTCGATCCTGTTCAGGAACTTATGATCGAGCGTCTTCTGCACCTCGGCCATGGCGCGCTCGAGCAGGCCGAGATCGAGCACCATCCCGGTTTTCGGATCGGGCGTGCCGCGGACGGTCACCTCAGCTCGAAACGAGTGACCGTGAATCTCCTCGCTGGCCGTGCCAAGGGTCGTTCCGGACAGCGCATGCGCAGCCTCGAACCGAAACGCTTTCGTCAATTCCCACATCTCTCTCAACAATCCAGTTTCAGTTAGTTCATCTAATGCCGAGCGTCTTGTGCGTCTGCACGCTGAGGCGCCATTGCGGGTGCTTCAGGCAATAGGCGATCGCCCGTTCGGTATTCTCGATCACGTCGGGTCCGTCCATCGGCTGTAGCGAGAAGCGCTCGAAGGCGAGCCCTGCAAAATCCTCCGGCGCGTTTTCCGGCTGCGGATAGACCAGCTTGAGCTCGTGCCCCTTGCGCACCACGAGCTCAGACGCGGCCTTGGGGCTGACGCAGATCCAATCGAGCCCGTCGGGCGGGGCGATGGTGCCGTTGGTCTCGATCGCAATCGCAAAGCCGTGGCCGTGCAGGGCCTCGATCAGGGCGGTATCGACCTGCAGCAGCGGCTCGCCGCCGGTCAGGACCACGTAGCGGTCGGCCTCGCCGCCGGTCCATTGCCCGGCAATGGTGCCGGCGAGCTCCGCCGCGTCGGCATAGCGGCCACCCAGCGTGCCGTCGGTGCCGACGAAATCGGTGTCGCAGAACCGGCAGACCGCGCCGGCGCGGTCCTGCTCGCGGCCGCTCCAGAGGTTGCAGCCGGCAAACCGGCAGAACACGGATGCGCGGCCCGCATGGGCGCCTTCGCCCTGCAGGGTGAGAAAGATCTCCTTGACCGCGTAGCTCACCAGAAATCCCTTAAGTTGCCGATCCGGCAATTGCCGAACCTGTCTGCCGCAGCGCCTCGCCGACGGCCATGGCCACTGTGACGGCCACATTGAGCGAACGCATGGTCGGCTTGATCGGAATCAGCAGCCTTGCATCGGCAGCGGCCACCACCGCGTCGGTCACCCCTGCCGACTCGCGCCCGAACAGCAGGACATCGGAGGCCGTATACTCGAAATCAAGGTAGGATTTCGCCGCCTTGGTCGTGAACAGGACCAGCCGGCAAGCGGCCTCGGCGCGCCATTCCTCGAATTTCGACCATGAGTCGTGACGCTTCAACCGCACATGGTCGAGATAGTCCATACCCGCCCGGCGGAAATTCCGGTCCGAGGTGTCGAATCCCGCCGGTTCGATGATATGAGCCGACACGTCCAGGCAGGCGCAGAGGCGCAGAATCGTCCCTGTATTCTGGGGGATGTCGGGCTGGAACAGCGCGATCTGCATGGTGCGGACGACCTGTGAAATCCGGATGAAATTGTCTCAATAAAACATCGCTCGGCGCGGATTTCGTGCATTGCACGTGTGCGAGCCGATAGCGGGCTTGCGCTCGTCCGGCAAGGGTGCCAATAGAACGATTCTGGACTGCTGTTCCGCCATTTGGGGTGGGGAATAGCGGTTTTCTGCCGCCGCGGGGGCGCGGGCGCCGGCAGCCTTTCTTGGGGCGCTTCCCAGCGTCTCTGGGGCGGTTCCACCGGCTGCAGAAAAGAAAGGGCTAGGAATCGTGACGACAGCGTCTTCGGCGGACCATCCGACACGCCGTGATTTTCTCTTTGTTGCAACCGGAGCTGCCGCCGCCGTCGGCGCAGCCGCCACCGTATGGCCGCTGGTTGCCCAGATGAACCCGGACGCCGCGACGATCGCGGCCGGCGCGCCGATCCAGGTCGATCTGGCGCCGATCGCCGAGGGCCAGGACATCAAGGTGTTCTGGCGCGGCAAGCCGATCTACATCAGCCACCGCACCAAGAAGCAGATCCAGGAAGCCCAGAGCGTCGCGCTCTCGAGCCTGCCCGATCCGCAGCCCGACTCGGCCCGCGTCAAGGCCGGCCACGACCAGTGGCTGGTCGTGATCGGCATCTGCACCCATCTCGGCTGTATCCCGATCGCCCATGAGGGCAATTACGACGGCTTCTTCTGCCCCTGCCACGGCTCGCAGTACGATTCCTCAGGTCGTATCCGCCAGGGGCCGGCGCCCGCCAACCTGGCGGTGCCTCCCTACGCCTTCCTTTCCGACACCAAAATCCAGATCGGCTAAGTCCCGGACCCCCGGGGCTTCGGCTTCCCTTTGGACCCATCGCGTCGTTTTTCTTCTTCAGGATCGCATCAATGAGCGGACCATCTGATTTCCAACCGAGCAACCCCGCCTTGAAGTGGATCGAACGGCGCCTTCCGATCTTCGGCCTGATCCACTCGTCGTTCGTGGCCTATCCGACGCCGCGCAACCTGAACTACTGGTGGACCTTCGGCGCCATCCTTTCGATGATGCTGGCGCTGCAGATCCTGACCGGCGTCATCCTGGCGATGCACTACACGCCGCACGCCGACCTTGCCTTCAAGTCGGTTGAATTGATCGTCCGCGACGTCAATTACGGCTGGCTGCTGCGCAACATGCACGCCTGCGGCGCGTCGATGTTCTTCTTCGCCGTCTACATCCACATGTTCCGCGGTCTCTATTACGGGTCGTACAAGGAGCCGCGCGAGGTGCTGTGGATCCTCGGCGTCATCATCTACCTCCTGATGATGGCGACCGGCTTCATGGGCTACGTGCTGCCGTGGGGCCAGATGAGCTTCTGGGGCGCCACCGTCATCACCAACCTGTTCTCGGCCGTACCGTATTTCGGCGAGAGCATCGTGACGCTGCTGTGGGGCGGCTATTCGGTCGGCAACCCTACGCTGAACCGCTTCTTCTCGCTGCACTATCTGCTGCCGTTCGTGATCGCCGGCGTGGTCGTGCTGCACGTCTGGGCGCTGCACGTCGCGGGTCAGAACAACCCGGCCGGCGTCGAGCCTAAGACCGAGAAGGACACCGTGCCGTTCACGCCCTATGCGACGATCAAGGACGCGTTCGGTGTGTCGTGCTTCCTGATCTTCTTCGCCTGGTTCATCTTCTATATGCCGAACTATCTCGGCGACGCCGACAACTACATCCCGGCGAACCCCGGCGTGACCCCGGCGCACATCGTGCCTGAATGGTACTACCTGCCGTTCTACGCGATCCTGCGTTCGATCCCGAACAAGCTCGCCGGTGTCGTGGCGATGTTCTCGGCGATCATCATCCTGTGCTTCCTGCCCTGGCTCGACAGCGCACGGACCCGGTCGTCGAAGTATCGTCCGCTGGCCAAGCAGTTCTTCTGGATCTTCGTGGTGGTCTGCATCCTGCTCGGCTATCTCGGCTCGCAGCCGCCGGAAGGCATTTATGTAATCGCCGGGCGCATCCTGACGGTCTGCTACTTCGCTTACTTCCTGATCGTGCTGCCGCTGCTCGCCCGCATCGAGACGCCGCGCCCGCTGCCGAACTCGATCGCCGACGACGTGCTGGCGAAGAGCAAGGGCAGGGCCGCGACCGCAGCCTCCGTCATGCTCGCGCTGGTGGTGGCTGGCGGCCTGTTCGCCGGCAGCACCCAGAACGCCAAGGCCGAGGAGGGTGGTAGTGCGCCGCCGGCCCAGAGCTGGTCGTTCTCCGGTCCTTTCGGCAAGTATGACCGCGGCTCGCTGCAGCGCGGCCTGAAGGTCTACAAGGAGGTCTGCTCGGCGTGCCACGGCCTGTCCTATGTCGCGTTCCGCAACCTCGCCGATGCCGGCGGCCCCGGCTATTCCGAGGCGCAGGCGGCCGCGTTCGCGTCCGAGTACAAGATCAAGGACGGCCCGAACGACCAGGGCGAGATGTTCGAGCGCCCGGGCCGCCCGGCGGATTACTTCCCGTCGCCGTTCCCCAACGAACAGGCCGCGCGCGCGGCCAATGGCGGCGCGGCGCCGCCCGACCTCTCGCTGATCACCAAAGCGCGGTCCTACAAGCGCGGCTTCCCGCAGTTCGTGATCGACTTCTTCAGCCAGTACCAAGAGCAGGGCCCCGACTACGTCGACGCCATCCTGCAGGGCTTCGAAGACAAGGCTCCGGCCGGCGTCACGATCCCGGAAGGCTCGTACTACAACAAGTACTTCCCCGGCCACGCCATCAAGATGCCGAAGCCGCTGTCCGACGGTCAGGTGACCTTCGACGACGGCTCGCCGGCGACGGTCAAGCAGTATGCGCATGACGTCACCACCTTCCTGATGTGGGCCGCCGAGCCGCACATGGAAGCGCGCAAGCGGATCGGCATGCAGGTGTTCGTGTTCCTGATCATCTTCGCGTTCTTGATGTACTTCACCAAGCGCAAGGTCTGGGCCGACGCCCACTGAGCCTCGGCCACGGTAGCGAGACTTTGAAAAAGCCCCTTCGGGGGCTTTTTTGCTTCACGACGTCGTTCCGGGATGGTGCGCTGGCACCAGGCCACAGATGCGCAATTGCGCATCGGGGAATCTCGAGATTCCGGGTTCGATGCTGCCGCATCGCCCCGGAATGACAGTGTCGTCAATTGCGTCCGTCACAAAGTACGGACAAGATGGCGGCCAATCAGCCGGCAAACATCTGCGGAGGAACTCATGGGTACCAGCATCACCTTCAAGCGTCCGGACGGCAAGGACGCGTCGGGCTATCTCGCTAACGCTGCGCGCGGCAACGCACCGGGCGTGGTCGTGATCCAGGAATGGTGGGGCCTGCAGGACCAGATCAAGGGAATGTGCGATCGCTTCGCGCGGGCCGGTTTCGATGCGCTGGCGCCCGATCTCTACAAGGGCAAGGTGGTGCCGTATCACGACACCGACGCAGCCGGCAAAGAGATGAACTCGCTCGACTTCATGGATGCCACCACGCAGACCGTGCGTGGCGCCGCGCAATATCTTGCCAAGAACGGCGCCAAGGTCGGCCTCACCGGCTTCTGCCTCGGCGGTGCGGTCACCATCATCGGTGCCACCAAGATCCCGGAACTCACGGCGGGCGTGGTGTTCTACGGCATTCCGCCGGAGCAGGCCGCGAAGCCGGCGGACGTCCGGATTCCGCTGCAGGGCCATTTCGCCACCAAGGACGATTGGTGCACGCCGGCACTGGTCGATGGTTTCGAGCAAGCGATGAAGGCGGCCGGCAAATCGCTGGAGCTGTTCCGCTACGACGCCGAGCACGGCTTCGGCAACGAGCAGCGCCTGTCGGTGCACGACCGCCAGTGCGCGGAGCTCGCCTGGGACCGGGCGACGGACTTCTTCAAGAAGCATCTGGGATAGTACGATCGTGAGAACCACCGGCGTCGTCCCGGCGAAAGCCGGGACCCATACGCCGCGGCAGTCGTGACTAAAGGATGCTGCTCGACGGCTTCGCCAAACAACTACACCCTGTGGTTATGGGTCCCTGCTTTCGCAGGGACGACGGCGAGATCTAGCCCTCCGCCTTCACCCCGTCCCACCACGGGCAGGTCCCTGCCATCAGCTTGAAATTGCCTTCCATCACCTGCACCGGCGCGCGCTTGCCCTCGGCGGCGGCGCGCATCCGCATCTCGCGCGCGACCGCGCGGTCTTCCGGCGACAGCCAGACGCGCTCGTGGCCCCACAGGCTCGGACCGTCATGCATCTCGAACGGTGTCCAGTTCGCAGGGTCGATCTCGCGGCCGCCCCAGCCGCACTCGACCATGAACGCCGACGGCGACTTGGCGTAGAACGACGTCATCAGATCGTTGGTGTGACGGCCGAGCGTGACGTTGACCCGGTCGTCCTGCTGCGCGATGTCGTAGGCTTGGCCGACATCGTCGAGCGAGAACACCTCCACCATCAGATGGTGCATGCCAATGGTCCCGGTCTCGATCAGCGCCAGCGAGTGGTGGCGGGCGTTGACGTGGAAGAAGTAAGCGCGGAACGGCTTCTCGATGTAGTCGCTGAGCGCGAAGCCGAGCACGTCGACATAGAAGCTCATGACAGGGACGAGATTCTCGACCGTCAGCACGGCGTGGCCGAGGCCGAGCGGCCCGGTGCGGAAACCGGAGATCGAGCGTCCCGGCCTGAACGGCGTGTCATCGATCTCGGCGCCGTGAAACGCCTCGAGACGATTGCCGGCCGGATCCCGAAACGAGATCAGGCCGCGCACCCGCCTGGCATCGGCGAGGGTCTGCGGCTCGGCAGTGACGGCGATGCCGGCGCGCTCCAGCCGCGCCGCCAGCGCATCGAGGGCGGCGGCATCCGCCACCTCCCAGCCGAAGAACCTTGTGCCTTCGCCCTGCGCGCGGTCGATCACGATACGCTGCTTGCGGTCGTCCATCCGGAACGCGAGCAGCGAATTGCCGCGCTCGATCGCCTGCAACCCGACCAGGCCGGTGCCGAATTGCCGCCAGTCGTCGAGCGCGTCGGAGCCGAAGCCGGCATATCCGAGACCCAAAATCGCCATCTGCGCCTCCGCCATCTGTCTGTTTTTTGGGCGGCCGATCGGCCGCCATTTCGATAAATCCTACGCGGATTCCCGTCCTCTCAAAGCCCCAAGATGCCGTCCAAGGGGGCGTCCCGCCTTGGGGCAGGGGTGCTGGGCGATCCCTTGACACGGCCCGCGCCGGGTGGTGAGTAGCGCCCATGAGCACCGTTGCCAGTCCATCCCGTCGTTGGTGGCCCACCTTCTCGTAGGTGGCCGGTGCGTTTTCATTTTCCAAAACGTCGAAGGTCGCCATCGCAGTGCGACGGTCTCCTTCGTTTGTCCTGTGTGGCGCTCTCTCGGCAAGTCTCGTAAGAGGATCACATGAACAGGACAGTCTTCTCCCTTCCGGCCAAGAGTGAGTATCTGACCAATGGCGGCCTTGCGGTCGCGCGGGTGGTCGAGCAGTTCACCGGCGGCGCCAACCGCCTTGACGACCTGATCGCACTGCTGGACCGCCGCCGCGGCGTGGTGCTGTCCTCGGGCACGACGGTGCCGGGCCGCTACGAGAGCTTCGACCTCGGCTTTGCCGATCCGCCGCTGGTGCTCGAGACCTCGGGCACCGATTTCTCGTTGCAGGCGCTGAACCCGCGCGGCGAAGTCCTGATCGACTTCCTCGGCGACGTGCTGCGCGAGCCTTGCGTCGTGATCTCGGAGCGCAGCGCAACGAAGCTCGCCGGCCATATCATCCGCGGCGCCGCGCCGGTCGAGGAGGACCAGCGCACCCGCCGCGCCAGCGTGATGTCGCTGGTTCGCGACATGGTGGCGGCATTCACCTCCAATGCCGATCCACTGCTCGGCCTGTTCGGCGCCTTCGCCTACGATCTCGTGTTCCAGATCGAGGACATCGTGCAGAAGCGAGCCCGCGAGGACGACCAGCGCGACATCGTGCTCTATGTGCCGGACCGGCTGCTGGCCTATGACCGCGCCACCGGACGCGGCGTGGCGCTCAGCTACGAGTTTTCGTGGAAGGGCAGATCGACCGCCGGCCAGTCGCACGAGACCGCGCCGAGCCTCTACGCCAAGACTGGACGGCAGGGTTTTGCTGATCACGCCCCGGGCGAATATCAGGCGACGGTTGAAGTCGCGCGCGCGGCGTTCGCCCGCGGCGATCTGTTCGAGGCGGTGCCCGGGCAGCTGTTTGCCGAGCCTTGCGAGCGCTCGCCGGCGGAAGTGTTCCAACGGCTCTGCCGCATCAATCCATCGCCCTATGGCGCGCTGATGAATCTCGGCGACGGCGAATTCCTGGTCTCCGCCTCGCCGGAGATGTTCGTCCGCTCCGACGGCCGCCGGGTCGAAACCTGCCCGATCTCGGGCACCATTGCGCGCGGTTCGGATTCGATCGGCGATGCCGAGCAGATCCGCAAGCTCTTGAACTCGGAGAAGGACGAGTTCGAGCTCAACATGTGCACCGACGTCGACCGCAACGACAAGGCGCGCGTCTGCGTGCCCGGCACCATCAAGGTGCTGGCGCGGCGTCAGATCGAGACCTATTCCAAGTTGTTCCACACCGTCGACCATGTCGAGGGCATGCTGCGACCGGGCTTCGATTCGCTCGACGCGTTCCTGACCCATGCCTGGGCCGTGACCGTGACCGGCGCGCCGAAGCTGTGGGCGATGCAGTTCGTCGAGGACCATGAGCGGTCGCCGCGGCGCTGGTATGCCGGCGCGATCGGCTGCGTGAATTTCGACGGCAGCATCAACACCGGCCTCACCATCCGCACCATCCGCATGAAGGACGGTCTCGCCGAGGTGCGGGTCGGCGCCACCTGTTTGTTCGACTCCGATCCCGCAGCCGAGGACCGCGAGTGCCAGGTCAAGGCGGCGGCGCTGTTCCAGGCGCTGCGCGGCGATCCGCCGAAGCCGCTGTCGGATTTCGCGCCCGATGCCACCGGCTCGGGCAAGAATGTGCTGCTGATCGATCACGACGACAGCTTCGTGCACATGCTGGCGGATTATTTCCGCCAGGTCGGCGCCGACGTCACCGTGGTCCGGCACATCCATGCCCAGGACATGCTCAAGAAGAAGGACTGGGACCTGCTGGTGCTGTCGCCCGGACCGGGCCGCCCGGAGGATTTCGGCATCGCCAAAACCATCGACACCGCGCTCGAGAAGAAGCTGCCGATCTTCGGCGTCTGCCTCGGCGTGCAGGCGATCGGCGAATATTTCGGCGGCGAGCTCGGCCAGCTCACTCAGCCCGCGCATGGCCGTCCCTCGCGCGTCCAGGTGCGCGGCGGCAGGCTGATGCACAATTTGCCCAATGAGATCGTGATCGGCCGCTACCACTCGCTCTATGTCGAGCGCGACAGCGTGCCGGATGTGCTGACGGTGACCGCGACCACTGAAGACGGCGTCGCGATGGTGATCGAGCACAAGACCCTGCCGGTCGGCGGCGTGCAGTTCCATCCGGAATCGCTGATGTCGCTCGGCAACGAGGTCGGCCTGCGCATTGTCGAGAATGCATTCCGGCTTAATGTGAGTACGAATTGATTTGGACCGTCATTGCGAGGAGCGAAGCGACGAAGCAATCCATCTCTCCGCGGATGTGGAGCGATGGATTGCTTCGCTGCGCTCGCAATGACGACGCGGAGAAAGCGAGACTGCAATGACCTTCGACCACGACATCAAGGCGACCGTTCGCACCATCCCGGACTACCCGAAGAAGGGCGTCCTGTTCCGTGACATCACGACGCTGCTCGCGGATGCCCGCGCTTTCCGCCGGGCAGTCGATCAATTGGTGCATCCCTGGGCGGGCGCGAAGGTCGACAAGGTCGCGGGCATCGAGGCGCGGGGCTTCATCCTCGGCGGCGCGGTGGCGCATCAGCTCTCCGCCGGCTTCGTGCCGATCCGCAAGAAGGGCAAGCTGCCGCACACCACGGTGCGGATCGCCTACTCGCTGGAATACGGCATCGACGAGATGGAGATGCATGCCGACGCCGTGCAGCCCGGCGAGCGCGTGATCCTGGTCGACGATCTGATCGCGACCGGCGGCACCGCGGAGGGCGCAGTGAGGCTGCTGCGCCAGATCGGCGCCAACGTGGTCGCGGCCTGCTTCATCATCGACCTGCCCGACCTCGGCGGCGCCGCCAAGCTGCGTGCGATGGATGTTCCGGTGCGCACGCTGATGGCGTTCGAGGGGCATTAAGCGCTCCTCTCTCTGCCTCGTCCCTGCGAAAGCAGGGACCCATAACCACGAATGGTGATTGTGGAGCGACGTTGTGGCCCCAGCCTTCGCCAAACATATAGCTGTGGTTATGGGTCGCGGGACGACGATCATCCCCGCTGCAAAAGCATGCTCAGCTCGAGATCCCGGAAAGTCGTGTAGTTCTTCCGGATCCACTGATGCAGCTCGGTCGAGGAATCCTTCTCCTGGCGCAGATAGCCGGTGAAGGAGAAGGTCAGCCGGTCGATATAGGTCTTCAGGAACACCGGCAGCGCACGGAAGCGCAGCACCCGGCTGCCGGTCATGACGGGCGGCAGCTCGCCGCGCACCACGAATTCATTGTCGATGACGACGAGCGCGTTCGGCGGGATCAGGCCAGCCAGCGTCTGGTAGCCGCGCACCGAGGCGCGGTCGGTATCGGCGACATACAGGATGACCGGCGCGACGCGGCGGCGCAGCGCCTCCTTCATCAGCCCGATCTGGTCGCACATTTTGAAGAATTCGTCGAAGGCGTGGTAGCCGAGGTCCACCACCTTGGCGATGCCGTCATTGACGATGAGCCGGTCCATCAGCTGCATCTTGCCATAGGTGTCGATCACGTCAGCGGTTTCCGTGATCCGCGGCAGATAGTCGAGCAGCGATGGTTCCTTCAGGTTGATGTCGTAGCAGACCACATCGCCGTTCTTGAGCAGCAGGAATTCGCCGAGCAGCCGCGCGATCAGCGTCTTGCCGACCTGCGGGCGGGGCGAGCAGATGATGTAAACGGGCGTGGATGACATCGCCCGCTATATCAGGCCAAATTTTCGCCTAATCCAGCCCCATCGCGGCCCCGGATGCGACTTTTTCGCTGCCCCGGGCGTGACTTTTCCGCTGCTGCCAGGCGCGGCTATTTTTCGCCCTTGGCCGACTTGGCGCCGACCAGGTCGGTCAGCTTGATGCGGTCGTACTCGCTCCAGACATTGGCGAGCCAGTGCCGGACATAGCCGCGCAGCACGAAGGAGTAGTTGGCGGCGTCGTCGTTGATGCCCTTGTTGGCGACGAATTTCAGGAACGGCACCGAGGAGACCTCGACCTGCTCATAAGCCATTTCGTTGAGCTTGGGGATCGTGAGGTCGGTCGCGTCCTTGATGCGATGGAAGTAGGAATTGTAGGTCGCCTGGTCCCACTGGAAGAACTGTGTGTCGTTGATGAAGTTCTTCACCAGGAAGTATTTCGCGCCGCCCATGAAGCCGGCGGTCTCGGCGATCTCGTCCAGCGAGGCGATCGACGGGCCCAGGATGTGGAACACGGCGAAGGTGATCTGGCCGGAGCGCGCCGCGTCGAGGAAGCCGATATCGCGCAGCGAGGCCAGCGCGGGCGAGAGCAGGCCGGCGCGGACGTCGATCACGGTGACCGACGGCCCCGAGTTCAGCGTATCGAAGATCTTCATCTGGTCCGCGGTCGTCGTCATGTCGACGATCTCGGTGATGTCGGGGTGGAAGCGCTTCAGCGTGCCGCGCGGCGACTCGGTGTCGAACGCCCGGGTCTGCACATTGTTGGCACTGAAATAGTCCAGGAGCGTCCGCGAGACGGTGGTCTTGCCGACCCCGCCCTTGTCAGCACCCACCACGATCACAACCGGCTTTGCCATGGAAGTCCCTTAAAGCGCACTCCCGACCGCGATGGCGATCGGCAAGTCCCCACACTGCTTTGGGCGCGAACATGGCAGAAACGAGGGAGAATTCAATTCCTTAAGGTGCCCACATTGGGTTTGGTGGGGATTTCCTTAATGGACTGAATAACCTAGGGCATGATCCGGCTGGTGCAATCAGCGGTGCCGGCCCCAAGGTCCCTGCAGTGGTCCCAGCGGCCCGAACGGTCCTTGTGCAGGGCCGCTGCCGGGCAGCGGAGGCGGATTGTTCGGTTGTGCAGGCGGAGCATCGCCCCACGGGCCGTGGGTCACCGGCGGGGGCTGGCCGCCTGGCGCGGATGGCTGGTCCTGCGGTCCCGTCGCGTCCGATGGCTCGTCCGGCAGTGCCAGTGGTCCGGGATCATGGCCGCCGGCATATTTCACCAGCGCATCGACCCGCGACTTCACCGACGGGTGCGTGGCGAACAGGTCGGCAAAGCCCTCGCGCGGATTGTCGACGCAGAGTTCCATCACCGCCGAGGTGGCGTCCGACAGCTCGCCGCGGTTCTCGATCTTGCGCAGCGCCGAGATCATCGCATCGGGGTTCTTGGTCAGCTCGACCGATCCGGCATCGGCAAGAAATTCGCGTGACCGGGACAGCGCCAGCTTGACCACCTGCGACAGCAGCCAGGCCAGCACGATCAGCGCAACCGCGATGATGATGACGATGATGGCGCCGCCGCCGGAGCCTTTGCTGTCGCGGTCCGAGGAAGACCTCGACGATGAGGAGGACGACGACGACCAGCCGCCTCCGCCGCCGCTCGAGTTCCACGACAGATTCGTGAACAGGCGGAAGAACAGCTCGCCGAAGAAGCCGACCACGCCGGCGATGATCACGGCGATCACCATCAGCTGCACGTCGCCGTTCTTGATATGGGTGAGCTCGTGGCCTAGCACGGCCTCGATCTCCTGGTCGTTCAGCGCTCTCAAGAGACCCGTGGTGACCGTGATGGCGTATTGCCGCGGGTTGAGGCCGGTCGCGAACGCGTTCAGCGCCGGGCTGTCCATCACCTTCAGCTTCGGCATCGGGATGCCGCGCGAGATGCAGAGATTTTCCAGGAGATTGTAGAGCCGCGGCTGCTGCTGCCGCGTCACGCTCTCGCCGCCGGTGACGGCATCGATCATCTTCTGGTGGAAGAAATAGGCGATCACGATCCAGGCCGCGGCCGCGATCGTCGCCCACGGGAAGGCCGACACCAGGTCGCGCGAGGCCCGCGTCAGATAGTAGTCGACAGTGCGGCTGCTATCGGTCATCACCTCCGCGACCAGCGCGCCGGCATAGACCAGCACGTAGATCAGCAGGAACAGGCCGGCGAGCAGCAGCATCGAACGAAACTTGTTCGATGCGATATGCGTGTAGAGACCATAGGCGGCCATGACGGAGCAGCCTCTCGCCGGCGCGCGTTGCGCCTTAGAACTTCACGCTCGGTGCCGCCTCGACCTCTGTGCGGCTGGCGCCGAGGTCGAAGAAATCCTTGCGGGTGAAGCCGAACATGCCGGCGAACAGCGCGGCCGGCATCTGCTGGATGCCGGTGTTGTATTCCTGGACCGCGTTGTTGAAGAAGCGGCGGCTGGCGGCAATCTTGTTCTCGAGATCGGAAAGCTCAGAGGCGAGCTGCTGGAAATTGGCGTTGGCCTTGAGGTCCGGATAGGCCTCCGACAGCGCGATCAGCCGGCCGAGCGCGCCGGAGAGCTGGTTCTCCGCCGCCGACACCTGGGCCGGTCCCTGCGCCGAGATCGCCGAATTGCGCGCCTTGATGACGTCGTCGAGCGTGCCGCGCTCATGCGCGGCATAGCCCTTCACGGTCTCGACCAGGTTCGGGATCAGGTCGTGGCGCTGCTTGAGCTGCACGTCGATGTCGGCAAAGGCCTGGCTGACCCGCTGGCCGAGCGCGACCAGGCGGTTGTAGGCGCCGAACGCAAACAGCACGAGAAGGACGATGACGCCGATAACGATCCAGCTGGTCGACATGACAGGGCAACTCCTGAAGGACGAGACGGCGGCACCGTAGCCCAAGATCGGGGCGCAGGGCAGCCCGCCGCGAAGAGGTGGGCATTGTCTTGGTCGAGGCTGGCCGGGATTGGTTCAACGTCGTCGTCCCGCCGCTCGCTGGTTCAACGTCGTCCCGGCGAAGGCCGGGACCCATACGCAGCGGCCCATGGAAAGGGCACAAGCGGCGTCGGCTTTGCTTCACAATTGAGATCGGTGGTTATGGGTCCGGGCTTTCGCCGGGACGACGGGGGTTGTTGGTTACGACCGCATCGCCCCAGCGCCAGCGCCTGGCGCGCGCGTAATCGGCCTTGGCGCGGCGCTGGATCTTGGCGACCGCGACACCCTCGGGCGTGCATAGCTTGGCCGCGATCTCGACCTTGCCGACATCCGGCTGCGCCAGCACGCGCGATGGCCTGTTCTCGACGCGCGCGCGGCTCAGCGCGACATAGGCGAAGCGCTCGTCCTCGAACGGTGCGTCGGCGCCCTTGACCTGCTTGTGCGCGCGCGAGCGTTGCAGACGCTGCGAGAAATGGCACCAGTCGGGCGCAATCAGCGGACAGCCATTGTCATGTGGGCAGGGCGCGCTGACATGCGCGCCGGCAGCAATCAAGCGTGCGCGGAGTGCGATGATTCGCGCATAGCCCGCCGGTGTGCCGGGCTCGACGACCAGCAGGGTATCCCTGGTTTTCTCCCACATGACATCGGTGAGCGCGTCGCGCTCGGCATCATTGATCTCGTTGATGACGTAGCTCGCGATCACGAGGTCAGCGGCCTTAGCATGCGCCGCATAGGTGCGGGCCTGGCCGAGCTCATAGGTGATGCGGCGCAGGCGATCACTCCGGCGCGTGAGGTCGAGCGCCAGCGTCCGCAGGGCCTCATTGGAATCGAGCAGAGTGAACGCCTGCAACGACGAGAAGGCTTCCGCGGCCGCCCAGCTTGCCGTCCCCGGCCCGGCGCCGACATCGAGCAGGCTGGTGGGCGCGAAATCCGGCCTGATGTCGGAGAGTGAATCGAGGCTCGCCACCACGGCGGCATAGGTCGCCGGCATCCGCGCCACGGCGTAGGCCAGCGCATCAGTCTCGGTCTTGATCGTCGAGGAGCCGCCGCCTTCGCGATAGGTCTGCGAGATGATGGCCGCACGGCCGGCGGCGTCGCTGCGTGATAGGCCTTCGAGCCGGGCGTTGAGGGAGGCTTTGAGTTCAGCAGGCAGGTCGGGTGACGTCATGCGCCGTACCATCCCCATGTCATTGCGAGCGGAGCGAAGCAATCCATATCGCCGCTTGCAGAAGCATGGATTGCTTCGTCGCTATCGCTCCTCGCAATGACGAGGCCGGAAGGCCTCGCCTCAAATCCGAGGTGTTCTGATGCAGCCTTAAGCCACGTTCTGGTCGAGGATATCGACCGCGCCCTGCAGGTCGACCGACACCAACTGCGACACGCCGCGCTCGGCCATGGTGACGCCGAACAGCCGGTTCATCCGCGCCATCGTGATTGGATTGTGCGTGATGATGATGAATCGCGTGTCGGTCGAGCCGGTCATTTCGTTCAGCAGGGTGCAGAACCGTTCGACGTTGTGGTCGTCGAGCGGCGCGTCGACTTCGTCCAGCACGCAGATCGGCGATGGGTTGGTGAGGAACACCGCGAAGATCAGGGAGAGAGCGGTCAGCGCCTGCTCACCGCCCGAGAGCAGCGACAGCGTCTGCGGCTTCTTGCCCGGCGGCTTGGCGATGATCTCGAGGCCGGCTTCCAGCGGATCGTCGCTCTCGATCAGGTGCAGCGCGGCTTCGCCGCCGCCGAACAGCTCGGTGAACAACCGCTTGAAGTGGTTGTTGACGGTTTCGAACGAGGTCAACAGCCGCTCGCGCGCTTCGCGGTTGAGGCTCTGGATGCCCTGGCGGAGCCGCTTGATCGCTTCGACGAGGTCGTCGCGCTCGGTGGTCAGCGCGGTGTGCTGGGTCTCGACTTCCTTGAGTTCTTCCTCGGCGCGCAGATTGACGGCGCCCAGCCGCTCGCGGTCGCGGCGCAGCTTCTCGAGCTCTTCCTCGACCTGCGCGACCGGTGGCAGCTCCGCGCCCGGCTCGATCTCGGCCATGCCGACCACCGCGCTCGGCTCGACCTCGAGCATGTCGTGGATCTCGCGCTCGATGTCGGCGAGACGGCGGCGGGTGCCTTCCATGCGCTCTTCGGCGCGCGCGGTGGCTTCGCGGGACGACGACAGCGCTTCGAGCGTGGCCTTGGCGACGCGGTCGGTCTCCGCCATCGCGGCTTCCGCGGTCGCCAGCGCGTCGGCGGCGATGCGGCGATCCCCCTCGGCGTGCTCGATCTCCGTGATCAGCGCGCTGCGCTTCTCGGCGAACACTTCCGGCGCGTTGGCCAGTTCCTCGCGCTCGGCCGACACCTCGGCGATGCGCGCCTCGATGGTTCCGACCTGCGAGGCTGCGCTGGTCTTGCGGCTCTGCCACTCGTTGCGTTCGGCAACGATCGCCTGCACGCGGCGGTCGGCGAGCTCGGCCTCGCGGGCGAGCGCCTGCGCTTCGGCACGGACCTGCGCCGCGGCCCGGCGCTGATTGTCGATCTCGGCGCGAACCGCGGCGAGCTGGGCCTCGGTCTCG